>CAZUBW010000026.1:0-46986 GCA_964618645.1 uncultured Bacteroidales bacterium | reverse complement strand
TGGTCTTAGTGAAGCTTTCTCTTCGTGTACTTCGTGTTAAAAAAAAGACTGCCAATTTTTGCATCCGCAACCCGTTTTAATTATGTCGTATTTGCTCTTCACTGTACTTTGCCGGACATTGTAGATTAAAATTCTTCGCTCAATAAGGAATTATTATATCACCTTTCAACTCACTCAGGATGACACATCCGACTCGTACAACATTACCCTCCGCCTTACACAGTGTGACAACCCTCAATATACCCTTGGCGTGGGGGCTCTTTTAAAAACCAGGGCCGAACGACTGGGAATATATACCAGCAAATGATAAGACGCTCCGGGTTTATAATTGCCACGGGCCATATACACCAGCCCTTCATCTACATTGCCGCTTCCGCCATAGGCCGGATTATCGGTATTGAGCACTATACGGTACTTACCCGGATGCGCCGGTATACCATAATCGGTGAACGATTTAGCCGGGTTGAAATTAAACACGAACAGGAATTCACCCCGCTCAAATGCCAGCACCTGATCGCTCCTGTTGTCGGTACACAAACTACACCATGCATGATTGTATAAACCACCCCCGTTGATCAGCTGAATCATGTCGCGGTCGAAATCACCCAAAAAATGATATTTCAGCAACGGATCATCTACCAGGTTCCACTGCCTGCGGGCATATTTATACGACCAGTTGTTCCCCTCCCGCGGGAAATCAATCCATTCGGGATGCCCAAACTCGTTTCCCATAAAGTTCAGGTAACCTCCACCACCGGTAGCCGCCGTTACCAAACGTATCATCTTGTGTAGCGCTATGCCCCTGTCGACAATCAGACTGGGCGTAAGTTTACTCATCGCAAAGTACATCTCCTTGTCAAGCAACCTGAATATAATGGTCTTATCCCCTACCAGCGCCTGGTCGTGCGATTCGGCATACGAAACGGTCTTTTCATCGCTGCGCTTGCTGGTTAACTCGTGGTACATCTCCGAAACATTCCAGCTTTCATCAGGCAATTCCTTTATGATCTTAATCCAGTAATCGGGCACCCCCATGGCCATCCGGTAACTGAACCCATATCCGCCCTGTTCAAAAGTAGTCGCCAGTCCGGGCATACCGCTCATCTCCTCTGCTACCGTTATGGCCCCGGGATTAACCTGGGCAATAAGCCTGTTGGCCAATGCCAGGTAAGTTATGGCATCCTCGTCCTGTAACCCATCGTAGTACATGCCGTAATGGGTGAAGTTACGCGACAGGCCATGATCGTAATACAGCATGCTGGTAACACCGTCGAATCGAAAACCGTCGAACTGGTATTCGTCGAGCCAGAACTTGCAGTTCGACAACAGGAAATGCAATACCTCATTCTTTCCGTAATCGAAACACAGCGAATCCCAGGCCACATGCTCCCTGCGCGGACCTGAATGAAAGTACTGGTATGGCGTCCCGTCGAAATTGCCCAACCCTTCCAGTTCGTTCTTCACCGCATGCGAATGAACCAAATCCATGATGACGGCAATGTCCATTCCATGTGCTTCGTCAATGAGCTGTTTTAACTCTTCGGGTGTGCCAAAGCGCGACGAAACGGCAAAGAAATTTGAGACATGATAACCGAACGAGCCATAATAAGGATGTTCCTGGATGGCCATCAGCTGAATGGTATTGTAACCGGCCTTTTTAATCCGCGGCAGAATGTTTTTCCTGAATTCACCATAGGTGCCTGTCCGTTCTTCGGTAGTGCTCATACCCACATGAGCTTCGTAAACAAAAGGAGGCCTTCCGGCTGCATCTACCCGGTCGTTTTTCCAGCGGTACCCTTTTTCGGGCGCCCACACCTGGGCATTGAAGATTTTGGTGTTTTCGTCCTGTACTACCCGGCGACTGTACGAAGGAAGCCTATGCCCCATACCACCTTCCCAGTGCACCGACAGCTTAAAAAGCTCGCCATGGCGAAGAGCCGGCAAAGGTAAGGTCATTTCCCAAACCCCGTTTTCGCCGGCCTTGAATTTATATTCCGGTGTTTCCTGCCACCCGTTAAAATCCCCGATCAGGAATATGGCCGTGGCATTAGGGGCCCATTCCCTGAAAACCCAGCCCTGTTTTGCCCGGTGTAACCCAAAATACAGGTAACCAGTGGCAAAATCCGATAGCGTTTTTTCACCTCCGGTGAGTTCCTGCTCCTTTTCTGCTGCCTTAACCGAACGCCTGTAAATGATCTCGCCATAAGGAGCAAGCCATGAGTCGTTTTCAACAATTGCCGGGACCTTGTATTTCATTTGTTTTTTTTATCATCAGAAACCAAATCTACCTGTTAAAGATGCACACGGCAGACAGGTGATACCTGAAATATTTACCATTAAATTTAGAAATTAATCGGGACAGTTTGTCAAAACCGACAAAAAATAACCTTTATTCCCTGCGCTTCAGCGTCTCCGAAAAAATACATTTGTCAAATGTAATCCATCTATCCCTGTTATTTATGGCAGAAGTATTAACTTTGCAAATTCCTGTGATTATCATCCTGTTTTGAAAGTATATAAGGACATATCCCCATTCATCGCTCCCCATCCGGTGGTCACCATTGGTATATTCGACGGTGTTCACCGCGGGCACCTTGAAATATTGCGTCGTATTAACGAGTTGGCAGCAAGCTACAAAGGCGAATCGGTGGTGATCACGCTATGGCCACATCCCCGCTTTGTATTGCAACCCAACAACCAGGAATTGCGCCTGCTTGCTTCGCTCGATGAGAAAATCGAACTCATTGCCAGGCAAAAGGTCGATAACCTAATCATACTCCCTTTTGACATGAACCTGGCCAATATCACCTACGACCGTTTTGTAAGCGATTATATTGTTGGCCATATTGGGGCAAAGCATGTGGTGGTTGGTTTTAACCACCATTTTGGAAAAGACCGCAAGGGCACCTTCGAAAACCTGCAGATAAGTGCCAGGGAACACCACATTGTTGCTGAAAGGCTCAACCAGGTGATCATTGACGACATACATATCAGTTCTTCGAATATCAGGCATATGCTGGAAGAAGGCCGTGCCGGCATGGCCGCAAAAGCACTGGGTTATCATTACTTTATACAGGGCAAGGTGGTTGAAGGAATCAAACTCGGACGAAAACTGGGCTATCCGACCGCCAATATCGAGCTCGACGAGCCTAAGAAACTTTTGCCCCGCAATGGCGTATATGCTGTAATGGTAAATGTAAACGACCGGGAATATAAAGGCATGCTGAGCATAGGAACCCGGCCTACCCTTAACCTGCAGGAACACGAAAAAGCCATTGAAGTTAACCTTTTCGATTTCGAAGGCAACCTGTACAATAAACCTATTAAAGTGAGTTTTATCGAATGGCTCAGGAGTGAGATAAAGTTCGATTCGCTGGAAGAACTAAAGGAACAAATTGCCATTGACAAGGAAGAAGTGCTGGGTGTTTTTAATACCCTGACAATATAAATAAATAGTTACCAATCTAAATTATCTTAATTGTATGAAAACAGCAACAAAGACCGAAACGCTCCCCTATAAGGTAAAAGATCTCAGTCTGGCCGATTTCGGGCGCAGGGAAATTGATATTGCCGAAAAGGAAATGCCCGGTTTGATGGCCATACGTAAAAAATATGCTTCGCAGAAACCGTTGCAGGGAGCACGCATTTCGGGCTCACTGCATATGACCATACAAACCGCCGTGCTGATTGAAACCCTGAAAGAGCTTGGCGCCGATGTACGCTGGGCCAGCTGCAATATATTCTCCACGCAGGACCATGCTGCAGCAGCCATTGCCAAGGCCGGGATACCGGTTTTTGCCTGGAAGGGTGAAACGCTCGAAGAATACTGGTGGTGTACCCTGCAGGCCTTATCGTTTCCCGACGGCGGTGGTCCAAACCTGATTGTAGACGATGGCGGCGATGCCACCCTGCTCATGCACATGGGCTATAAAGCCGAAAAAGATGCAACAGTTCTCGATAAGAAACCCGAAAGTCACGAAGAAAGCGTAATCCTCAACCTGCTGAAAGAAGCACTGCAGGATGACAACGGTAAATGGCACCGCTTTGTCAAAACCTGGAAAGGTGTTTCGGAAGAAACCACTACAGGTGTTCATCGGCTGTATCAAATGAAAGAAAGGGGAGAACTCCTCGTTCCGGCCGTCAATGTTAACGATTCGGTTACCAAGAGTAAATTCGACAACCTTTACGGTTGCCGCGAGTCGCTGGCCGATGGTATAAAAAGGGCCACCGATGTGATGATTGCAGGCAAAGTTGTGGTGGTGCTCGGTTATGGCGATGTAGGCAAGGGCTCTGCCAAATCCATGCGCTCGTATGGCGCCCGTGTGATGGTAACCGAAATCGACCCGATTTGTGCCCTTCAGGCAGCCATGGAAGGATTTGAAGTTACCACCATCGAAGATGCACTGAAAGAAGGCAATATTTTTGTAACCACCACCGGGAACCGCGACGTGATCACCATTGAACATATGGCACAAATGAAGGACCAGTCGATTGTCTGCAACATAGGGCATTTCGACAATGAGATCCAGGTGAGCAAATTAACCACTTACCCGGGCATCAAACACCTGAATATAAAACCCCAGGTGGATAAATACACCTTCCCCTCCGGAAAATCTATCTTCCTCCTTGCCGAAGGCCGCCTGGTTAACCTGGGTTGTGCCACCGGCCATCCTTCGTTTGTCATGAGCAATTCGTTCTCGAACCAGACACTGGCACAAATTGACCTCTGGCAGCACAATTATGAAATTGATGTTTACCGCCTGCCTAAAAAACTCGACGAAGAAGTGGCCCGGCTGCACCTCGAACAACTTGGGGTTAAGCTTACCAAACTAAGCCAGCAGCAAGCCGATTATATTGGCGTGCCAATGAAAGGACCGTTTAAGCCGGAGCATTACAGATATTAAAAGAAGAAGCTGTGAGCTGTGAGCTGCGAGCTGCGAGCTGCGAGCTGCGAGCTGCGAGCAGCTAATTAGAATCACATGAAAATTGATCAACACACAAAAATCGGCTGGATCGGGACCGGCGTAATGGGAAAATCCATGTTCGGTCATTTGCTGGACAAAGGTTATCCTGGTTTTGTTTATACCCGTACCCCCGAAAAAGCCTCATCGGCTGTAGAAAAAGGTGCCGTGTGGTGCAATTCGCCCGCCGATGTTGCACAACAAGCCGATATTGTTTTCACCATGGTCGGTTTCCCCGTGGATGTTCACGAGGTGTACCTCGCACCGGGAGGGCTCGTTGAATCGGCCAAACCAGGCATGGTGCTGGCAGACATGACTACCACCAGTCCCAGCCTGGCTGTTGAAATATACCAGCAGGCCATGGCAAAAGGCGTGTTCACCCTTGATGCCCCCGTTTCGGGTGGTGACGTAGGCGCCCGGAATGCCACACTTTCCATTATGGCTGGTGGCGATGAAGCTGTTTTCAATACCATACTGCCGCTTTTCAACTTCATGGGGAAGAAGGTCGTTTACCAGGGCAAAGCAGGAGCGGGCCAGCACACCAAAATGTGCAACCAAATCCAGATTGCCGGCACCATGGTGGGCATGTGCGAATGCCTGCTATATGGTTATAAGGCAGGCCTCGACCTGGAAACCATGCTCAGCTCCATATCCGGGGGAGCAGCCGCATGCTGGTCGCTCGACAACCTGGCACCGCGCATCCTCAAACGCGATTTTGAACCGGGCTTTTTCGTCCGTCATTTTATTAAAGATATGGGCATTGCCCTGGAAGAAGCCCGCCGGATGAAAATATCGGTACCCGGACTGGCCCTGGCGCAACAGCTTTACCAGTCGGTTTCCGCCCTGGGATACGACGCAAAGGGCACCCAGGCACTGATGCTGGCCCTTGAAAACCTCTCCGGCATAAAACGTTAACGAAAAAATACCCAGGGCACGACCTGTCCGGATTCGTACACCTATTGATTGTTTTGTTACAATTAACGACAGGCAAAAACGATTGGTATTGCTTTGTATATTTCTGTTATTCATGTTATTATCGGCTTTGGCACGGTTAATGAAAACCCTGTCATGAAACCAACTTAATAAACACAACATGAAAACACAGACAACATACAGCAACCTGAAGAGAATAGCCTTAGCCGTTCTGACTTTGCTGGTAGTAAGCGCCGGAACTTTTGCCCAGCCGGTTCAGGACAAAATGGGGGCCGAATATGCCGCATCGCTTGCACGCCTTGAAACCCTGATGCATGCGACCGCTCAGGCCATACGTTATACTGCTCCTGCTTATAACGAATCCGCTGACATAGCATATGAACTGGAATGGCTTGATGCCAAAGCTGAAGAAACGGAAGCATCGCTCCAATACAACGCTTCGGACTTTGTTGCTGCCGAAGAAGTTAATGAGGCCATGGGAAACCTTGAGACCCTGTTTGCCGGAATAGAAACATCACTGAAGTATAGAGCCCCTGAAGCACCCGTTGAGGAAAAATTCCTGCCCGGAGAAGAACAGCTTACCCCACAGGAAGAAAGTCTGCGTGAACTGCTTGCCGCTACCGAAGCATCACTCAGGTACAAAGCACCGGATGCAGATGAACTTCACCTGCAGGAAACCCAGGAGAACAACACCGATCCTATGCTGGCCGAAACTTTCTAAAACCATTCACCATGCGAACATCAATTTATCAGGGTTTATAAACCCGCTGATGCAAAAAGCACAGCGGGTTTTTTGTTGACTGTTGGCGAACTAAGAACCAAGAGCCAAGAGTAGGGACAAGGGCCAAGGGACGAGAGACGAGTAGCTACGGCAGCGGCAGTCAGGACCCAATACCCGACATCCTATTCCTTCATTTTTTCATTTTTTCATTCTTTCATTATTTAACACCTTATCAAACCCTATCAAACAAACACCGAACACTGAACATCGAACACCGATTTTCGAAGAACACGCAGTACCCGGTAACCAGCACCTGACAACTTAATGTTCGATTCCGTACACCCACTGTACCGAACCATAACAATCAGGCGTTCGGATTTCTTACCCAATAATCACTGTATAATATTGTTTATATGCTATTTATAAACTTTGGCACAGATAATGTAATACCTATTGCAACAACCTAAAAAAAGCATAAAATGAAAACAAAAATGAACACCAGCAACCTGAAAAAAGCAACTGTAACTGTTATCGCTTTTCTGATGATCAACACCGGTATATTTGCCCAGCCGGCACAGGACAACACGGGCTCGTCGTATATCGCTTCGCTGGTGCGCCTCGAAGCACTGATGAACGTAACCGCTCAATCGCTTCGTTATGTTGCCCCGCTTAATGCCGACTGCGATGACGTTAACGCAGCACTGGACAATATCGATTTTTTGAATGCTTCAATGGAGACCTCGCTGCAATATTCTGCCGCAGATTACGTTGAAATAGAAGAAACGCATGCTGCCATGAATCAACTTGAGGTACTTTGTGCAGAAACAGCATCAAAACTGCGCTATGATGCAGATGATTACACAGCTGCAGAAAAGCTGTCATACGAAGAGGTAAGCCTGCACCAATTGTTTGATGCCGAAGAAGAATCGCTGAAATACAATCCACCTGCAGCCGAAATGTTATTCGCCAGCGAATTAGCTGAAGCAAACACAAACGAAATCATATTGGCCGACATGCTTAAATAAAATACACCATGGAAAGATATCCTTTCATGTCCTTTCGAAAGCCCGCTGATGCATAGTCACAGCGGGTTTTTTATTTAATGACTAACCCCTGATGTTTCTAATAAACCGGTCGATATCCTTTTCCATGTCCCGGGTTTCCGAAAGCATCTTCACAAACGCACTGCCAATTATAGCGCCCTGTGCATAGCTGCATACAGTGGCAAAACCCCTGCCGTCGGATATACCAAAGCCCACCAGCGTTGGATTGGTAAGTTTCATCTCTCGTATCCGCTTGAAATAGCTGAGCTGTTCTTCCGAAAAACTGCCTTTTACGCCTGTGGTGGACGAAGACGAAACGGTGTAAATGAAGCCGTTACTGGCTGCATCAATTTTGCGGATCCGCTCATCGCTCGTTTGTGGCGATATCAGCAATATGTTACATAACCCGTACTTTTCAACAATACCCCGGTATTCTTCGTGATAAACCTGCAACGGCATGTCGGGTAAAATCAGCCCGTCAATACCCGCTATAGCACAATCGCTGCAAAAGTTCTCCATGCCATACTGCAAAACCGGATTCAGGTAGCCCATCAGCAGTAATGGAATATCCACTGTTTTCCGGATATCTTTCAACTGGCTGAATAAAAGCTTCAGGTTCATCCCGTTCTTCAATGCCGTGCTGCTGCTTTGCTGAATTACAGGTCCGTCGGCCATTGGATCGGAAAAGGGCATGCCAATTTCAATCATATCGGCTCCGGCTGCTGCAAGCGCGCCAATTATCCGCGGTGCCGTGTCAAGGGCAGGATGGCCCGCGGTAAAATAAACGGATAGTATATTACCTGGTTTTTCTTTAAAAAGTCGGTTAATTCGGTTCATAGCCATATATAATTAAAGCAGTTTTTTATCGTTGAGGTATTTCATGTAAGCCGCCATATCCTTGTCGCCACGGCCTGAGAGGTTCACCACAACCGTGTCGGTGGGTTTAAAACTCATTTTTTTCAGGGCTGCCAGTGCATGCGCCGACTCCAGTGCCGGAACAATGCCTTCGAGCCGGGTTAGCCTTAAGGCAGCTTCAAGCGCTTCTTCATCGGTGGCATGTTCGAATATGGCCCTGCCTGTAATGTTCAGGAATGAATGCATTGGGCCTATTCCCGGGTAATCGAGTCCGGCCGATACCGAATACGGCTCAAGTATCTGTCCGTCGTCATCCTGCATAAGCATCGTCCGGCTTCCATGAATGATGCCGGGTTTTCCAAGTACCATGGTGGCTGCCGATTCACCGCTGTCGATACCCTTACCGCTGGCTTCCACTGCAACCAGTTTAACCTGCGGGTTATCGAGGTAATGGTAAAATGCTCCGGCTGCATTGCTGCCGCCACCCACACAGGCAACAATATAGTCGGGGTCGGAACTGCCTGTATGCTCCTTCAGCTGCCACTTCATCTCCTCGCTGATAACCGATTGCAAACGGGTTACCAGGTCGGGATAAGGATGCGGCCCCACTACAGAGCCAATGATATAATGGGTGTCAACAGGGTTGTTGATCCAATCGCGAATGGCCTCATTGGTAGCGTCCTTTAACGTCATATTGCCGCTCAGCACCGGAATTACTTCGGCACCCAGCATTTTCATCCGCAGCACATTGGGCTCCTGTCGTTCCACATCGAGTTTTCCCATATAAACGATACATTTCAGTCCCATTAACGCGCACACGGTAGCCGTTGCCACACCATGCTGTCCCGCACCGGTTTCGGCAATAATGCGGGTTTTCCCCAACCGCCTGGCAATAAGTATCTGGCCCACCGTGTTGTTAATTTTGTGTGCCCCGGTATGGTTCAGATCTTCGCGCTTAAGATAAACGTGTGTGTTATGAAAATCCGACAGCCGTTTTGCATAATACAGCGGCGAAGGCCTTCCTACATAATCCTTCAGCAGGCTGGTAAACTCCTGCCTGAATGCCGGATCATTTAATATGTTCAGGTAGTTCTCACGTAATTCGTCGATATTCGGGACCATCATTTCAGGAATGAAAGCGCCTCCGAATTCGCCGTAATAACCCCTTTCGTTAACCGAATAGTTCATTTCAAATTGTTTTTATAGCTGTTATAAACTCTTTTATCATTTTCACATCCTTCAGCCCCGGTTCGGTTTCGAACCTGCTGTTGATATCCACTGCATACAACAATGGATGGGTCAGTTCCAGTATAGTCCCGGCATCTTCAGCCTCAATACCTCCGCTCAGAAAAAAAGGTTTGTCGAATGCATATTCGTCAATCTTTTGCCAGTTGAATTTAATACCGGTACCACCATGCTGTTCCGACCGGGTGTCGAACAGAAAGTAATCGCAAAAAGGCAGATATGGTTGCATCACCGCAAAGTCGAATGAGGCATTCACACCAAAAGCCTTGATAACTTTTATCCCCTTTGCTTTGAATTGTTCACATACAGCAGGAGGTTCACTTCCATGCAATTGCAAAACATCCAGGTTATATCGGTGCAAAATATCCAGCATGGTATCTGTATTTTCATCGACAAACACCCCCACTTTTTCTATACGGCTGTTCACCTGCTCAAAAAGGTCCATCGGGGGTGTGTCGCCCACATACCGCTTTGATGGCCGGTAAAATATAAATCCCAGGTAGTCCACCCCTTCGGCTGCCACTTCAAGCATGTTTCGGAGGTTACGCATACCGCAAACCTTTACCTTAAGCATGATCCGCTAGTAATTGTCCGACAAAATCCGAAAAAGCCCGGGCAGGCTCGGGTGAGCGCATAAAATGCTCACCCATCAGAAAACCCTGGTAACCGCATCCCCTGAGTCGTTTAATGGTAAGCGGTGCCGTGATGCCACTCTCAGAAATTTTTACAAAGCCTGCCGGTATGTGTTCTGCCAGCTGAACCGATCGTTCGGTATCTACCACAAAGGTTTTCAGATCGCGGTTGTTAACCCCCACTATGTCGATAAATTCGTTAAGGTGGTCCAGTTCAGTCATCTCGTGTACTTCGAGCAGGACCTGCAAGCCCAGCATACGGGCCTGCTGTGCCAGTTGCCTGGTTTCGCCTACCCCAAGGGCCGCAGCTATCAGCAATACGGCATCAGCGCCCATGGCTTTTGCTTCAAAAAGCTGATACGCATCTATCACAAAATCCTTTCTTAAAATGGGAACAGGTGTCAATTCGCGGGCGCGTTTGAGGTCATCGGCTGATCCGCCAAAAAAATGCTGGTCCGTTAAAACCGAAAGGGCCGAAGCACCTGACCGGAAGTAACCTGTGGTAACCTCCTCAACCGTAGAATGTCCGTTAATTAACCCCTTGGAAGGTGATCTGCGCTTGAATTCGGCAATAATACCGGTTTTGTCATCACGCAGCAGGTAGTCGGTCATGGCCAATGGCTCACGCCCGAAATATTTGCCGGTTTCGAGCTTGCCAACCGGTATTTTTGCTTTGGCCTGTTCAACCTCGTTGCGCTTATAGGCCACAATTTCTTCAAGAATCGTCATGATTGCAAAGCAATTAACTGGTTAAACGCGGCAAGCGCCTTTCCGCTTTTCAGCGATTCTTCAGCCATGTTCCTGCACTCGTCGCGCGACTTGCCGGGATAATAACACATAAGTGCCAGCTGGCTGTTGGCAATAACCACATTGTTTTGTACGTCTGTGCCCTTGTTCTGCAATACATTGAGGAATATGCCGGCTGATTCGGCCACAGTGGTACCACCCTGTAAATCCGCAGCCCTGACAGGCTCAAAACCAAAACTTTCAGGTGATACAATTTCCTCCACCCCGTTGAGGATATATTTGAAACTGCCGGTAAGCGAAACCTCGTCATACCCGTCGAGACTGTGAACAATAACGTAGCGGATGTCCGACTGCTGATAAAGGTAGTTGTACAAACGTGCCAGGTCGAGCCCGTAAACGCCTATCAGCTGTCTGTTAGGAAAAGCAGGGTTTATCATAGGCCCCAGCATGTTGAAAAAGGTTTTCACTTTAAGCGCCTTCCTTACCGGTGCCACATTTTTCATGGCCGGGTTGAACAAAGGTGCATGCAGAAAACACACCCCCGACTTTTCAATTTCGCGCCGCAGTTTATCGGCATCGGTTGAAAACCGGTAACCAAAATGCTCCATAACATTACTTGATCCGCAGGCCGACGAAACGCCGTAATTGCCATGTTTAACAACTTTTGCACCGGCTCCTGCCACCACAAAAGCCGACAGGGTGGATATATTAAAGGTATCCTTGCCGTCGCCTCCGGTACCGCATACATCAATCGTGTCGAAATCGCCCACATTTACCCTCAGGCACAGGTTCCGGAGCGCATCGCGAAAACCCGAAAGTTCTTCAACCGTAATACTGCGCATCAGGTATACGGTAATAAAAGCGGCCATTTCCGATTCGGAATAACTCCCCCGGGCAATATTGGTTAATACCTCCTCTGCCTCCTGGCGGGTAAGGGTTTTATGTTCAAACAGGTAGTTCAGTATCTTCTTCATGTGTCAGATTTTTGATTTTTTAATGGTTCGCCCATGCATCCTTCATATCTTCAGCCAGTTTTCCATAATCTGGTAGCCATGTTCGGTAAGTACCGATTCGGGGTGGAATTGCAACCCCCGCACATCGTACTGATTGTGAGAAATACCCATGATATAGCCGTGCTCATCCACACAGGTAACTGAAAAACAAGCAGGTAAGTCTTTTTTTTCAACCACCCACGAATGATAACGGCCCACGGTGAATTTTTCGGGCAGGTCCTTAAAAAGGGGTTCATCGGGTTTTGTTATGGTCAATGGCATTGCCAGACCATGGTATACCTCGCTGAGATTTGACAGCTTTGCCCCAAATGCTTCACCGATGGCCTGATGTCCCAGGCATATTCCCAGCATGCTTTTGCGTGGGCCAAGTTCCCTGATGAGGTCGAGACATATTCCCGCTTCTATGGGGATACCGGGACCCGGCGACAGTAAAATTTTGTCGTAAGCTGATGCAGCAGGTATATCAATTTCATCGTTACGGAAAACATCAGGAGCGAAGCCTGTGAGCTTATGAATATAGTGTACCAGGTTATAGGTAAACGAATCATAATTGTCAATCACCAGTATTTTATATGGTTTTGTCATGGTATTAAGCTATTTTGGTTGCCATTTCTATTGCCTTCTTAAGGGCCCCAAGTTTGTTATTCACCTCCTGAAGCTCATTCTCTTCTTTGGAAATAGCAACAATGCCGGCACCAGCCTGGTAATATAAGGTATTGCCCTTACTCAGGAATGTACGGATCATAATGGCATGGTTAAATGTGCCGTTAAAGTCGAGATACCCCAACGCCCCGCCATAATAGCCGCGAAGCTGGTTTTCGTATTTGTCAATCAGCTGCATGGCTTTGTATTTGGGGGCACCCGACAACGTTCCTGCCGGAAAGGTAGCCGTCATCATATCGGTAATATCCGAACCCTCGTTAAGCTCACCCGAAACAGCCGATACCAGGTGAATTACATGTGAGAAAAACTGAACTTCGCGGTACTTATCCACGGTAACTTTCTGTGCATGCCGGCTCAGGTCGTTACGGGCCAGGTCAACCAGCATAACATGCTCGGCATTCTCTTTCAGATCACCCGATAACTGCTGAGCCAGCAGCTTATCGTGTTCGTCGTCGCCGGTTCGTCTGAAGGTACCGGCAATGGGATTTATGCTGGCCCTGCCTTTATGAATTTTAAGATGCGACTCCGGTGATGAACCAAAGATTTTATAGCTGCCATAATCGAAATAAAACAGGTAAGGTGAGGGATTTATGGAACGCAGCGCCCGGTAAACATTAAACTCGTCACCGGTAAACTGTTGCGAAAACTGGCGCGATAAAACCACCTGGAATACATCGCCCCGGTAACAATGTTCCTTGCCCCGGGTTACCATTTCCATATATTGCTGGTTAGTAATGTTCGACTGTTCGGAACCTTCGGTGCGGAAACCATAAATGGCCATGTTACGGCTGTTGAGCAGGGTTTCAATCCTTTCGAGTTCATCGGGTTCGCCGTTGATGCGGTTTTCGATTATCTGCAGGTTATTCTGGAAGTGGTTGATGGCAATAATATAATTGTAAAAATGATAACGGATTTCGGGAATCTGTTGTTCCTGAACTGGTTTTGCCGATAAGCCTATCTGTTCGAAATGGCGGATGGCATCGTAGGCCGTATAGCCAAACAAGCCGTTAACGGCAACTTTATCCTGCCCCGGAACCTGTTCAAAACGCTGCAGAAATTCCCTGAATCGTTCTTTAAACTGACCGTGACGGGATAGTGTTGAAACCTGTTTTGATCCATCGGGATAAGTCTCTGTAACATTGCCGTTTTCCACCTCGAAACCGGCAATGGGCTTCAGGCAAATAAACGAATAGCTGTTTTCGTTACCGTGATAGTCGGAACTCTCGAGTAGCAGCGAGTTGGGAAACACATCGCGGATCCTCAGGTAGATGCTTACCGGCGTAATGGTATCGGCAAGCAGCTGGCGGGTTCTGGTTTTAATGGTGTACTTATTCATATGGGTTTTGATATAGTTTATGCATAAATAATCCTCAAAAAAAAACGGCCTACCGTGAGTACGATAGGCCGCTGCTATATTTTATGCTTTTATACAAAAAGGTAACGGTCTCACGGTTTTATGAGAAAAACGATACGCCACCAACACCAATTTGTATAAATTTTACACATTTCTGATTGTTTTTACAGTTGCAAATATAGGATTGATTTTGAAAAAAACAAATTTTCAGGCTGCTTTTAACCGGTACAAATTAATCTTGTCTATTTTGGTTTTGGCATACTCGGCGGTAATCACCACTTCCTTATCATCCGATGAAGGTTGTTCAAACATCACATCAATCATAATGGCCTCGCAAATCGATCGTAATCCCCTGGCACCCAGCTTGAATTCGACAGCCTTATCCACAATATATTCGAGTGCAGCCTCATCAAAGGTAAGTGTAACCTTATCCATGTCGAAAAGCTTGACATACTGCTTAATAATGGAATTTTTGGGCTCGGTGAGAATGGTTCTTAATGTTTTCCGGTCGAGCGGATGCAGATAGGTCAGTATGGGAAGCCGGCCGATTATTTCGGGAATCATACCGTAAGACCTCAGATCTTGCGGGGCAATGTATTGCATCAGGTTTTCGCGTTCAATGCGATCGGTTTGTCGCGAAGCATTATAACCTACCACCTTGGTATTCAGCCGCTGGGCTATTTTTCTTTCGATTCCTTCAAAAGCGCCACCGCAAATAAACAGGATGTTACGTGTATCCACGGGAATCATTTTCTGATCGGGATGTTTACGCCCACCCTGCGGAGGCACGTTAACCACAGAGCCTTCGAGCAATTTCAGCAGGCCCTGCTGCACACCTTCGCCCGATACATCACGGGTAATGGAGGGGTTATCGCCTTTACGTGCAATTTTATCAATTTCGTCGATGAAGACAATGCCCTTTTCTGCTGCTTCGGTGTTGTAATCGGCAACCTGCAGAAGCCTGGTTAGTATGCTTTCGATATCTTCACCCACGTATCCGGCTTCGGTTAGTACCGTGGCATCTACTATGGTAAACGGTACGTGCAGCAATTTGGCAATGGTACGGGCCAGTAATGTTTTTCCCGTACCGGTTTCACCCACCAGTATGATGTTTGATTTCTCAATTTCAATATCATCAGCCTGGTCGCGGCGGTTCGTCTGCATCAGTCGTTTATAATGATTGTAAACAGCAACCGAAATGGTTTTTTTGGCATCTTCCTGACCAATCACATACAGGTCCAGGAATTTCTTTATCTCTTTGGGTTTTAGTAACTTTATTTCATTGACATCAAATGCGGCTTTTTTCCTGGTTTCCTCCTGCACAATTTCCCATGCCTGCTCCACGCAACTGTCGCAAATATGCCCGGAAATACCGGCAATCAACAGGTTGGTGTCGCGCTTGTCTCGTCCGCAAAAAGAGCATTTATCCATCAGGCAGTATTTTCAGTTTAAACGGTTCTTAAAAGCCCAAAGTTACAAAAAACCAACACATTATGCTACTTTTTCTTTGTTCTTTCGAGTATTTCATCAATCATTCCGTATTCCAGCGCTTCCTTTGCCGTCATCCAGTAATCACGGTCGGAATCTTTCTCCACCTTTTCAAGTGTATTCCCCGAATGTTCAGCAATGATACTGTACAATTCAGCCCTGAGCTTTAATATTTCGCGGGCGGTGATTTCGATATCGGTGGCCTGTCCCTGGGCACCACCCATGGGTTGATGGATCATAACGCGCGAATGTTTAAGTGCGGAACGCTTTCCTTTGGTGCCTGCGCATAATAAAACGGCGCCCATGGAGGCAGCCATTCCCGTGCATATGGTGGCCACATCGCAGGTAACGTATTGAATGGTGTCGTATATCCCCAGACCGGCATGCACAGCACCTCCGGGTGTGTTGAAGTAAATCTGGATATCCTTGCCCGGATCGGCTGAATCGAGATACAACAGCTGGGCCTGAATAATATTGGCAACATAGTCGTCAATAGGCAGCCCCAGGAAAATAATCCTGTCCATCATCAGCCTCGAAAACACATCCATCTGGGCGATATTGAGCTGACGTTCCTCAATAATGGTAGGTGATATATAGCTGTTAGTCACAGAGGTAACCCGGTGCAGGTTCAGACTGCTGATGCCCATGTGACCGGTGGCAAACTTGTTGAAATCTCTGATCAGATCCATACGGTTAAAGTTTCAGTGGTATGTTATTTATCGAAAAGCTTGTTGAATTTCTCCAAAGTTATGTCTTTGTTGTCGAGTTTCACCGTTTTCTTAATAAAATCATACACGTTTTGCTCATTCATACTCTCAATATACCGGTTGCGCTCATCCTCGCGGGCAAGACTTTCTTTGGCATATTTTTCGAGCATATCGACCGGAACCTCTCCAATACCGTAATACTGTATGAACTGCTGCCTGATGGCCTCTTTCACATGGTCAAGCAATGCCTCCTCCTCAATTTTCAGGGAATTGTCACGGGTAATCTTACCTTTTATCAACTGCCACTTCAGGTCGGTTAAAAAATGATCAAAATCCTTGTCGATCTGCTCAGCCGTAACCTTACCCTCGTTGGAGTGCAACAGCCAACGCTTAAGGAAAGTCGATGGCAGGTCGCCTTTGAATTTACCAATATAGAAGTCCTTGGCATCCATGCTGAACTTATAATCGCTGTTGCGGTCAAACGCGACTTTTAGCTCATCGGTGATCTTCTGCTCAAATTCTTCCTGCGATTTCACAACGTCTTTGCCGTAAACCTTGTCAAATAGTTCCTGGTCAACAGCGGCTTTCTCAAATTTCGATACCGACTTCAGGGTGAGCTGAAAATGATTGCTGATATCCTTAAGTTTTTCCTTATCCACTTTCAGCAAGGCAGCCAGGTCAGTTTCATTTGTAAAAGCCTTCTTTACATCAATCACCAGCTGATCGCCGGCCTTCAGTTTTTTAAACTGTTTTTTGATTTTCTCATCGCCCACAAATTCAAGCGATATACTGCCTTCGTCAACCACAACACCGTTTTCAACGGGGTTATTGTCGCCGTCAACTTCAACCATGCCGGCCCTTACCAATTCGTCTCCTGTAACCTCATCGGCATCCTTGTAAGTACCAAACCTCGTAGCCATCCTGTCAACCTGCCTGGCTATCTCGTCCTTGTCAACCGCAATGATATAATAAGGTATCTTATCTTTTTCCGTTACAGCAATGTCGAGTTCGGGCGCCAGGCCAATGTCAAAAGCAAATTCAAATTCGGAATCATTGTCCCAGTCGATATTAACCGGCTTGTCTGCATTGGGCAGCGGCTCGCCCAGTATGTTCAGTTTTTCATCAACCAGGTATTTGCCGAGCGATTCGGCCATTACTTTGTTAATCTCCTCGGCCAGTATGGGTTTACGATATAACTTATTTACAAGTCCCTGGGGCACCTTACCCGGACGGAAACCGTCGAAGCGGGCTTTCTTTCTGTAGTCCTTCAGGATATTATCAACACGCTCTTCGTAATCAGGTTTCTCAATTCTGATTGTCAATACTGCATTCAGTTCGTCAATACTGTCTTTCTTAATGTTCATCTGTATGTATATAATAGAATATCGTTTATAAAAGTATTCCAGTGTAACTATAAAAAGCCATTGGCTGTTGGCTATTGGCTTTTAGCAGAAACTTCTGTTTCTGTGCGGATGAAGGGACTTCCCGCCTCCTCCGGCGGGATAGACTTCTCGCCCCTTCATCCGCACCTTAATCCTTTCGGAATACAAAGAACTTCTGTTTCTGTGCGGATGAAGGGACTCGAACCCCCACGCCTTACGGCACAAGATCCTAAGTCTTGCGCGGCTACCAATTACGCCACATCCGCGGCAAAATTTCGCGCAAAGATACCACTTTTTATATTCCGCGAAAATAAAATTACCGGGCATTTTGATTTACTGCTCTTTGCCAACAACTACAGGTGTTTTGAGAATACCTCTACGATGTTCGCTCCAAAATACTTTAGAATACCAGCCTTTCACCTGCTATAAGCAGTGTTTGTTAATAAAGGATGCAACAATTATGATTTATCTTTGTTAAGCTTAATAAAATCAAAATCCTGAGACCATGAAAAAAAATGCTTTGCTGTTCGTTTTCAGCCTTACCTTAATGAGTGCCCTGGCACAACAGGCATATGTATCCGACAAACTGGAGTTATTGTGGGAAAGCCCTGCTGAACTGATGGTACCCGAAGCGGTACTTTACGATGCCGAACAACAGGTTATTTATGTATCAAACATTAATGGTTCGCCTGCAGAAAAAGATGGTAACGGTTTTATTTCCAAACTGTCGCCCGATGGAAAAATACTCGAGCTGAAGTGGGCCACGGGACTCGATGCCCCAAAAGGACTGGGCATTGCCGGCGGCTTTCTCTTTGTTTCAGATATCACCCGCGTGGTGAAAATTGATATAAAAACCGGTAAACAGGTAGATGCCACCGAAATAAGCGGCACCAAATTCCTGAATGATATCATTACAGATCCTTCAGGCGCTGTTTATGTTTCCGACTCGCGTGATCAGGCCATTTACGTGATCCGCAACGGCAAAGCCTCCCTGCTGGTGCAAAACAATGCCATCAGCGGAGTCAACGGACTTTTCTTTGCCGATGGGAAACTGCTGGCCGGAACCAGTGACCGGGTTGTCAGCATTCATCCCAATAACGGTGAAATAAAGGACTACATCCTCAACACCGGAGGCATTGACGGCCTGGTCCCCGATGGCAAAGGCAATTACCTGATATCGGACTGGGTTGGGCACGTTCACCTGATCAACCCCTCGAAAGAAAAGGTTAAACTGCTCGATGTGACACCGGCAAAAATGAATGCTGCGGATATCGATTACGCCATAAGTAAAAATATGCTGCTTGTTCCCACCTTTGCAGATAACAGGGTATTGGCCTATAAGCTGAAATAAGCACCCCCGGAAGGATTAGGCTGCAGTAACTTGTTAGTTTTGCCGGGTCAGACTTTCACCAACTCGTAGTTGCGGGTACCCAGGCCAATTTTTTCAGCATGTTCCAGCCCGGCTTCCCAGTGAACATTGGGGTGGGCTAAAGCAAACTTGTCGGTGCCAATGTAATGGTCGTGGGCATGGTCCTTGTTAATACGACTGTTGGGCATTGCCGGAGCACTAACCACCATATCCACGCAAGCCTGGTCGAGCGCCACCGGATCAAATGAAGCCGCCATTCCTATATCAGGCACCAGCGGGTAGTCGTTATATCCCCAGCAATCACAATCGGGTGAAACCTGCATGATAAAGCTAAGGTGAAAAGCCGGTTTATCTTTCACCACGGCCAGGGTGTACTCGGCAATTTTACGGTTTGAAAGTTCCGAAGCCGACTCCCATACTACCTGGGCTGCATCGTACTGGCAAACAGCCACACACTGTCCGCAGCCCACACATTTTTCATAGTCGATAACGGCTATTTTGTCGGCCCCCATGGTAATAGCCTCCTGTGCACAGTTTTTTACACATACCCTGCACCCTGTGCAGTTTTCGGCTACAATAACCGGTGCCGAAGTGGAATGGAGCACAAGTTTACCGCCTACCGAGGCACAGCCCATACCAATGTTCTTAAGGGCTCCGCCAAATCCGGTGAGTTCATGACCTTTAAAATGTGTCATGGAAATAAATACATCGGCATCTGCTATGGCTTTCCCAATTTTGGCTGTTTTGCAGTGTTCGAGATCAACGGGGACTTCGGCATAGTCCGATCCACGCAAACCATCGGCTATAATAACCGGACAATCCACCACCAGCGGATTGAACCCGTTTTCCCAGGCCGACCGAAGGTGATCAACTGCATTCGAACGTCTTCCGGAGTACAGGGTATTTGCATCGGTCAGAAATGGCTTTGCCCCTTTACCCTTTAAATACTTAACCACGGTGGCGGCAAAATTCGGCCTGATATAGGCAAGGTTTCCCGGTTCGCCAAAGTGAATTTTAACAGCAGTAATCTTATGTTCCAAATTAATGGTGTCGATGCCTGCTTTCCGCATGAGGTTCTCGAGCTTCCGCTGCAGGTTCATGGCGGGACTGGCACTCAGATCGGTAAAATATACCCTGGAGGTCATGTTATGCTGTGTTATGGTTTGTTGCTGTGATAGGGGGCCATACTTTGTGCCACCCGTATTACCGGAGCTCAAAGTTTTTGCCCAGGTAAACCCTGCGTACCTGTTCGTCTTCGGCCAGTTCCCTTGCCGTTCCGGCTTTAAGGATTTCGCCTTCGAACAGCAGATAGGCCCGGTCGGTGATTGACAAGGTTTCGTGCACGTTGTGATCGGTGATCAGAATACCAATGTTTTTGTCTTTCAGCTTGGAAACAATTTCCTGGATGTCCTCAACAGCAATTGGGTCGACACCTGCAAATGGCTCGTCAAGCAGTATAAATTTCGGTTTAAGGGCAAGGGCACGGGCAATTTCGGTTCTTCGCCGCTCACCTCCTGAAAGTTGTATCCCTAAACTTTTTCTTATTTTCTGGAGTCCGAATTCATTCAGCAACGATTCAACCCGCATACGCTGCTCTTCTTTTGACAGGTTGGTCATTTCCAGCACCGCCTTTATATTGTCCTCAACAGAAAGCCGCCTGAATACCGAAGCCTCCTGTGCCAGGTATCCGATTCCCTTTTGGGCGCGTTTATACACCGGCTCGTTGGTAATTTCCTCATCATCAAGGAATATCTTTCCCGCGTTAGGCTGAATAAGCCCGACAATCATATAAAATGAAGTGGTTTTACCGGCACCGTTCGGACCCAGCAAACCGGCAATTTCACCCTGTTCAACCTCAAACGAAACATCCTTTACCACGGTTCGGGTGCGGTAACGTTTCACAAGGTTCTCGGTTCTGAGTTTCATTCGCAATTTTTTTTATTCTTCATTGAAAACCAATTCAAATTTAATAAAATCCAGTACCCAGCACCCAGCACCCAGTATCCAGCACCTAGCTCCTGGTACCTCATCCTGCCAACTGTTCCGCTTCCCTGGCCTTTTCAACCCGTCGCGATAAAAATATGCCAACTTCATAGAGTACCAGCATAGGCAACGACACGATGAGCTGGGTAAACATATCGGGGGTTGGGGTAATAATGCCGGCTACCAGCAATATCACCACAAGGGCGTGTTTCCGGTATTTTTTGAGGAACGAAGGCGTAATGAGTCCTATTTTGCTCAGAAAATAAATGAGTACCGGCAGCTCAAAAAGAATGCCGCTGACCAGGATAATGGATGTTACCAGCGAAACAAACGAAGCCAGCGTGGGAATGTTCTTCACGATATCGCTTACCTGGTAATTGTAAAGAAAATTAACAGAAAAAGGAACGATGAGGTAATACCCGAATGATAAGCCCAGCAGAAAAAGAAAAGTAATATAAAAAACCGCACCTGTGGCGTGACTGCGCTCATTCGGATACAGCGCCGGCTTGATAAACCGCCAGAACTCGTAAAACATATACGGAAAGCCCAGTACCAATCCTGTAATCAGACTAATTTTGATATGCGCAATAAACTGGCCCGCAACCGCTGTATTCTGCAATTCGAGCGGCTTTTCATTCAGGGCAAGCCCGTCAATGGATAATAGTTCTCCAAGCTTTATCAGCATACGATTCGTCCAGAAATCTGTCTTGCTCGGCCCCAGCAGCAACGTATCAAAAATAAAATCCTTGAAAATGAATGCCAGAATACTGAAAGTAACAATTGCCAGAACAGATCGTATGATATGCCAACGCAGTTCCTCAAGGTGTTCCAGAAATGTCATTTCTCCCTTCACTTTTTCTTCCATGTGGGTGTAATTGCGAAATGTTAATAAAAATTAAATTGCTTTTTTGAACTTAGCGAAATAAGAAAAAAAATACTAATTTTAGTTTACAAATGTATGCATTATTTTGAGATTGCCTGTAGTAAGGCCTTTTAAGCCCGACAGGAAAATCAGATTTCGATGAATATTTTTGTCTGTTAAGCCCTTCACGATCTCTGCCAGTTGCGTTCAGGTTTGCCCGAGATCCTTGATTAAATCATTACAAAATGAGTGTTACCCCCGAAATTTCATTGCTCGACGTATTAAAAAAACATTTTGGATTTACCAGTTTTAAAGGTAATCAGGAAGCCATCATTCGCAATGTTTTGGATGGCGGGGATACCTTTGTGCTGATGCCTACCGGTGGCGGCAAATCGCTTTGCTACCAGTTACCAGCCTTGCTCATGCGTGGTACTGCCATTATCATATCACCCCTCATTGCTTTAATGAAAAACCAGGTGGATGCCATGCGCAGTTTCAGTGAGGAAGACGGTGTGGCCCATTTTATGAACTCCTCGCTGAATAAAGCGGCCATTGCCAAGGTAAAACACGATATACTCGAAGGCAAAACCAAGTTGTTATACGTTGCCCCCGAATCGCTCACCAAGGAAGAAAACATCCAGTTCCTCAAAAAGGTGAAGATAGCCTTCTATGCCATTGACGAAGCCCATTGTATTTCGGAATGGGGCCACGACTTCCGTCCTGAGTACCGCCGTATCCGTCCGATTATCAACGAAATCGGCAAAGCGCCGCTGATAGCACTTACTGCAACAGCTACGCCAAAAGTACAGCACGACATTCAGAAAAACCTTGGCATGCTCGAAGCCAGCGTTTTCAAATCGTCGTTTCGCCGACATAACCTGTATTACGAAGTAAGGCCCAAAAAAAACGTCACCAAGGAAATCATCCGGTATATAAAGGCAAACACCGGCAAGTCTGGCATCATCTATTGCCTTAGCCGCAAAAAGGTGGAAGAGCTGGCCGAAACACTTCAGGTAAATGGCATTAAGGCCCTGCCCTACCATGCCGGACTCGATTCGGCAACCCGTTCTCAGAACCAGGACCGCTTTCTGATGGAGGAAGCCGACGTAATTGTTGCCACCATTGCATTTGGAATGGGCATCGACAAACCCGACGTTCGCTTTGTTATCCACTATGATATCCCCAAGAGCCTCGAGGGATACTACCAGGAAACCGGCAGAGCCGGCCGCGATGGGGGTGAAGGCCGCTGTATTGCTTTTTACAGCTATAAGGACATACAAAAGCTCGAGAAGTTCATGCAGGGTAAGCCCATAGCCGAACAGGAAATAGGTAAACAACTGCTGCTTGAGACCGTTGCCTATGCCGAATCGTCGGTATGCCGTCCCAGGCAGCTGCTCAACTACTTCGGTGAGGAAATGTCCGAAAATTGCGATAACTGCGACAACTGCCTTCACCCAAAAACACAGTTCGAAGGGAAGGACGACGTGGTATTGGTGTTGAAAGCCATCCTCGAAGTAAAAGAAAAATTCAAGTACGACCACATTGCCAGCTTGCTGGCCGGCATAAAAACCCCGGCCATCAAATCGTACAACCACCAAATGCTGGATATTTTCGGCGCCGGGAAAGAAAAAACTGCCGGGTACTGGAGCATGGTTATTCGCCAGGCAATGATCAGACGACTTGTTCAAAAGGAAATTGAGAATTACGGTCTGCTGAAACTCGACGAAAAAGGACACGAATTCCTGAAAAACCCTGTGTCGTTTATGCTCTCGGAAGACCACGATTACTCCGACACCGATGAAGAAGAAGAAAGCTTTGGCTCACCCGACAGACCGGGAACCGCCGACGAAGAGCTGTTTAACATACTGAAAAGCCTGCGCAAAAAACTATCAAAGCAGCTACAACTCCCGCCATTTGTTATTTTCCAGGATCCGTCGCTCGAAGATATGGCCATTCAATACCCCATAACCCTCGAAGAACTGCAAAATATTACGGGTGTAGGCGCAGGAAAGGCAAAACGCTACGGCGCCGAATTTATTAAGATCATCAAAAGCTACGTCGACGAGAAAGAGATTATCCGCCCGCAGGATATGGTGGTTAAATCAATCGTCAATAAATCGAACCTGAAAGTATTTATCATTCAAAGCATTGACCGCCAGATGGATTTCGAGGACATTGCCGCTGCCAAAAATATCGAAATGCCTGCACTGCTCGACGAAATTGAAGCCATTGTTAATTCAGGTACCAAAATTAACATCGACTACTACCTTAATAATATAATGGACACGGATCACCAGCAGGATATTTACGATTACTTCATGGAAGAAGCTGAAGACGAGTCTGTTGAAAAAGCATTGCGGGAACTTGGCGAAGATAATTACTCCGAAGAGGAAGTACGTCTCGTAAGGATCAAATTCATGTCGGAACTCGGCAACTGAAAAAGATCAAGCACCTCCGGGCCGGTAACGCCTGCCTTTCCACTGATACCCGAAAAACAATCCTCCCGGGGCAATTATAGTGGCATAAAAAGGATATATCATCGAAAAAAGCAGGAAATATATTACGGGAAAAGTCTTGCCATAAAAACCGTAGAAGCTATGCAGGAGAAGGTAATCAGCTACTGCCTTACCCGCGAACAGCGCTGCAAAAGTCCATCCGTTATGGCCCGTAAGCAGCAGTAACAGCGAAAAAAGCCATGCCATATTCATCAGTAATACAATCGCAGCCACAAACAGGGTATCCTTATCGGAATAATAACGGCCC
The DNA here is from genome assembly GCA_964618645.1 of uncultured Bacteroidales bacterium. Lineage (GTDB taxonomy): Bacteria > Bacteroidota > Bacteroidia > Bacteroidales > UBA10428 > UBA5072. The sequence goes on along the minus strand of CAZUBW010000026.1, from coordinate 22,265 downwards.
TTGGAAACCCACCGTAGCCGTTGGTTAATGAATTCACGCCAACCGGGCAGTCCCCGGGTAGTGACAGTTGCATCAACCGATTTCAGCAGCTTTATGCTTTTCCCTTCTTTTTTTGCAGTATGTAATAGAAAGGTGTCATCGCCCGATGCCGTTATACCCTTTAGTGGGTCGGCGCAGCCTTTGTAAAAACTCTTTTTGAAGGCCAGGCAGGCACCGTTACAATATACAGGCATGTTGCATGCAGCAGCACCGGCCCCCGAAGCCACCAGGCTCAGAAATTCCATTTCCTGAAACCTTGTCAGCAGGGTTGCGCCCTGTTCGATATCCACCAACCCGATCACCATATCGGGATTGTGCAGCGTAAAGTAGCCGGATATGGTCCGAAGCCACTGGCTGCCCATGATACAATCGGCATCGGTAACCACAATTACCTCATTTGCGGCTGCTTCAACGCCACTGGCCAGTGCCTGTTTCTTTCCCGGAATACCTTCAGGGTTATCAACAAAAATAACATTTACACGTTGGTATGCATATTCCTTGGCAATCCGTTCTGAGCCATCGTCAGATCCGTCATTTACCAGTACTACCTCGAATAAATCTTTGGCCAGAACCTGTTTGTCGATATACGACAGCAGGGTGCCCAATGTGGCCAATTCGTTGCGGAAAGCAATTACCAGGCTGACTGCCACCGTTGCATTTCCGTCGGCGGGTTTAAAAACATCATAACGGTTCCAGCGCTGCCTGAAGCAGACGATCATAAAAAGGTAAACGCCGAGAATAACCAGCAGTATAATGGAGAGAAAATTCATACCGGAAAGGCAGTCGTTATGCCGAACTGCGCTGGTGAAGCCATCTTTCGATCTTCTCGTACAGTTCGTTGATATTGACCGGCTTGGTGATGAAATCGTCACAGCCTGCTTCCATACAGCGAAGCCTTTCTTCGTTAATGGCATTGGCCGTTTGGGCAATAATGGGTACGCCGGGATTAAACTTTTTGATTTCCTCGGTGGCGGTAAGCCCGTTCATCTCGGGCATCTGAATATCCATCAACACAATGTCAATGCCAGGTGTATTGCGGCATATTTCAACCGCCTCACGACCATCGGAAGCCCGCATAACCTCCGCCTTTGTCTGTTTCAGAAACCCTTCGAGAAACTTGTAGCTGAACTTATCGTCTTCGGCAACCAGAAACAACTTACCGTCCCAGTTATGGTGTACCTTCGAAGGCTTACTTTCAACCTTGCTTTCCGCTTTTTTGTTGGCAGAGACAAAGGGTATGGTGAAATAAAACGTAGATCCTTCTCCCACAACCGATTCGGCCCACATTTTTCCGCCCAGCAGTTCAACCAGTCCTTTTGAAATGGCCAGCCCCAGTCCCGAACCACCATACTTGCGCGAGGGGGAACTGTCGGCCTGCATAAAACGCTCAAAAATCAGCTGAAGCTTATCGGACTCAATGCCTATGCCGGTGTCTTTCACATAAAACTGCAACATTCTTCCTTCGGCCAGGTTGTATCCGAATTCGATAAAACCGTTGTGGGTGAACTTAATGGCATTGCCAACCAGGTTGGTAAGTACCTGACGCAGCCGTGTGGGATCGGACCGGATGAACGATTTCTCGTCGGGGAAAGGCTTTTTGATAATGATCCTCACCTTCGACTTGTCGCGCTTCATGCTTCGTGTGAGAAAAGTCGACTGCACCTGATCGAGCAGCCCATTCAGCGAAAAATCGTCCTCGAGGATATTGACCTGGTCCGAATCGATTTTGGCAAAGTCAATGATATCATCAATAAGGTTGATCAGCATTTTACCGTTGCTGTTGATGATGTTCAGGTATTTCTTACGGTTGGCACGGCTCAGTGTATCATCGTTGAGCATCTCCGCGAAACCCAGGATACCGTTCATGGGGGTGCGGATTTCATGCGACATGTTTGCCAAAAAGGCGGTCTTGAGCTTATCCGATTCCTCGGCCTTGTCCTTGGCTTTAATAAGCTCATGCTCGAGCTGACTCCGGTGAAGTGCCACAGAAACCTGGTGCACAAAGGTTTCGATAATATGTTTAAACTTGACAATACTCTTGTTCAGTGTAAGAATGGTAATATTACCCAGCCGCTTGTTATCCCTGGCCAGTGAAATGTTATAGGTTTTATGCAGGTTAAGTAACGACTTGATACTGGCGAGTTCTCCGGGTCCAATCGGACCAAGGGTATTTTCGAACAGGTCATCCTTCAGGGTGATGACAGTGCCGGCATTTTCATAACTTTCCGGTAAATCTCCGGCCGGGAAGGTAAGACCGATAATGGAGCCTGAAAGAATGGCTTCAATATCGCGGGTAAATGAGTCGAGTCCCGCATAACTCTCCACCACAAAATTATTACCCGCTTCGTCATACGAGGTAACAACAACAACGGCGCTCTCCAGGAAACTTACCAGTTTCTCGGGAATGTAACTGTAAATATCATCCTTGGACGAAAGACCAAGAAGCTCAAGTGCTGAATTGCTTAAAAATATCAGGTTGTCGTGGTACACCCTTTCCTTTAACTCTGCCATTTTCCGGTCGGATACATCACGCGAGTTGACAATGATACCGCGAATGGCAGGATTGCTCAGCTGGTTTGAGAAAATGCTCTCAACATAAATCCACCTTTTGTTTTTGTGCAGACTCCTGTATTCTTTTTTTATCTGCTTGCCGGGGTTGGTGAGCGTTTCCTTAATGGCCTGCCTGATTTGCACCACATCGTCGGGATGCACCATTTCAATAAACGGCTGGTGCAATAACTCGCCAATCTCAAAATCAGATATCTTATTTTTTTTGGAACTCTCAAAAATGATTTTCCCCTGCCGGTTAATGATGGATATGGCGTCGGACGAATGCTGCAACAAAGCGCTGAATTGCTCTTCGCGCTCATGCAGGGTCTTTTCCATCATGCTGTTGTCGATGATCTCCCTGGCAATGCCCGCGATGCCTATAACTTCGCCGTTGTCATCCATCACAGGCGTTTTATAGGTTTCGAAATTAGTGGCCTCGTTGAACATGTATTCGACCTGGTCGAAAAACTCGCGCTTTTTGCTGTGCATCACCGCCTCGTCTGATTGCTGGTATTCAAGGGCTTTATGGTAATCACAAAGGTCAAAGTCTGTTTTTCCCACAATTTCTTCCGGAGTACTCCGGTAAGCCTTTGCAAAAGCAAGGTTAACATGCATATAACGGCCATCCTTGTCCTTATACCAAACAAGGTATGGGATATTGTCGAGAACAGCCTGGTGTAAATCTTTTTCTTTTTTCATCCCCGCATGGGTGATGGTTTATTAACAATTATTCCTTCTTTCTCCGGTTGATTTCATCCCGGATCAGCGATGCTTTTTCATAATCTTCATCAGAAATAGCTTCATCAAGCAATTCCTGCAACTCCTGCAAATTATTATGCTTTAATTCGTCGGTAAAAGTTGTGTCCTGTACCTTTACCTGCCTGGCTGCAGGTTGCTGGTCACCGGCATTTTGCACTGCCGATTCCTTTTCGAAGTCGAGAATGATGCCGGCTTTTTTCAGAATTTCTTCGGTGGTGTAGATCGGACATTTAAAACGTAAGGCAAGGGCAATAGCATCTGAAGTGCGGGCGTCGATTTCGATGATCCGTTGCCCGTTGTCGCAGGTCAGCTTAGAGTAAAAAACGCCCTCTTCGAGCTTATACACGGTAACCTCAAGCAGATCAACATTGAATGTCCGTGCAAAATTCAGGAAAAGATCATGTGTAAGAGGTCGCGGAGGCTTAAGCCCTTCGAGCTGAATGGCAATTGCCTGAGCTTCGAATCCACCAACAATGATGGGTATCCTCCGTCGCCCGTTTTCTTCAGCCAGCACAAGGGCATAAGCACCAGTCTGCGTCTGACTGTACGAAATCCCAAGCACATTGAGTTTAACTTTGTTCATTATTCCTGTCCCGTCAAAGAATGGTTTATAACACAAATATAGTGATTTCATCCATTACGCTTTTATCGAAGTATTTTTTCTTAATTTGCTCATTTATTTTGCAGATCATTCAAAGTTTACTATTTTTGCAGACCCAAAAAAACTGTAATTTTTATACTCAATGTACGCAATAGTAAGTATAGCAGGACAACAATTCAAGGTTGAAAAAGGGAAAAAAGTGTTTGTTCACCGCCTTCAGGGTGAGATTGGTGATGAAGTCAGCTTCGAAAAAGTTATGCTCATCAGCAACGACGACAAAGTAAATGTTGGCGCGCCCTATATTACCGATGCAGTTGTTCTTGCACAGATTGTTTCTCATCTTAGAGGTGACAAGGTATTGGTTTTCAAAAAGAAAAGAAGAAAAACCTACCAGAAACTCAGTGGTCACCGCCAGGACTTCACCGAAATCATGATTGAAGAAATCAGCGAAACCGGTGCACCCAAGCGGGCTGAGAAAAAGAAAGCCGCCGCACCTAAGGCCGACGCTCCGGAAACAGCTGAAACAGCAGCCGCCGAAGCCGAAGAGCCTGCCGTAAAAGCTGCTCCCAAAAAGCCGGCTGCCAAAGCAGAAGCCAAAAAAGTCCCTGAGAAAAAAGCTGCTGAGAAAAAGGTGGCCGAAAAAAAACCGGCTGCTAAAAAGCCAGCTGCCAAAAGCAAAACCGACAAATCAAGCAAGTAATTATTATTCTATAAAATAATCAATCCATGGCACATAAAAAAGGAGCCGGTAGTTCAAGAAACGGGCGTGAATCGCACAGCCAACGGCTTGGAATTAAGATATTCGGAGGTGAACAGGTTAAAGCAGGTAACATTTTAGTGCGCCAGCGCGGAACCGTACACAACCCGGGTGAAAATGTCGGCATGGGCAAGGACCATACCTTGTTTGCCCTCACTGACGGACAGGTTAAGTACCACCGTAAAAAAGACGACCGGTCATACGTTTCGGTGGTTCCTGCTGCTGAATAAGCTGTTGCCCCGGAATACCGGAAAAGTTCACCCCTGAACATTAACCATATTAGGGTTTAATGTTCAGGGGTTTTTTTTACATTTGTACAAATCACGCAACGCTATGCTTACCTTAAATCTTATTCGCGAAAACACCGGTGAAGTGATCCGTCGCCTCGGAATCAAACATTTCGACGCAAAGGACCTGGTTCAGCAAATTATTACCATTGACGCAGAACGCAGAACAACCCAGAATAATCTCGACAACACCCTGGCTGAACTGAATACCGTATCAAAAGAAATCGGCCAGCTGATGAAATCGGGACGTAAAGAAGAAGCCGAAACCCAAAAAAACCGCACGGCCGAACTCAAAAAAGACATTGACACACTTTCGGCACAGCTCAATACCAGCGAAGAAAACCTCAGGAACGTGCTGGTAAAACTGCCCAACCTGCCTCATGAAACGGTTCCCCCCGGGAAAACAGCCGAAGACAATGTTATCGACCGCCAGGGCGGCAATATGCCCGGTTTGCCCGCGGGCGCACTTCCCCATTGGGACCTTGCCCGGATTTACGATATCATCGATTTTGAATTGGGAAACAAGCTAACCGGTGCAGGCTTTCCTGTTTACAAAGGCATGGGATCCAAACTGCAACGCGCACTCATCAACTTTTTTCTCGACGAAAACACCAGGGCCGGCTATCTCGAAGTAATGCCTCCCCTGATGGTGAACGAAGATTCGGGATTCGGCACCGGACAGTTACCCGATAAAGATGCCCAGATGTACCATGTTACACTCGACAATTATTACCTGATACCCACTGCCGAAGTACCGGTTACCAATATTTACCGCGATGTAATACTCGACGCTGCCGTGCTTCCGGTTAAAAATACGGCTTACACACCGTGCTTCAGACGTGAGGCCGGATCGTACGGGAAAGATGTAAGGGGCCTCAACCGCCTTCACCAGTTCGATAAGGTTGAAATTGTACAAATACAGCACCCCGAAAAATCCTATGCATCACTCGACGAAATGGTAAGACACGTCGAAAGCCTTGTGCAGAAACTCGAACTTCCCTATCGTATCGTCAGGTTATGCGGGGGCGATATGAGCTTTACCTCTGCCCTTACCTTCGACTTCGAAGTTTTCGCCGGCGCACAGCAGCGCTGGCTCGAAATCAGCTCTGTTTCGAATTTCGAATCTTTCCAGGCTAACCGCCTAAAATTGAGGTTCAGGGACGAAGGCAGCAAAAAACCGCAGCTGGCACACACCCTCAATGGCAGCTCACTGGCCTTACCCCGCGTGGTAGCCGCTTTGCTTGAGAATAACCAGACCCCCGAGGGTATTGTTATCCCGGCAGCACTGCGGCCCTACACAGGTTTCAGCATCATTCCCAACATACAATAAAAACACCTGCAGGGAATGTGCACAAAAGCGCTTACCTACCTGGCCGGTGCATTGTTAATGGTCACTGTTACCGGCCACGCCTGCAAGCAGGCAGAAAACCCTGCTGATTTGCCCAATATTCAAAACATCTACAGCAACATAGCCTACCTCGATTCGCTGCTGGGATCTCCTGCTATCGACAGCATCACCGGCCAAAATGACCGGCTCGCCGAACTTATTGAACAGCACAGGCCTTATATCGCCAGCGCCGATGAGCAGTCGGTACTCGACTCACTGATCCGCATACAAACCGCCACACACCAGTTTCTGCGTTTTTGTACCGATACCCGTCACAACCTCGAAGTGCTGAACCAGGACGTAAAGGCTGTTGAATTATCCTATAAAAGCGGGAAAATGCAAAAAGGCCCTTACCTGAATACCTTGCTGGAAGCCGAACAAATATTAATTAACCTGCAGACCGGGGTTACCGAAGGCTACCAACTGGCATTGCATAACCAGGTTGCCAGGGTTGCGCTTATTAACTGGCTAACCCCGCTACCGGACAACCCAATTGCCTTTCCATAAAAAAAAACGTTAGTCCGCTGACTTTTTCCATAATTTCTCGTTTAATTTGTATCTGTCAACCATAAGTTAAATTCAACTTTGTACCATGAAAACAATGTTTCACTACCTTTCAGGACTGGTATTTATAGGCATTTTATTTGTTGCCTGCGGCAAGGACGATAATCACATCGAACATGTCAATACCGAGATATATGACATGATGAAAGAAGTATACCTATGGAACGATTATATGTCCTATAAACTCGATCCGGGTTCCTACAAAACGCCGGTAGCATTCATGGAAGCCCTCCGCTATGAGGTATACGACAAGTGGAGTACGGTGATCACCAAAGAAGAATATAACCAATATTTCGAAGAAGGCACCATGGTGGGCCATGGCTTCAGCATGGGCCTCGATGAAAGCGAAAATGTAAGAATCGTATTCATATACCGTAACAACCAGGCATACGACATGGGTGTAAGACGCGGCTGGATCGTATCAAAGATAAACGGCGCTGCCGTTACTCCTTCGAATGTATTCGACCTGCTGGGCGACTCAAAAGCAGGCATTACCAATAATATCACCTTTATCGACGGAAATGGCGTTTCCAAAGACATTTCCCTTACCAAGGAAGAAATCAGCCTGACACCGGTATTGCACTATACCGTACTCCAAAAAAACGAACATAAAATAGGTTACATGGTGTTCCAGGACTTCATCGAAACAGCGTATGATGAAATTGATGAAGTTTTTGATACGATGACGCATGCAGGGATTACCGATATGATCGTCGACCTTCGCTATAATGGCGGGGGCAGCGTGGATGTGGCTGAACATATTGCCGGGTGGCTCATTGGCAAGAACTTTGCGGGTCAGCCCTTTATCCGTTACCAGCACAACGGACTGCTCGCCTCAAATGGTTTTGACACGGTTATTAATGTTCCGGCCAATGCCAACGGGTTAAGTTTCAACCGGCTGTTTTTTATTGGCACCGAAAACTCGGCCTCTGCCAGCGAATTGTTGATCAACGGGGTAGATCCTTTTGTGGAAACCATCATGGCCGGTTCAGCAACCCATGGCAAACCGGTGGGCATGTATGTAATCCCCATCGAGGAGTATATGACCCTGCCAGTATGTTTCAAATACACCAACAAAAATTTTGTGGGCGATTTTTATAACGGACTGGCACCTGACATCGCTGCCGATGACGACATTACCCGCGACTTTGGTGATCCCGAAGAAGCCTCATTAAAAGCCATTATCAATTACATAGACGGTGCAGGCCAGCTTAAATCAACCCGTGCCGAGGCTTTTCCAGGTGTGCTGTTAAATCCCGAAGGGCCTATGGGTGATTACCTCAAAGCTTACTAAATAGCCATTTCATGATTATCCTTGGCATCGACCCGGGCAGTACCATTATGGGATACGGCATCATTGACGCCCCCAAAAACCAGCCCCGGCTGATGCTGATGGGTATCCTCGATCAGCGCAAAATAAAGGATCACTATAAACGGATCGCCAGCATCTTCGAAAGAACCCTGCAATTGGTCAGGGATTACAAGCCCGATGCCATGGCCATTGAATCGCCTTTTTACGGAAATAACATACAGTCGATGCTGAAATTGGGCAGAGCCCAGGGAGCAGCTATTTCAGCTGCTTTGTACCAATCGGTTCCGGTTTTTGAATATGCTCCGCGAAAAATAAAACAATCTATTACCGGCCATGGCGACGCCTCCAAAGAGCAAATTGCCAACCTGCTGCAGTTCATCTTAAAAACAGAACTCAAACCCGAAACACTTGATGCTACCGACGGACTTGCTGCGGCACTATGCCATTTTTACCAGCTTAGCAACCCGGTCAAAGCGGGCTCTTCAAACAGCTGGTCCGACTATATCCGCAAAAATCCCAACCGGATTGCCGGACAATGACACATACACCTTAATTGTAAGCGAAACGCAGTAGAGTGTGGCAATCTCTGTGAAACGCATACGCGCATCATTGCCTGTACAGCGAGGAATATGAATAACTTCAGGGGTAACAAGAAGCACTATAGGGCTGCCTGAATTGTTGCAGCGGTAGCGTTAAATTCCTCAGGCGTGAACTTCAACTTGGGTTTCATAAAATTGATATCGCCCAGTTCGTTAATGGGCACCAGGTGAATGTGGGCATGCGGAACTTCAAGTCCAAGCACGGCAATTCCCACCCTTTTGCATGGCATGGTTTTACCGATAGCCGCAGCCACCTTTTTGGCAAAAACCATCATACCGGCCAGCAACTCGTCATCAAGGTCAAAAATATAATCGGTTTCTTCCCTGGGTATGACCAGGGTATGCCCTTCGGCCAGCGGATTGATATCCAGAAAGGCAAAATAACGATCATCCTCTGCTATTTTATAACAGGGTATCTCACCATTGATGATCCTTGAAAAAATAGAAGGCATGGTTCAATTAATTAAATATTGATTTCAATGATCTCAAAAGGAATAACCCCCGATGGTACCCTGATTTCCACCTTATCCCCTACCTTCTTCCCGATAAGGCCTCTGGCAATGGGTGTGCTCACTGCAATTTTTCCCTGTTTCAGGTCGGCCTCACTGTCCGAAACAATGGTATACTCCATAACCGTTTTATTCTTGGTGTTTCTGATTTTTACCTTGTTCAGAATCTGAATTCTTTCGGTATCGAGTTTGGAACTATCAATTATACGTGAAGTGGCAATGGCATCCTTGAGCTTGGATATTTTTAGTTCAAGCATTCCCTGGGCCTCCTTTGCTGCTTCATATTCAGCATTTTCCGACAAATCACCCTTGTCGCGTGCTTCGGCAATAAGCTTTGAAATAGCAGGTCTTTCTACGTTAACAAGCTGATCCAGCTCATCTTTGAGTTTTTGCAAACCTTCCTCAGTGATATAAGATACTTTAGCCATACTGTTTCCTCCCGGATGAAATGGTCGATAAAAAAAAGAATTCCGAAATATCGGAACTCTTTAATAAGTTGATCTGTAAGTTATTAGTTGTTTAACCTCTGTTTTTTCGAAAAATGCTTTTTCTCTAAAAGCAAGTCTAAATTAATTAAAATTCCTTTCTTTTCAAAATTTCGGAATAGATTATTGCTTTCCTGGCATCGAAGAAAGGTTCTTTTTTTGCTGCTTTTGCAAGGTTGGCTTCTGTGGCCTCAACGGAGAGGATCTCTCCTGCGGCAATGTCATCGTCATCGGAATTCTGTTCAAATGCTTTACGAGTGGCTTCGTATTTGGCAATTAACTTCTGAACATCCGACTGCCCTTCTTCAAAAGTGGCTGCATCAACCACAGGTGGCTTATCGAGAATTTCGTCCGATGCTTCAACCTGGTATCCTGCAAGTGCAGCGGCAGCAGCTTCAGCTTCCATGTTTATACCAGACTCCTCAACCGACGGCCCCTCTTCGACACTTTCATATGCCGGAGGCTTAACTTCCTGCCTGGGAATACCCAGCAAATCCATCAGGGGACCTAAGTCGGGCTCTGCCTTAGTTTGATCCTGCGGCGTCATGTTACGCGGAACCTGCGAAAAAGGAGGTGGCGTGTGCGGTTGCCGGTTCTTGTTGCGGTTTTTAAACGCGCTGGCAACCAAACCCACAACGGCAATCAGGATATATATAATTATTTCAGCAGCATCGTCCATGTGCTCATTTTTTTTTACTGAAGTAAAATTAACAAATATTATCGTTTCCCCGGCTTTTTCCGTTTAAAATACCTTTCCCACCAGTTTGGGTCACCCTGCCTGTTATAGGCATCTGCCCGCCGGCGCGATTCGTCCATCATTTCTTTCGTGGCATCCGACTGGATTTCGTACCGGTGTTTGATGGTTCTTTTTCGTGCTTTGGCGTAAGCTTTTTTATAGGACCGCTCAACTTTCTCCTTCTTTTTTGCGGCCTGACTTGCTTTCTGCTGCAAAGCACAACCATCCGTTAACAATACCATAAAGGGTATTGAAATTATTAATGCAAACCGTGTGAAGTTTCTCATACCCCTAACCATTTAAATGAGCTGTAATAATTAACTTCAAAAAAATCAGAAAATTATACGCACACAACGTTGAAATCAGGATATTAGTTTTACCTTTGCACCCTGTTCAGCTTATCATATTACTTGCTGCTATTCACCATACATACAATCATTAAACCATTCCGGTCCGCTCCTAAAATCTTCTTTCCGGTCGATTTTATTATAGTTTGCCGGGGAAAGAGATAAAAATGAATACATTCTCCGACATGGGACTTGCTCCCGAGTTAATACGTGCAATTGAGGAAATAGGTTTTGACACCCCCACGCCCATCCAGCAGAAAGCCATTCCGGTAATACTCAACGGTAAAAACGACCTGGTAGTGCTGGCACAAACCGGTACAGGAAAAACCGCAGCCTTTGGGCTTCCCATACTGCAAATGGGAGACAGAAACAACACGAAGCTGCAAACGCTCGTTCTTTGTCCCACCCGTGAACTCTGCATGCAGATTACCCGTGAAATAAACAGGTACGCCCTGTATATCAGTCATGTAAAAGTGACCGCTGTATATGGCGGTGCCAGTATCAGCAACCAGATATCCGCGTTACGCGAGGGCAGCCATATTGTTGTAGGGACCCCGGGCCGTGTCCTCGACCTGATCAAACGCAAGGTCCTGCATTTAAAACATGTCAGGTGGATGATCCTCGACGAGGCTGATGAAATGCTGAACATGGGCTTCAAGGACGATCTCGACGCGATACTTTCTGAAACGCCACAAGAAAAGCAAACACTGTTGTTTTCTGCCACCATGCCCAACGAAGTGGTACGCATTGCCAAAACCTACATGAACAACCCCGAAGAGGTTTCCGTGGGTACCCGCAATGCCGGAGCTGAAAACATCACACACGAATACTACATGGTACATGCCAGGGATCGCTACCCCGCGTTAAAAAGGATTGCCGACATAAATCCCCAGGTGTATGGAATTGTCTTTTGCCGTACCCGTACCGAAACCAAGGAGATTGCTGATAAACTCATGCAGGATGGCTATAACGCCGATGCCCTCCATGGCGATCTTTCGCAGGCACAACGCGATTATGTCATGAACCGTTTCCGGCTCAAAAACATAAGGTTGCTTGTCGCCACAGACGTGGCAGCACGGGGGCTTGACGTACAGGACCTTACCCATGTGATCAATTACAATCTTCCTGACGACCCCGAAATATATGTACACCGCAGTGGCAGAACCGGCAGAGCAGGTAAATCGGGTGTTTCCATCTCACTCATTCATACCCGCGAAACCAACAGGATAAAAGAACTTGAGCGTAAAGTCAACAAGCCTTTCGAACGCAAGATGGTTCCGGGTGGCCGGGAAATCTGCGAAAAACAGCTGCTGGGCCTGGTCGATAAAATCGAAAACACCACTGTCGACGAAACCCAGCTTGATAAATACCTGCCATGGATCACCGAAAGGCTCGAATGGCTCAGTCGTGAAGAACTCATCAAACGGTTTATCTCGGTTGAATTCAACAGGTTTCTCGCGTATTACAAAGATGCCCAGGACCTCAATGTCGACCCATCCAGGAGCAGGAACAAAGCCACTACGGATGAAGCGGTTAAGTCTTATGCCCGCTTTCACATTAACCTCGGAACAAAGCACGGACTTTCGGCCAGCGCTCTTATATCGCTGATCAACCGTAACTGCCATGGCAAACGTGTTGAATTCGGAAAAATTGAAATACTTCGCAAATTCTCATTTTTTGAGATCGACGAGTCAAGGACCCGGCATTTGCTCAGCGACATGGAAAACAAGGAATTCGACGGTTTTGGGGTAGTAATTGAACCCTCGGCACCTGCTGAACATACGGGCAAAAATGCCGGCGTAAAAAACCATTTCCGGAAGGAAATGCCCCAGGGCAAGAAGAAGCACAAGAAAAAAGGTCAGGCCAGCTACTGAGCAGTTTGCTGCTCACTTACCACCCCAACAGCTTTTTGCAAGGTAGTATCAATGCTTTCGATAATCTGATAGAACCCATTGTCGCCAATAAAATTCCGGGCAATATAGGCATAAAGCTGTGCCTTGATAATCTTTTCAGAGGTCCTTATTTCACCGGGGACTTCCTTAACACCTTCACTTGCGGCAAAAGCAATAAACCTGCGCAGCAAATTTTGCTTTTCCAGCGTTTCAACAAACGCTTCAGCGCTATTTAGCTTCGAAAACATTTCACGGTTCTCGTCGGAATAACTTAACGAAAAGCGGTATATCAGTCCTTTGTTTCGGATATCAATGAAATAATCGGTAATGCCAATGGTGTCAATGGGGACAAAAATATCCGGCATGATACCCCCTCCGCCATATACGGTTTTACCTGCCGGGGTAATATATTTGAGTGAATCGGCAAACTTATTACTGTCGGCATTCTCCAGCTCGCCATGGAGGAACCTTTCATTTAATTCGCTGTAATAATCAATTATGTCGTTGTTGTAAGGCCGCTGTATACTACGGCCTGTAGGCGTATAATACCTGGCAATGGTAAGTCTGATAGCCGATCCGTCGGCGAGCGACTTTTGCTCCTGCACCAGTCCCTTTCCAAACGAACGTCTGCCAATGATCATACCCCTGTCGTTATCCTGTATGGCGCCAGCCAGAATTTCGCTGGCCGATGCCGAATTTTCATCAATCAATATGGCAATGCCCAGGTCGGTGCATAAGCCTCCCGGGTTACTGCTGAAATTCTGCCGCTCCCTCGCCTTTCCCTGCGTGTAAACGATCATCTCGTTACCACTCAGAAATTGGTCGGCAATGAACACAGCTGCATTCATATAGCCACCGCCATTTTCGCGCAGGTCGAGGATCAGCTTTTGCAGCCCGCCGGCCCTGAGACCATTCACCTTCTCCACAAACTCAGCCTCAGTGGTGGCCGAGAATTTGTTCAGTTTTATATAGCCTATACCATCACCAATCATGTAAGCAGCATCCACACTGTTCAGCGGGATATTGTCCCTGATGATATCAAAATTCAGTAGTTCGTCAACATTCCGGCGGCTGACTTCTACCAGTACGTGTGTGCCACGCGGACCGCGCAGGCGGTTTACAATCGAGTCGCTTGGCAGCTTTTGCCCTGCCACGGCAATACTGTCGACCCTGATAATCCTGTCGCCAGCGAGTATGCCAACTTTCTGCGAAGGACCATTGGGTGTGGTTTGTATAACCACAAGGGTGTCGTCGAGCATATTAAATTGAATGCCAATACCACTGAAATTGCCTTCGAGGGGTTCGTTAACTTTCTGAAGATCTGCAGCAGGTATATACTGCGAATGAGGATCCAGTTCCTGCAAGATTTTAGGGATGGCATTCTCAATGATGTCGGTTTTGGAAACCTCGTCAACGTATTCGTTTTCGATATAGTTCAGTACATTGTCGAGTTTATTGGCCTTGGGAATAATGATAAACTTATTTTCAGTTGTCGATCCCCGGTAAAAGCGGCCCAGTAAAATACCAATCACTACCGAAACAGCAATAATCACGGGAAGGTAAACGCCAAGTCCTTTGTTCTTAAATGTCATCATCACCCAAAATTATATTTCCATATATTCAACTTCAATTCCGGCCTTTTTAAGCAGTTCAATACCGTCCTGCGTATGATAGGCTTCGCAATACACCACCCTGCGTATCCCCGATTGTATGATGAGTTTAGAACATTCCATACAGGGCGAGGTTGTGATATAAAGGGTTGCACCCTCACTGCTGTTGTTCGACTTGGCCACCTTGGTAATGGCATTGGCCTCGGCATGCAACACGTAGGGTTTGGTTTTATAATGCTCGTCCTCACACACATTTTCAAAACCGGCCGGCGTGCCGTTATAACCATCGGAAATGATCATACGCTCTTTTACAATCAGCGCTCCAACCTGCCTGCGCTTGCAATAGGAGTTCTGTGACCATATCCTCGCCATTTCGAGATACCTGCGATCGAACTGTGCCTGTTTTTCTCCGTAAGGATGAACCGGGTCGTATTTTTTTTTCATTGATGGTGCAATAGAGCCTGATACCTGCAAACAACCGTGAACAAATATAATACTAATTTTATTGTACCAACCGGCAGCAATGTCTTTTTATGCGTCCATGCAGCATAACGTTTTTTGCCCCGTCTTTTGTATTAACAACTAAAAATTGTCGTATGAAAAGAATATTGAATAATAACGCGCTGCTGTTCATTGCGGCTGTTATGCTTATGGTAATTGCCCCCGGTAAAGCCGGTGTTATAAATGGCCAAACCACAAAGGAAACCCGAAAGGTAGGAACGTTTACCGGGGTATCGCTGGCCTTCTCCGGTGATATATTCATTAAACAGGGCAGCCCCCAGAGCGTAGAAATTGAAGCGGAACAAAAGACGCTTGCGGTTATTGAATCGGAACTCGAAGGCAGCACACTGGTGCTGAAAACCAAAAATGGTAACTGGCGCGACCTCGGTAAAATTACCGTATACATTACCATGCCCGAAATCGACAACCTGTCTGTTTCAGGATCGGGCGATATTATCTGTCAGTCGCTTGTTAAAACCGATGAAATAGACCTGAAAATCAGCGGAAGCGGTTCAATCAAAATGCAGGACCTCTCTGTTCGCGAAATCGATGCGGTAGTAACCGGATCAGGCGATATTATGCTGTCGGGTGCCGGCAGCCCTTCGGGCGAAATGAGCGCTACCATAACCGGGTCAGGCAGCATAAGAGCTGAGGGAATGCCCGTAGCTGAGGTACAAGTGACCATAACCGGTTCGGGCTCGGCCAGTGTACATGCCACAAAAGAACTGGAAACCAATATAACCGGCAGCGGCAGCGTATTGTACAAGGGAAATCCCCTGGTTAACGCCAACGCCACCGGTTCAGGCCGCACCCGGTCGATCAATTAGCGTATATCAATAAAATTGGTAAAAAGTCTAAATGGTCATGTGTCTGTTCAGTGAGTTCCATTTGTAAGGCTTGCGCAGTCCGAAAATGCGCAGTTTACTATTCGTAAATGAGCAATTTTCGGACAAGCGTAACGCAGCAAATGGGACTTAATGGACAGACACTAATTAGCCTTTTATCATTACCAGCATCATCTTAAACCTTTCCAATGCCTGAACGGCATGCGGAATATTGGCCGGCATAACAATAAACTCCCCGGCACTGAGGTCATAGGGCTTCTTATCGATGATAATCCTGCCCTTGCCCTCGGTGACAAGTACAAAGGCATCAAAGGGGGCGCTGTGCTCACTTAGGCTCTGACCGGCATCAAAGGAAAACAGGGTAATATTTCCTGTTTCCTTTTTGATAACCATCTTACTCACGGTTGCACCGGAGGACCAATCTACAGAGCCCGCCAGATCAAATATTTGTGCTTTTTCGAATTCCATTTTAAATGTATTGTTATAGAAAGAGGCTGTCTAAAAAATCAATTTATTAGGCGTAGTTGCAACCGACCAAAGGGAGCTCAGCGAAGCTAAACTACGCCTAGCGCATTGTACTGAATGTCAACTCTGAACGCTGAGCGTAGTCTCCAGACTACGCTCTTTTTATGACCTTTTAGACAGCCTCTTCCCATGGTTAAAAAATCAATTCAACATTTTCGACATATCTGCCTCCACGGTGGATATCCCGGAAACACCGAAATTTTCCACGATTATTTTCGCAACATT
Organism: uncultured Bacteroidales bacterium; assembly: GCA_964618645.1. GTDB lineage: Bacteria > Bacteroidota > Bacteroidia > Bacteroidales > UBA10428 > UBA5072. The sequence goes on along the minus strand of CAZUBW010000026.1, from coordinate 5,735 downwards.
GGGCGACAAAAAGGCAGGTAACGTGGGCCCAAGGTGTATTTTTTTCACACCCAGGTAAAGCAATGCAAGTAAAACAATCACGGCTTTCTGCTCATACCAGGCAATATTATACTCAATGGGCAATTCGTTAATGTCGTTGAGGGCAAATATTTCCTTCAGCTTAAGCGCTATTACCGCAAGTGAATACGAATCGTTGCACTGTCCGGCATCCAGCACACGTGGAATACCATTAATATCACCCAGGGGCAGTTTATTATATCGATACTTGGCGCAACCTGCCGTTAATATTACAGTATCCTTGGGCAGGGCAGCAGCAAAGTTGGTATAGTACTCGCGGCTCTTCATCCGACCATCGCAACCGGCCATCACAAAAAACTTCTTTATAGCTCCTGTTTTCACTGCATCTACCACCTTATCGGCCAATGCAAAAACCTGTGCATGGGCAAATCCGCCGACAATATGTCCCTGCTCAATCTCCCGTGGTGGCTCGCACTGCTTTGCATGCACAATAATGGCGCTGAAATCTTTTGCGCTTCCGGGCTCCCTGTCGGCAATGTGGGGAAACCCTTCGAATCCGGATTCACCTGTGGTATACACCTTGTTTTTGTAGGTCGCATTGGACAATGGCGGAACAATACAATTGGTAGTAAAAAGGATGGGACCGTTAAAAGCTTCGAATTCCTCACGCTGTTTCCACCAGGCGTTGCCATAGTTACCTGCAAAATTGCTGTACTTCTTGAAGAACGGATAATAATGCGCCGGTAACATTTCGCTGTGCGTATAAACATCTACACCGGTGTCCCTGGTTTGCTCCAGCAAATCCTCGAGATCGCGCAGGTCGTGACCGCTGATCAGTATTCCCGGGTTCTTCCTCACGCCAATGTTAACCTGGGTTATTTCGGGATTTCCGTACCGGCCGGTATTTGCTTTGTCAAGCAGGGCCATCACTTTAACTCCATAACTACCCGTTTCCAATACCAGTTTAAGCAGATCGTCGACCGTAAGCACATCATTTACCGTTGCTGCCATGGCCTTGTGTACAAAAAGGTAAATATCCCCTTCTTCGAGCCCCAGGTTGTAAGCATGTTCGGCATACGCCGCCATGCCTTTCAAACCATAAATGATGAGCCCGCGCAACGACCGGACATCTTCGGCGGTTGTAGCCAAAATTCCAACAGATGCGGCTTTTGCTTCAAAAGCTTCCAGGCTGTCGGCATACCAGGTAGCACATTCGGGAAGATTCTCCTGTACAGGGACACCCAAGTGCTGCAACTGGGCCTGCAGTTTACTCCGCAATGCCAATGCCTGCTTCACCCTTTCCACAAATACATTTTTATCAAAATTGGCATTGGTAATGGTGGCAAACAGACCCTTGATTACAAATACATCCGGCTCCCGATCGGCATAACCCTTTTCACGCAACTGCAGGGTATAATACGATATCCCCTTCATGACAAAAATGAGCAGATCCTGCAGATTGGCCACGTCATCGGTCTTTCCGCACACACCCTTGATTTCACAGCCATAACCTTTTGCTGCTTCCTGACATTGATTACAAAACATTCCCATGATTTATCTGTTTTTAATAAAATTTACTGCTTTTTATACTGAATTCCTATTATTCATTATTCATTGTTTACTGCCATTCTTCCTTAACCACATTTCCCTCCGCTGAAACCACAATCACTTTCACCGGTACTTTACGGCGTGCCAACGAAACTGCCTGGTTGACAATACGCAACAATCCGCCACAACAAGGCACGGTCATCATCATTACCGTAATGGTGTTTACACCGCCATGATCGATCATGGCCGTAATCTTGTTGAGGTAAACATCAAGATTGGAATCGAACTTGGGACAGGCAATAGCAAGACTTTTCCCTTTGAGGTAATGCTGGTGAAAACTACCCATTGCAAATGCCGTGCAATCGGCAGCTATCAGCAAATCGGTATTCCGAAAACTTTGCGCCTGCGGATTTACCAGGTGCAACTGCACAGGCCATTGACGAAGTTCGGATTGTAATACAGGGGCGGGTATCGCTGCCTCAGCCATGACCACTGTTCCTGTTACAGGCCTTTCAATTATCATACTCCGGCTGCCTGGACAACCAGCCCCCTCATGTGAAACCTGCTGTTGCGGGGCATGCCCGTGATGATGCACTTCGCTGATCACTTCATGCACATCAAAGGCCAGGGATTGTGCCTGTGCCTGCAGATAAGCAACACCTTCCCTTAAAAGCGCCGTCTCGTTATGATCTTTCAGGTGCTTCAGGTGCGCTACCACGGTATTTTTCCCTTTGCCTACCATTATTTCCATAACTTTCGTCTCGTTATAGGGCTCTGCTTCGCGCCGCTCAATGGTAATGGCTCCCTGCGGACAGTGACCCATGCAGGCACCCAAACCATCGCACATCAAATCGCTGATCAGACGGGCCTTACCGTCAATTATCTGCAAGGCTCCTTCGTGGCAGCCTGGTACGCAATTTCCACAACCGTCACATAATTCTTCGTCTATTTTAACCATGTCTCTTATCATACTGCTTATTGTTTTATCTTTAATCTGATTTCGGTTACAAATTTAAGATACCCTTATCTTTTATTTTGTAACAATTGTTACAAACCGTAAAAAATGGACTTTATCTGTTCTGCATTGGCGGAAACCAATGTTTTTCAAGGCCTCACAGCCGGAGAGGTTGCTGATTTGCTCGATGGCCGACCGGTGAAAATTAAGGAATATTCACGCGACGAATACGTTGCATATGCCGGTGATACCTGCTTTGATATGCTGTTTGTTATAAAGGGATCGGTAAGGGGTGAAATGAGCGATTTTTCGGGAAAGACATTAAAAATTGAAGATATTGTTGCACCCCGACCCCTGGCAGCAGGCTTTGTATTTGGAAAGAATAACCGCTTTCCGGTAAACATTATTGCCAATGAACCATCCACCATCCTTACCCTGCCCAGGGATGTGCTGATTTTTACCCTGCAAAACAGCAGAACGGTATTGCAGAATTACCTCAATACCATATCGAGCCGTACCCAGTTTCTTTCCAATAAAATCCATTTCCTGTCGTTTAAAACCATAAAGGAAAAAATAGCCCACTACCTGCTGAACAACCTGCCCAAAAACAGCCCGGTTATCGTGATGAAACAAACACAAAACGAACTGGCCGATTTCTTTGGGGTAACCCGTCCGTCGCTGGCAAGAGCCATTGCCGAACTCGAAGCAGAAGGCATATTGCATGCCGAACGAAAAGAAATTACCATTCTCGATAAAGAAAAATTGAATAAATTGCTGAACTATTAATAAAAAAACCTATGCAAAACCTGATTTTAACAACAACGCCTTCGCTCGAAGGGAAAAAGATTACCCGCTATTTCGGGATTGTTTCGGGTGAAGCTATCATTGGCGCCAACCTGTTCCGCGACATTTTTGCTGGTATCCGCGACATCGTCGGCGGTCGGTCAGGATCATACGAGGAAGTTCTCCGCGAAGCCAAGCAAAACGCCATAAATGAAATGGAAGAGGCCGCCCGGAAGTTGGGGGCCAATGCTGTGGTAGCCGTGGATCTCGATTACGAAACCATTGGCAGCAATGGCAGTATGCTGATGGTAACCGCCAGTGGCACCGCTGTGCTTGTCGAATAGTTTTACCGGCACATTAACATATCGCGTAACAAATAATTGCTATACCACGCCTGCTTTTTTCATTTCTTCAACAATTTCTTCAACTGTTTTTGAGGAATTGGGCAAAACGTTGGGAGGACATTTACCGATAACTGCTGCTACCTGAAAACGTCGGCACCGTTGGCGTGCTGCAAGACCGGCTTCGCAATACTGCTTTTTGTATACTTCGGTAAACTCCGTACCTTTTAATATGCCACTAAAGATAGGGCAATTTGCTGTTTTGGGACAGACCTTATCATCCATTGTAAAATAGTATTTGGTTGGAATGTTACTAAAATTCAAGCCATTATACTATTAAATTAAAAATAAGTTATATAGGTCAGGGATTTTTTTTATGGCATTCAACAATCATTTGTTGGTTTTCGGTATATCCCCATTGGGGCATAAACGAATGAGCAGGTATAAAAGTCGCGAATTTTTCCTTTGCCTTCAAAAACAACGGCAGTGCATTTTTGGGCCCTCCCTTGAACACGGGCGGCGTATAGTAAACATTACACGCCATCAGGAAATGGGCACGCGGATTTGAGGGATCTGCTGTAATGGCTTGCTTTAGCGCCTCTTCTGCCTTTTTTGAAAAATTCAGGGCCCGCGAAACCGGATCAACCTGCAACCTGGCCTGGTATAAAAAGGCCTGAAGTGTAAGCAGTTCCGATGCCCCCGGCTCAAGTTCGAGGGCTTTGGTAATTATGGGTTGGGCCCTATCGAGCAATTCATCTTTTTGTTCACTCACCAGCGAATGCTGGCTGGCCTGGATGTATGAAAATGCCTCGTAGTAATAGCTTAGCCAATCAACTGTATGCGTACGCATCAGCATATTAAAGTAAAACGCCGCTGCCAGGCACTGATCAACTGTTTTGGCCTTGCTGATCATATGCACTCCGGCCAGGTATTCCGACGAGTCGGGGGCAGCCTGCGCTGCCACTGGATTAATAATAAACAGGTACAATAGTCCTGACAATAATATTTTTTTCATACAATGTGTTTTTCGGCATGATACGACGAACGCACCAGTGGACTGCTTTCTACTACAACAAAACCCTTGCCAATTCCTACCTTATAATACGCTTCAAACTGCTCCGGTTTGATATAGGCAACTACCGGCATATGCGCCTGGGTAGGCCTGAGATACTGCCCGATGGTCATAACTTTCACCCCCACCGATAATAAATCGTCCATAACGGTATATACCTCCTCTGTGGTTTCGCCTAAACCAACCATAATACCCGACTTTGCGGTAATGCCCGACCGGGCTATGATGCCCAGCACATCGAGACTGGTACGATATTTAGCCCGGCTTCGGATTTGGCTGCTCAGGCGCTCAACCGTTTCGAGGTTATGTGAAATCACTTCGGGTTTTGCTGCTATGATCTGCTCAACCAATGCTGCCCTGCCCTGAAAATCGGGGATCAATACCTCCACGGTGGTGCCGGGATTCAACTCCTTTACCCTGCGTATGGCAGCAGTCCATAACCCTGCACCCAGGTCCGGCAAATCGTCGCGGTCAACCGAGGTAATCACGCAATGCTTCACCCCCATGATTTTAACTGATTCAGCCAGCCTGTCGGGTTCGGTCCAGTCAACCGGTAACGGCTTACCGGTAGGTACTGAACAGAATTTGCAGTGCCGGGTACAGATATTCCCCAGAATCATAAAGGTAGCAGTTCCACTATTCCAGCATTCGCCGATATTGGGACAATTACCGCTGGTGCAGATGGTGTGCAGGTGCTGCCTGGCCACCAGGTTTTTAACGCGTGTATAATTCTCCCCGCTGGCCCGCTTCATCTTCATCCAGTGCGGTAAACGCAGGTTGTGCTGACTATCGTTTTCCACCAAAGTAAATTTTTACAAAGATATAAAGTTATCAGGAGAATGTTGTTAAGGAAGGATGCTGGACCTGCCTGCACTGCCGCTCCGGCAGGCAGGTGCTGAATGCTGGATGCTGGTTGCTGGATGTGTGAGTATTGGATGTTGGGTGTTGGGTGTTGGGTCCTGACTGCCACTGCCTGGGTGCTGAGCGGAGTCGAAGCACTGCCACTGCCACTGCCACT
>CAZUBW010000025.1:2708-47070 GCA_964618645.1 uncultured Bacteroidales bacterium | reverse complement strand
TGTTTCATGAGTGTTGGTTTTAACGTGCGTAAGCATGTTTATTTGCAAAATCCACCGCAAATTTAAACCATTTATTCCCAATATTGATAAATTATTGACAAATAAGGGCTAAAGAAAGCATATGAGCTAATGCCCGACAACATTCCCGGAATAAAACCTACCAGGTATGGACGCATGAGAACCATGCGGTTCATTTATTTAGCCCAAATTTCACACGTGAAAAGATGGATTACCTGCATAATAATCCCGTACGTGCCAGCCTGGTTGAAAAGCCTGAAGACTATTTGTATTCAAGTGCCAGATGGTATGCTGGCTTGGAATGTGTTTTGGAAGTTATGGATATTGGTTTACCTTGGCGAACGATGTGAAATGTAGTCGAAGACTACAATTATATGAAAGCGAAGTTGCAAACTTCGCTTAGCATAGCGTCATAGCGAATGAACGGCAAGGACGAGCTAAGCGTCATTGTAAGCGCCAGCGAAGTAACCTCTTCCCAGTTGTGCGTAGACTTCGGAAATTACTGACAATAACAGGAATCTCTTTGCAATCTTTTGCGTATAAACATCGTTACCCTATTAATTCCAGATTAAGGCTTAAAACCCGGTCAGATTAAAACCTGTATTCTGATTGATCAATCTTTGCAATACCTGATGATGTTGAAATTACTTGGTTTTTCCTTTGCAATGCTTATTGCATTCACTTCCGGAAATCCGGAAATACAGGATCGTTTTACTGGAAATTCAGAACCTGCCGGAGACTGGACAATGGTGAAAAACGATCAGGGTGTTCAAACCTACTTCCGCTGGGTAACAAAAGCGGACGGAACGAAGTATCGTGAAGGCAAAGGGGAAGTTGTGGCCGCATGCACACTACAGGAAGCGCTTCAAATGATTTCCAATTCGGAATCCATCAAAAAATGGATGGCCAACATAGAAGAGCATTACAATCTTGAATATATAAGTGCTGACAAATGGATAAACTATACCTTGTTTGATATTCCCTGGCCCTTCAGCAATCGCGATCTGGTATCACTATACCAGCTGAATACATATCCGGTAAAGGGAACTGCCACCCTGACAATTTCCTGTAAGGACACTTATATTCCACTTAAAAAAGGCATTACCCGGCTAACCGATTACCAGGCTAAATGGTCCCTGGTAAAGCGCGGAGAACAATCAACCTTCATCAGCATGACCATGAGTTCAGCGACCCCTCCCTTATTTCCCCGGTATATTCAGGATCCGATCATAGAAAGGGTATTTCATGGAAACCTGGTGCGACTAAAAAAGGCCCTGGAAGAATAAAAAGAGGCTGTGTAAAAAGTATTTCCCCCATCATTGCGAGGGAGGCACGACCGAAGCAATCTGCTTATTTGCAATAGATTGCTTCACTACGTTCGCAATGACGGCGTCGATTATCGGACTTTTTAGACAGCCTCTTAGCACCAGGAAACTTCGCTTTCCAGAAAAGAATAGGGTATTTTTGTTCAGAAAGGTCATCAGAAAAACCAATACCCAATGCCATGGAACGAAAAGAATTCCTGTTTAAAACCTGTACTATGTGCGGATGTGCCGGAATGGCCATGCTGACCGGTCAACCTGTTAACGCTGCTGTTACTGATGATAAAGAGGACTGGCGCGTTGGCTTTATGCAAAAGCGTTTCGCCCACCTTGTCGATTTTATGAATACTAATGTAGACGAAGCCGTTCAATTGAAAATGTTCGGAGAAATGGGTAGTTTCTGCGCACAGCAACATAAAGAAGACTATGAGAAATTTGCCGGGAACACCGAAGCCTTTCTGAAAGAACTCGAAAGCCAGTACATCGAAAAAGCAGTTTACGATAAGGAAAAACAGACCATATCACTGCGGGGTAAAAAACAGGAAAGCTGCGTGTGTGCCTTCGCAGGCAATAAAAGCATTTCCCCTACCTTCTGCAATTGCTCCAGGGGCTTTATGAAAGAAATGTTTACCGTTGTTACCGGGAAACCGGTGGAAGCCACCGTGGATGAATCGATACTCAGGGGAAGTGATAGGTGCAGTTTTACGATTCATATAGCTAGCTGAAGCTTACAAATTAAGCGAAGTTACAAACTTCGCCGTGAAATAGTATCACTCCTTCACAAACTTCCCGGTCAGCACTTTATCTCCGGTATGCACCACCAGCAGGTAAAAACCCTGGGGCAGGCCGGAAATGTTGATTTCTTTATGGTGCCTGTAATGGTCATCTGCTAAAACGCGCAGACCCGCCACATTGATAATTTCCAGTCGTCCTGCGGGTACTTCATTGCTGATATGCAGCACATCCTGCGCCGGAACAGGATAAACATGCAGCTTCTCCTGCACCAGGTTGGTTGTCTTGTTTATCATAGAATTCATTTTTTTACTTGTATATATGCGGTATTCTCCTGCTTCGAGCGTAACCGTGGCCGACAGATCGGTAACATTGACCGAATCGCCTGTAAAAACTTCGTACCACCATCCTGCCTTTGTGTAACCCGGTTGCTCACTGGCCTGGGCAAGACCAAAATTTCCTATGACAATAGCATCCTGCTCCTCGTGCCTGAGCACTATTTTTTTAACCGCTATGTTATTGCCCACACTCAGTGTATAATCTGCTGTATGAAAAACCGGGTAGTTCTTCCGGATATCAAGGATCTTGGCCCAAACCAGGTAGAGCGTCTGCCTGCCGGCATGATCCCAATAGTCCCATCGTATCGGCTTGGGTTCAACCCGTCCGCCATAATCAATAGAAACATCATAACCCAGTTCTCCGAACTGCCAGATCATTTTGGGGCCCGGAATGGCAAAATAAAACACCCCTGCCAGCTCGTTGCGCTTTAGTGCCGCGCCCAGGTCCTTGATATTATAGTCGCCTGACGCATTGCCATAGGTGATGTTTTTATACATCAGCCTCTCTTCGTCGTGGCTCTCCATATAACTCACCAGGTGCGGATTCTTCCATCCCCTGGCCTTGTAGGACGACCAGGAGAAATCGGAATTATTAAGATAACCCATGGTGGCCTCGTTGTAATTGTAATTGCTGTTACCCCAAATGAGCATGCCGTAATCCGAAAGTTCTTCTTCCTCATTGTTTGGGGCAAAGTGTTCACAGATCATATAGGCATCGGGATTGACAGCCTTCACCTTGTCGTAAATTCGTTTCAGAATGGCTATACGCGAAGCATCATAAGCGCTGCCATCGCCGGGTGTGTTGGTGAAACCCTTGGTGAAGTCGAAACGGAACCCGTCAATTTTGTATTCGTTGAGCCAGTATTCCACCACCCTGTCAACAAAGTACTGCGTGGCAGGCGACTCGTGGTTGAAGTCACTGCCCCAGCTATAGGCGGTATTTGGACTGGTTTCGTTAAACCAGGGATTATTTGCAGCAGGGTTACCTGTTGCATTGTTAAAATACATGCGCACCATGGGATTCTGGCCATAGGCATGGTTCAGCACAATATCCATGATCACGGCCATGCCGCGGCTGTGGCATTCCTGAATGAAGTCTTTAAAATCGTTTCCGGTACCGTAATACTTATCGGTGGCAAAATAGAACGAGGGATTGTATCCCCAGCTGCTATTGCCTTCGAATTCGCTGAAAGGCATCAGCTCAATGGCATTCACACCGAGCGTCTGCAGGTAATCGAGTTTGCCTGCGACATCTTTGATATCGTGTGAAGCTATAAAGTCGCGGATCAGGAGTTCGTAAATAACCAGTTCGCTATCGGGGGGTGCCATGTACGAAAGGTCGTCCCAGGTATAGGGTTGTTTCCCGGGTTGTAAAACCCCTGCAATTTCTGTGGTTTTGGTTGAAGGGTAGGAAAGCAGGTCGGGGTATACAGACTCAGGAATGTACTTATCATTATCAGAATCCAGGATTTTTTCGACATAAGGATCGGCTATGCGCAGGGCGCTATCGATCAAATACTGAAAGGCATATTCTTTTTCAGGAACCAGGTTACCGAGCGCCAGCCAGAAATGGTCACCATCTTTTTTAAATTGGTAAATCGAATCGGGCAGCCAGTTGTTGAAATCGCCGATAAGGTAAATATTGGTTTTCGTCGGGGCAAACAGTACAAAAACAGCTGAGTCATTAGCCGGATAAGTAATTCCATCGCGCACACCGGTTGGAAGGCTTTCTTCGGTGGTTGTATGCGGAACCATAAACCAGGCGGTATCCGTTTTTACCCCGGTTTCGTTTTTGGCTTTTACAATCAATTCATGTCGCTGGTATCCCTGGGCAATGAGGACAGTGTCGAACGACGAGCCGGCCAGTTTACGGATAAGCTGCCCGTTAAGGAACAATGCCAGGGAATCCGAATTACTTGCATTCACCTCAAAGGAAAGGGATTGGCCATCACGGGCGAAGGTAAAAAGGTCTGAAGGCTGGGTAAAGGAAACCTGCAGGCCTTCCTCGTAAACGGCGGTAAAAATATCCGCATTCCCAACATCGCGACCGGTTTTACCGGCATTGGTATTGCGGAATACGAAAGCCATTTTCAGAATCTTTTCGGTTAGCGGAACGCCATAATAGGTCCTGATGTCGGGGGATATGCTCAGTTGATATTCATTAGCCGATATTTTTGTCAGCTTGCATGCGGCAATATTGGATGTCCATGCTGCTTTCACATATCGCCAGTCAGCCAGGGAGGTACTTGAATCGGTAATTACCCCGGTATGGGCATACACATCGTCGCCGGTATAGTTCATGAGCCCCTGGTTGCCCCTGTCGGCATAAAAGGTAACGGTTACCGGTTGATTGCCCGCGGGCAAAGCAGGATCGGTTGTGACCACCTGCCCCATTGCCGTTAAGGCCGCTATGCCTGTCCAAAGAAGAACAAATAATCGCTTCATACTTATTCATAAATAGCAGAGACCCTGTCATTACCCGACAGGGCCTCTGTGAAAACCCCTAACAAACATAATTATTTACCCACAGCTTCCTCAAGGGTAACCGTGAGATCGAGGAAATTAACCGTAATTTTATACATACCGGTTGTGCCGACAAACTTGAAATTCTTGTCTCCATCCTCGGCATTCTCAAAAAGTTCATCAACCGATCCGGCCGGGAAATAAGGATAATTAAAGAAAGTAGGACCCCAGTCGGCCTGGTCAAAGAAACGGAAGGCTTCACCGTTAATGAACTCGGTTTCGGCTTCATAAACACCATGTTTCTTCCAGGTCATCTTCACAAAATTGTCTGACCAGTCCCATCCACCCAAGGCTGCACCTGTCATATACATGTCAGGTTCATCAACGGCGTCGAAATCTACTGTCTTATTCTTCAGGTCAACGGTAATAGCATAGTAACCTGTAGGGGACAAGACTTTGAAATTCTGGTCTCCATCGCTGGCATTTTCCATGGAATCAGTGACAATACCACCATCAAAATAAGGATAGTTGTAAGAGGTGGGGCCCCAGTCGCGTTGCTTGAAGAACCTGAATGTTTCGTTGTTAATGAAATAAGCAATTGTATAGTATTTGCTGGGAGCAAAACTCCTTAATTCAACATCTTTTGTCCAGTCCCATCCGCCGGTAGCAGCACCGCACATATATATAGGCGGAAATACTGTGGCATAAGGTGTAACAACAGCGGAAACAACGTTGGAATAAACAGGATCAACATTATCGTTAATGATAGTAACTACTCTGAAGTCAAGTTCTACCGGGGCATCCGGTTCCATTCCCATATCAAGCAAAACCTTATTGAAATCGCCTATGTTAATGGAACTGGCATACAGATTGTTCACCGTTGAAACGTCAACCGCGTTGGCAAAGTTCTTCCCGGTACTGTCAATTTGAATCTTGAACGTTTTTGCTACATCAAAACCAAAATCAACATCAGTCCAGGCAAATGACTGGAATACATTGGCAGCTTCATCCATGACAAGCACAAATGAATCAGAAGATAATGCTGTAAATGTATTTGGTGTTATGTCACTTTTGATTACAACCCGGTCTTCATCCTTTTCGCATGAAAAGAAGACCATGATAAAACCAATTAATATACTGATATTTAATAATTTACTTTTCATAATCCGATATTTTTATTAATTACCATAGCCCGGAGTGGGAGTTAATGTAGGATTGGCACCCAAATCTGAAGCTGGGATGGGTAAGAGGTTGTATTTTGAGTCAGTGGCCATGCCGGCGGCAACCCCGCCTTTCCAGGGCCAAAGGTAGCTGGCGCTGGTAAGCAAGCCGTACCTGACCAGGTCGGTTCTTCTGTGTCCTTCCCAGTATAATTCACGGGCACGTTCGTCAATGATAAAATCAAGATCCAGATCGGCTTCAGCAATATTTCCGCTCACATTACCATAAGCCCTTTCTCTCAACTCATTTACATAGCCTACAGCATCAGCAATGCTTCCGCCGGTTCCTCCGCGTAATACAGCTTCGGCATACATCAGGTATACATCAGCCAGGCGGAAAACAGGGAAATCCGTATCCACATACGTTGCATTTGATCCAGCTGTTCCAGCGGAAGTCATATTGGAAAACTTGGTTATTGCATAGCCATCAGTAAATGTTGACAGATCAGCAATTTCCAATGTTTGTCCATCTGTAAAAAACATGGCCCTTTTATCAGTGGCCCCTGAAGGATCGGCAAATTTGTTAACTAAGGCGCTTGTTGTGCGGGTACCACCCCAACCTCCATCAATACCAAAGGCTGCAGCGCTCATTTTTCCTCCTACAGCAGCATGAATAATAAAAGTCATACCACCCCATGACCGGGTGTTGTTTCCATCAAACTCAACCGGAAAGATAATCTCATTGCTGTTTTGGTTATCAGCCTTGAATAAGTTTGCATAAACCGGGTCAATGGAATAGGTTGAACCAATTACATTTTTACAATAAGTAATTGATTCGGTATACATAGCAGAGCCAACATAAACTTCTGCATTCAGATATAGCTTAGCCAGCAAAGTCCAGGCAGCGGCCCTGTCAATTCTTCCATACTCATTGGCACCTGGTTCTGCCAGATCATCTTCGATATCCAGTAGCTCAGATTCGATATAGGTGAAAAGGTCAGCTCTTGAGATTTGCTCGGGCATAAAAGCACCTACAGGGTCATTCTCCGTTACAAAAGGAACACTTCCAAACATATCCAGTGCATGCCAGTAACTGAAAGCCCTTAAAAATCGTGCTTCTGCACGATACAGGGTGACTTCCTCCTGCAATGCTGTCGGCAATCCTCCGATTTTATCGTTAATAGCCCTGATATATTCATTAAGCAAAGAAAGTTGGTAATAAATCCTGTTATACATTGCTGTAATAAAAGGATTGGTCGACGACCAGTTTTGGTTGTGGTAATCTTTCAAACCAGCATCGTTCCACGAAATAACAGCCTCATCAGTTGGCAGTTCAGTAGCACACCAGAATTGACGAAGGTAGGTTGAAAAACCCTCATCAATATCACTGATATCGGGTTTACCGGCAGGACCTTGTTGTCCGCTTACAGCAAGTCCGGCATAACACTTTGCCAGCACCATTTTCCATGCCTCTGGATTATTGTAAAGCGTGGCAGACGTTTCAATATTAGGATCAGGAGGCAGTACATCCAGGTCTTTCACGCATGCAGTAATTGCCATCAGGGCAATAAATGCAATTGAAAATATTTTATATCGTTTCATTTCTTGGATTTTTTATTTTGTTAAAATTCAACATTTACACCAAGCATAAAAATTCTGGGCCTGGGATAAATATTATTGTCAATGCCGCCAAAGATCTCAGGATCGAGTCCGCTATATTTGGTAATTACAAATGCGTTTTGCACCACAGCACCAACGCGCAAATTGATTTTATTTTGCATCAGGTTTGTAAACCTGTAACCCAGACTAATGTTATCCATTCTGAAGAATGAACCATTCTCCACGTAATAATCTGAGAAATACTGGGCACTGCTGAATTTGGTATCCCTGGAAGAAGCTAGCACGTTTGAGGTATAGTTAAGTCCCGGGTTGTATGCATCGAGGTACGTTCCTCGGGTTGAAGCTACGTTATTATAGATATAATTACCAAAACTGAACCTGCCGGAAAATGAAAAATCCCAGTTTTTATAGTTCAGACTGGATGAAATGCCCATCAAAACATCCGCTGCCGGTTTTTTATACCTGTACAGGTCACTGCTGTTTAGCACGCCGTCTGGTTCCCTGTCAACATACAGTCCTTCAATAGGATCGCCATTATTATCGTAAACCTGTTGATAAACATAATAGGAAAACACCGGGTAATCAACACTGTGGATCTGAATATTGCTTCCAACACCACCGGAAATACCACCCGTTGCTACGCCCTGGTACGAAGGATCATCAGTTTGCGTAAGTTTGGTAATTTTGTTTTCGTTATAACCTATGTTATAGGCCAATTCCCATGATAGATCACTGGTAGAAATAACCTTTCCGTTGATGGTGAATTCAACACCCTTATTAGTTAAATTACCGACATTGGTTGTAATCTTGTTGGTGAGATTGGACCCGGCCGGTACCGGAATAGTGTTGATCAGGTCCTCGGTTTCACGGCTGTAAACATCAATGGTACCGGTAATCCTGTTTTTCAGGAACCCGAAGTCAAGTCCTACGTTATAGGTAGTTGTTTCTTCCCATTTGATGTTTTTATCATAACCTTCCGGACGATAGGTATTGTATAATACACTTCCAAACATGTACCGGGCATAATCATCACTTAAAGTATACTGTGCCAGATAAGGGAAATCGTTTGTTGTGACATCCTGTTGTCCTGTAACACCGTATCCCAATCGAAGTTTCAAATCAGAAATTAAGTTGCTGTTTTCCAGAAACGATTCGGAATTGATCTTCCAGGCTAACGCAACCGAAGGAAAGAGACCCCAGCGATTTTCTTCCGCAAAACGGGATGAACCATCGTCACGTAAGGTAAAAGTCAATAAGTATTTATCTAACAAGGTGTAATTTAACCTTCCAAAGAAAGAAACCAGGTAATTTTCAGTCTCGTACGGTTGATCAGTATTTACAACAGTTTCTGCAATATTGGTTTCGTAAGTACTGCCTTCTCTCCAAAAATGTTGCCATGAATATCCTGCGGTAAGGTCTATTCTGCTTGAGAATGATTCCAAATCTTTTACATAGTTCAGGTAGAAATCAAACAAACTGTTTTTCCTTTTCTGGTCATAGATCCTTTTAATACCACCGCCATTTACCGGATCATAAGTCCATGAGGCGTCTTCAGGAACATCGACCGTTCCGTCACTTTCCGAATAATCATAACCCATATTCAGGTTAGCATGTAAGTCGGGCAGGAAATGAAACTTATAATCGAACTGCACGTTGCCAACACTTCGTAACACGTTCGCGATATCTTCCGTTAATTCAAGCTGGGCAACCGGATTGGAAGTAGCAATCTTTATAGGGTTATCATCGTTATCTTTCCAGTAATAATAACCATTAGAGCTTGCAGCATCATTTACCGGTTGTGTAGGGTCAAAAGTGAGCGCCGAACCAACTGCACCTTCATTGGCAAACTGTGTATTGGTGTACATGCCTTTAACATTCACATTTACTTTCAGGTGATCATCAAACATACTCGGATTAACCCCTACAGCGAGTGTTGTTCTGTTAAAATTTGATGTTTTAAGAATACCATTATCATTGGTGTAACCAAATGAAGCCCTGTACGGAAGTTGCTTATATGTACCGGACACACTCAGGTTGTGATCGGTTGAAATGGATGTTCTGTAAATTTCCTTTTGCCAGTCGGTATTGGCCGTTCCCAAACGGCCGGCAGCCACTGATGAAGATCCATAAAGATCGGTAATCAGTGATCTGAACTCATTACCAGACAAAACATCAAGTGTATTTGGAACGGTATTTACTGACATGTTGCCGTTATAAGCTACCTTGAATTTTGACATGCCTTTTTTAGTGGTTATCAGAATCACACCGTTTGAGGCCCTGGAACCGTAAATAGCAGTAGCTGAGGCATCTTTCAACACAGTCATTGATTCAATATCATTGGGATTAACCATACTTAAAGGATTCCCCATACCTGAAGGCGTATTGTTGTCAAGTGGAACACCGTCAATAACAATCAACGGATCATTGCTGGCAGACATGGATGAGCCACCCCTGATACGTATTGTTGAACCGCTTCCGGGAGCGCCATTTCCTGTTGTAATAACAACACCAGCGCTTTTACCAACCATTAATTGCTGTGGCGTAACAATGGCCCCTTTATTAAAATCATCGGAACCCACCACAGCTACACTACCGGTAGCATCAGCTTTCTTAACCGTGCCATAGCCTATGACAACAACCTCTTCAAGAAGTTTCACATCCGGTACCAACGCAACATCAATTACCTTGTTGGCACCAACCGTGATTTCCTGTGATGTATAACCCAGAAACGAAAAAACCAACACAGCATCTGAGTTGGAGACTTTAACAGTATAAGTTCCGTTTGCGTCTGTTACAGCACCTGTACTGGTTCCCTTAACCATTACATATACGCCAGGCATGGTCTCACCGTTACTGTTGTCGGTAACCTTGCCTGTAATGTTGAAATCCTGAGCATCCATAATGCCCGGCAAAAATAGCAGCAGCATTAGGAGCGATTTCCAGATTGAAAAAGCTTTTCGCATCATTACATTAGTTTTATTGTTTAATAATTAGTCATTGTTTGTCTGATTGTTTGTCAGACTGGTTAGTGGTTCATTTTTACTGATATTCCCGATAATCAGTGAATCATTCATTGATACAATTCTGTTTGCATAAACAAAGGTCGAGGTTAGGAATTGCAAACTCAAATAAAAACCCGCTGAAACAGTGCAAATTCCGCGCAAACGATTCCGCAAACGTTTGTGCAAACGTTTGCTGTTGCGCTTTTTTTTCATTATTATTACAAAACCATTAAACCAAACCAAGTTATTCTGAATGAAAATTCACCAGATTACCATTAAGGACGTTGCCCGTGAACTGGGCGTTTCGGTATCCACCGTTTCAAGGGCGTTGAAGGATCATCCCGACATCAGTCCGCAAACCAAACAACTGGTGCGTGATATGGTGGAAAGAATGAAATACAAGCCCAATGCCATTGCGTTGAGTTTACGAAACCGGCGTACTAATATTATAGGTGTCATTGTGCCCGAAATTGTGCATCACTTTTTCTCCTCGGTTATCTCGGGCATTGATGAGGCCGCCGTGGAGGCGGGTTACAACGTAATGTTCTTCCAGTCGAACGAGAGTTACGAACGCGAAATCATGAATATCCAGTCGATCATCAACAGCCGCGCCGATGGACTATTGATTTCTGTGGCAAAAGGCAGTAAGAAGTTCAATCATATACGGCAGTTGCTCGACGATAACATTCCGGTAGTGTTTTTCGACAGGGCTCCCGAGGAAATTGAAACCGACAAGGTCATAGTGGACGATTTCGAAGGTGCCTTTACCGCAGTGGACTATTTAATTAAAACCGGATGCCGCCGTATCGCTCACTTTGCCGGTCCGCAGCACCTGCAAATCAGTTACCTGCGCAAAAGAGGCTATATTTCTGCACTCGAGAAGAACGGCCTGCGGGTGGATGACGAATTGATTATAACCTGCGATACCTTTGATGCCGCACTTGATGTCACCAGGATTGTCATGAGCAAATCGCGCCCTCCCGATGCCATTTTTACCGTAAACGATATGACAGCCGTGGGCACACTGAATACCGTTAAAGCAATGGGGTTTAAAGTCCCCGGTGATGTATCCATTGTCGGTTTTACCGACGGCCTGGTTTCCTCCATTACCGATCCGCTGTTGACCACAGTAAGCCAGCATGGCTTTGAAATTGGCCGGAAAGCCGCCGAAATCCTGATCAAAAGAATCAACGACGAATGTGAATCCTCGCAACCTGTCACCGAAGTGGTAAAAACCGACCTGGTGGTGCGGGAAAGTACTAGAAGGTTGTAGGGAAGCGGCAGTGGCAGCGGCAGTGGCAGCAGCAGCAGCAGTGGCAGTGGCAGTGGCAGTAGCAGTAGCAGTGGCAGTAGCAGTGGCAGTGGCAGGGGTTGAGTATTGATCAATTTTATTCAGAATATTTAGTAAATGTTAAACGTAATAAGAACAAGTTATGAATGAAGGATACAAAAGCTTGAAAGTATATCAACTAGCCTATCATTTAGCCATGGAGATTTTCGAAATCTCAAAGCAATTTCCAAAAGAAGAAGTTTACTCATTGACTGATCAGATTAGAAGATCATCCAGATCAATATGCACAAATATTGCTGAGGCCTACAGAAAAAGAAGATATCCAAAAAATTTTACCAGCAAAATAAGTGATGCAGATGGAGAGACCAGTGAAACAATTGTATGGGTTGATTTTGCACAAAGCTGTTCCTATATTGACCCGAAAACACACAATTCTTTAGTAAGTTCTTATCAAGAAATTGGCAGAATGCTTGGAAGCATGGGTGATAATCCGGAAAAATTCTTACCCAAAAAGCCAATTTAAAATATGTAACTTTGTCTATTGCTGCTATTGCTCTCTCTACTGCCCTTGTTACTGCTACTGCTAC
Organism: uncultured Bacteroidales bacterium; assembly: GCA_964618645.1. Classification (GTDB taxonomy): domain Bacteria; phylum Bacteroidota; class Bacteroidia; order Bacteroidales; family UBA10428; genus UBA5072. Next base: position 34,537 of record CAZUBW010000025.1, on the reverse strand, counting down.
CATTTTATACAGCCGCTGCTGCTACTACTGCTACTGCCGCTGCCGCTGCCGCTACTCTCGTTACATATATAAGAATACAAGCCTGATTTTAATTGTAGAAACCAGCATATTACCAACACCCACCGCAAACGTTTGCAATCTGGTACTTCATAACTTTTTTAAGGTCGGTATAAAAAATTATCAATCAAATAGTTGCAAAACGTATTTCTTTGTGTTATTTTTGATTCTGATTATTCCCGATAATCATTAATTGTTGTTGATCTCTGATTCTGTTGCACAACAGACAGGGATTTTTGTTTTTATACCCCTGCACAACCTGTTAAAATAACACTGATGAATAAACCTAAACTTAGCTTTTGGCAAATCTGGAACATGAGTTTCGGATTCCTGGGAATTCAATTCGGATTTGGTCTGCAAAATGCCAATGTTAGTCGCATTTTCCAAACCCTTGGCGCTGAAATCGACAATATTCCCATCCTGTGGATTGCCGCACCGGTTACCGGACTGATTATGCAGCCTATCATCGGGCATATGAGCGACAAAACCTGGGGAAAACTGGGCAGACGCAGACCCTACTTCCTGGTAGGGGCACTGCTGGCCTCCATTGCGCTGATCATCATGCCCAACTCCCCTGCCCTTTGGTTTGCCGCGGGTATGCTTTGGATCATGGACGCTTCCATCAACATTTCCATGGAACCATTCCGTGCCTTTGTTGGCGACATGCTACCCGATGAGCAACGCACCCTCGGATTTACCATGCAGAGCTTTTTTATTGGCATCGGGGCTTTTGTGGCATCGTCAATGCCCTATATACTAGCCAATTGGTTGAATATTTCCAATATAGCCCCTGAAGGGGAAATACCGCAAACCGTTATCTACTCGTTTTATTTCGGAGGCGCCATATTCCTACTGGCTGTATTGTGGACGGTTTTCACCACAAGGGAATACTCTCCTGAGGAAATGAAACAATACCAGTCTGTTATTGATCTGAAAACCCGGGAAACCGAAACTTGTGAACCTGCCAAAAGCTACCTGAATCGTGGCATTATATGGACCCTCGCCGGCATTGTACTGGCCTTTCCGATTTACTATTTCGCACTCGAGAAAGAACTCTACATCCTGTCGGGTGGCCTGGCACTTTTTGGCATACTACAATTGATTACTTACGGGTTGGTAAAGCAAAACAACACCGGTAACGGGCTGGTGAGTGTGATCACCGATCTTTACCGGATGCCACGTACCATGTCGCAACTGGCTATTGTGCAGTTTTTCTCGTGGTTTGCCCTTTTCTCGTTGTGGATATACGCCACCCCGGCATTGACCGAACACCTTTACGGGACCAGTGATACCATGTCAGAGATTTACAACGAAGGCGCCAACTGGATTGGCGTCATGATGGGATATTACAATCTTTTTGCAGCTGCATTCGGCTTGTTCTTTCTGCCCTGGCTGGCTAAGATCACCAACCGTAAGGTTACCCACATGGTGGGTTTAACCGTTGGCGGACTGAGTTTGATATCATTGTACTTTCTGAACGATCCCCACCAGATGATTTATTCCATGATTGGCGTGGGACTGGCATGGGCCAGCATTCTTTCGATGCCCTACGCCATACTTACCGGTTCGCTGCCACAAGCCAAGATGGGCGTATATATGGGCATTTTCAACTTCTTCATTGTCATTCCGCAAATACTTGCGGCAACCTTGCTTGGATTTATGGTAAAATCACTTTTTAACGACGAAAGCATCTATGCCCTCATTACCGGTGGCATTTCAATGATCATTGCCGCTGCATGTGTAATATTTGTAATTGATGTAAAAAGTAAACCAGTTGCCTGATGACTATTAAAGCCTGTTTATTTGATCTGGATGGCGTACTGGTCGATACAGCCCGCTTTCACTACCTTGCCTGGAAACAACTGGCCGATAAGCTTGGATTTATGTTTACCGAAACCGACAACGAACGGCTAAAAGGTATCAGTCGCATGGATTCCCTGGATATACTGCTTTCGATAGGGAACGTACAACTCACGCCTGCTGAAAAAAAACAGTATGCCGAAGAAAAAAACCAGGTCTATCTGCAGTATGTGAGCCAAATGACCCCTGATGACGTACTGCCCGGAGTACGCGATTTTTTACATGAACTTAAGGAAACGGGGATTTTGATTGGATTGGGATCCGCCAGCAAGAATGCACGACTGATATTACAACGGACCAACATTGAAAAAATATTTAACGTGGTAGTAGATGGAAATCTGATTACCAAAGCCAAACCCGATCCTGAAGTTTTTGCTTTGGGTGCCCGACTGCTTGAGGTGGAGGCCGGAAACACCCTTGTTTTTGAGGATGCCATTGCCGGTGTGCAGGCTGCACACAATGCCGGTATGAAATGCATAGGCATTGGCACACCGGAAATGCTGGGCGAAGCTGACCTGGTGTTCCCGGGCTTTCAAAACCTGAAACTGGCGGATATTATCGATTTGTAATCCTCCTGTTCAGTTTGGTTTTAAACACTTGAATGAATACTGCAAATGAAAAACTATTATAAGGTCGACGAATGGCGAGTTGTTGAGGAAGGATTCGACCCGCTGCATCACGAAGCCACTGAAAGCATATTCAGCCTGGGCAACGGCCACATGGGCCAACGTGCCAACTTCGAAGAGAAATACTCCGGAAAGTCGCTCCAGGGTACCTATATTGCAGGTATATACTACCCCGATAAAACCAGGGTTGGCTGGTGGAAAAACGGTTATCCCGAATACTTTGCCAAGGTTCCCAATGCACCCAACTGGATCGGGATTTTTGTAAAAACAGGCAAGGAGGAACTGGACCTTCATACCTGCCAAACCAGTGAATTCACCAGGGAACTAGATATGAAAAACGGCTGCCTGAACCGTTCATTTATAGCCTCATTCGCCTCGGGGAAAAGAATAAAGGTAACAACCTGCCGGTTTTTAAGTATGGCCGCAAATGAAATAGGCGCCATACGTTACGCGGTAACGCCGCTTAACTTTAACGGCACTATTGAGATGACACCGTTTCTCGATGGCAATGTACTCAACCGCGATACCAATTACGACGAGCGATTCTGGGATGTTATAGAATACGGTACCCGTGAAGACATTGCCTACCTCAGGTCGAAAATCCGTAAATCGGGCTTTGAGGCCGGTTACGCTATGCATTGCCATGTTGAATTGAATGGTAAGGCTACCAAAATTGAACATGAACCTCTTCAGCAACCAGGGTTTGCCGGCTTTAACCTAAAAATAAAAGCCCAAACCAATGACGAAGTTGCACTTTACAAATACGTGGCCATACTCAGTTCGCTTGATCATAAACCCGACGTCTTGGTTCAGAACAGCATGGAAACGGTAAAAAAAACTGCCAGAAAAAAATACAACAAGCTCTTTCTCGATCATATTGCCGTTTGGGAAGAAAACTGGTCGCAAAGCGACATTGTTATCAAAGGTGATCCGGCTGCTCAGCAAGGAATCCGATTTAATATTTTCCAGCTCAACCAAACATACACCGGTAAGGACGAGCGACTGAACATCGGCCCCAAAGGATTCACCGGAGAGAAATACGGCGGAAGCACTTATTGGGACACGGAAGCTTTCCTGATCCCCTTCTACCTCAGTACAGAACCACCGGAAATTGCACGCAATCTATTAATATACCGTTACAAACACCTGCAGAAGGCTATTGAAAATGCCAAAAAACTCGGATTCAATGCCGGGGCTGCGCTTTATCCCATGGTTACCATGAACGGTGAAGAATGTCATAACGAATGGGAAATCACTTTCGAGGAAATACACCGGAACGGAGCCATTGCCTTTGCCATTTATAATTACATCAGGTATACCGGCGACAAAGATTACCTGGCCGAATATGGCCTGGAAGTGCTGATCGCTTTATCGCGTTTCTGGCGTCAGCGTGTTAACTGGTCCGATGTAAAAGGAAAATACGTCATATTGGGGGTTACCGGCCCTAATGAATATGAAAACAACGTCAACAACAACTGGTATACCAATAAGATGGCCGCCTGGACACTGCGATATACCATTGAATGTCTCGACTATGTTATGGACGAGCATCCGCTACAATACCAGCGGATTGTTAAAAAAACGCATTTCCACCACGATTCTGAAACCTCTTCGTGGAAAGATATTATTAAGCACATGTATTTCCCTATGCTCGAAGAAAGGGGTATCTTCCTGCAACAGGACGGCTATATGGACAAAGAACAACGGATGGTTACCGAACTTTCGCCCAAAGAAAGACCCATTAACCAACACTGGTCGTGGGACCGTATTCTCAGATCGGTGTTCATCAAACAAGCCGATGTGCTGCAGGGCATATTCTGCTTCGAAGATGAGTATACCACCGATACCATACGCCGGAACTTCGACTTCTACGAGCCCCGTACCGTGCATGAATCGTCGCTTTCACCCTGTATTCATTCCATCCTGGCCAATCGTATCGGCGAGGTTGAAAAAGCCTATGATTTATACCTCAGGACTTCGCGGCTGGACCTCGACGATTACAACAACGAGGTAGCCGAAGGATTGCATATCACCAGTATGGGTGGAACCTGGATGTCCATGGTGATTGGCTTCGGAGGCATGCGAATCAAAGAAGGCATGCTCACCTTCACCCCAAATTTACCGCGCAAATGGAAACTCATATCGTTCAACATCCATTTCCGTGGAAGAATCCTGAACGTTACCATCACTGAAAACAAAACCAGTGTGAAACTGATGAAAGGTGAAAAACTCCAGGTTGAAATAAACGGTAAACTTGTAAATTGTACACATTAATATAATCCGCTAATATGAAAAATATCAGCTCCTTTTTTATCCGGATACTTCCCTTCGTACTTCTTTTCGTATCCCTTCGCAGTATAGCGGGTGAATACGAGTTAATGCATGTAGATCCGCCCATGTGGTGGACAGGAATGAAAAATTCGGAGCTTCAACTGATGGTGCATGGCGATCAGATTGCTGACCTGACCCCGGAAATTGCTTACCCGGGCATTACCATCCGGCACGTTACCCGAACATCCAACAGCAATTACCTGTTCATTACCCTGGATATAAGCAAAGAAACAAAAGCCGGTACCGTGAATATTGACTTCATGAAAGGGAAGAAGCGATTGGTTACCCATCCTTACACACTGAATGAACGCGCAGAAGGTTCGGCCAATCGTGAAAGTTTTGGCACTAACGATGTGATTTACCTGCTGATGCCCGACAGGTTTTCCAACGGCGATCCCTCGAATGATTCCGTCGAAAACCTGAAGGAGAAAGCCAACAGGGAAAACCGCGACGGGAGGCATGGAGGTGACATACAAGGTATTATTAATAAACTCGACTACCTGAACGATTTGGGGTTTACCGCAATCTGGAGTACACCGTTGCTCGAAGATGATATGCCAACATATTCCTATCATACCTATGCTACTACCGATTATTATAAAATAGATGCCCGTTACGGTAGCAATGAAGACTATAAACGACTGGCCGATGAATTGCATAAACGCGGCATGAAGTTGATCATGGACATGGTTCCGAACCATTGCGGAAGTGATCACTGGTGGATGAATGACCTGCCCATGACCGACTGGCTGCATCAGTTTCCCGAATTTACGCGTACCAATTATACCATTGCCACCTGGAACGATCCGCATGCAGCAATGGCTGATCTTAAATTAAATGAAGAAGGCTGGTTTGATGTAACCATGCCCGACCTGAACCAGGACAATCCTTTTGTTCTGGCTTATTTCAAGCAGTTTGCCATTTTCTGGGTGGAATATGCCGGTCTCGATGGCATTCGGGTGGACACCTACCCTTACAACGACAAATGGAAAATTGCCGATTGGACAAAAGCCATCCGTGACGAATATCCCAACCTGAATATCATGGGAGAATGCTGGCAGCACCGTCCGGCAGAAATAGCTTATTGGCAAAGCGGGGTACAAAATTTTGACCAGTACGACTCGTACCTGCCGACTGTGATGGATTTCCCGCTGAATGATGCTTTTATGGCAGCCCCCAATGAAGCGGTTCAGCAATGGGATCAGGGAGCTTCGCGCTTTTACAATGTGTATGTGATGGATTACCTGTATGCAAACCCCGATAATATATTGGTATTCGTGGATAATCACGACACACCCAGGTTCAGTGAACAAATGGGATACGATATGAACAAGTATAAAATAGCCATGGCCCATTTGTTAACTACCCGTGGTATTCCGCAAATATATTATGGTACAGAAATCCTGATGGGAGGGAAAAAGCAGGTGGGCGACGGAGATATCCGGCGCGATTTTCCGGGAGGCTGGCCGGGTGATGCAAGGAATGCCTTCACGGCTGCCGGAAGAACCGACAAGGAAAACGAAGCATTCAATTACCTGCATACACTGCTGAGCTACCGTAAGAACAACCCGGTACTGCATACCGGGAAAATGGTCCATTTTATTCCGAGAGACAATGTTTACGTGTACTTTAGGATGAATGAAAACAAAACCGTAATGGTGCTGCTAAACCTGTCGACAGAAAAAAGAAATCCCGATATGACGCGCTTTTCAGCCTATATGAAGGACGCTCAAACAGGAAAGGACATCATAACCGGAAAAACAATTGAGATCAACTCATTGTCGCTCAACGGTCAGTCAGCAGCCATCATTGAGTTAGCTTTGCCTGCTGATAACAGGTAAAACATCACGCGAATGAGCAGTAACCACAGGATAAGCGTCATTGGTAGTGGGACACAGCGGAACGTGGAAATTTGCCTTGTGATTGCCTAGCCTGAGATTGCCACGGTCGTCGTACCTCCTCCCTCGCAATGACGCGTCGATCATTGCCACTGCATATTCACAATGACGCTATGAACCGTCATTGCGAGCGACAGCGAAGCAATCTCTATATAAAAGATTAACTTCGTTCAGCTCCGCTTCGCTGCCGCTCGCGCTAAATACCTTACCAACATTAAACCGATATAAACAAATTTACATTAAACACATACATAACATGAAAAACACATTATCAGCTTTAATAGTGATAGCTCTGATAATAATGTCAGGTTGCAAGCAAAAACAAGAAACAGCTTACCAGAAGCCTGTTTTCGACAACCCTGTTCAGGAGCGAATTGCTACCGGGGTGATATATGAAGTAAACATACGGCAGATAACCCCCGAGGGAACCTTTAAGGCTTTCACGGAACAGCATATCAACCGGCTTCAGCAACTGGGGGTAGACGTTCTCTGGCTCATGCCTACTTACCCCATATCGCAAAAAAACAGGAAAGGAAATCTGGGGAGTTATTATTCCATAGCTGACTATAAAGGTGTGAACCCGGAATTCGGAACACCCGAAGACCTGAAAGAATTGGTTAAGAAGGCCCACGATGCAGGCATGCTGGTGATATTCGACTGGGTGGCCAACCACACCGGATGGGACAATCCCTGGATAACAGAGCATCCCGAATGGTATACCCGCGACACAAAGAATAAAATTGTACCACCAGTGGCTGACTGGTCCGATGTTGCCGACCTTAACTTCGAACAGGTTGGGATGCAGCAGGCCATGATAGAGGCTATGGAATACTGGGTGCGTGAAGCAGGAATAGATGGTTATCGCTGCGATGCTGCCGCCATGGTACCTGTGGCCTTTTGGAAAGAGGCACTGGCGAATATCGACAGCATTAAACCGGTGCTCAAACTGGCGGAAGCATGGGAACCCGAATTACTTGCCAACGGATTTGACGCTGCTTACGGGTGGGAGTTTCATCACCTGCTCAACAGTATTGCGAAAGGGGAGAAGAAGCTGAGCGCTGTGAACGATTACCTGGTGAAAACCGATACCCTTTATGCCAACGATGACATACTTATGCACTTTATTACCAACCACGACGAAAACTCCTGGGCGGGTACGGAATATGAAAGAATGGGCAAGTACGTGCCTGGTTTTGCAGTCATAACCTATCTGATGCCGGGAATTCCCATGATTTATACCGGTCAGGAAGCAGGAATGAATAAGCGCCTGCGCTTTTTTGAAAAAGATACAGTGATGTGGAACGATACCTCGCTTTACCCATTTTATCGTAAACTGAACCAACTGAAACAACAAAATCCGGCGCTGATGGCTGGCCAACATGCTGGTGAACTTTATTTCGAAGCTGATACACTCAGCAATACCGTTGTGCTGCTCCGGAAAAAAGCAAACCATGGTGTTCTCGGGGTTTTCAATTTTTCCGATAACCCGGTCGCCGTTAAAAAGCTGAACAGCGAGGCCTTTGGCCAGTTCACAGATATTTTCACGGGCCATAAAACAAAAATCAATAAAAAATCGGTTATTGACTTGGGCCCATGGGAATTCAGGGTGCTCAAAAAAGAGTAAGGCCAAGCTGTTGTCAGACATAACCGGGCAAATAGAGCCTGCGCAAAAGTCCAATAATCAGCGTCATTGTGAATATACAGTGCCAATGGTTGATCCAATTATTGTTTTTAGGTTAACAATATTTCCACTATAGATTAATGTATCCAAAAGAATGTTAAATTTGATTGATTGAAAAGAAACCAAACCAGGGGGAACTTTTCATCACATCCAATTTGACATGCTAATGCCCGATATTGATATTTTTCTATGGAACAGGATAAAAACGGGTGATGAGGAAGCCTTTCGGATTGTTTTTGACAAGTACTACTCATTGCTTTGCCTGCTTTCAAAGCAATATACCCATAATATAAACACCTCCAGGGAGATTGTTCAGGCGTTGTTCGTTAATCTTTGGGAAAAAAAGAACGCGCTCGATATCACCACCCTCAAGGGCTACCTTTGTCAGAGTGTACGTTTCAATACCATAAGACATCTCGAAAATGACAGAAAAATGGCCATTCGGTTGGAAAGCCTGCCTCAACCCGACCATGAATCTGTATCAGCGGATCATTTGGAATTTGCCGAATTGGAGGAAGCCATTATCCGTACCATCGACTGTCTCCCTGAACAATGCAGCAGAGTGTTTAAAATGAGCCGATTTGAACGGTTAACCTATACCGAAATTGCTGACAAACTGGAAATAAGCGTTAAAACTGTCGAATCGCATATTTCAAAGGCTTTGAAAACGTTAACAGAAAAGTTAAAAGGATATTGAGGGAAGCGGCAGTAGCAGTAGCAGTAGCAGTAGCAGTAGCAGTAGCAGTAGCAGTGGCAGTAGCAGTGGCAGTGGCAGTGGCAGTGGCATGCTTCGACTCCGCCTGCCTGGCCGGCAGACAGGCTCAGCATACTATGACAGTCAAATCCCAACTCTCAATTCCCACACACCTGCCTGCCGGAGCGGTAGTGCAGGCAGGTCTATCGACTTTGTCAGGTCTTCCTACCAACACCCAACACCTGACAATTACTACCGCTAATTTTTTTCAATAATTCCTTCATTTCTTCATTCCTTCATTCCTTCATTTCTTCATTTCTTCATTCCTTCATTCCTTCATTCCTTCATTTTTTTCATTGAGAGACTCAGGGTATCGCCATCCTTTTTGTTCTTTATTACAGTTAAACAATTATTATGGAAGTTTTTTTCGAAGGAAATGTTACCATTGAATCATTGGTGAATTACATTGAAGGATCTGTGAATGATTCAGTTAAAGAAGAGATTGAACAATGGCTGCAAGCCCATGAAAATAATCAGACCTTTTTTAACCGTTTCAGTCAGGCTTGGTTAAGCCACGAAGATCTGTCGTCATTGCTCAACGAAAACAAGCAACGCGATTGGGATAGCATTTTAAATGCCCTACACAGCAAAAAGCCGGAAATCACCTCCGGTAAAACCAAGTTCAACATCAGGTGGTTACAGCGTGTTGCTGCTGCAGTGTTATTAATAGTATTTTCCGGAATCGGGTACTTTGCCGGAAAGCATCAGCCCGATTTGCCCTTACTCACCGGCTCAACCATTTATCATGAAATAGTGGTTCCCGACGGTGAAAAGTCTGCACTAACGCTTTCCGACGGTACCATTATGTGGATAAATGCAGGCAGCAAAGTGCGTTTTCCCAGTGCCTTTAACATTGAATCGCGCGATATCTGGCTCGATGGTGAAGCCTATTTTGAGGTGGCCAGGGACAAAAAGCGACCGTTCTTTGTTCACACCAGCAATGTGGATGTAAAAGTTTACGGCACAAAGTTTAACCTGAAAGCCTATGATGATGAGGATGTTTTTGAGGCAACCCTGATTGAGGGACTGGTGAGTCTGGAAACCAAAGACATGCTCGGCAGCACCAGGGAAGAGGTATTTCTCGAACCTAACCGTAAGGCCATATACCTGAAGAAGAAACCTGAAAATATCGAACGCGATATTGTTCAGGCCGTTACCGAGCCGCTAAAACCCCGAAAGATCATCATTTCCAATCCGGTAAAAGTAGAATCGTCCATATCGTGGCGCGAAGGTAAACTTGAATTCAACGATGAAACGCTGGAGAACATAGCCATTAAGCTCGAACGCCGGTATGGTGTTGAAATTGAAATGGACGGCAAGGAAGTCAGGAATGTAAGGTATTCCGGCGTGCTGAAAAACATATCCATTGAACAGGCCCTGAAAGCTATACAAATGACGGCTGACTTTTCCTATTCTATCGACGACAATATTGTAATCATTAAGGATAAAGAGCGCAAAAAAGGCAGAAATTGATAACCCACCATACAAAACTTAAAACCCAGTTGCCTATGATTTAACCCTATCTTCAAAAAAAGTGAACCGGAAAATGCTGGCACATTCCCCGGTTCCAGTCATTGTTAACCCCGCAACCCAGGCATATAAACAGGGGAGCGGTAGTTTTAACCAATAACCGTTCAATATTATGAAAAAAAATGAACAAACTGATGCTATTAACCCAAAAACTGGCATTACTAAACTACTATTAATCATGAAGCTATCCTTCTTTTTGGTGATGGTGAATATCCTGGCCGTTACAGCAGCCGGATATTCGCAAACGACCAAATTAAGCCTCGACCTAAAAGATGTTACCCTGAAACAAGTATTAACAGAAATTGAAGCACAAACCGACCTGTCGTTCATTTATAAATCCGATCTGGTAAACCCTGACCAGAAGGTAGACATTCAGGCATCGGATGCTTCCATTGAGCAGGTGCTGGCTTATTTGTTCACCGATAAAAACATTCGGTGTGAGATACTCGACAAATCATTGATTGTGCTATTGCCCAATACCAATGAAAACAAACAACAGCAGCGTGTAACTGGTGTTGTCACTGACGCCTCTACAGGTGAACCGCTGCCAGGTGTAAACATTCTTATCGAAGGCACCAGTCAGGGTGTAATTACCGATGTTGAAGGCAAGTACGCCATTGACGTACCGGGTAATACTGCCGTGCTTATATTTTCATATATTGGTTACACTTCTGAAAGGGTTGAAGTTGGAGAGCAAACCCTTATCGATATTAAACTTGCCCTTGACATCCAGAGTCTCGAAGAAGTTGTGGTTGTTGGTTACGGCACTACCAAAAAGGCAACTACCACCGGCTCTATTACCACCACCAAGGGTGAAGATCTTATTAAATCGCCCGCTACCAATGTTACCAACTCGCTTGTTGGACGTCTCCCAGGCATTGTATCGGTAACCACCAGTGGTGAACCCGGACAGGACAATTCGCGCCTGCGTATCCGTGGTACCAACACCATTGGCAACAGCGAACCACTCATTGTAGTCGACGGTATTGCAGGCAGAAGTATGGCCCGCCTTGAGCCTGGGGATATCGAATCATTAACTGTATTAAAAGATGCTTCAGCTGCTATTTATGGCGCACAGGCAGCTAATGGCGTAATCCTCATCACCACCAAACGTGGTCAGATTGGCAAGCCCAAAATTACCTTAACCATGAACGGTGGCATAAACAGTCCTACCAGGATACCTGAAATGGCAGATGCTGCCACCTATGCCACCATGCTGAACGAAATTGATATTTATAGGAATCGTGCACCCAGGTACACCGATGAAGATATTGCACTTTTCGGAAACGGTCAGGATCCATGGGGACATCCCAATACAGATTGGTTTAAAGAATGTTTTAAAAATTATACCTCCCAGAATTACGAAAACGCATCCATTTCCGGCGGAAATGAAAATATGCGGTATTTTCTTTCGTTAGGTCACCGTTTCCTGGATGGTATTTACCAAAACAGTGCCACCAATAACAGGCAGGTAGATTTCCGTTCGAATATCGACGGAAAAGTGTCTAAGCACATCGACATTGGCTTTGACATTGCAGGTCGCCAGGAAAACTACAACTACCCTACCCTGGGTGCCGGTGATATTTTCAGGATGCTGATGCGTGGCAAGCCCAATACAGTTGCATACTGGCCTTCGGGAGAGCCCGGACCCGATATTGAATACGGGAATAACCCCGTTGTTACCACCACTGATGCCACTGGTTACGATAAAGACAGATATTACGTACTGGAAAGCAACCTGCGTTTGAATGTAGCTATTCCCTGGGTACAAGGCCTGACGGTAACAGGAAATGCCTCGTTTGATAAGACCCTAAGGTTCCGTAAACGTTTTGAGACACCCTGGTATTTGTATACGTGGGATGGCGGAGACGATCATGTTCTGGTACGCAACCAGAGAGGCTTAACCAATCCACAATTGCTTCAGGAAACACGCGATGAATACAGGGTTACCTGGAACGTATATGCCACCTATGAGAAATCTTTGGCTGACATACACAACATTAAGGTGATGGTTGGTACTGAGCGTCAAAGCGGACACAGGGACTTCCTCTCCGCGTTCAGGAAAAACTTTATCTCCGATGCAGTTGACCAGATGTTTGCCGGAGCTATTGATGAGTATCTCACCAATGACGGGTATGCCGAACAATATGCACGTATGAATTATTATGGCCGTGTTAATTACGACCTGAGCCAAAAATACCTGGTTGAATTCCTTTGGCGGTATGATGGCTCCTATATGTTCCCTGAAGGTAAACAGTTTGGTTTCTTTCCCGGTGTTTCACTAGGATGGCGTGTATCCGAAGAAGACTTCTGGAAAAACAACATTGGCTTTATCAATAATTTTAAACTGCGTGGATCGTGGGGTCAGACTGGAAACGACAGGATTTCCGAATATCAGTACCTGTCATCCTACGGATACTCCTCAAGTGCCTATAACAGGTACTATGATTTTAACAAAACACAACAGAACAAAATCCTTTATGAGTCACGAATCCCAAATCCAAATGTTACCTGGGAAATAGCCAACCAGTCAAACATCGGTTTTGAAGCAATGGTTCTCAACAGATTGACCATCGAGTTTGATTATTTCCATAACATGAGGAAGGACATTCTATGGAAGAGAAATGCTTCCGTTCCTGGAACAGCAGGACTTACACTTCCTCCGGAAAACATCTGCAAAGTTAAAAACCAGGGATTTGAGTACAATATTGGTTATCACAACCAACTGGGTGATTTCCTCTATGACATTTCGGTTAACGGGTCCTATGCCAAAAATGAGATTGTTTTCTGGGACGAAGTACCGGGACGTCCTTCGTACCAGTTATCGACCGGAAAGCCCATACCTTCTGATGTGAATAATTACGACAGTGATTTATATTACCAGGCCGATGGTATTTACGACAGCGATGCAGAAGCAGCTGCCGATCCCACTGCCTACCCCAATGCACGTGGTGGCGACATTAAGTTTAAGGATGTCGGCGGACCCGATGGCATTCCGGATGGCGAAATCAATGGTCTCGACAGGGTACGAAGCGACCGGAACAATATGCCCCGTTTTACAGGTGGAATGAACATTGATTTGCGATACAAGCAGTTCGACGCATCCTTCCTGTTCCAAGGTGCTGCTGGTGCTCAAATATATGTTAATACCGAATCGGGCGAAATGGGTAATTTCCTGAAGGAATATGCCGATAACCGCTGGACTGAGGATAACCCCACTGCCAGTTACCCTAGAACATGGAACCGTGATGAGGAATTCTGGAGAAGTCACCAGAATACCTTCTTTCTCCGGAAAAAGGATTACATCAGGCTAAAAAACGTTGAAATAGCCTATAACCTGCCTGCCTCTCTTAACCAGAAACTGGGTATTGACGGACTTCGCATTTATGTTAACGGTATGAACCTGCTTACCTGGGACAAGCTGAAGCTGTTTGATCCCGAGCAGGAAAACGGTGCCGGTACCGCCTATCCGTTGCAGAAAATCGTTAATGCGGGTATCACCTTAACCTTCTAAATTATAGCATTATGAGAAAGACAATAATATATTTTAGCATATTGATTGGCATACTTGCATTGGCCTATTCATGCGAAAATGCCGATGAATTTCTTGATAAAAAGCCACTAGGAGAGTATTCAGAGGTGGATGTCTGGTCGGATTTAAACCTTGTTGAGCCATTTGTAAATGGTATGTATAAGAATTCCATGGGCTGGCCCTTTGCCATTGAAAGGCTTTCGGACTATGTGGATGAATCGCACTTTACCCCGGACTGGGATGTTACCAATTTCAACAAGTCGTTAATGACCCAGGATAATCTTTTGGGTTGGCAGTCAGGAAATTCACCCCATACGCAACACCTGCGTTGGGCTCCGCTTTACCTGAACGTACGAAGAGCCAATATTTTCTTTAGCAAAATTAACGAAGTTACCGTTGCTGATGAAAAGGAACAACTTTTTAAAGACCGGCTCATTGGGGAAGTTTATTTTATGCGTGGTTATACGTACTTCTTGTTAACAAATTTATATGGCGGCGTACCCCTTATCACCAAGGTATACGGGTTAGATGATGATTTTTTGGTTGCCCGGAATACCTATGAAGAGTGTATCAATTACATTGTAGGACAGCTCGATTCGGCAGCTTTGCATCTTCCCGAAGTCATGTCAGGTGATGACCTCGGTCGCGTAACCAAGGGCGCTGCACTCGCACTTAAAGCACGTACCCTTGTATACGCAGCCAGCGATTTACATCACCAGATGAATACCTATGCCCCCGGTTTTACGAACCCCGAACTATTGGGTTTTACATCCGGAAGTCAACAGAATCGCTGGCGGGCAGCCAAAGATGCAGCCATTGACGTGATGGACCTGGGCATTTATGATCTATACAAAAAAGAACCTGCTACTGGTGATTCCATTGCACAAAACTTTGTGGATTATTTCACCACGGTCGGCGAAACTGAGGAGGATATCCTGTTGCAGTACTTTTCGTCAAAAAGCAAGGACGAGGGTTGGCAGTATTATAACCCCGCGTTGTATTGCGGACCGAATGGTTACCATAACTGGGGCAACAACTGCCCGCTCGGGGACCTGGTTGATGATTATGAAATGGCCGATGGTTCGCGTTTCGACTGGAGCAATCCCGCACACCAGGCAGATCCTTATGCCAACCGCGACCAACGTTTGTATGCCACCATTTTGTATGAGGGCGTACAATGGAGGACTCGTCCATCCGATGGTTTGCTGATTGATCCTTTCAGTAAATTACAGGTAGGCGCTATTTATAATGTTGCTGATACAACTGTTCCCCTGGTAGCCGGACTTGACACACGACAGGGTCCTATCGAGGACTGGAATGGAGGGTATACGGGCTACTATGTCAGGAAATTTGTTGATCCCACGCTTGATCCGCAATATGTGGCTCAAACAGTACCTTTCCGCCATATCCGATATGCCGAAGTGCTGCTCAATTATGCCGAAGCCAGTATTGAACTGGGTGAATACGATGACGCCATTGACGCCATTAACCAGATCCGGAAACGGGCCGGACAACCCGATCTGGATCCGGCCATTACCGCTGATGACCTAAAAGCCAAGTACCGGAATGAGCGTCGTATTGAACTTGCTTACGAAGATCATCGTTTCTGGGATGTACGTCGCTGGGTAATTGGTCCAGAGGCTTACCACCAAACTCATGGTGTTGCCGTGAAGTATTTCGTCACTGATGCCAATACTGAAACATACCGTCAGCCTGATGGTTCAACCTGGGTAGCGCCGACTTATACCCGTAGGCCCAACCCAGCTGGTGACCAGCGGACATGGCTCGACAAATGCTATTTCTTCCCCATCATGCGCGATGAAATGGGCAGAAATGAGCTGCTGATCCAGAATCCGGGTTATTAACACCCAAACTGACAAACCCTTTTCTGACACTTTCAAGGAAGCAATTCTAACAAAGAATTGCTTCCTTTTTAGCTAATTTTACCATAGTTTAGCGGATACGTATTAAAACGAGATCTTATGAAAGCATTTACCCATGTATTCCTCAGCATTACCTGCCTTATTTTTCTCGGCCAGGCGATAAGCGCACAGGTTATTGGTCCTGAACTCGAAGACCCCAAAATTACCGGGGTAAATAACCTGCCGCCCAAAGCATCGGCTGTTTCATTTCCCGATGCCAAAACCCTCCAGGAAAATAAAGGCACCCAATCCCCAACCAGCAAATTACTGAACGGCAACTGGAAATTCAACTGGTCGAAAAACCCCAACGAAAGGCCTGTTGATTTCTATAGACCAGGCTATGATGTATCGTCCTGGAAGGAAATTCCGGTACCGGCTGACTGGCAAATGCACGGTTATGATATTCCTATTTACACCAATATCACCTACCCCTTTGTGGCAGAACCCCCGGTAAAACCGCTTAAAGACTCCAATAAACCCGATATGGTTCCGGTACCCGCTGCCGAAGACGGACAACCCCAAAAAATTGAATACCCCAATGCCAGTAACCCAATACCGCCATACATTCCCAAACAATACAACCCGGTTGGCTCGTACCGGCACAACTTTACCATACCGGCCGAATGGAAAGACAAACGTATTGTATTGCATTTCGGCGGTGTAAATTCTGCAGCGTATTACTGGCTCAATGGTGAAAAACTCGGATACAGCGAGGACTCAAAAACACCAGTGGAATTCGACATCACCGCTAAAATAAAGGATGGTGAAAATACCCTGGCTGTTGAAGTGTACCGCTGGAGCGATGGTTCGTACCTCGAAGACCAGGATTTTTTCAGGCTCAGCGGTATTGAGCGCGATGTATATGTTTATGCTACACCCAGGGTACACATCCGCGACTTTTTTGTACAAACCGACCTCACCAATAGTTACACCGATGCTGTGCTGTCCGTTTCAGTTGAGTTAAGCAATTACTTCAACGGATATCAGTCGGGCGATTACACCCTTGAACTGCAGCTGAAAGACAAAAACAATAAAGTACTTACCAGCGAAAAAAGCAAAGCTGCCATAAACCTGAAAGCATCAGCAACGGTTAATTTCAAAAGCGAATTAACCAATCCGGCCAAATGGACCGCCGAAACACCGAACCTGTACCAACTGGTGCTGGTGTTAAAGGACAAGACCGGGAAAGAAATTGAAGCCAAAGGTTGCAAAGTTGGTTTCCGTGAAGTGGAAATTATTAACGGGCAGTTGTGCGTGAACGGGAAACCCATTTACCTCAAAGGTGTGAACAGGCATGAGCATGACGAAACTACCGGGCACGTAATCAGCGAAGAAGGGATGTTAAAGGACATCGAACTGATGAAGCAATTTAACGTAAACGCTGTACGCACCTGTCATTACCCCGATCATCCGCGTTGGTACGAGTTGTGCGACGAATATGGCATTTACCTGGTAGATGAAGCCAATATCGAATCGCATGGGATGGGTTACAATCCGGAAAAAACCCTTGGTAATAAGCCTGAATGGCTCGAAGCCCACATGGACCGTACCATACGTATGGTAGAAAGGGATAAAAACCACCCGTCCATCATTGTCTGGTCACTGGGAAACGAAGCCGGCAACGGTAGTAATTTCTATGCCACCTACGACTGGATAAAACAGCGCGATAAAACACGTCCGGTACAATACGAAAGAGCAGGACTCGAAAGGAACACCGATATCTTTTGTCCCATGTACATGCGTGCCGCTCACATGGAAGAATATGCCAAAAAGCACACCGACAGACCCCTGATTCAGTGCGAGTATGCCCATGCCATGGGAAACAGTGTAGGTGACTTCCAGGATTACTGGAATGTCATTGAACGTTACCCGGTTTTGCAGGGTGGGTTTATATGGGACTGGGTGGACCAGGGTATTGCACAGTACGACGAAAAAGGAAACAAGTACTGGGCTTATGGCGGCGACTTTGGACCAGCAGACATACTGAGCGACAATAATTTTTGCGCCAACGGCGTTGTCTCACCCGACAGAAGGCCACATCCCAAACTTTACGAGGTTAAAAAGGTATATCAAAACATCAAATTCAGGTGTATAAACGCTTCGGAAGGCAAATTTCAAATAAACAACGGCTTTGCATTTACCAACCTGGATAAATTCGACTTTGCCTATACCATTGAAGAAAACGGAGTACCTGTGCGGACGGAGAAACTCGCTGCCGTTGCAGCACAACCGGGAGAATCAAAGATTATCACCATTGACCTGAGTAACCTGAACCTTAAACCCGGCTGCGAATACTTCATTACCCTAAGGGCCATGCAACGTGCTGCCGAGAATATGATTGCAGCCGGTCACATTGTTGCCTATGAGCAATTTTTGATTGGCAGTGGCTCAACAGTTGTTGCTACACAAAAAACCGCATCGCCGCTGACTTATAACAAAACTGCATCGGGAATATCCATAAGTGGAAACAGCTTTACCGCGGCATTCGATACGCTCGGGAGACTGCATTCCTATGTTTCGGACAGCAAAGAACTGATGAAATCGGCCTTAATACCAAATTTCTGGAGGGCCCCAAATGACAACGATTATGGTAATGGCATGCCAAACCGTTGCAAAGTATGGAAAGAAGCTGCCGATAACCTGAAATTGATGCGCGTGGAAGTATCACAACCGGCAGCAGACATTGTAGAAGTGGTTACGCTTTATGATATTCCAACGGTAAAAGGTACCTGGGAAGCCAGGTACCTGGTTCAGTCCGATGGCAGTATAAAGGTGACAAACATGTTTATCACCTCAGAGCGAAATCTGCCCGAGATACCCAGAATGGGTATGCGTATGCGGGTTGTCCCCGAACTGAACAATATGGCCTATTTAGGAAGAGGACCGTGGGAGAATTATATCGACAGGAATACTTCAGCGCTTGTATCGTTATACACCGGGAAGGTGAACGAGCAAACTTCACTGTATGTGCGTCCGCAGGAAAACAACTACCATACAGACATCAGGTGGTTCAAACTCACCAACAATGCAGGCAAAGGCCTTATGGTGAGCGGTTTCCCAACTTTCGGCACATCGGCGCTGAACAATGCCATGGAAGATTTTGACGATGGGGATAAGAAGGACCAGCGCCACATTACAGATATTGTTCCACGCGATTTTGTGGAATGGTGCATCGATTACAAACAGATGGGTGTTGGTGGCGATGACAGCTGGGGTGCACGTCCCCTCCCGAAATACCAGATCTTACCGGGTGAATATCATTACGAATTTGTAATTCAACCTGTGAAATAAGCAATAAAATCATATATTATTGATTTAGAGGATGTTTCGTACGAAACACCCTCTTTTTTTTGCAGGTCACATTATTATTCCGGTTGAAAAACTACTTTTACATGGTAGCGACAGAGAAATGGAAGAGCATGAAATTGTTCAGCGGTTTCGCAGGGGCGACGAAGATGCCTTTGAATGGATATTCAGACGCTATTTTACTGCATTATGCCTTTACGCTGAGCATTTTACAAAGAATCAGCTTACTGCCGAAGAAATCACCGAAGACTTCTTCTGTCACCTCTGGGACCAATGCCATGAATTACATATTGATACTTCGTTAAAAGGATATCTTTTCAGGGGAGTTCGCAATCGCTGTCTGAATTATATCCGTAATCAGAAAGTACAGCAAAAGCATTTCGACAACAGTTTTAGTTTTGCCATAAATGAATATGAGGCTGAGCATATTTCATCGGAAGAACCAGTTTCAAACCTTATTATCCGTGAACTTGAAACACAGATTGGCAAACTTATTGACCAATTGCCCGATCAGTGTAAAAAAATATTCTGCCTTAACCGTTTTGAAAACCTCACCTACCCCGAAATTGCGACCATGTTAAACATTTCGGTAAACACTGTAAAAACCCAAATAACCAGGGCAGTATATAAACTCAGGGCAGGTTTGGAAGAGTACCTGTAAAAATCACCGGTTTTCCTTCTCGCATCTTTAACATTCGCTTTTTTAAGGGGATGATGTCACCCGTTTTGCATAGTGTGGGGTCTTATATATGAAGAAGCATAAATATGGACAAAGAGAACAATTATACACAGATGGAGGAATTACTGGTAAAGTTCATCAACGGTATGGCTGATGATAGTGAACAGGAGATGGTGTTGAACTGGATAAAACAATCAAATGAGAACAAAAGGCATTTTAATGGATTAAAGGAAATTTATGAAGTTGCCAAGCTCACCCAACCCGAAACTGCTTATAATGTCAATACTTCATTTGAAAAGGTAAAGGCACAGCATTACAAAAACCTGGCCAACAAGTTACAAGGCTATGACCGTGAGAATATTCGCCTGTTCAGGCTTGAATTAATGAAATACGCTGCCCTCATCGCTTTTCTGATCACATTAGGGGTCGTAGGTTACAGGCTCACAAAAAACAACCCTCCCGGCGCCGAAGTTTGGAATACCGTTGAAGCCCCATTCGGTTCCCGCGCCAGGCTTACCCTTGCCGACGGAACCAAGGTATGGCTGAATGCAGGAAGCCAGCTCAGTTACTCATCAAAATTCGGACAGCATAACCGAAAAGTACTCCTTACGGGTGAAGCATTCTTTGATGTGGTGGAAAATAAATCACAACAATTTGTTGTCAGTACTTCGCACCTGGATATAAAGGTTTTTGGCACCCGGTTTAACGTCAAAGCCTATAACGAAGAAGACATTATACAAACCACGCTGGTTGAAGGATCGGTAATGATTGAAGAAAAAGGGCTGATGAAGGCTGTTGGCAAAAAAACACTACTTAAGCCAAAAGAAACCGCCACTTATTTTATCGCAGCTGAAAATAGGAAAAAGAAACTCCCGGAAATAACGGAAAGCACCTCCGGTGAATCCGATAAGCCAAAGCTAGAAATTGACAGCCATGTTGACCCGATTATTTATACATCCTGGAAAGACGATAAATGGCTGATCGAAGGGGAATCCCTGGCCAGTCTGTCGGTAAAACTAGAGCGCAGGTACAATGTACAAATAACCATTTCATCCCAAACATTACAGCATTACAAATTCAGCGGAACCATCAAAGAAGAGACGCTTGAACAGGTTTTAAACGTTATTAAGCTTTCTGCGCCAATCAGTTATAAGATTGAAAGCAATCATGTTGAATTGTTTGAAAACACTTCTTTCAAACACTCCTACGACGATTTACTGATCCAGAAATAAGAAAGATATAAAAACACACTTAACCTAAAAACCATTTGCCTATGATATAAAACAGAACAAAAAAAAAGATCGCAGAATGCGGCCACATCCTGCGATCGGAGTTTAAAATCATTTTCCTGGTGCGATCCTGAAAGGATTGCCAAACAGGTAACGTCTAACTTTAAACCATACAAATCTATGAAAAAAACAAACTATTGCCATCTTTTACCCTCATGGCAATTCAAAAAACTACTTCTGATTATGAAACTTACCACGTTCTTAATGCTTGTATTTGTAATACAGGTATCAGCCAGCGTGCTTGCCCAGACTCAGAAATTCGATCTTTCCATCAAGGACATCACCGTAAAAGAAGTACTTAAAACCATTGAATTACAAAGCGATTACAGGTTCTTTTACAATGATGAATTAAGTGATGTGAATCGGACGGTGAACATGGAAATCAAGGATATGCCGGTAGAAATGGTTCTTTCCAGGCTCTTTGATCAAACCAAGGTTTCTTACAAAATCCTGGAGAACAACCTGATTGTAATATCACCATCGGACCTTATGAAACAACAGAAGGTAACCGGTAGGGTAATTGATGCAGGTACCCAGGAAGCCCTGCCTGGTGTAAACATACAAATAGAAGGCACAACCCAGGGTGCCATAACCGACATTAACGGAAATTATGAAATTAACGGAATAGGTCCGGAAACCTTTTTGATTTTTTCTTTTGTCGGGTATAATACAGAGCGGGTTCAGGTTGGTGATAACTCGGTAATTAACATTTCCCTGGTGCAAGACATCACCAGCCTCGAAGAGGTAGTTGTAGTGGGTTATGGTGTACAAAAAAAGAGTGTTGTCACCGGTGCCATCAGCAGCATTAAGGGCGAAGACCTGGCAAACTCCTCTATTTCACGCGCAGAGCAGGCTCTTCAGGGAAAAACAGCTGGTGTACAGGTTATTCAGAACTCAGGTGCGCCCGGAGCGGGTATGAATGTGAGGATCAGGGGATACGGTTCGAACAAATCGTCGGAACCCATTTATATTGTAAATGGAACAAGGGTCGCAAGTCTCAGCAGCATTGACCCAAACGACATACAGAATATTGAGGTACTTAAGGATGCTGCCTCTGCAGCCATATATGGAGCAGAAGGTGCCAATGGAGTTGTACTGGTTACCACCAAAGGCGGAGGTGAGGGTAAAGGTAAACTCACCTATGAGTTTCAATACAGCCTTCAGTCCCAGGCCAAAAAGGTGGAAGTGCTGAATGCAGCCGATTACAAAACTTATATGACTGAAGCCGGAACCTTGCCCGCCGATGCCCTGGATGATCCTTATGACACCGACTGGCAGGAGGAGATATTCAAAACCACGCCTTCAAAGAAACACTATCTTGCCTTTACCAGCGGCAACGAAAGAGGCTCATTCATGCTTTCGTTATCTTACCTGAACCAGGATGGTATAGTTGACGGCGACAAAGACAAGTATGAGCGTTACACGTTTATGTTCAATTCCGACTATAAAATGAATGACTGGATAAAGGCAGGTCACAACATCACCTTTACCCGAACCGACCTTAAAGCGGTATCGGAAAACAGTGAGTACACCTCGGTGATTACAAGTGCCTTAATGCTGGATCCATTGACACCGGTTTACTACGAAACGGAAGATGAAATACCGGCTTTGGTGCAAACCGGTATCGCTTCGGGTAACAATTATCTGAAAGATGAAAAAGGCAGGTATTATGGCGTTTCGCAATACATTACCGAAACAGCCAATCCATATGTAGTACGTGATGCCAGCCATCCGGAAAACCAGACAAACATGCTTTTTGGTAATGTTTTCGTAGACCTGGCCCCGCTAAAAGGCTTAACTTTTACCAGCAGGTTAGGCGGAAATATCCTGGGTTTCCGCTCACATAATTATCAACCTGTTTATTATTACGATGCTTCCTCCAATAACACAGTATCTACCGTTACCGAAAGCACTTCAATGACTACCTACTGGCAATGGGAGAATTACGCGACTTATGCGCGTTCAATTAAAAACCATAACGCCACACTGCTGGCCGGCATGTCGTCATCGGATAACCGGTATAATTACCTTTATGGCAACGGAGGCCCGCTCACCAATGACAACAACAAATATGACGACCTGATGTTTCTGGCTGCAAATCCATCAGACAATGTAAGCAGCAGTCGTTCCATTACACGGAAACTGTCGTACTTTGGTCGCGTTAATTACGATTTTAACAATAAATACATGTTTCAGTTCAGCATCAGGAAAGATGCTGCAGGTACTGATGTTCTCCCTGAGCCAAACCGCTGGGGGACTTTTCCTGCAGTATCTGCCGGCTGGGTTGTTTCCAATGAAGAATTCTTTCCCAAAACATTTATCTCATTTGCCAAAATCAGGGCCAGTTGGGGCCAGAACGGCAGCCTGTCAAACCTGGGTGGTTTCGGATACGAATCAGCTCTTACTACTTCAGGCTCCTATCCTTACCTCGAAACTACAGCAGATGTGTCGTTTGGATCCGCCACAGAACCTGCCCAGCTCAGCAATTACGATCTGAGATGGGAAACCAGTGAACAAACCGACATTGGAATTGACTTACGGGCGTTTAATGACAGGATGACCTTTTCGATGGACTACTTCATCAAGAAAACAAAAGACCTGCTTACCGAAGGTACCCCTCCCCTGATATCGGGTAATGCACCTACAACGGTTAATGTTGGCAATGTCGAAAACAGGGGCTTTGAATTTGAAGCCAGTTATCGCAACAACGCAGGATTATTTAATTATAACATCAACGCCAACCTGGCTACCCTGCATAACGAAGTCACATACATGAATCCGAACAGTCCCTACATATTAGGGGCCCAGGTTAATCTTGACTATGCCACCCGGTTTGAGAAAGGTTATCCTATTTGGTATTTTTACGGTTATAAAACCCAGGGAATTGACCCGGACAATGGTAAAACCATTTTCCTTACCGCTGAGGGAGATACTTCCTATACCGCTACAACAGCAGACAAACAATACATAGGCAGTGGCATCCCAAAAATCACTTACGGTTTCAACATCGACCTGTCGTATAAGGGTTTAGATTTTAAAGCATTTCTACAAGGAGCGGCAGGCCACGATGTAATGCTTGGCATGGTGCGAACTGACCGTAATAACTACAACAAGCTTCAGGTTTATTACGACGACCGGTGGACCGAACAAAATCCAAACGGGACAATGCCCTCTGCAAAGACTGACGCCAACACCTGGCACAGCGACTTTATGGTATTTGATGGCGATTACCTGAAAATAAAACAGATACAGGTTGGCTATACACTGCCCGAAAAGCTGATCAATAAAATTAAAGTCAACCATGCCAGGGTATATATCTCGGTTGAGAACCTGCATACCTTCACCAGCTATCCGGGGGTCGATCCCGAAGTGGGCAGTTCCAGCATTAACAGTCTGGGTATCGACCGTGGTATGTATCCGATATGCAGAACCATTCTGTTTGGTGCATCCATTACCTTATAAGACGACTACTAAAAAACAATTTGTATATGAAAACCATCAAAACATATAAGATCCTGAAGATTTTTGCATTCCTGGCCGTCTTGTCCATGGGGTGCTCCGAAAGTTTTCTCGACTATGAACAGCGCGGTGTTCAAACCACCTCAACATTCTATAAAACCGACGATCAGGCATTTGAAGCACTGATGGCTATATTTGACCGCTGGCAGGTTGGTGCAGGATTCACTTACCTCTACCTGCACATGGCACTGGCCGATGAATGTTATGCCGGAGGCGGCAGCAGAGGCGACAACAGCGGTATCCTGGAAGAGTTGAATGAATACAGGTTTACGCCCGCTACCACGCAAATAAAAGCCCATTACTCATGGCTGTATTACTGTATTTACCGGTCGAATTTGTTGATTAACAATGTTACGCCTGACACCGACAACAAAAAGTTGTATATAGCCATGGCTAAAGCGCTCCGGGGTTATGCCTACTTTTATTTGGTAAGCTTGTGGGGTGATGTTCCCCTGGTATTAACCGAGCTGAATGCCGATGATAACAAGAAACCCCGGACACCCAAAGTAGAGATATGGGCCCAGATCGAGAAAGATATGTCCGAGGCAATTGCTGATCTGCCGGTGAAAAGCGAATTACCTGCCAACCTGATACAACTCATCAGCAAGGGTACTGTTCAGGCCATGCTTGGAAAGGCTTATCTGTTCCAGCAGAAATATGACGAAGCAGCTGAAGTATTCGATGATGTCATTGAATCTGATGAATATGATCTATACCCCGATTACTCAAAAATCCTGCGCATTGACAGTGAGTATGGAATTGAATCGGTATGGGAAATTCCCTTTGTCACCAATATGAACTATACCTGGCCTATGAATGAATCGGGACTGGGCATGTGGACCGTAATGCTTTCGCCTCGACCAGAGTACTTGCAGGCCTTTGCCTTTATGAATCTTGGACTGATGCCTTACGGCTGGGGATTCATCAACCCACATAAGGAATTGTACGATACGTATACAGCCGCCGGCGATCTTGTAAGGCGCAATGTCAGCATAATTGGCCCCGACAGTCTGGCTCTGATCGGCGGTATTTATCAGACCCCTGCGGGACATACACCCTATGGTTCCGATGGCTATATCAGGCTAAAATATCAACCCTATTTGTCGGAAGGATCGGGAGCTGACTGGTGGGCCCAGTATTCCAACAACGGTACCAATTGCCGCATGATACGCTATGCCGATGTACTGCTGATGGCGGCAGAAGCCAATAACCGTAAACCGACACCTGACGATGCAAAGGCACAGGAATACATTAACGATGTTAGAGACAGGGTAAACCTCGAACCGTTGGAATTAACCGGTAACGAGCTATTCGAAGCCATTAAGCTTGAAAGGCGTCTTGAACTGGCTTTTGAGGGACACCGCTACCTCGACCTGCAACGTTGGGGTGATGCCTATGAAGCGCTGAAGGACCAGGGCAAATCGATCCCCGATGGCTCGGGAGGATTTTTAACACCCACCGGCGCTGGTTACAAAGTAAACAAGAATGAGTTACTGCCCATACCTGAATATGAAATGACAGTTAACACAGCCATGGAACAGAATCCGGGTTATGCAGACTGAAAAAGTGTTTTTTATGTTCAGTAATATGAATTACCCAATATAACCATTCAATTTACAGGCCTGGCAGGTTTTTTCAGCCTGTCAGGTCTTTTTACTAACTTCACAAAAAACAATACTTATTATGAAAATGATGCGGAAATATGCCTTTCAGACTGCCCTGGTTTTTATGTTACTGGCAGGTTTAACCGGTTCGTCAGCAGGACAGCAGGTAGCTGCCGGTCCCCAGGACCTATGCTTTTTCTCAACGGTTGATGAAACCGATCAACCTTATGCCGTATATGTACCGGAAAACTACAATGAGCATCATCCATATCCCCTGGTGATTTTTTTGCACGGTGCCATGTCTAATCACCGCCTTGGACTTCGCCGCGCTTTCGGACAGGGTAATATTCAAGGTACCGATTTTATCAAACCCGGAAATGTACCGGTGGAAACTGACCTGGAATCGACCCGCTATTTTCCTAAGTTAAAAACTGTTGAATATATTGTAGCAGCCCCATATGCCCGCGGAACAGCAGGCTACCAGGGAATTCCCGAACAAGATGTTTACGAAATGCTCGCCGACTTGAAAAAGCGGTTTAATATTGACGAGAACCGCATTTACCTCACCGGGCTATCAATGGGTGGCGGCGGTACCATATGGCTTGGTTTGAGCAAACCCGACATATGGGCTGCCATTGCGCCCTGTTGTCCGGCACCGCCACAAGGTTCAGCAGAAATTTCGGGTAACGCTGCCAATTTGCCTGTTCATCTTTTTGTCGGTGATAAGGATTTTCTGTACCAGACAGCTCTCGACTGGAAAAAGAAATTTGAAGGCAACTGCGTCCACTTCGACTACGTGGAATACCCGGGTATCGGGCACAACAGCTGGGAATATGCCTACAAAGACGGTTTTATTTTTGACTGGTTTGCCCAGTTTGAAAGAAACCCTTATCCGCAGGTGGTAAATTTCAGCTCTGCTTGGTATAAATACAATAAAGCCTATTGGGTTCAACTCGATCAGTTAACACCGGGTACCACAGCCAATGTAAAAGCCCGCTTCACCGATGTCAATAAAATTGAAATAACCACGCAGGCGCTGGGCGCTTTTACCATGAAGCTGTCCGGACACCCCTCATTTATACCCGGTAAACCGGTTGAGGTAATGGTTGACGGAAAAGCTTTTACGGTTAAAACGCCTGATGTTGTTTCTTTTTCAAAGGAAAAGGAAAGCTGGACAAACCGGAAATACACCCCCGGGCTCAATGCTAAAAAACAAGGGGCCGAAGGACCCATGTATGCCGCCATTTCATCAAACCACGTTTATGTTTACGGCACCGGAGGAAATCCTTCGCCCGAAGAACTGCAAAAAAGGCGTGAGCAAGCTGCATTTGCCGCCAACTGGTCGGTCGACAGAGGGATGATGGGCAGGATCATGGTTTTTCCAAGGGTAATGGCTGACCGTGAATTGCGGCAAAGCGACTTTGAGACTTCCAACCTCATACTTTTTGGAACACGTGAGACCAACAGTATAATTGAAAAATTTGCTGATAAATTACCGCTTCATCTGAATGCCAACGCCGACAATTATGGGCTGGTCTATGTTTATCCCATGAATGACCGGTATGTGCTGATTAATTCGGGCCTCTCGTGGTGGACACCCGAAAGGCCAAAAGAAGGTGAACAGACGGTCGGTATGCGCCTGGCGTTTATGAATCCGGCCCTCGATGTACTGGGACAATATAAAGACTACTTACTCTTCAAAGAAACACCGGACCATGTTATCAGCGCGGGAGCATTCGATAATAACTGGAGCTTGCCGGTTGAAGAATCGGCAAAAATAAAATCAAGCAGTGTAGTAACTTTGAAATAGCTTTGAGCTTTGAGCTTTGAGCTTTGAGCTTTGATCTGTTGGCTTTTAGTCACCCTAACATACAAACAAAAAAATAAACAGATGAAATCAGACAGAAGAGAATTTTTTAAAACCATGGGGGCCGGCGCCGCCGGATTGACCCTGGGTTCAGCAGCCCTTTCAATGACCTCGTGTAAAGGAACTTCGTCGGGTGAAGCCGGAAACGACGAACAGGTACTGTTTATCGGCGATAATATAGCGCTGGCAGATACCATTTACGGAAAAGTTAAAGGATATCAGCTCAGGGGTATTTATTATTTTCTGGGCATGCCTTATGGCGCTGATACTTCCGGCGCAAACCGTTTTATGCCGCCTCAGAAACCTGCACCCTGGAATGATATTTTTCCGGCTGTCTGGTGGGGAAATACAGCTCCACAGAACATGGAAAAACGTTATGCCAATGTTTACGCTTCGTTTGTCGACCATTGGAATTACGATGATGTTAGCGAAGATTGTCTGCGGTTAAATGTTTTCACACCAGGCATTAACGATGGTAAAAAACGACCGGTAATGGTTTGGTTGCATGGTGGCGGTTTCACCAATGGCAATGGCATTGAGCAGGATGGCTACTATGGCGAAAACTTCAGTCGCTTTGGCGATGTGGTGTTCTGTTCTGTTAACCACCGGTTGGGCCCGCTGGGATTCACCAACCTGGCCGGTGTTGGGGGTGAAAAGTTTGCCGCTTCGGGCAATGTAGGAATGCTCGACCTGGTAGCAGCGCTTGAATGGGTTCGCGATAACATAGCCGGTTTTGGGGGCGATCCGGGTAATGTTACCATTATGGGACAGTCGGGTGGCGGCGCCAAGGTTACCACACTCACAGCCATGCCTGCTGCAAAAGGTTTATTTCATAAGGCAGTGGTGTTAAGCGGCGCCGGAATACGTTCGGGCGACAAAGACTATTCGGAAAAGCTGGGAGCGTTCATTCTCAAAGAAGCCGGATTTAAACCCGGTGAAATTGAAAAACTTCAGCAAATGCCATGGCCCGAATATTATAAACTGGCCAATGACGCTGCCCGGAAACTGAATGAAGAATTAGCGCCGCCTGCCGGTACGCGTATGGGGTTTAGTCCGGTTGTTGATGGTGTTGTATTGCCCCAGCATCCCTACTTCCCCGATGCAGCGCCTTCGGCAGCCGAAGTACCTATGATTATCTGCTCTACACTTAACGAAATGTCACCCAGCAGAACAGATGCAGCGCTGGAGAATATTACCCTGGACGAGGTAAAGGAAAAAGTAAGGGAAAGAGCCGGTTTTGGTGCCGGTTTTGGCGATAAATCAGGGGAAGTTGTGGATGCTTATGCCAAAGCATTTCCCGATATGAAACCGGTTGAAATATGGTCGCTGGTATCCAGTAATCGGCAAAGCACCGTTTACCTGGCCGACGCCAAATCGAAACAAGCGCCGCCGGTTTACCTGGCCTGGTTCTGGTGGCAACCACCACTTTTCGATAATCGCATGCGGGCATTTCATTGCTCCGATATCTGTTTCTGGTTTTACAATACCGATCTGATGTTAACCCATACAGGTGGCGGTGCAAGACCCAGAAAGCTCTCCACAAAAATGGCAGGTGCACTTCTGCAGTTCATGAAAACCGGTGATCCCAACGGCAGTGATCTGCCGCAATGGCCAAAGTACTCAGCTGAAAACGGCGAAACCATGGTATTTAATGATATCAGCGAAGTGAAAAATGACCCTGATCGTGAAGCCAGGAAAGCATTACCGGCTATTTAATTAACAAATTATAGAAAAAACATGAAAGCAATAAGAAAAATATCTATACTGATTATCATAGGATTATATGCATTCCCTGCCCTATTCGCACAGGAAGCAACGCATCCGTCAAATCCTCCTGCACGGCCAGCCTTTCGTATGCCAGCCATAATTGTATCTCCCGAAGTACTAGCTGATCAAAAGGTCACTTTCCGACTGATGGCTCCTGAAGCCACTACAGTTAATATAACCGGAGAATGGATGCCGGGATGGGGCACCAGCGTACCCATGGTTAAAAACGATACCGGTTTATGGACCATTACTGTCGGACCACTTAAACCCGAATTATATGGCTACACTTTTTCCATTGACGGTGTGAGGGCAATTGATCCCAATAACGTTCAGGTGCGCCGTGACGGCACACGTTATGAAAGTTTTTTCGTCGTCCCCGGAAAAGAGTCAGAACTCTATCTTCAACAGGAAAACGTACCACATGGTACTCTGATCAAGCAATGGTATAAATCGGAAGTCCTGGGTATTCAACGAAGGTTATATGTTTATACACCGGCTGGTTATGAAAGCAATACGGAAAAATATCCTGTTTTCTACCTGCTTCATGGTGCAGGAGGTGACGAGGATGCATGGACTACTATGGGGCGTACGGTGCAGATAATGGATAACCTTATTGCACAGGGAAAAGCAAAACCCATGATTGTTGTAATGACTAATGGCAATGCAAACCAGGCAGGAGCACAGAATGATGTTCCGTTAAACCCATCGTCGCAGCCAACAGGTATGGCAGATTATATGAAATACAGGGGTAAATTCGAAGAACATCTTGTGAATGATGTCATTCCTTTTGTTGAAGAGAACTACAGAACATTCACAGATAAGGCAAACCGTGCTATTGCTGGTCTTTCAATGGGCGGGGGGCACACCCAGACCATCACCAATGACAATCCGGGCTTGTTTGATTATATTGGTGTTTTCAGTATGGGAATAATGAATTTTGGCCCCCAGCAACCCGATGCAGCAAAGATCGAACAGGAAAGAGATACAAAAATTGAAGCCCTTAAAAACAGTGGATACAAATTATACTGGATTGGTTGCGGTGTTGACGATTTCGTTTTTCAAGGTGTGATCAGGTTACGTGAGACCCTTGATAAACACAATTTCAACTATACTTATCGCGAAAGCACAGGAGGACATACGTGGGCAAACTGGCGGATTTACCTTTCGGAATTTGCTCCACTGCTTTTTAAATAACTTAACAAATCATTTTTGCACGGACTTGGAATTGTTAAATATGTCGATAGTATTCCGATCCACAAACCCCGTAGGGGTGGTTTTATTAAAGCTGCAGCGCAATAATATTATAATAACACCCCTTCAGGGTTTGAGAAGGGGGGGGGGAATATACTGCTGCTACAATAATATCACCCCTTCGGGGTTTTGTTGCTTGTACTACAGTTTTCTGCTATTAATAGAAGTATTTCTGATCATAAGAATCGATTCCGGCTATGGCTTTCTTGTAAAATGTCAATAGCATATCAATTCACAAACCCCGTAGGGGTGGCATTATTATAGCATGTCGATAGTATTCCATTCCACAAACCCCGTAGGGGTGGCATTATTATAACATGTCGATAGTATTCCATTCCACAAACCCCGTAGGGGTG
>CAZUBW010000025.1:0-2608 GCA_964618645.1 uncultured Bacteroidales bacterium | reverse complement strand
CATGTCGATAGTATTCCATTCCACAAACCCCGTAGGGGTGGCATTATTATAACATGTCAATAGTATTGCATTCCACAAACCCCGTAGGGGTGGTTTTATTAAAGCCTGCAACGCAATAATATTATAATATCACCCCTTCGAGGTTTTGTTGCTTGTACTGTAGTTTTCTTTTTCTTAGCCTCTTTAATTTTTTTTATATTTACTGGCAATTAAAACTTCTACCATTATGCAGAAATTTGTCCGCTGGGGAATAACAGGATTATTATTACTGTTATTCTATTCTCCATCGATAATCGCCCAATACCAGTATCCGTTTCAAAATCCAGCGCTGTCAGATGATGAACGCATCGATAACCTGCTATCGCTGATGACCCTCGAGGAAAAAGTAAATGCACTTTCCACCCAGCTGGGCATACCCCGGCTCGGCATCAGAAACTGCGGGCATGTTGAAGGATTACACGGACTTGCCTATGGTGGTCCTTCGAACTGGGGATCGAGAAATCCGGCGCCTACCACCATTTTCCCACAGGCATACGGACTTGGAGAAACCTGGGATGTTGAACTGATCCGAAAGGTGGCAGAACAGGAGGCTTATGAAAACCGTTATTACTTTCAAAGCCCAAAGTATCTAAGGGGTTCACTAGTGCTGCGTGCACCTAATGCCGACCTGGGAAGAGATCCGCGCTGGGGAAGAACAGAAGAGTGCTTTGGCGAAGATCCCTGGCTGAATGCACAAATGACGGTGTCGTTTATTAAGGGTTTACAGGGAGATGATCCCAAATACTGGCGTACAGCCTCGCTGATGAAACATTTTATGGCCAACAGCAACGAAGATGGGCGCGATTCCACCTCTTCGGATTTTGACGAGCGCTTATTCAGGGAGTATTATGGTTATACTTTCTACAAGGGAATCACCGAGGGCGGATCAAGGGCTTTTATGGCCTCGTATAATGCTTACAATGGCATTCCCATGACCATTCACCCTGTTTTGAAAGATGTAACGGTTAAGGAATGGGGCAACAATGGTATCATCTGTACCGACGGGGGGGCGCTGGCCCTTCTGTTCAGTGCGCACAAACACTATCCCACCATGGCCGAGGCTGCAGCAGCCTGTGTAAAGGCTGGTATCGGCCAGTTTCTGGATAATTACAAACCCCATATAAAAGAAGCGCTGAAAAAAGGTTTGGTAAATGAAACCGACATTGACGCCGTACTCAGGGGTAATTACAGGGTAGCCCTCAAACTTGGTCTGCTCGATGGCGAAGAGAAAAGTCCTTACGGCCACATAGGCGTAAAAGACACCATTGATCCGTGGACCAAACCCGAGGTTAAACAATTTGTCCGTGAAGTAACTGCAAAATCTGTTGTACTGCTGAAGAATAACAGGGGGTTGCTGCCACTCGACATGAAGAACATAAAAACCCTTGCCGTTATCGGTCCAAGGGCCAATGAGGTGTTGCTCGACTGGTACAGCGGTACCCCACCCTACACGGTAACACCTTTGCAGGGTATACGCAATGCCTGCGGCGAGCATATTAAAGTTTTGTACGCCGAAGAAAACAGGATGGACGAAGCCGTTAAAGCAGCCAAACAAGCCGATGCTGCTATTGTACTGGTTGGAAATAACCCCATTGGTGCAGTGAATGAATGGAAGGTATCGCCGGTACCCAGCGATGGAAAAGAAGCCGTTGACCGGAAGTCGCTTTCACTTGAGCAGGAGGATCTTGTTAAACTGGTTTACCAGGCCAACCCCAATACCATTATGGTACTCGTCAGCAGTTTTCCCTACACCATCAACTGGTCGGTGCAAAACCTGCCGGCCATCCTGCACATTACACATAACAGCCAGGAAATGGGAAACGGACTGGCCGATGTAATATTTGGCAAGGTTAACCCTGCCGGCCGTTTGAACCAAACCTGGCCCGGGTCAATCACCCAGTTGCCTCCCATAATGGATTACAATATCAGAAATGGCAGGACCTACATGTATGCAAAAGAGACACCCCTTTTCCCCTTTGGATACGGAATGAGTTATTCAACCTTTTCCTATGCAAACCTGAAAACCAGTGCGTCCATTCTTCCTGCCGATGGCCGGATTAAGGTTACTGTTGATGTGAAAAACACCGGGAAATACAATGGCGAAGAAGTGGTGCAGCTATATGTGAGGTACATCGATTCAAAGGTGGAACGACCGGTAAAACAGCTCAGGGCTTTTGCCAGGATACCGGTTAATGCCGGAGAAACCAAAACAGTTACCCTTACACTCAATGGTGAAGACCTGGCTTACTGGGACGAAAAAAAACACGCCTTTAAAGTTGAACCCGGAAAAGTTGAACTCCAGGTTGGTGCATCGTCGCAGGACATCAGGCTTAAAAAGACCATAACAGTGGCAGGGAGAATGGTGGATAGGTGATGGAAGAGGGACAAGGGACAAGGGACAAGGGACGAGTGGCAGTGGCAGTGGCAGTGGCAGTGGCAGCGGCAGTGGCAGCGGCAGTGGCAGTGGCAGTGGCAGGAGCAGTGGCAGCCAAATCCCTACTCCCAATTCTCACACACCCAGCACCTAGCACCCAGCACCCAGCACCTAGCACCTAGCACCCAGCACCCA
>CAZUBW010000024.1:0-47658 GCA_964618645.1 uncultured Bacteroidales bacterium | reverse complement strand
GCGCAAGCCTTGCAAATGGAACTCTCTGAACAGACACATGACCGGTTAAACATTTCTCCAACTTTATGGACAGACACTAATTATACCCCACGGGCAGCGAATATAGACCCAAACGTTTTAAAAAATATGCTTACATCACTTTGTAGCGACCAGTTTTCGACATATTCCCTGTCGAGCTGCATCCACTGTTCAAACGGAACCTTGTTTCTTTCGCGCTGGATTTGCCATGTACAGGTTATTCCGGGCTTAATGCAAAGGCGCTTGAGATGCCATTCTTCCTGCGCAACAACTTCATCGGGTAACAGTGGCCTGGGACCAATGAGTGCCATTTCACCACGCAGCACATTATACAATTGCGGAATTTCATCAATGCCGGTTTTGCGCAATATACTGCCAACCTGGGTAATGCGGGGATCTTTCGCCATTTTAAAGGCAGGTCCGTCCGCTTCATTTAAGTCCGATAACGATGCTTTGAGCTTTTCGGCATCGGCCACCATAGTTCTGAACTTATAGAGGTAAAACTTTCTTCCCCTGAGTCCAACACGCTTCTGTTTAAAAAATACAGGTCCGTTGGAGGTTACTTTAATAAGCATGGCCACCATCAACAAAAAAGGAAACAGCAGGAATATGGCGGTTGCGGCAAATATCTTTTCGACAAAGCTTTTGAAAGCATATCCAATACGTTTGCCGGGATTGGTTTCCAATGCCAGAAAATAATAATCGGCAATTACCCTGACACCCGAAACTGGTATTTTTGCGCATCTCATGATTTCAGGCGAAACGATAAGTGAAACGCCAAATTGCTGACTGGTTTCAGCTAACGTGGTTAGTTGCTCATTACTGAGTGTTGAAGTACAGCAAACGATTTCGTCAATCACATCATGACGCAGTATGCTTTTAATATTTGCTTTTATAGGATATACCCGCGAGTGTTTTGGGAAAAACTCCCTTACAGTGGATGAATCGGTGAGGATATAGGCAACCTGAAAATCCCATTTTCGAACCGACATCATTTCATAGAGCATATCGAGGTGATCCTCGTCGGCAATAACCATTAACTTTTCAAGTTTTCTGACATTGCTTTTTAACAGATCGATTTTTAGCGAACGGGAAAGTGATTTAACCTTTTTCATTCAGACAGTGTTGTTAGGTGAACTGATTATTCATACTGCTGTGTTGCGGGAAAGTTCAGATATTATTATGAGCAGTACTTTTCTTTTGATGAAGAGGGGCATTCGGGCAACAAAAAAATGTTTGGCATTGTATTTACGCCATTGGCCAAAAAAGACCGGTTTGAATCAAAATACTGATTTCTGTCAGTTTCTTGCCCGCGGGAAACAAATATTTTTGCTATGATAAAAGGTTTGATGGTTTTAAGCAGATTTTTTTATAAGTTTGTCAGGCAAATAACTGATCTGAATCTATTGCAGAACCCTTTGGAATATTTTTAACAGAAAAATGCCAATTAATTAGTTAAACAGGATTGCGAGTCCTTGTATTAAAAATTCATTATTTTTGAAAATAAAAAAGTAGCTATGCCGGAATTTTCTATGAGAAAAAATGAGTCGTTGGAAGAGATGGTAACCCGACGTAATAAAAGGTTAAAAGGTCTTTTTTCAAGGTTTGGAATTAATGTACGTTTGGTAGGTGATGATAATAAGCCGGCTGTTATAAAGGATGAGGCTATTGTATTATCATGCTATGTGAAGAACTTTGATTTGCATTTTACCAAGGAGCCTTTTAGTGATGAGATACTGAAAACCGTTAAGCTGAAGCAGGAACCGGAAATAACAAAATTCGAACTGCTTGAAGTGTTGGAACTTTGTCAGCACCGTCCGGTGTTTAAGGTTAAGCTCGAAAGTACTGATCTCTACCTTGTGGGATACAATTACCTTAATTCCGAAGATGCCGTTGGCCGTTATCCTGTTTTTGCCAAGCATAAGCCCAAGGTATATTTCGATTACGAGTATGCCCAGAGTGTTGCGGAAAATTTACGCACAGACGGCTATACCGTTGTTATTGAATAGACTTCTGTTCGCTGCATATAAACCCGCTTTAACGGCGGGTTTTTTTGTTTTCATAAAATGCACCGGGTTTGTTCATAACCCGTTAAACAGGTATGCATCATTTGCATTAGATTTGTATTGTGAAAGGCACTATTAAAAACAGCGTAAAAAAGCAGCCGTTATTCCCCCGGCTTTTTTCAGATCAGAATGCCGGAGAAGTTGATTATCAGCAAATCAGCAGTTTTTTTTATGACCAGTTGATTGATGCCTTTGTTTTTTTTATTGCTGATAAGCCGGTTGACTGGTCATCCATTTCCACCGTGGAAAAGCAACTGAAGATATTGTCCGATAACTTCAGGATCAATGATGTAAACGATGCTTTTACCTTACAGGTCGACAAAGATGCCAGATCGCTCAGGGGTACAACCTTGGGAGACTTCTTTGGGAAAGCATTTGACCAGCAAGCCGAAACCTGGCATACGCTGATCAGAAAGGGTGAAGTATTTGCTGAATTCACCCTGCACAAAAAACGAAATGTGCCGTTGTGGGTTGAGGCAAATTACAGGTTCATCAGGAACATTCAGGGAAAAACAGTTGGTATCATTGTTGTGCAGCGCGATATTTCGCAGCGGAAACTCATTTTCAGGGTTAACGAAGAGATTGAAGAGCGCCTGCACCGGCTTACCAAATTGTCGTTTCAGGCTATTGCCATTGTCAGAAAAGGTGTTGTATTCGACACCAACGAGGCCATGGTTAAACTAACCGGTTACTCCCAGGAAGAAATTCTCCACAGCAGAATATTGGCATCGTGCTTTAAAAGAACGGTTTCCAGGGTTCTTTTTGGCAGATCAACAACACCCTCTTCCGGAACCTTCGAAACCAGGCTCTACCGTAAGGATAGTTCTGTAATTACCGTAGAGGTTGAAACCCAGGCTACAACCTATAACAACGAACAGGTTTGCCTGATTGGCATACAGGATATCACCAACCGTAAAAGGATAGAGGACGAAATCGTAAAGCTATCGGTTGCACTTGATCAGAGTGCCAATGAAATTATCATTACACATAAGAACGGTGAGATCGAATACGTCAACCGTTCATTCACCAGGGTAACAGGCTACCTGCCTTCGGAAGTTATCGGTAAAAATCCCAGGGTACTGAAATCGGGTATGCATTCGCCCTCTTTTTACAAGGACTTATGGAAGACGCTGGCAAAAGGTCAGCAATGGGCCGGGGAATTTCAAAACCGGAAGAAAAACGGAGAACTTTATTGGGAATCCGCTACCATTACCCCTATTCGCAATAAAAATGGTGAAATTGTACGCTATATAGCTATTAAGGAAGACATTACCCTGCGAAAAAAAGCAGAGCAATCCCTGCGCGAAAGTGAAGAAAAATTCCGGTCGATGGTTTCCAACATACCCGGGGTAGTTTACCGCTGTGCGTTCGACCGCGACTGGACCGTGATGTTTATTACCGATGCCATAGAAAATCTTACCGGGTATAAGGCTGCAGATTTACAGGGTGTTACCGGCAGAACGCTCACCTCATTTATTCATCCCGGAGATGTCGGGAAAGTGAAGGAGTCGATCAGAAAGGGCGTTGAATCGTTTAAACACTATAACCTCGAATATCGCATACTCACCAGAAATAACACCATAAAATGGGTTTCGAACAGCGGAAGGCCTGTATATGACGATACAGGTACCGTTAAGTGGCTTGATGGATTTCTGCTGGATATTACCGACAGGATTTCGGTTTTCGACGAGCTTAAAAAAGCCAAAATTGCCGCCGAGGAAGCCAACAATGCCAAAAGCGAATTCCTCGCCAACATCAGCCACGAGATCAGAACCCCGCTTAACTCTGTGCTTGGGTTCACGGAATTACTCGAAGGACTTACTTCTGACAGTGTTCAGATCAAATACCTGAACAGTATCAGGGCCAGCGGCAAAAACCTGATGATGCTGATCAATGACTTGCTGGATCTGTCGAAAATTGAATCCGGAAAAATGACCATTCATTATGCTTTTTTTGATATCAGGCGACTGCTCGATGAGATCAGGAATGTTTTTTCATTGCGGGTAAATATAAAAGGGATCGGCTATGTAGAAAAGGTGGATGATCATTTTCCGGCTGAAATTAAATTCGATGAGATCAGGCTCAGACAAATCCTCATCAACCTGGTTGGAAACGCCGTAAAATTTACCCACCAGGGCGAAATCCGTATCGTGGTCAGGGCAATGGCCATGAAAACACAGCTGGAAAAACCTACCATTAAGCTGGAAATCAAAGTGAAAGATACCGGAATTGGCATTCCCGAAAATTCGTTTAAACTTATTTTTGAATCGTTCCGGCAACATTCTCAACTCGATTCGCGGAAGTATGAGGGAACCGGACTGGGACTGGCTATTACCAAGAGGCTGGTCGAGGCCATGGAAGGGCAGATATCCCTGCAGAGCCAGGTAGGTAAAGGCAGTACTTTCAAAGTGGTATTTCCAAATGTTGAATACTCAAAGACGTCAACGAATACCTTTTCCACCGTTTCTGATGATGTTGCCGGAACTGCAACGGAAGGTGCACTTATCGGTATGGCAAATAACGCGATTTCAGGCGAAGAAATACTTGATGGCCAGGTTGACCTGGGTGCTATCAAAAACGCTGACCTAAGCTTATTGCTGCGACGTTTCGAAAATGAGCTTGCCGTTCGCTGGAAGTTGTTCGAAAAGAAACAGCCATTACGTGAAATCCAGTCTTTCGCCCAGGAAATAGTTACGCTTGGCCGGTCTTTCAAAATCGGATTCCTGGTTCATTATGGCGAACAACTGCTTTCGACCATCGAAAATTTTGATATTGAGGAAATGCGGCTTCAACTCGATTATTTCCCGGATCTGTTGAAACAACTGAAAAAACTGGCTGATGAAAGTAAATGAACAGAGTATTCTTATTGTGGATGATGTTCCTAAAAACATTCAGTTGCTGGGTAGCATCCTGAAAGAAGAGGCTTATGAACTCGAGTTTGCCACAAGCGGTAAGGAAGCCCTGGATTGGCTTGAGTCCAGACCTTTTGACCTTGTGTTGCTCGACATTATGATGCCCGAAATGGATGGTTTTGAGGTGTGCAGGAGAATAAAGGAGAATCCTGCCACACGGGAGGTTTCTGTGATTTTTCTGACAGCGAAGGCTGATTTTCAGAGTATTATCCAGGGATTTGAAACAGGCGCCGTGGATTATATAACCAAACCATATAACCGGAAAGAATTGCTGGTGAGGGTGAAAACGCACCTTACCATGCAGCAGCAACGAAAACAACTCGAGATCACTTCGGCATTTGAAAAGAAAATCTTTTCCATCATCGGGCACGACCTGAGGAGCCCCATGGGCAATATACGGACTTATATTGACGCTTTTCTTCAGGTTAATCCTTCGCTCGACGAAAGTGTGGTTTCATTACTGAAGGATTTGTACCTGCTGTCTGACAATGCCTTTAACCTGCTGGAAAACCTGCTGAACTGGGCAAAAAGCCAGTCGGGTGGCATTGTTTGCCGACCGCAGAACGAGAACATTACTTACCTGGTGAAAAATGTACTTGCCTTATTCTCGCTCCAGGCCGACAGTAAGAATATAACCCTTAATTTTGAAGGGAAAGATGTTATCGAAGGTTTTTTTGACCCTGAACTGATATCGGTGGTGATCCGAAACCTGGTTTCCAATGCATTGAAATTCACGCCCCGTGGAGGATCGGTTGTGATTAAAGCAGGTATCGCCTCCGTGAACGAGGAGAAAAGACTGGTTGTTGAGGTGGATGATTCGGGCAATGGCATGAGTGCCGAAACCATTGACAACCTGCTGAATAAAAACGTACATTTTACCACCTATGGTACAGATAACGAAAAGGGTTCAGGGCTGGGTTTTCAGCTTTGCAAGGAATTTATTGCACTTAATAAGGGAGATATCCGCATTAGCAGTACACCCGTTAAAGGCAGTACTTTTGCAGTGAGCCTGCCGGTGACGAAAACCAACTGACAGTCATTGCTTTATTGCATGTAAAAACGCAGGGTCGGCTCAAAAACGGAGCGGAATGCTTTTTCTACCTGTTCATCGAACTTCCTGTAAAGTACCGGAAATGGGTTTTCGTGACTGTAGGGATACGGAAAATGAACCGTTTTGAACTGACCTGAACGGAAAAACTTTTCACCGGTCGCCTGCCGTATTCCTTCAACAGGCATTATCCGGTCATCTCGCAGTGCAATTACCATCAGATTAGGCTCAAATGCAGCCAGCGCTTTTTCCCTGTCGCGTTGAAATTTTCCAGCTGTAAT
The DNA here is from genome assembly GCA_964618645.1 of uncultured Bacteroidales bacterium. Taxonomy (GTDB): domain Bacteria; phylum Bacteroidota; class Bacteroidia; order Bacteroidales; family UBA10428; genus UBA5072. Next base: position 41,333 of record CAZUBW010000024.1, on the reverse strand, counting down.
AAGCGAAAGGAATGCCTTTCCTAATTTATTCTCCATCACCAGTGGACTGATTGTTTTTAGGGCTCGTGAACCGCGATTAACAAGCGCTTTATGAAAGCTGCCAAGCGATTCAAATGCGACGCTATCCATAATAAACCTTGAAATTCCGCTCATGTAGCTGAAAAGTGAGCCGCCTGCAAAGAAAACGATCTTTGATTCATTGAGTATGCCACCTGGATTACTCATCATCAGCGATTGAATCATCATACAGCTGATGGAATAGGCAAATATATCAATGCGTGTGCCTGCTTCGAAAAGCGGATGCCGGCCTTCCTTTATTTCGTTCATTAATCGTAATAAATCCATTGCACTTTGCCAGCCCGAAACCAAAAAACGCCCCGGGTTCTCGGTCAGGCGCTCGCTTAAAGCCAGGTTTGCCAACGTGGATTCCCGGGTACCGGGATACCGTTTTTTCCTGATGGCAAGCAAACCGGCCATTTTCCGGGTGTCAGTCCATTCGGGTAGCCCGCGGTTTATATGAAAGGATAAGGGAAACATTACCAGCGCTTTGCCTGTTTTTTCTGCCAGGTATCGGGCACCTGTCAGATGCTTATGCCATGAACGCTCGTTTAATCCATGTAACAATACAATTACTTCCCTTACCTTGGTTTTACCGGCAGGCATGAGCACCGGATAACGAAAGCGCAGGTTCTGCTGAATGCTGCTGTCGCTGTCATAAGCATCACCCATGGCTTTTATATCAGCAGTTGATTCGAATGTCATGCCAACTATCCTGGTGTTGCTGCCGGGGACAATCGTCTCATTCCTGTCAAGGTTGAATACTGTTTTTAGCTGCTCGTATTGTTCTATATAAGCCATATAACGGTTAGTTTGATTGCAAAGTAACGACATCAGAAAGGGTTCAGGAAAAGAATGGTGTTCAGTAGGTTGTCGGGGGATAAAAGCCGTCCTGATGGGGTAAAAAGGTATATTCAGGGGTGAAATTTGGTATGCGAGGACGAATTAATTTCACCCCACCGGAAAAATACTTACCTTTACCACAGGCAAATACCTGTTTTTATGCTACCCTGGGAAAAGAAAATTCCTGATTACCTGACTGACAAAAAGAACATTGTCAATTTTATCCTGTTCACGGCTGCTTTTGCCCTTGTGTTCATCAATATCTATGCACCTTTTGGCGTGGATAAATGGATGGATGTCAGCGATGTTGAACTCTTTTTCTATTCGAGTATTGTTATCCTTATCGGTATGCTGGTGATTGTAATCAGCCGTGTACTGATGGTTATGGTGTCGCGCAGCAGCACCATGGCATATGGTACATATGCATTATGGATTGTTGGCGAAATTCTGGTACTTGCACTTGTATATACCCTTATTCAGTGGTTTTTCCTGCACGTGGGAACCGACTTCATGATTATTCTGAAAAACTCGGTTAGGAACACTGCCTATATTATTCTGTTGCCCTATGTAATTGCCTGGCTCTATCTTTCTTTTAAGGATAAGTACACCACACTCGAAAAGATTGAGAGTAATCTTACCCTGGCTGATTATGACGAATTAGCAGAAAAGAAAAGCATCCAGGGACATACCATGATACCTTTCCGGGACGAAAAAGGCGTATTGAAATTTTCTATTAAAAAGGAGGATTTGCTATACCTTGAAGCTGCTGATAATTATGTGATTATACATTATCTCGATAATGCAAAACCTGTAAGGTTTATGATCAGAAATACCCTGAAAAGAATCGAAGAAATGCTGCCGCATGCCGGCCTGGTGCGATCTCACCGTTCTTTTATGGTGAACATCGACAACGTAAAAATGATCCGTAAGGAAAAAGATGGCCTCATCATTGGTTTTGATGCTCCGGTGCAGGTTTCTGTGCCCATTTCAAAAACCTATTTCGATGGTTTTATGCGTAAACTCTCTCGCTTCCCGGGCCTTGAAGACAGCGCCTGACGATCAGAGCCAAGAACCAAGAGCCAAGAGCCAAGACAGGAGGACCAGCAGTGGCAGCGGCATGCTTCGACTCCGCTCAGCATACTGCTGCAGTCAAAACCCAATTCCCAATTCCCAATTCTCACACATCCAGTATCCAGTATCCAGTATCCAGTATCCAATATCCAGTAACAAGTATCCAGCCCCCAGCACCCTAACCAGATACTAACTTTATACAGTACATATGACCAGCGAAAATTTTCATTTTGATACACTGCAGATCCATGCAGGCCAGCAGCCCGACGCAGAAACCCGGTCACGTGCGGTTCCAATTTACCAGACATCATCTTACGTGTTTGATAATTCGGAACATGCAGCCAGGTTATTCGCACTGAAAGAACCGGGTAACATCTATACCCGTATTATGAACCCGACAACCGATGTGTTTGAAAAACGAATGGCTGCTCTCGAAGGTGGCGTTGCTGCGCTGGCTGTTTCTTCGGGCCATGCCGCGCAGTTTTTGGCACTTACCAATATCCTGCAGGCCGGGGACAATATCGTAACTACATCATACCTTTATGGTGGTACTTATAACCAGTTCAAGGTGCAGTTTAAGCGTCTTGGATTTGAGGCCAGGTTTGTGACCGGAGACGATCCTGCCGGTTATGAGCGTTTGATCGACGAAAGGACCCGGGCACTTTATGTGGAAACCATCGGTAATCCGCGGTTTAATATTCCCGATTTTGATGCGCTGGCAGCCATAGCCCAAAAGCATGGTATTCCGTTAATGGTTGATAATACCTTTGGGGCAGGAGGCTATTTTTTCAGACCGATTGAACATGGTGCCAACATTGTTGTGGAGTCAGCCACCAAATGGATTGGTGGTCATGGTACCACCCTGGGTGGCATCATCATTGACGGCGGCAACTTCAATTGGGGGAATGGTAAGTTTCCAATGTTTACAGAACCTTCCGATGGTTATCATGGCATGAAGTTCTGGGAAACTTTTGGCACCGAAAGTCCAATGGGAAATGTGGCCTTTATCACCAGGGCAAGGGTGGAGGGATTACGCGATTTTGGCTCCTGTCTTAGTCCTTTTAATGCCTTCATGCTTTTGCAGGGTCTTGAAACCTTGTCGCTGCGCGCACAACGCCATAGTGAGAACACGCTCGAAATAGCCCGCTGGCTGAGTGATCATTCCCGGGTTGAAAAGGTCGATTACCCCGGATTGCCCTCAAATCCTTACCATCACCTGGCCAAAAAATACCTTCATAACGGATTCGGCGGTGTACTCGCCTTTACTGTCAAAGGTGGCAAAAAGGCAGGCGATGACCTGGTGAACCGGTTGAAACTTATCAGCCACCTGGCCAACGTTGGTGATGCCAAAACCCTGATCATTCATCCGGCTTCCACTACCCATGAACAGCTGAGCGAAGAAGAACAACGGAGTTCCGGAGTTGTGCCGGGTTCACTAAGATTATCGGTAGGACTCGAACATATTGCTGACATTATTAATGATCTCGATCAGGCATTGAAATCGCTGGCATAATATTTATCATTGATTTCATTTCGCAGGCATAATATCTTGCATGGTATTTAATTGGCTCCAACAACAAAATAACTATAACTATGAAAAATGTATTGTTTATACTGGCAGGCCTGGCATTCCTGGCACTTACCAATTGTAAAAAAGAAACCATGACCACAAATCCTTTTTTTTCAGATTACACGACGCCCTTTGAGGTTCCTCCCTTTGATATGATTGATACCACCCATTACATGCCCGCCTTTATCGAAGGCATGAAACAGGAGAAGGATGATATCAACAGCATTATAAATAATCCCAATGCACCGGATTTTGAGAATACCATACTGGCATTTGACCGTAAGGGAAAATTACTCACCAACGTGTCCAAGGTGTTTTATAACCTGAATGAGGCCAATACAAATGAGCAGATGCAGGCCATTGCCCGCAAAATAAACCCTTTGATGTCGGCACACCGCGATGATATTTACCTGAATGAACAACTTTTTGCCCGGATAAAAGCCGTGTATGAGAAACGTCATGAAATGCAACTCGATTCGCAGCAGATAAGGGTCACAGAGAAATATTACCGCGATTTTGAACGCAGGGGTGCTAACCTGCCTGCCGACAAAAAGGAAGAACTGCGTAAGATCAATGCCGAACTGTCTATGCTCTCACTTACCTTTGGTGAAAACCTGCTGGCCGAAACCAATAAAAATTTCAGGCTTGTTATCGAAGACTCTGCCGACCTTATTGGCTTACCTGCAGGTGTTGTTACCGCAGCCGCTGAAGCAGCGCAAAACGCAGGGATGCCCGGTAAATGGGTGTTTACCCTTTCGAAGCCCAGTTGGATACCCTTCTTGCAGTATTCGCCGCGGCGCGATTTACGTGAAAAAATCTACCGGGGTTATTTTATGAGGGGCGACAATGGTAACAGCAACGATAATAACAAGGTTGTAGCCAATATAGTAAACCTGCGTGTTAAAAAAGCCAGTCTGCTGGGCTATGCAACTTATGCCGATTATGTACTCGAAGAAAATATGGCCAAAACACCTGCTACTGTTTATGAATTTCTCATGAAATTATGGAATCCTGCATTGCCCAATGCAAAGGAGGAAGTGAAAGCCATGCAGCAGATCATTGATCGCGAAGGGGGCAATTTCAAACTTCAACCCTGGGACTGGTGGTATTATGCCGAGAAAGTGAGAAAAGAGAAATACGATCTCGACGAGGGTGCTTTACGGCCTTATTTTTCACTGGCCAATGTTCGCGACGGCATGTTTATGGTGGCCAACAAACTCTACGGTATTACTTTCTCCCAACGTACTGACCTTCCCATCTATGAGAAGGATGTGGAAACCTTTGAAGTGAAGGAAGCCGATGGTAAGCCTGTGGGCATCCTATACCTCGATTATTATCCGCGCGATGGCAAGGGAGCCGGCGCCTGGTGTACCGATTTCCGTTCCACCGTTTGGGAAGGCGACAAACGTATTGACCCTGTGGTTTCGATAGTTTGTAATTTTACCAAACCAGGTGCCGATGTGCCGGCATTGCTCAACTGGGATGAGGTAACCACGATGTTCCACGAATTTGGTCACGCGTTGCATGCCTTGTTTACTCAGGGTAAGTATTACCGCACGGCAGGCGATGTAGCACGCGATTATGTTGAATTACCCTCACAGGTTATGGAAAACTGGGCCGGCGATCCCGAAGTGCTGAAAGCTTATGCCAAACACTATCAAACCGGTGCAGTTATGCCGGATGATCTTGTTGCCAAAATCCAGCAAAGCGCTGTGTTTAACCAGGGATTCGAAACGGTTGAATTATTGGCTGCTTCGTTGCTCGATATGGATTATCACACACTTGGCGAGCCGCTGAGCACCAGTGTGGTTGATTTCGAAAAACAAGCCATGAAAAAAATCGGTCTTGTCGACGAAATTCTGCCACGTTACCGCAGTACTTACTTCTCACATATTTTCGATGGTGGATACGCTGCCGGCTATTATGTGTACATATGGGCAGCAGTGTTGGATGCTGATGCTTTCCAGGCATTCAAAGAATCGGGAAATGTCTACAACCCCGAACTGGCAGCAAAATTCAGAGAGCATTGCCTGGCTGAATCGGGCGATGACGAGGGTATGGTTCAGTACAATAAATTCAGGGGCAAGGATCCCTCAGTAGATGCATTGCTAAAAAGGAGAGGCCTGAACTAAAACCCCTCAGCACCAGGCCTCTTTCAGAAAACGGACCCAGTTACCCGACATGATATTTACAATATCAGCCTCTGAGTAACCCCGCCTGATAAGTATTCCCGGAAGTTTTTGAAGGTCCGCAATGGTATCTACCTCCTGCGGACCTTGTTCTTTTCCAAATGCACCATCAAGATCCGATCCTATGCCAACATGCAATGCATTACCTGCCAACTGGCAGATGTGATCGATGTTGTTTGCAGCCATTTCCAGCGTAACACCCATTGATTCGGGTGTTGATTTTCCTCTTACCCATCGTGGTACCATCATCCAGGCATCCAGCGCTATACCAATAACCGAGCGGCGACTGATCAATTCGTTGATCTGCCAGTCTGCCATCTGGCGGTTATGGGGTACAAAAACACGACAATTATTATGACTTGCCCATACCGGTCCATGAAATATATCAAGTGCCTCCCGGAAACACTGGTCGTTCAGATGGCTGGCATCCAAAATAATTCCCAGCTTCTCCATTATACCAAGCAATTCCTTTCCTTTTTTTTCCAATCCGCCTGAAGCATCTGTTCCCTGTGCATAGGTGCCTGGGCCGTAGTGTGCAGGCCCTATTGCCCTGAGACCGTTTTCATAAGCGCGCTCGACCCACCAGGGTTCGACTATGGAATCGGCACCCTCAAGACTCAGGATATATCCAACGGGTAGCTTTTCTGTGGGGGTTTCCCACTTTGCAAGATGACGGTTGAGCTGATCTTTGTTGCAAATCTGAACCATTTCACCAGCTTCTTCCATGGCCTTATACCAGGCAAGCTGGCCCTGTGTCATGGCCCAGGCCTGGTAAGGCGATTTCCAACCCGGAAGTTTATTTTCCGGTTTTACAAACCTGGCAATTTGTGTGGCTACGCATAATCCAACGTGCCCTTTTCGCATGGCAGGTAAGCTTACTGTGTTATTTCCACGGTCGGGTTTATCGGTCATTCCTTTTTCGCTCTCCCTGATAGCGGTAACGTTCCACATCAGATTGCGGTTCCATTCCAGGGCATTCATGGCCAGGTCGAGATGCCCGTCAACAATAAGGTAATCCATAATGGCTCAATATGAGAATGTGGTTTTTCTGTCGCGGGCATCCACTACCCATTCGCCGGTTATCCTGCCGTCTTCAATGGTGTAAGCCAAAGGATAGCGCGGTACAGTGGGGCAAATATGCCAGGGTATGCCGTAAAACAAATCACCGGGTTTATACTTTTCAGCCTCATCACTTTCCACAATCAGGTGCTCTTCGTTGTGCCCGCAAAACCTGTTAACCGGCAACCCCTGTAGGTGAACCCGGGGGTGTGGCATTTCGGCAGCAATGGCTTTATGACCTAGGTCGAGGCAAAGCAGGTTCGGTTGGGGTTTGCTTACTAACCGGGTAATAACAACAGCAGCTTCCAGAAAATCGAGATCGGGAAATTGTGTTTTATATCCGTAATCCCAGAGTAAACAGGTTCCCGGGCTGGTTTCGGTATTGTGGCGTCCGGCATGAAAAGGAAAGGTTGGCGTGCCGCCGGCAACGACCACCGGATCGGGTAATCTCGCTTTTATCATGTTGGCGATCAATGCCTGAACCGGTGCAAATGCCGCTTCGGTTTCATTTTTCCGTTCAGTGCGATCGCGCTGGTGTATATGGCCATCGTATACATGCAGGCCACGGAAAACCAGTCGCTTTGATTTATTTATATATTGGCACAAATGAAGTGCCGGTCCGCCAGGTTGTATACCGGTGCGGTTCATGCCATTGTTAATGTCAAGCCAGAGTTCGGCCTTTTCTGTTAAACCCGACCGGCTTTCAAACTGCGCAATTACTTCCAAATTGTCAGTAATGGCCGAAAACCTGGTGTTCGGGTAGTGTTGCCGGAGTGCGAAAAAACCTGATAAGTGCGGACCAACAGGCTGCATGGCCAGCATAACATCTTCGGCGCCACATCTGGCAAGCATCTCAGCTTCGCGGAGCGTAGCACATTTAAATTTGGTTATACCCCGGGAGCGCTGCATTTTAACAATCTCAGCCATCTTATGGGTTTTAACGTGCGGCCTGAGATTGTTTGTGCCACCCGCCATGGCTATCATGCGTAAAATGTTGTCGGCTATGCGTTCCGGATAAACCAGCAAGGCCGGAGAGGGCAATTCATGTGCCTGCCCGGTACGATACCATTCACACATCGCGACAGGTAACTCAAAACAATTCAAAAGCGGCTTCCACTTCCACAGCAATGTTCATGGGCAGCAAGGCGCCAATGGCGCTTCGGACACCAACGCCGTGGTCTTCGCCGAAGACTTCAGCCATCAGCTCACTAAATCCATTAATAACACCCGGATGCTGCCCGAATTCTGGTGTGCTGTTTACCATGCCTAACACTTTGACAATCCTTTTGATCTTGTTCAGATCGCCTATTTGGCTTTTTATGGTCGATAACATGGTCAGCCCTGCCTGCCGAGCGGCAAGCTTCCCTTCTTCGAGGTTCATATTATCACCCAGCCTTCCGGTTATAAGGGTTCCGTCGTTACGCATGGGGCCCTGGCCCGATACGTATAATGTATTGCCAACTACCAGCACAGGTTTATATAAACCAACTGGTTTGGGAGGAGGAGGAAGTTGCAGGTCCAACTGCTTAATTTTCGTTTCGGGATTTACATTCATTATAATAATTGATTAAGGATTAATACTCCTATTAAACCGGAAACGCCTACAATGGTTTCCATTAATGTCCATGACATCAGGGTGTCTTTCACGCTGAGCGAAAAGTATTCTTTGTACATCCAAAAGCCTACGTCGTTCACCTGAGAAAGCATAAGGCTTCCGGCTCCAATTGAAATTACCATAAGCTCAGGATTGACACCTCCGGCGGCTACAATGGGCATTACAATGCCTCCTGCCGTAAGTGCCGATACTGTAGCAGAACCAACGCTGATACGTAAAACGGTGGCTATCAGCCAGCCAAGTAAAAGAGGTGATAAGCTCGAATGGCTCATCAGGCTTCCAATGTATTCACTCACACCGCTGTCGGTTAGCACTTCTTTCAGAATTCCGGCACCTGCGATAATGAGCAGTACGGTGGTTATACTGGTAACCGACCTGGACAGGATTTCGGATATTTCTTTCATTTTCTTTCCGCGGGTAATTCCGAGGCTATATATGGCAAATAGAACCGATATCAACAAGGCTGCCGCAGGATTTCCCGCAAAAAGTATTACTTTACCAAACAGCATTTCCTTCATGGGTGTAAGATCGATTACTGTAGCAATGATTATCAGTACGACAGGCAGAATTGCTGTAAATATGCTGATGCCCATACCAGGCATTTCTTCATCGGTAAGAACCGTGGGATTTACGAATTCCTTAAGAGGTTGAGCGGGAATTTTGCGGAGTGTACGGGCGAAAAAAGGACCGGCAACAATAATGGAGGGAATACCAATGAAGAGGCCGTACAATAATACTTTACCCATATTGGCATTGAACATCACGGCAATAGCCGTTGGCGAAGGGTGGGGTGGGAGAAAGCCATGTGTTACCGAAAGAGCGGAAATCAGCGGAATGCCTACATAGAGAAGGGGCAGTCTTGTAGCAGCAGCGACGGTGAATACCAGGGGGATCAATATTACAAATCCGACGCTGTAAAACATAGAAATGCCTACGATAAAACCTGTGAGAACCATTGCCCATTGAACGTAACGCTCTCCGAAAAGGCGAATAAGGCTTGAAGCGATACGTTGTGCTGCGCCACTTTCAGCGACCATTTTTCCAAGCATAGCTCCAAACCCGAGTATCATCAAAAGAGAACCCAATGTGCTTCCAATGCCGTCTTCGATTGACTTCCACAGATCCGTTGCGTTCATGCCTTCGAAAATCCCTACCAGGAAAGAAACCAGAACGAAGGAAATGAAGGTATCAAGCTTGACAACCGTTATCAGTATAATAAGCAACAGAATTCCCAGGGCCACTATCAGTATCGGCATAGCATGAATTTTGGCTTTAAATTATAATAATTAATTCAATTTTTAAAGCATCAAATCCCGATAGGATGGCAGATAAAGACGGATGAGTGCTATGTCGTGGGATAGATGCGCCCCTACTGTGTTAATAAATAAAAGAGGCTGTCTAAAAAGTCATAAAAAGAGCGTAGTCTGGAGACTACGCCTGCCTGGCAGCAGGCAGGCTCAGCATAAAGAGCATACATTCAGTACAATGCGATAAGCGTAGTTTAGCTTCGCTGAGCTCCCTTTAGTCGGTAGTAACTACGCCTAACAAATTGACTTTTTAGACAGCCTTGTCAGAGAGTGCCTGTAAACCTACCTTGATAAAAGAGTATTATAACTCCCGAATTTTCAGGTTTCTGAACCAGATATTATCACCGTGGTATTGCAGGCCAATGAATCCCTGCTTATCATCACCTCCAATGTTGATCATGTGAGGCCATCCTTTAAATTTACTGTTCTCAATGAGTTTCTTCCACTCATCGCCCCAGAGATTGTATTCTACCACTTTGACACCATTCTGATAGTGAATTACCTTACCATCCTTGCAAAGGATGCTACCGGAATTCCATTGCATTGCCATATTGGCATTTTGTGGAAAAGCTGGTATCATATCATACAATGATGCGGATAATCTATTACCGTTTACACCCAATTTACCATCCGGATGTCCCTGGTTGTCTAGTAGTTGATATTCCGGAGAAGATGCGTAAATTGCCTGACCGGGAATCTCTTCCGCAAGAAAGAAAATTCCGCTGTTACCATTTTCAGATATTTTCCATTCGAATGAGAATTCAAAGTTACGGAATTGCTTGTAGTAAATAATATCGCCGGTACTGTTTCGATCTCCACGTATGGCCTTTGATGATTCGACTTTCATTGTTCCATTCTCAATGATCCATACCGGGGGAATATCCTGACGGTTATATCCTCTCCAGCCCTTGAAGCTTGTTCCGTCAAACATAAGTTCCCAACCCTGCTTCTTTTCTTTATTGGATAAACTGTTAGCATTCTTTTTATTTGAATTGTTCAGTTGTGCTGATACAGAAACCTGCAAAGTCAATCCAATAAGAAAAACAACTGTTAAATATTTGTTCATCATACATTTAAATTTTAGAGTGAGAAGCCGTTAAGTTAGGTAATTTTGATTACCAACTTAACGGCGTCATGATAACTAACACTTAATCTTCATATCCTGGATTTTGAATAAGGTTTGGATTAGCTGCCAATTGGGTATGAGGAATCGGATACAATTCTCTATCCGGATCATTATGTGCTTCATGGTCCCACCACGATGCTGTGGTGTATTTTCCAAAACGGATCAGATCGGTACGGCGTTTCCCTTCAAAGATGAATTCACGACCTCTTTCTGCCAATAGCTCGTCCAATGTAAGGGTAGCTGTTGTATAGGCATTAGCTGGCCAATCTGCTTCTGCAAAGGCTCTCTTTCTGCTGTCATTTATTAAATCCACTGCCTCTTGAGTTGCAGTACCACTATTTTTACGCATTATTGCTTCAGCCTTGTTAAAGTAGATTTCAGTGAGTCGGTAAATCATGTAATGGTTTTCCTGGTAATTTGGCTGATTTTGTGAACCACTTTTATACTTATGAAAACGAGCTCCGCTGTTTTCTTCACCTTCAGCCATACTGCCTTCACTGGTAAGATCACCTTCGCTTTCCCGGCGAATGGAATTAACATAAGCAAATGGCTGTCCGTTCCATTCTTCGGTGCCGAGTATTTGTTCGTTGGAATAATAATCATACTGGGGTCCGAACAGAAACCACTGTGATTTTCTCAAATCGTTCTCAGCATAAGCATCAAAGGCGGAAGGCACTACAACAAAGGCGTTCCAGCCACCATATTCAACATCCAATACTTTCTTTATATTGTCATATCCCATGAAAAAACCGCCCCAGCCAAATGAGAAACCTCCCTGACGGCTAAATGCAAACTGAAATAGGGCTTCGCGGGCACTTTTATTGGTATTTGCAAAAGTTTCCAGAAGATCAGGCGCTAATTCAGGCGTTCCGGCAATGCCGCCTGCTTCGCCACTAATAATCTTATCGCATGCTTCAATACATTCGTTATACATTGGCGTTCCGACAAAGTGTTCAGCATTAAGATATAATTCCGATAGCATAGCGTAACCTGCTGTTTGCGAAACACGCCCAACAAGTTCCGGAGAGTAAGGCAATAAATCAGGAACAAATGCTTCCAATTCATTTTTCACAAATTCAAAAACCTCGGCTCTTTGTTTTGTCGGTGGATTAAGGGGTTCACCAACGGTGGTAATGATGGGAACATTTCCCCATAGCTCCATTATTTTTAGGTAATGGAATGCGCGAAGAACTTTCAATTCGGCCAGAATAGCGCTCATTTCGTTTTCGGGGATTCCGAGAGAAGCATAATCGATTTCGCTCAAATCCATTAAGGCGTTGTTAATGTATCCTACACCACTCCACATAAGGATCCAAGCGCTACGCATACGATTCTCATTTGCGGTCCATGTATGATAATGCTGCCTGAAATGATCACCTCCGTCATAACCATGTCTTCCTTTTTGCGGCCAGGCCAATTGATCAGAAGAAAGTTCAGCATGATAATAATAGCCACTTTGACCAGTGGGAGCAAGCCATGCCTGCATATGCGTGAACGGCCTTAATGAAGCCTGCAAAACTTCCGTTCTGCTACTGTAAAAATTGTCTTTGCTTAGCTCACTGTAAATTGTTTCATCCAAATCCGTACAGCCCGGAGCCAGTAAGAGCAGTACTGAAAATAAGGATATCAATCGGTATGTTATTTTTTTCATATTATCTGATTTTTTAGAATCCAACATTCAATCCAATTGTCCATGAATGGGTACGGGGATAAAAACCCCTGCCATCAACACCTGTTTCAAATCCGGTATCCTGCAGTTCAGGGTCAAGTCCGCTATATCCGGTCATGGTAATAATATTTCTGCCAGTGACATAAAGACGTAAATTCCGGATCATTGAGATGCTCTTTACATTGAAATTATAGGCCAACGTCAGGTTATCGAGTTTAACAAAATCTCCTTTTTCAATATAATAATCAGAATATTGTGGATCGTCATCTAACTCATTATGTTTTGTGAATGCACTTTGCAGCAGATTATTGGGTAACCATTTTTTATTTCCGAAATACAATTCTTTGGTATTAAGAATGTCGAATCCGAATTTACCCCTGAAAAGTAAAGTCAGTTCGAAATTTTTGTAACTGAGGGTGTTTCCCAGGGAAAGCTGATATTTGGGCACACCGTTACCAATTACTGTAAGATCATCTTCAGTCATTTCTGAAGCATGTCCGGTGGTTCCATCTGCTTTATAGAAGAGCCATCTTCCCTCTTCGTCGAAACCTGCGAACCGCTTACCATAAAAATTGCCAACAGCGCCACCTTCTTCCAGACGAATTGAATTACCCAGGTTACCCGGTGAGGGCAGACCTGCAAACTCAAGCCAGTTGGCTTTGAAAACTTCGTTTGACAGCTTTTCCAGTTTGTTTTTCTGGCTATTTGCGGCAAGGTCAATTACCCATTGAAAGTCTTTTTTCCATACCGGACGAGCTGAGACCTGGATCTCAACACCTGAATTTCTTATCTGACCTACATTTGCATAAAGTCGGTCCCGAACAAATGGCGGCTGTTGTGCATTGTAGTTATATAATAAGTCTTTGGTCAAACGATTATAAATGTCAACGCTACCACTCAACCTGCTTTCAAAAAGGGCAAAATCCAAACCAATGTTTAACTCTGCCTTTTGTTCCCATTTAAGATCGGGGTTGGGATTACGTGATGCACCATATGTTTGATAATATATGCCACTTTGCGGATAAACACCCCCGGTGCCTAAAGTCACCAAAGACTGGTAGTTTGGAATACCCTGATTACCGGTTACTCCATACCCAACCCTTAACTTTAGCTCATTGAGAAAGTCGATGTTACTTATGAATTCTTCCTCGCTAAGTGTCCATCCCAATGATACAGCCGGGAATGTTCCCCATTTGTGATTGGCTCCAAAGCGTGACGAACCTTCTCGTCTTAAAATGGCCTGAATGAAATATTTATTATTAAATGCGTAGTTTACCCTACCGAAAAAGGCGATCAATGTATTATCGTTTTTTGAACTCCCTATGCCCGGTCGTGGTAATGTTGGGGTTTGATTGGCAATTCCTGCTCCCAGATTCCAGTCCAAAAACCCGTCCAGATTAAAACCATTATTACTAACATTAAATTCTTCTGTAGTGGAGTATTGATAACTATATCCTGCCAATGCGGTAACTGAGTGTCTGTTTATCGTTTTGGTATAGTTTAAAGTTGATTCAAGCGTTTTCGTCCAGGACAGATGATTGTTCTTTGAAGCGTAGGCCATACCGCGGTAGCTAGAAGTTGGTCTCTGATCCCAATCCTTTGTCGATCGGTAATTCCTGTCATTGTATGTGTTACGCACATAAGAACCAAATACAGAGGCTGTAAACCCTTTGAAAAGGTTCAGTTGCAGTCTGGTATCTCCTGAGAAAGTCTGCTGATCGCGTTCCGATATGCGGTGAGCCAGTCGGGATAAAGGATTGTAGTTGTTGTAGGCCATTGTTTCATAAAATGTACCGTCTTCATTATAAATGGGTGCAGTTGGATTGCGCTGAATGGCCTGTTCAAAATCACCTGTACCGCCCCCCAACAGATTTGCTTTGTTAAAATTGGTCGCCAGGTTTACCTGGAATGATAACCTGTCTTTCAACCCCCTTTGATTGAAGTTAACACGGCCTCCAAATTGTTTACGACCGTTTTCTTTGGCAATACCATTGGCATCATTATAATAGATTGAGGTTCGGTAGGTAGCGTTCTGCAATCCGCCGGAAGCGGCAAAATTGTGATAGTGACTAAGATTGTCCTTATTAATTAGTTCATCATACAAATTGGTTGAGGCTCCAAAATCCTGGTTCTCATCAATTAAACCCTGATCGATTAAATCGCGGAATTCTTCTGCATTAAGGTTATCTGGTCTTTTGGCAACAAATTCGCGTTGCATGTAGGTGGAGTAGTCGTAATGAGTTTCTCCGGATTTTCCTTTTTTGGTTGTAATCAGAATAACACCTGCATTACCCCTGGTACCGTATATGGCGGCTCCTGATCCATCTTTCAGAACGCTGAATGATTCAATGTCATCCTGTTGGAGCAAGTCCAGGTTTCCGCCAGGTACACCATCGATAACTATCAAAGGATTTACGGAACCAGTTAAAGATGTAATACCTCTTAACTGCATGGATGCCGATGAGTTAGGATTACTACCCTGTGTGCGGGTTATATTAAGACCAGCTATCTTGCCTTGTATCAGATCAAGAGGGGAAAAGCTTCCACCCCTGTTAAAATCTGCTGAACTAATAGTTTCTACGGAAGAAGTGATTTCTTTCCGCTGAAGTGTGCCATATCCAACAACTACTACCTCTTCCAGCCTGGTAATATCAGGAATAAGTATAACATCGATAACCGCTTTTCCATCCGTTGGAATTCTTTCGGTGATGTACCCAATATAGGAGAATGTCAGTGTTGTTGCAGCCAGATCAGGCACTTCGAGGGAATACTTGCCATATGTGTCTGTCATTGCACCTGATTGTGAACCGTCAATTAAAACATACACGCCGGGTAATGGTTCTCCTGTGTTGGCATCAGTAACGGTACCGGTGACTTTAGCACCCTGACGGGATACAAAATCTTTTGGGGCAATGACTACCAGATTGTTATCGAACACCTTATAGGAGTAATCAGAGTCTGCCAAAAGAAGATCGAGTATCTGTTCAATCTCTGAGTCTTCAACATTAAGTTTCACAACCTTTTCCAGTCCGATAAAGTTTTCACTGAAAAAAAAGCGAAAATCGCTTATGTCTTCAATTTCTCTTAATACTTCCTTCATAGGCTGATTATCGACTGCAATGTCGAATCTGTTGTCCTGCGAATAAACAATGGCGTTTACTTTCAGCAAAGCAACAACTAATAGTAAAAAAGAGATTTTCATAATGCGGAGGGGTTTTTTCCACCCGGTATGCAAACAGGGTGGACTTAAAAGAAAAATTTTCATAAATTTGTAGGTTTTTAATTAAACATGGTATTAACCCTTATGGGTTGGTAGCATTGTGGAAACGTGGGATGTTACAGCATCCTGCGTTTCTTTTTTAGGTAGTGATTAGTTTTGTCTAGGTTTTATGTTTTCATAGGGTCAGCGTTTAATGGTTAATAAAATAGTAAATATTAGGGGATACTGAAATACTGTTTATAGGCTTTCATCAAATCCTTATTTTCAGTCAATTCTACCAATTTGCCCTTGATTTTATATTCTACAGGAGAAGCCACGCTCATAGCTGCCAATACTTGCTCCAGCGACTCGTCTTTTAGTGTTCCCGTAAACTTTATTGTTTTTAGGGCCTCACTATGGAAAATAATGGTGACATCATATTTCCTTTCAAGTTCAATTGCTAAATCAGACAGGCTTTTGCTATTTATGTTCCATGAATCCTCTTTCCAGGATGTATATATCACCGGGTCTATGCTGGTTTCTTCATATTTCACTTTTGGCGAGGCTGGTTTCGGTAGTGAAATTGTTTCTACCGTATCTTTTCTGTTAATTGTTACATTCACCAGAATATCTCCTGATTCTTTATGATAGACAAGCGTTTGCTTGGGCTTCAATAACAAAGCTCCGGAACTGCCATGATGACCCGATCTTTTTTTAACCTCAACCATACCACTAATCAGAATGGTTTCAATTACTTTGTCTTCTGGATAAGCCTTAACATTAAATTCTGTTCCAAGCGCTTTAACGTCTATCTTACCGGCGTGGACTAAAAAAGGCAGTGATTTATTAGGTTTCACCTTAAAGTAACCTTCTCCAATAAGATCAATTGTGCGATGCGTGATTCCAAATCCCTCACTAATTGTAAGTCTGCTCCCTGCATTCAGAACTACTGCAGAACCATCAGGCAATTTCAGATTCGATTTTGATCCATAAGGAACTTCAAATAAAAAGGATGAACCCGCCAAAGGCGCTGGCTTTTTTAATAAAAGATTTGAAATGAAACCTGTTGAAAGAATGGTAAGAATCAAAATAGCTGCTGCCCATTTCCAGGAAAGCTGAATTTTTGGGCGCCCGGAAGGCTTATCAGCAACCAATCTTACATCCTTAATTTTTACTTTTACACGTTCTAATGCAGTGGTTGCATTAAAATCATGGATATCCTGAAAAACAGAAGAGCTTAACCATATATCAGCTATCTGGTTAAATAGCCCAAGGTTTGCAGGTTCCTTTACTAACCAGTTAAACAGTTCAGCTTTCTCCTGCTCTGAAATAGCACCGGCAAGGTAGCTATGAATCAGATTTTCAATATAATCAATACCTTTATCCAAGTTCATATTAGTTCATCTTATTAGGAGACACATTTTAATCTCGGTAGGGTGAAAAAAAAGGAAAAAAGTCTAGAAAAGATTTATAAGGATTACGATTGAGAGATAGTTTTTCAACTCTTCTCTGAGTTTACTTAAGGCAATCTTCATTTGTGTTTTGACCGTGTTTATGGAAATATTGAGGTGCAAGGATATTTCCTCATAGCTCAGGAATTTTTTCCGACTGAGAAGAAATATCTCCCGGCAGTTTTGTGGCAGTTTGTTTATAGCCGCAGATAATAACGCTTCCAACTCGTTGGCAAGCAGTGATGGAGGTTGAAGTGTGATAAGTTTGTCTCCGGCAGAACATTCTTTACCTATCAGATCAGCGATATCATTTGTTGAATTATACCGGGGTTTCTCACGCCGCATGTAATTCAGGCAACGATTATGTATAGATTGTATGAAATACGCACGCACTGAGCTTAAAATTTCAAGGTTTTTTCTGTTCTTCCAAAGGTCAGCAAAGAATTCCTCAACGATTTCCTCAGCCGTGTAACGTTCTTTTACATAGCCATAAGCAAATGAGCACAAAAAACTATAGTAATCCTTAAAAAGAATTTCATAAGCCCAAGTATCATCATTAACTATTCGTTGAAATAACTGTAGGTGCTTATCCATATTGATATACATCCAAGAATTTTAAACGCATTGGAAGATATTCTAAAATTTTAATTTTTTACAGGACTTATGTTTGGTTTTAAAGTTAGTTATGCAGAAATCTTCTGCAAAAATTCTGATAATGGGTTTGGTTAGCTCTTGTGTTTGCCTTGCATCAGCAGTTGTATGGCATTTTTCATAGTACCAGCACGAATAATACTGCTGGCGTTAATAAAAAATATCTCATCTGCATTTTCAATGGTGTTTAACCTGTGTGCTATGACAATGCGGGTAGTGTTCCCGGGAAGCCTTTCCAAAATCAGTTCGAGTTGTTTCTCGGTAATGGTATCGATATTGGCTGTGGCTTCATCCAGGATCAGTATTTCCGGATCCCTTAAAACAGCCCGCATAAAAGCTACCAATTGCCTTTGTCCCAGGCTCAAGGTTTCGCCCGCATTGTTTACCAGGGTATCGAGGCCTTTGTCAAACCGGCTGAGCAAACTGTCCAAACCTCGTTCAATAAGTAGGGCTGACAATTGCGTATGTGAATAGTGCGTTATGGAGGCATTTCCATAAAGAATGTTTTCCATAACCGTACCGGTGAATAAAAAAGGATCCTGTAAAATGAAACCAATTTTTTCGGCCAATTCGCCTGGGGTATAGGAACGTATATCCCTGCCGTTTAACAACACCCTGCCCGCAATGGGATCATACAAACGGGCAATAAGCGAAGCCGTAGTTGTTTTTCCGCCACCTGTGGGGCCGACAAAAGCATAGGTTTTTCCCTTGTCAAGTGCAAAACTTACCTGGTTGAGAACAGCATTACCCGGCTCATAGCTGAATGAAACATTTTCAAAGGTAATAGCCGAATTGCTTTCAGCCTGGTGACCATCGCCGGTTTTCTTCAGGTTGCTCTCCAATGCCAGTATCCGTGAAATTCTGTCCCATGCAGCCAGGGCTATCTGAAAGTTACTCCACAGCGCAGCCAACTGCCTCAGTGGGTTGTAGAAATTATTAATATAAGCCAGGAAACTGATCAGCAAACCCAGTGTAAAAATGCCTTTGGTAATCAAATAAATACCAAATACCAGCACAATCAGCTGCCCGGTATGTGAAAAGAAACCATAAACAGGGATGAAAAGATTATTGGCCAGGCCGGCTTTCAGCGCCGTTTTATAGTTTTTATGGTTGATCCTGGCAAAGCGGTCCCTGAAATAGTCGCGACGGTTAAAGGCAATAATAACTTTAAAATTGGCCAGACTTTCCTGGATTTCAGCGCTTAACAATCCATTGCTAGCCAGCGCATTTGCATTAAGCTTACGAACCCAGGGGGTTATGAATTTGCTGAAAACCAGTAATACAATGGCGGGTGCAAGCGCGGCCGAACCAAGGGGCAGGTTCACTGAAAGCAAAAATATGGCGGCGCCCGACATGATGACAATGCTGCCAATAAACTGTACAAGGAATTGTGAGAAAAACTGGTTGATCTTTTCGGTGTCGTTGTTGATCCTGGAGATCAGGTCGCCTGCTTTGTTTTCGTTGAAAAAGGCTATGGGAAGTTCCTGAAGTTTGTTGAAAATGTTATTCCGCAGGTTAAACAGTATACGTTGCCCCACGGTGCCTACCAATTTTGTCTGCATATAACCGGTGACCAGTGTGATCACATAAAGCCCCAGCAGAACAATTGCACAAATGATTACTCCCCTGTAAAGGCCTGCCTGAATATAGGTGTCGATGGCATGACCTATTAAAAGCGGGGCAAAAAGAGTAGCTGTTGCATTTATGATAATGATAATAAAGGCAAGTATGAGTTGTGTCTTCTCACCTGACAGGATCAGCAATAACCTTTGCAGCGCTGCAAAGGTTTTTGTGCGTTCCGGGCGTTCCCTGGGGCCTGTGTCAAGTTTGTACGTCATAGTGGCTTGTGCTGCGCTGTGAATCGTATATCTGTATGTATTCAGGACAGGTTTTGAGCAATGAAGCATGTGTGCCGGAAGCAATAATTTCACTTTCCATCAGCAATATAATCTGCTCGAACTGTTCAACGGAAGCTATTTTTTGCGTTACGGCAATCAGGGTCATTTCAGGATAATTAAGCCTTATATTTTTCATGATCTGCTCTTCTGTTCTGTTGTCGACCCGCGATGTGAAATCATCGAGCAACAGGATGTGCGGATTCAACGACAATGCCCTGGCAAGCATGATCCTTTGCTTTTGTCCACCTGAAAGGCTGGTGCCCCTTTCGGAGATAACCGTGTTGAGTTTGGCCGGAAGACTTTCAATAAACTCTCCAAGTTCTGCGGTTTGGATGGCTTTTTGCAGTATTTCTTCCGGAATATCCTCACTGAAAGCAATGTTTTCACGGATCGAAAGGTTGAAAATAACGCTGTCCTGGAAAACAATGCCGGTTTGCCGGTAGAAATCTTTTTTATCGAGCTGTTCTATATTAATACCATTATATAGTATTTCACCCCGATCAGGCTTAATTAAACCGGCAAGCAGGTATAGCAACTGCGTTTTACCGGCAGCTGTCGGGCCAATAATGGCCGTTTTGGTTCCGTTGCCAATGGCAAGGTTAATTTGCTGCAGGGCTGGCTTTTCCCCATAAGTAACGGTTACATTTTTCATCTCGATGTTTCCGGCTAAACTGCCTGAAATTTTACCATGATCAACCGGTACAGGAGCTTCGGTTACTTCCAATACCCGCTGGTAAGAAGCATTTGCCTGCGCAATAAGATTACTCATAAAGCCAATGATGATGATTGGAAAGATCAGAATGGCAATATAGGTGTTAAATGCGGCAAAGTCACCCATGGTCATGCTTCCGCTGATCACCAGGTGCCCGCCATAGGCCAACACTGTAAGCATGGCCAGGTTACTGACAAAAGTAATAAACGGAATGAGGGCTGCAAAAAGACCCAGAATAGAAATGCCTATATCGCGCGAGGTGGCGTTGGCCTCCAGAAATTTGCGGTATTCGGGGATCTGCGAATTGAGAATCCTGATAAGGGCTGCTCCCAGTATACTTTCGTTGATGACCCTGTTCAACCAGTCGATCACCTCGCGGCTCCTTTTGAAGAGTACCCTGACCTTGCGAAGCATAAGGTAAAAGGCACTGCCTACAATGGGTACAATGGTGAGTATGGCCAGTGCCAGTTTCCAGTTAATCAGCAGCAACATCACCGTGGCTCCGATAAGGAGGAAAACTGACGATACGATGGAAGAAACCGCGTGCGATACAAATGTTTTGATTGAATCAACATCTGAGGTCAGCATGGTCAGCAATCGCGAAGGATTTGACCGCAACAGGTAAACATACGATTGCCGGGAGACTTTTTCTGAAAGACTAAAACGAATATCACGGGCAACTTTTTCAGCTGTATAGGTTTGTATGGCATTTTGTATGTAACTGAATACCATTATAAAAAATGATATCGCGATAAACTGGTATACAACAGTGGCATAGGTCATGTTGTGATTACTGTAACTGTCTATGGCATCGGAAATGATCAACGGAATGATAAGGTTGAGTCCATTACCCAGCAGGGTGAACAGCACCAACAGGATGATCAGTCCCTTATAGGGTCTAAGTAAATTTACTACCGAGGTTTTTCCGGAACTTCCGGTTACCCGTTGTTCAGATTCTCCGTTCATGCTTTTCGCCGGTGAGATTACAAAGAAACAATAAAACTCACACCTTTGAAAACCCTTCTTTTTTCTTTAGGTGAAATAGTGACTGCCTTACGGATGTATTTATTATTTTTTGCTAACAATCGGGTATATTTTATGCGTTACCAAGGTATATTTGTGCAGAAACTTTATAAAACTGTAACGCTAAAACAATGGCCAAAATAAGGGATATTAATAAGGTATTGATCATCGGTTCGGGACCGATTGTAATTGGACAGGCTTGCGAATTTGATTATTCCGGAACCCAGGCATGTAAAGCTTTACGTGCATTAGGTTATGAAATTGTACTGGTTAACTCCAACCCGGCCACCATCATGACCGATCCGGCAACTGCCGACATTACCTATATTGAGCCATTAAACGAATATGCCCTTACCGAAATTATAAAAAAAGAGAGGCCCGATGCTTTGTTGCCTAACCTGGGCGGGCAAACCGCATTGAATCTTTCGTTGTTGCTGGCTAAAAAAGGAGTACTTGACAAATACAATGTAAGGATCATTGGCGTTAACATCGATGCCATCGAAAGGGGAGAGGACCGGGTGGCCTTTAAAGAAACCATGAACCGGTTGGGCATAGAAATGCCCCGTAGCACAGCTGTCAACACGCTTGAAGATGCTGAGAAAGTTGCTGAAAACATGGGCTATCCTGTAGTCATAAGGCCTGCTTACACCATGGGCGGCACCGGCGGCGGACTGGTATATAATGTCGAAGAATTGCGCACTGTTGTCAGTCGCGGTTTATCTGCCAGCATTGTCAACCAGGTATTGGTGGAAGAATCGGTACTTGGCTGGGAAGAACTTGAACTCGAAGTGGTGCGCGATGCCAAAAACAATATGATAACGATATGTTTTATTGAAAACGTCGATGCCATGGGGGTTCATACCGGTGATTCTTTTTGTACGGCGCCCATGATGACCATTTCAACCGGGTTGCAGCAACGTTTACAGAAACATGCTTATGATATTGTTGAGGCCATTGAAGTCATCGGTGGCACCAATGTGCAGTTTGCGCACGATCCGGTAACGGACCGGATTGTTGTAATAGAAATAAACCCGCGTACATCAAGGTCTTCTGCGCTGGCTTCAAAGGCAACCGGATTTCCGATTGCATACGTTTCTGCATTACTGGCAGGCGGTCTAACCCTTGATGAAATACCTTACTGGCGTTGTGGTACCCTTGATAAATATGAGCCCTGGGGCGATTATGTAGTGGTGAAGTTCGCACGCTGGGCTTTTGAGAAATTCGATGGTCTCGAAGATAAACTGGGAACACAAATGCAGGCTGTTGGTGAAGTGATGAGCATTGGAAAAAATTATAAAGAAGCCCTGCAGAAAGCCATACGATCGCTTGAAATCGGACGAAGCGGCCTGGGATTCGCCAAGGATTTTAATAAAAAATCACTTCACGATCTCATGGTTATGCTTGGGCATCCCTCCAGCGAGAGACAGTTTATCATGTACGAAGCCTTGCGCAAAGGCGCTGATGTGAAGGAACTGTCTGCGAAAACATACATTAAGGAATGGTTCATCGTTCAGATGAAAGAGTTGGTTGATCTCGAGGAAAAAATACTTTCATTCAAGGGAAAAGACTTGCCGGATGATTTATTTCAGCAGGCCAAAAAGGACGGCTTTTCCGATAAATACCTCGCCAGGTTGCTTGATATGCCTGAAAAGGCCATCAGGGAAAAAAGGCTCTCAGCGGGTATTGACGAAGCGTGGGAACCTGTTCCGGTTAGTGGTGTTGACAACGCTGCCTATTACTATTCTACCTATAACGCGCCCAATAAAGTTGAGGCTAGCGACCGTAAAAAGATTATGGTACTGGGGGGTGGACCAAACCGCATTGGTCAGGGTATTGAATTCGACTATTGCTGTGTGCATGCAGCTTTCGCCATTCGCGATGCGGGTTTCGAATCCATCATGGTCAACTGTAATCCCGAAACTGTTTCAACCGATTACGATACCTCCGATAAACTGTACTTCGAACCACTTACTGCCGAGGATGTTTTGAGTATTTACCATCACGAAAAGCCCGAAGGCGTTATTGTGCAATTTGGCGGACAAACCCCGTTAAACCTGGCACGGGAATTGGCAGAAGCAGGTGTCAGGATATTGGGTACCACACCCGAAACCATCGACCTGGCAGAGGACCGCGATCGTTTCAGGCATGTTATGGAGAAACTGGAAATTCCCCAACCCGAATCGGGGATGGCCAGTACATTAGATGAGGCGCTTGCCATTGCTGCCAGAATTGGTTACCCGCTGATGGTAAGGCCATCATACGTGCTGGGGGGAAGGGCCATGAAAATAGTGCTCGACGAAGAAATGTTGGCACAATATGTAAAGGCTGCTGTTGATGTTTCGCCCGACAGGCCGCTGCTGATTGATAAATTCCTGGAGGATGCTATTGAAGCCGAGGCCGATGCACTATCGGACGGACATGATGCTTTTGTTCCTGTGGTGATGCAACATATCGAATATGCCGGCATTCACTCCGGTGATTCGGCATGCGTTATTCCCCCGGTAGTCATTCCCGAAAAACATATCCAAACCATTAAAGAGTATACCCGAAAAATTGCCGTTGAACTGCATGTGGTCGGCCTTATGAACATCCAGTATGCGATATACGAGGATAAGGTGTATATTCTGGAAGCAAATCCCAGGGCTTCCCGCACCGTTCCATTGGTTTCAAAGGTCTGCAATGTTTCTATGGCGACCATTGCCACTCAGCTGGTGCTGGGTAAAAAGCTTGCTGAATTCGAGCTTAAGGAAAACAAGCTGAGCCATTATGGTGTTAAAGAGGCTGTCTTTCCTTTTAATATGTTTCCTGCCGTTGATCCTCTGCTGGGACCCGAAATGAGGTCTACCGGCGAGGTGCTGGGACTGGCAGACACCTATGGCATGGCATTTTTTAAGTCGCAGGAAGCTACCCAAACAAGTCTGCCCATTGAAGGAACAGTGTTGATTACCATTGCCGACCGTGATAAGGAGCGGATCGTTGAAGTGGCACGCAATTTCAGCGAAATGCAGTTCAGAATTCTGGCAACGGGCGGTACCCTGAAATTTTTGCAACAACATGGTATAGAGGCTTTTCCCATTAAGAAAGTATACGAAGGCCGTCCTAACATTGTCGATGCCATCAAAAACGGAGAGATTAACCTGGTAATCAATACCCCGGCTGGAAAAATGAGCGAATACGACGATTCATACATCCGCAAAACAGCTATAAAATACAAGGTATTGTATATTACCACAACCTCTGCAGCCCTTGCAGCTACCCGTGGTATCAAGGACCGCAGGAATGGCGAATACAAGGTTAAATCGTTGCAGGAATACCATGCCGGCATAACTAACTGACGGTTCAGAAAAAATCGAACTGTTCAAAGGGAAGGTCAGAAACGGTCGTATATATTATTGCCGAAATTTTCCTATATTTAGTGTAAATCAGGAACTTCTTCCTGGGGTAAAAAACTAGGCTATGATAGGGCGTGTTTCGCACTTGATTTTCCACATGCTTAAGGGCATTTTTATACTGACTGTCCTGTCGTTAACAGTCCAGGCCCAATCTCCTTCGTTGCGGTTTCAGCATCTGAACATCGAGGATGGCTTGTCCAATAGCATTGTACATGCTATTTCTCGCGATAAGATGGGATTTATGTGGTTTGGTACAGAGTTTGGACTGAACAAGTACGACGGGTATACTTTTACGGTTTATCAGCATAATAATGAAGATACTACCAGCATTGCCTCAAATTACATCGTTAGTATACTGGAGGACAGTTATGGCGTATTTTGGATAGGTCATGGAGTTAGCGGAATTGACCGCTTCGACAGGGAAAAAGAGGTGTTTACGCGGTACAAGTCAGATCCGGCGCGTAAAGGAGCCATCAGCAATAATAATGTCCGTACCATTTACGAAGATTCACAAAAAAGATTGTGGGTAAGTACCGCCGGTGGCGGGCTAAATCTCTATAACCGCGAAAGCGACAGCTTTGTGAATTTTTTGGATGATCCCCGGAACCCGGATGACATTGGCAGTAACTTTATTTCGGCCATAGCCGAAGATACCAACGGGGTATGCTGGCTGATCTCACCTGAGGGATGGCTGATCAGGTTTAATCCCGAAAACGGCAAAGGTAAAAAGTACTATCTGTATGAAAATCCCAATAATTTAAACAAATGTGATTATGGGAAACTATATATCGATAGTGATAACAACATCTGGGCTTGTACAGAGAAAGGGTTGTTTTTTTATTCCCAGCAAACA
Source organism: uncultured Bacteroidales bacterium (assembly GCA_964618645.1). Lineage (GTDB taxonomy): Bacteria > Bacteroidota > Bacteroidia > Bacteroidales > UBA10428 > UBA5072. The sequence goes on along the minus strand of CAZUBW010000024.1, from coordinate 15,648 downwards.
GGTATTCTTTCAAAATTCAGCCAGGGAGATTCCAACCGTGATCTCAACGAAAATGCCGTTACCGGCATGCTGGAATTATCGAAAGGCATCTATATGATCACCGTTGACCATGGAGGCATTAACCTGCTGGATAAACAAAAGGGCACATTTACCTACCATACGCACCATCAGCTGAATGAATATTCGCTAAGCAATAATCAACCCATGACCATTTACCAGGCACCCGATAAGGGCATATGGATCGGCAATTTCAAAGGAGGGGTTAATTTCCTGGATAAAAGGGCTGTGAAATTTCAAAAATATCGCGACCTGGTTGAACCTTCGGAAGCGCTGAATGCTTCCAATTCAGTGCTTACCATTTGTGAAGATAAGGATAAGAATATCTGGATTGGCACAGACGGGCAGGGGATTGATATCATCGACCGTAAAACCTTCAAGGTTAGGCATCTGACCGCTAAAAAGGGAGTGAAAAATACCCTGATGGGAAATGTGGTTGCTGAAATTTTCAGAGATTCAGAAAACAATATGTGGATTGGTATGTACCAGGAAGGCCTGACCAAAATCGACAGCAAAACAGGTGAGTATACCCACTATAAAAAGGAATTAAAAAATGAAAGCAGCCTTTGCGGAAATAACATATGGACCATTTGCGAAGACAGACAGGGCCATCTGTGGATAGGATCAGTGGGAAACGGCCTCGACCATTTTGATCCGGCAACAAACACGTTCCGACATTACCGTTACAACCCCGGCGATCCGGAGAGCATTTGCCATGATGATGTATTCAAGGTATTCGAAGACAAGTCGGGTCAGATATGGGTAGGTACCAGAAACGGCCTTTGTCTTAAACGAAGAGGATCTGATAAATTCAAAAGGTTTATTTCCGGATCGGGAGTAACCTCCGAAATAAGGGGTAGCTGGATTTATGATATTTATGAGGACTACCATGGAAATCTTTGGATTGGCACTGATTTGGGACTTAATTTATATCTTCCACGCGACAGTGGTTTCGCGTATTATTGTGAGCCGGGTTTGGAATTCGTCAGGGCTGTATACAGCATTACCGGTGATGAAAGCGATAACCTTTGGATTTCTACCAATAACGGGCTATGTCGCTTTAGCATACAGGACAGAACGTTCCGGAGTTACGATATCGCTGATGGTTTACAAAGCAACGAGTTTAATTATACATCGGTACTTAAGGCTTCTGATGGAAGGATGTATTTCGGGGGCAGAATGGGGTTCAATGTTTTCCATCCCGACAGCATCTATGACAATGCTGATATACCTCCTGTTTTTCTGACCTCGGTACTGGTGATGAACAATCCGGTAAATCCACGCAGACATGGTCATATCCTGACTGAAAACATCAATTATGCCGGTAAAATTGTATTGAATCATCAGCATTATGTTGTGACTTTTGGTTTTGCCGCGCTGAATTACATTAATCCCCAGCGAAATCAATACGCTTACCGGCTCGAAGGATTTGATGCCGATTGGAATTATATTGGGAACAAGCATGAGGTAACCTATACGAATCTGAATCCCGGCCATTATGTGCTGAGGGTTAAAGGCTCCAATAACGATGGCGTGTGGAATGAAGAAGGAGTTCATTTGCAGGTTATTGTACTTCCACCCTGGTATAAAACCTGGTGGTTCAGGACTTTTGTTTTTATCACACTGGCGGGTTTATTGCTGTTGTTTTATTTCCTGCGGATAACGTTTTACCGTCAACAGCAAAAGAAGCTGTCAGCTATGGTTAAAGAACGCACACGGCAACTCGAAGAGGTGGCGGTTGCACTTGAAGAAAAACAGGAAGAAGTGAACGAATATAACGAAGAATTGAAATCCCAGGCCGAAGAGCTTAATAATCACCGTAACCGGCTTGAAACATTAATAAATGAGCGTACGCGCGAATTGATACAGGCAAAGGAAAAGGCCGAAGAGTCAGATAAACTGAAATCGTCTTTTCTGGCCAATATGTCGCACGAAATACGTACACCCCTGAATGCAATACTGGGTTTCTCTGCTATGTTGGGAGAGGAAGGATTAACCGCAGAAGAGCGGATGGAGTTCAATAAAATTATGCAAAGTAGCAGCGATACCTTGCTCGATTTGATCAATGATATTCTGGATATCTCAAAAATCGAGTCGGGCCAGGTACAGGTGGAAAGAAATGAAGTGGCGTTGAAAGATGTTGTGAGTGAATTAAAGGGTATTTTCAGTGTTCTTTTACAACGGGTAGAAATTGGTCAGGATAAGAAAATTGAACTCAGGGTCAATATCCCCTATGAAATATTGCAACTTACTATTGTTACAGACAGGAGAAAATTACTGCAGGTATTTTCGAATTTACTTTCCAATGCCCTGAAATTTACACGCGAAGGATATATCGAAATAGGCTGCAACAAATATGAGCAGGATAACAACCTGCTGGAATTTTATGTAAGCGATACCGGAATTGGTATTAAGGCAGAGCACCTTGAGTTGATCTTTGAACGTTTCAGAAAGGTTGAAGAAAACAAGGAGCGTCTGCAGCGGGGAACGGGATTGGGACTAGCCATTGCCAGGCAATTGGTTCAATTGCTGTGTGGCCGAATATGGGCTGAATCTGTGGTAAACAAAGGTTCAACCTTCCATTTCATCATTCCCTTTATTATTCCCGAACAATTGCACCCCCAAGTGGAGGTAAGTACCCCGGGGACGCCGCAACTCGTTTTGGACCATTTGCAAATTCTGGTGGCCGAGGACGATTTTTCGAATTACCAGTACCTGAAAAAACTACTGAAAAAAACCGGGGCTGATATCATTCATGCGCGGGATGGAAAAGAAGCCTTGCATGCCCTCGAAACCAACATGAATATTGCCTTGGTCTTGCTGGATATTAAAATGCCGGTGATGGACGGGATCGAAACGCTGAACGAAATGCAGCGGCGAAAGATCAGGGTGCCTGTGATAGCCCAAACAGCTTATGCACTGGCCGATGAGATTGTGCGGCTAAAAAAGGAAGGGTTTGATGACTACATCACCAAACCCATCCGTCCGGCTGAATTATATCAGAAAATCGACCGGTTTATACCCAAAACTGGCAGCTGATCAGCTCCAGCTGATTATGAATTCCGACACAGCGTCTTTCCTGGCAAGTGATTTGGAAAGATCTATTTTTACATCTTTGCAACCCGATATTTCAAGTGCACGTTGTATCCAGCCTGCCATATTATATTCAATGGCTTCGTCGGGATCATCAAAACGGACTATGTGCATTACAAGTTTGTTTTTATCGGATTGCACCAGCCTGATTTCGGCATCATCGTAATAAGCCGACATAATACGTCCGGCCCGGCTGATCAGGTGATTAGGCGAGCCCATTTTAACGTACAACTTGTAAATACCCGTCAGGCTTTCTTCGGCGTCGTAACGACCCAAATCCCAGCTTGCCTTCTTCCAATCGTTGCCATATAATACTTCACCTACTTTACGCAGGGGCACAGTAAGTGAATCATACATGGGATACCACTCATTTACCACAATGTGATTCGACATGATCTGCTTGGATGTTTCCGGCAAAGCATTAAGCCATTCCTGGTAGCGGTCAGGATAATACTTTTTTACAAATTCAGGGGTGGTTCGGATCGTCAGACCTTTGATTTTCATAGTAATGAAATATTAATAGTTATGCTTAATGTAATAAAATGAGCAAGAATACATGAATGGTCATACGGCATAACAAACCCTTCCTCAATCCACCGTTATTTCAATGATGTATGACGAAATCCAAATCAAATGTAAAAAAAAATCCATTACTGATGCCTAGGTATAAATAAAAAAAACAGGCGGCAGGCTGTTTTGGTGTTTATTTAAAATTGCTTCAGATAGGCAATTCTTTTTTCTATGGGCGGGTGGGTGGCAAATATAGTAGCAAATGAGGAAGTTAGCTGGTCTTTTTGTTTTTCCTGCGGGTTATCAATAAAGAGCTGTGCGATATCTTTGCGTTGCACAGCCTCAATGCGTGGGTCGAGTGTTATTTTTTCCAAGGCCGAAGCAAGGGCCAGCGGGTTTCTGGTCATTTCGGCCGAGCCGGCATCGGCCAGGTATTCGCGTTTTCTGGAGATGGCGAACCTAAAAATGCTGGACAGCAGATAACCGATAGCAGCCAGCAATAAGGCAATAAGAATGATGCTTCCGCCTCCTTTGCGACCACTGCTGCTGCTTCCTCCCCTGGCTCCTCCATAGCGGAGGGTCCGCATCAAAGCTTCGGTAATAAAAGCAAATATGCCGACAAAGATGATGGAAACAATCAGCAGTCTTACATCCCGGTTCCGTATGTGGGTAAGCTCATGGGCAATGACTGCCTCCAGCTCTTCGTCGCTTAGCTTGGTGATGATGCCCCTCGAAAGAGAAACAGTATAACTTGCTTTATCAATGCCACTGGCAAAGGCATTCAATGAATTGTCCTCGATAACGTTAATTTTGGGCATGGGCATGCCACACCCTATGCAAAGGTTTTCAACCAGGTTATAAACCCGCTTGTTTTCCGTACGTTGCAGGGGTACTGATCCTGTGGCCATGCGGATTAACCGGGTATGTGCAAAATAAGCAATGACAAACCATAATAGTATACCTAAAGTTACCCAGGGCACAACTTTCAGGAAACTGTTGTTTGTATAAAACAATCGTTGTTCGGGATACTGATCGGTAATGAAAAATAAAAATACCCAAATCAGACCGAATACAACAGCCGGAAAAAGCAAAAGCAATACTCCCGATTTGATGTTGTTTCTCCGGATCTGGGTATGAAGCCCTGTGTACTGCATTATTGGCTAGAAATTTAGCTTTGGAGTCTCTTCGGCCTGCGACCGCTCATTGCCCAGGTCAAACATGGGTTCACGGTTAAATCCAAACATACCTGCCACTATGTTGGAGGGGAAAGTTTCCACTGCATTGTTGAGTTCCCGGGTGGCACCATTGAAAAAGCGGCGAGCGGCAGCAAGTTTATTTTCGATATCAGATATTTCTTCCTGCAACTGAATGAAGCTTTGATTGGCCTTAAGATCGGGATAGGCTTCAACAGCAACCTTAAGTCCCTGTAAGGCACCCGATAACTGGGTTTCGGCAGCAATTTTTTCATTGATGGTGGTGGCCTGCAGTGCATTTGTACGGGCTTTGGTAATTTCAGTCAGCACCGAACTTTCGTGTTTCATATATCCTTTCACAGCTTCAACCAGTTGCGGAATAAGATCGAGGCGCTGCTTCAACTGTACGTCAATGTCTGCAAAAGCATTTTCCCGGTTATTCCGGAGTTTAACAAGCCTGTTATAAAGTCCCACTGCCATCAGCACCAGCACTACTGCGATAATTAGAATTATTAAGCCCATGTTTTCAGTATTTATTTATTGGCTAATTTATTGTTTTAATTTTTGATTTCAATTCTTTTCCTATTTTCACATTCCCATACTATCCAAAACTGAATTTTTATGCAAACGAATCGAAGCATTGGTGATAAGATAGCCGCACTCAGGTCACTTAAGAAAATAGAACCGTGTGAACTGGCAAAAAGGGCAGGACTCTCCGGGAAACAGCTTGATTTAATTGAGTCGGGTACCTCCATACCTTCCCTTGGCGTACTTATCAGGTTGTCTAGGGCATTGGGACTACGGCTGGGAACCCTGCTTGATGATACGGTAAAGGAAGGGCCGGCTGTTATGCGCGAAAATGAATGGAACGGAGCAAACAGCTTTTCCACCCACAACGACGATAGCCGCGAGCATATGACTTTTTATTCCATGGCCCCAAATAAAGCTGATCGGCATATGGAGCCATTCATTGTTGATATTGTTCCCGACAAGGAGCAAAAGGCGGTCAAGTCTGCTCACGAAGGCGAGGAGTTCATCTATGTGATGGAAGGTAAAGTGAACGTGCATTATGGCAACAGCCTGTATGAACTTAATAAGGGCGACAGCATCTATCTCGATTCGGTTGTCGATCACCTGGTAACCACACCGGGCCCCACAGCCCGTATATTAGGTATAGTATATGTTCCGTTTTAAAACTTTTAGGTTATATGGAACTAGTTGAACATACACTATGCGACCTGCTGGAGAAATGGGCAGCTGAAACACCCGATCATGAGTTTATTGTTTACCCCGACAGAAACCTGAGGTTTACCTATGCGCAGTTTAACCACCGCGTTGATAAACTGGCAAAAGGGCTTCTTGCTATAGGTGTAAAAAAAGGCGACAAGGTAGGTGTTTGGGCTACCAATGTGCCCGACTGGTCGACATTTATGTATGCCACCGCTAAAATCGGGGCGATACTGGTTACGGTAAATACCAGTTATAAACTTTCGGAACTCGAGTTCCTGATGAAAAATGCCGATCTGAATACACTGTGTATCATTGATGGGTATCGCGACAGCGACTACGTGAACATGGTATTCGAATTGGTTCCCGAACTCAGGGAGTGTGTACGCGGCTCGCTGCAGTCCGAAAAGTTTCCGGAACTCCGGAATGTTGTTTTTATCGGACCGCAGAAGCACAAAGGTATGTACAATACCCATGAGCTTATTATGTTAGGTTCGCAGGTTACCGACGATGCCTTGCAACAGGTGCGCCGTACCATTAATTGTTACGATGTGGTAAATATGCAGTACACCTCGGGAACTACGGGCTTCCCCAAAGGCGTAATGCTTACACACCATAATATTGTAAACTGTGGCAAAAGTACCGGCGAATGTATGCATTACACGCAAAACGACAGGTTATTGGTGTGTGTTCCGCTTTTTCACTGTTTTGGCTGTGTGCTGGCTATGTGTGCCATAATAACCCATGGTGGTACACTCGTTTTTGTCGAGGAGTTTGACCCGCTGATGGTATTGGCTTCAGTTCAAAAAGAAAAATGCACTGCGTTATACGGAGTGCCCACCATGTTTATCGCCGAGCTCAACCATCCTATGTTCGATATGTTCGACCTGGGCAGTCTGCGTACCGGAATCATGGCCGGTGCCTTATGTCCCATCGAAACCATGAACCAGGTGATGACCAGTATGAATTGCCGTGATCTGATCATTGTTTACGGACTTACCGAATCATCACCCGGAATGACGGCCACGCGTATCACCGATCCGCCCGAAATACGGGCCACTACCGTAGGCACCAATTATCCGGGCGTTGAGGTGAAAGTATTTGATCCCGAAACCGGTAGCGAATGCGCTCCCGAAGTGCAGGGCGAAATATGCTGCAGGGGTTATAATGTAATGAAAGGTTATTATAACAATCCCGAGGCAACAGCCAGGGCTATTGATAAGGATGGATGGCTGCACTCGGGCGATTTGGCTGTGAAAACAAAAGATGGGTATTTCCGCATCACCGGACGTATTAAAGACATGATCATTCGTGGTGGTGAAAATATTTATCCACGCGAAATAGAGAATTTTCTCTACCAGCTTCCACAGATCGAAATGGTGGAAGTGGCCGGTATTGCCGATGAAAAATACGGGGAGATAGTGGGGGCTTTTGTGAAATTGAAGGAAGGACAAACCATTACCCAGGAAGAGATTCAGGAATTCTGTAGGGGAAAAATTTCGCGCCACAAGATTCCCAAACATGTCATTTTTGTGAGTGATTATCCCAAAACCGCAAGTGGAAAAATCCAAAAATATAAGTTGCGCGAAATGGGACTGGAGTATGTGAAAAACCTTTGCCAGTAAAAGAACGAGGCTGTCTAAAAAGTCAATTTGTTAGGCGTAGTTTTAAACTACGCCTAGCGCTTTGTGCAGGGCCGTCATTGCGAACGGAGTGAAGCAATCTGTTGTATATTAGAAGATTGCTTCGGTCGTACCTCCCTCGCAATGACGTGTACAAGACTTTATAGTCAGCCTCGTTTTTTTTCTTCAGTTATTATAGCTTGAAATACGCTCCGACAGTAATAGCGCCGGTGGTAAGAATATTGTTCATGTTTACATTGAATCCGGCATCGGTAGAAACCTCCTTAATGTCATCATCCTTTTCAATTTCAGTGTTAATACCCAGACTGAAAGCATTAACCGAGGCAAAAAGCTGAAATTTATCGCTTATGTCAAAAGCTATGCCGGGGAAAACGTTAACACCGATTTCGGTAACCTTGGGACCATCAAAAGTAACATCTCCCGACTTGGTTTTGGACGATCCGAACTCCAAACCGGCCTGAGCGTGAGCATAAAAGGAAAACTTATTTGCCCTGAAGAAATAATAACGGGCAAAAGGCACAAATCCAAATGATGAGGCGCTGGTTTTCACTTCGGGATCTCCATTTGAATTGGTGGATGAAACGTTAAGCGATAAGCCAAGTCCTACCCAGAAGTCGTCAGACAGCATATAGCCTGCTTGGGGATTGAAGTAAAAACTAACGCTGGATGGATCTTTTTCGGTGTTTCCGTCGACCTCGGTTTTGCCGCCAGATGTATTAACACCCACGCTCCCGCCGACAAACAGCTGGCCGTTCGAAACCAGGGTAATGGATAAAAGAACGATCATCAAATAGAAACCTTTTTTCATGATATGCATGTTTTCGTTGGCTTACTCTTGGGTTTTTCAGCATACACCCCTTACTCTGTTGGGGATTTTCAGGAAGCTCCCTATAAACTGTTGCAAAAATAGCAAAACATATTAACCCTTGTTTCACAAAAATATTGTGCAAGGGAAGACAAGACAGAATCCGAGCGATCAGCCACCTGCCTTATTTTATCATGTTGATGCAGACCTGGTTTTGTGGATTGATGGTACCCCTTTCGATATCCGTTATGTTCTGAAGGGTGGTGTAGGCAATCTGCGAAAGGGCTGTATCGGTAAAATAGGCCTGATGTGCCGTTATCAGAACATTGGGAAAGGTCATCAGACGCATAATTTTGTCGTCCAGGATAATGATCTCCGAAAGGTCTTTAAAAAAAAGTTTTTCTTCCTGTTCATATACGTCAATGCCCAGGTATCCCAGGGATCCTTCTTTTAATGCCTCAATGGCTGCATCTGTATCTACCAGCTTTCCCCTGCTGGTATTGATGAGCATGGCACCTTTTTTCATCAGGGCAATGGAATCCTTATTGATAAGCCGATTGGTTTCGGGTGTCAGGGGACAATGCAATGAAACAATGTCAGAAACCCTGAGTAATTCGTCAAGCGAAAGGTAGGATACGCCCTGCTCCTCAAGTGTGGAATTGCGGTATACGTCATAGGCCACTACCCGGCACCCGAATCCTTTCATAATGTTGGCAAAGGCAGCGCCAATTTTTCCGGTACCAACCACCCCAACAGTTTTACCGGCCAGTTCAAAGCCCTGAAGACGCTCAATGGAAAAGTTTCCCTCGCGCACGCGGTTGTATGCCTTATGTGTTTTCCGGTTTAATGCCATAATCAGCGCCACTGCATGCTCGGCAACCGCGTTCGGCGAATAGGCAGGCACTCTTAACACTTTGATACCCAACTGGCATGCTGTTTCAATGTCGACGTTGTTAAAGCCGGCACATCGCAGCACAATGGCCCTGAGCTGCTGTGCGGCAAGAGCTTCAATTACATCTTTTGTCAGCGCATCGTTCACGAACACACAAACAGCATCATATCCTTCGGCCAGTTTGACCGTTTTTAACTTAAGTGAGGACTCAAAATAATTCAGTTCATGCAGATTGGCTGCATTGGCTTTATCAAGGTATTCCTTGTCGTACGATTTGGTACTGAAAACAGCGACTTTCATGTTGTGTGAATTTAATAACATTAATAGGATAACAATGCATTCCGGTTTTTGTTGCTAAATTTAAGGGTTAACATTTCCAGAAATATCATTGCCCGGATATGCGGGAACTTACCATCATATTTTTTTCATCGTGGAAATTTGCTGCGACTTTTCCGGTAGCTGTATATGCCATGAAGATGTCGTTTGCCGAAACGCTTCTCTATACCAATATAGGAGGATTATTGGGTATGATCATTTCTGTATTTCTCTCAGACGTTATTTTAAAGTTATGGCAACAATACTGGCCAGATAAGCTTAGGATAAACAAAAACAAAAAGATATTCACGCCGGCTTCGCGCAGACTAATCCGGATTAAAAAACGGTATGGTTTGCCGGGAATTGTGACGTTGAGTCCTGTATTGCTGTCGATTCCCCTGGGGGCATTCCTCACCGTGAAATATTATGGCATTAATACCCGTAACCTGATCTGGCTGGCATCGGGACAATTACTTTGGTCGGTATTGTACACCCTCTTTTATACCCAAATCAGGGTGCTTATATTTTAGCGCGAGCGTATTTCCTTCCGCATAAAAGCGAGGTATGAAAGTACAAAGCATAAAATGGTTGCCGCAACAAGTGCCGTAATCTGGGCCCATACCAATATGGTACTTTGTCCCAGCGGCAAAGGTCCTGGGATGGATCCGTAGAGTCTTTCCATCGAAAGGGTTCCCAAACTGCGGACATTGGGCATTAAAAGGGTGGTAGTGGCCACACTGAACAAATGGTTTGGCGATACGGACATCAGGGCAGTTATCAGCCGCTCATAAAAGATCATTTTATGGGCCGAACTCATGGCGGCAGGCTCAACAATTTTTGCCAGCAGGTTAATGATCATCGGGTAAAAAATGCTGAAGAAAAGCCAAACCGCAAGTCCCGAAAGTGCTGACGTAGCCGGCTGACGGAACCTGACCGAAAAAAATACCGAAAGATTCAGCCAGAAGGCAATATACACTATGCTTAGCAGAATGAAGAAAACGATTCGTAAAAACTCTTCCACTGTAGGCGGTACACCTATGGTAATCAGGCCTATGCCCATAACCATAAAACCCAGTGCGAACATCAGCACACTGATAACCGTCAGTGATCCCAGAAATTTGGCATTCAAAATATTATCGCGGTGAATAGGCTGTGCCAGCAACCTGCTAAGGGTTCCACGGTTATGTTCCGAGTTAATGGCATCAAAACCAAGTCCGATCCCCAGCAAAGGAGCCAGAAAACTGATATATACCATATAGGAGGGAAGCGTACCATCGGAAAGGGTAAAAAGCTTCAGAAAGAAAAATGCCCCTTCATTATCGCCGGGTTTTACAGCATTGTCCATACCCGTTAGGGCAGCATATAAAGATCCGAAACAGGTGAGGGCAATAATAATACCGAGTATGATAAAACGCCAGCTTCTGACATGGTCAGCAATTTCTTTTTTTACAATAGCCCCGAAGGGACTTGTAACTATGTGTTTCTTATGGATATTCATTTGCTTTGACCTCCTTCAAAATAGCGGTAATAAATATCGTCCAGCGCATATTCCTTAAGGTTAAGGTATGTGAGGGGAATGCCCCCGTTGATAAGCGCTTTTGCTATTTCACTGGTTACATTATGTGCGCATGAAATTTCAACGAAATGATCTTTTGGGTTTATCTTTTCAATGCCGTCTACGTTTTTAAGTATGTTCGAGAGTTCTCCGGCTGTTATGCTTTTTCCGTTTATGCCTACTTCCACTGTAAAGGCACTACCGCTGAACAGGCTGGTGGCCAGGTCGCGCAGGTTACCTTCGGCAAGTAATCTGCCACCGACAAATATGCCCACCCGGTCACAAACGCGCTGAACCTGGTGCAGGTGATGGGATGAAAACAACACTGTCAATCCGTCCTCTTTACTGAGTTCAATGATGAGATTCAGGAATTCTTTCACACCGCCCGGGTCAATTCCCGATGTTGGCTCGTCCAGAATAATAACTTCGGGATTTTTAATAAGCACATCTGCTAACCCCAGTCTTTGACGCATTCCTTTTGAATATACCCCGGCTTTTTTTTGTTCTTCACCCCATAGTCCCACCCGTTTGAGCAGATTTTCAGCCCTTTTGCGCGCTTCCTTTACGGGCAAGCTATTCAGTTGTGCCGTGTACAACAGGTTATCCATGCCGGTAAGATCGTCGTAAAAGCCAACATCTTCGGGCAGGTATCCTACTTTCCGTTTCACATCGATGGGATGTTCAGCTGCATTTATCCCGCATATCCGCGCGTAACCGCCTGTTGGTTCGGTAAGTCCCAACAGCATAAGTATGGTTGTTGATTTCCCGGCACCGTTAGGACCCAGTAAACCAAAAACCTCTCCTTTTTCAACGGTAAGATTCAGCTGGTCAACGGCAGTGAATGAGCCGTATTTTTTAGTGAGATTAACCAGCTCAATACAGTTGTCAGCCATAGCCTACCTCCTTCCATACTTGCGAAACAAGTGATACACCAAGCCCAGTGCGCCAAGTATGATGAAAAGTCCTATCCAGCCCCAAAGCATGGATGTTCTGACTGAAATTCTAAAAGATACTTTTGAGGATGTCTCAGGACATTTTGCCTCAAAATTGGCCACGTAATCTCCCGGAATGGCCTTTTTATCGGCCTTAATGGTTACATCTACCTGTGTTGTATTTCCGGCCAGGAGCTTGTCAATTTCTTTGGGTTCAAAGGTTATCTCCCACCTGGGCGGAACCGTACCGGTGATTTTAATATTCTCGAGTGTGGTGGTGCCGTTATTGACTACCACCAGGCTGATTTTACTTATTTCGCCCGCAATACTTTTGGCGCTTAGCAAACCCGACGGGGTGGTAAGTTCTATCTGGTACGTTCCGGTTATCACTACCTGTAGCCTGAGTTCGGCAGATGTATTGCTGGTGACTGCCCTTACCGGAATCTCATAAGTGCCTGCCTCAATACCTGTGGGAGGTTTTACCTCAATGCTGATTTTGCTGCTTTGGTTTGGCTCTACTTCTACGGATGTTGCCTGTTTGTGATCGGCTTTGAAAGAGACCTGCCAGCCTTTTGCAGCATCGGAAATCAAGGCGTAAAGTTGCTTTTCGGCTGTCCGGTTTCTCAGTTCGCCGCTGAATGTGAAATTTGATCCGGAGTGTCCCTGCATATTGGTTTGATCAGAGGAAAACTCGGTTTTAAAGGTACCTTTCTCAGAAACGTTGATGGTTAAAGGCAGCGATGTAATACCTCGGGCCAATAAGCTAAAACGGTAATTGCCTTTGTTTACCTGGTAAGGAACATCCACTTTAAGCGAAACCGATTTTCGCTCACCTGGCAATACCGAAAGCTGGCCAATGGCATACCCGCCGGAAGTCATGGTATAGCTCCAGGTACGGGGAATCCCGGTTAAAACCAGGTCGGCTTTCTGAAGCTTATTACTGCTATTGATCAGGTCAATGGAATAGGTGACCGATTCACCCGGCGGAACCGAAACCCTGGTATAAGGGGTGTATAACGTAACACTGTCGGTTTGACCTGCCGCCTGGCTTTGTTGTAACAATCCTCCTGAAAGAAGGAAAAAACACGTAATGAACACTTTCGTACAGTATGACATAAAAAAATCCTCCTAATTTTTAAATGAAATATGGTACGGGCACAAATATATAAACCTCCAGGATATCTGATAACAGGCAATTTGAACGTTTCAGTACAAAATCTTTGTAATTTTTTGAAATGCTGAAAATTATCTCAAATCAGGAAGATTGTTAAAAAATGCAAAAATGGAAGAAGAGGTTATGTCCTATAACCTGATGATGGCGCCAATAGTAATGGCCCCGGTATTGACAATATCGTTCAGGTCTATGCCAAAGCCGGATTCGGTTGACCGGCTTTTTTTACCACCGTCTTTTACATACCGGTGCATGAATCCCACGTTAAAGAGATTAACGGAAGCATTCAGTTGTATTTTTTCATTCAGGTCATATGCTATGCCCGGATATACTGTTATACCCATTGCCATGGTATAGGGACCGTCAACGGCGTCACCCTCCAGCTTTGACCTGATGGTGGAGAAAGTGACAGATGGTTGTGCCTGTCCGTAGAGTGAAAACTTGTTTGCATGCACAACATAATAACGTACAAAAGGGGATAAACCTATACCAGTTGTATTGGTTACAACTTCAGGATCGTCATTGGAATTGGTGTGCTCCAGGCCTAAATCGAGTCTTATTCCAATCCCCAGTTTTCCTGATAGCATATAACCTGCCATGGGACTGAAGCTAAAAGAAACACTGGTTGGGTTATCATAAGTAATTCCCCCGATTTCCTGACTCCCGCTGCTGGAATCAAAATGCAGACTGCCCCCTACAAAAACCTGACTGTACCCTGTCATAATAAATGCCGATAGGAGAACGGACAGGTAGATGAACTTTTTCATGATGTTGCATTTTACTTCTGCCTACTCATAGGTTTTTCGGCCTTCACCCCTTACTCTTTTCAAAATGGATTTTCAGGTAGCTCCCGGTATACCGTAGTATAAATTTAATAAATAAGCTGCTTTTCAGCTAGCTGTTTAGCCTGGTTTTACATTTTTACCTCAGTTTCCCATGGTTTTTTAGTAATGGCCCTTTGCTTTTTGGTTCCTGTCGGATCGTTGGAAATTTCAACGTGAGGTTACAGGCAGGCACCTCTATATATATCATTGGCTTACGGTGATATATCTCATCTGTAGTGCTGGTTTTTTACCGATAGCATTTTCGTAAAAAACATTGTCAAAGCCTGATGAAGGTATGATTTTCTGCCGAATGAACAGGTTTTTGGTTGATTAATAGAATTCTTTTTATGCAAGTCTTAACTTTTTTCGTGATGCGGTTTTGCAGAATCATTATAGCTGCATCTATATTGTCATCCTCCTTGACGAATTGTTCACTTGAGGAAAACAACGACCTGAGCCAGCTGCTTCCATTGGCCTGTGATGAGGTAAATGAAGAAACCGAAAATTCACTTGATTTTTTTGTACTGAGCGACTGGGGTTACAACGGTAGCGATAACCAGTTGCGGGTTGCGGCTGAAATGGAAAATGTTGCCCGGATTGTGAGACCGGAATTCGTGCTGACCTGCGGGGACAATTTTCAGCTAACCGGCGTCAAAAGTACCAGCGACTTGCAGTGGGGGTTAAATTTCGAAGACGTGTACACCGACAGATCCCTGTTGATACCGTGGTACGCTGCATTGGGAAATCACGATTATGAAGGCAATCCTGATGCTGAAGTAGCGTACTCCAACCTGAATGATTACTGGAAAATGCCGTCCCGCTATTATTCCTTTGTTGAGCCAGTTGATTCGTTCACCACAGTCAGGTTTATCGTGCTGGATACAGAAGCACTTATCAGTGAATACCGTAATCTCCCTGACCCGGGTAATTACAGCACCCTGGCTCAGTATTCCTGGCTGGTAAATTTACTTCCACAGGTTAAGGAAGACTGGATTGTTGTGGTTGGCCACCATCCTGTTTACTCGGCTAACCTGTATCATGGCGACAGCAAGGAAATAAACATCATGATAAAACCGTTGCTGGATCACTATAAAGTTGACTTCTATCTTTGCGGACACGACCATAATTTTGAACATGCCAGGGAAGAAGGCAAAACAACCGATTATTTTGTAAATGGTACCGGGGGAACGCTTCGTGCATGCAGCAGTAATGAAAGAACGGTTTTTTCCTTATCAAAGCTGGGTTATACGTATATTTCCATTTCGAGGAGGATGGCCAGTGTCCGGTTCATCACCGATGAGGGAAGAATGGCATATAACTATAACCGGTTTAAATAATAAGTAGCAGCGGCGGCCGCAGTGGCATGCTTCGACTCCGCCTGCCTGGCAGCAGACAGGCTCAGCATACTGTTGCGGTCAAAACCCAACACCC
>CAZUBW010000023.1:0-48604 GCA_964618645.1 uncultured Bacteroidales bacterium | reverse complement strand
TAAACGACCGCGAAATGTTTATGAAAGGGATTGACTACTCATATTACTACGAAGAAAATGACCAATGATATTAGTTCAGTTTTGGATAGTATCTGGTTCAGAATACTGGAAACTTCTGTAGCTTTTTTATTTTAAGGTTTTGCCCGTTTTATCTATTAACCTGGCAGACACCGAACGCCAAACAGCATTAACTCTTCACAAGAATCCCATACTGACTCTGATAGGTCTATCAACGCTGTCAGGTCTTCCCGGCACCCAATAACCAGCATCCTATTTTTTCATTTTTTCATTCCTTATCAAACAGATTATAAACACCGAACATCGAACACCGAACGCCGAATTTCGAGGAACACCCAGCAACCAGCAACCAACTCCTAGTACCCAGCTCCTAGTACCCAGCAACCAGCAACCACAATTTTACTATTTTTGCAGCATGATTGCTGATACAAATACCATGAAAAAATATCTCACCCTTGTTTTGCTGTTTTTGCTGACTGCAGGCGTGCAGGCGCAGTTGCTTAACAATGCCCCAAAAACCTTACCTGCCTTTGACCTTATACAGGCTGACGGGTCACCTATCAAAGCATCATCGCTGAAACCAGGCAAGCCGGTGATGCTGGTTTATTTCGACCCCGATTGCGACCACTGCACCATATTCACAAAAGCGCTGCTGAAGGACATACACCTGTTCAGTCATGTGCAGATTGTTATGGTTACCTATGTTCCGGTAGAATCGCTGCGGAAATATATTGAGCAAACCGGATTGCAGCGATACCCGCAAATAAAAGCCGGCACCGAGGGTACCAACTTTATTGTCAGGTATCACTACAACGTGGTTCAATTCCCTTTCATTGCCCTGCACGACCGGTATGGCCGGCTGGTGATCACTTACGAAAGCGAAGTTCCCACCATTGAAACGCTGGCCGCGAAGCTCAAAAACATGTGATGCTCCCCGTTACAAAGAACCGCTAAATATTCATCGTCTGGCAATAAAGTTGGTAAAATACCAAACAAACATTTGTCTGTTCAGAAAGTTCCAGTTGCAAGGCTTGCGCAGTCCGAAAATGCGGAGTTTACTAGTCGTAAATGAGCAATTTTCGGACAAGCGTAACGCAGTAAATGGGACTTTCTGAACAGACACTGATTATTTCAAAAAGCGGTAATATACCTCATTCCACCGCAACTCGTTTTTAATGCTGCTCATGGTGGCCTCTTTTCCGATGTGGACGAATTCAATACCGGCCATTTCGGCAAAGTCTTCGAGGTATTGTGCATCCACCGCCTGGCTGAATGCTGTATGATGTGCACCACCAGCGAGTATCCAGGCCCCTGCCCCTGTTTTCAGATCGGGCTGCGGAACCCACATGGCCCTTGCTACAGGCAATTTAGGCATAGGAGCATCGGCCTTTACACAATCAACCGAGTTTACAATAAGCCTGAAACGATTTCCCAGGTCGATGAGGCTGGCATTAACCGCAGGACCTTCAGGCACATCGAATACCAGTCGTGCCGGATCGTCCTTACCGCCAATACCCAGGGGATGCACTTCGAGTTTGGCCTTGCCCTTGCCAATTGACGGACAAATTTCGAGCATGTGTGCGCCCAGTACCTTCATTCCTTTCGGATTCAGGTGATAGGTGTAGTCTTCCATGAACGAGCAGCCGCCCTTCAGTCCGGTTCCCATAACCTTAACCGCACGTACCAGGGCAGCATGTTTCCAGTCACCTTCTGCACCAAATCCATAGCCATCGGCCATCAGGCGCTGACTGGCCAGACCGGGAAGCTGGGTAAGTCCGTGAAGGTCTTCAAACGTTGTGGTAAAGGCACCAAAGCCGCCTTTCTCCAGAAAGCTCCGGATAGCAATTTCAAGCCTGGCCTGGTAACGGACATTTTCGTGCATTTTTCCCGAAGGCTTACCATCAGCAGCCATCTGGTATAGTTCCTGGTATTCCTTTACGAGTTTGTCAATGGCCTTATTGCTGACATCGTTTACCAGTTTCACCAGGTCGCCTACGCCATAGCCGTTAACCGACATGCCGAACTGTATCTGGGCCTCTACCTTGTCGCCTTCGGTGACAGCCACTTCGCGCATGTTATCGCCAAAGCGGGCCACTTTAAGCATGCGGAAGTCGTACCAGGCAGCAGCAGCCCTGGTCCATATACCTATCTGTCCCTGCACATCCGTATCGCTCCAATGGCCCACCACGACCTTGCGGTTGATGTTCATGCGGCTCATGATAAAACCATGTTCGCGGTCGCCGTGAGCAGCCTGGTTCAGGTTCATGAAATCCATGTCGATATCACCCCAGGGCAGGTCGCGGTTAAACTGCGTGTGAAGGTGAAGAACAGGTTTCTGCAGGATTTTCAGGCCGTTAATCCACATTTTCGATGGCGAAAAGGTGTGGCACCAGGTAATTACACCAATACAGGTTTTTGATGCGTTGGCATCCTGCAGGGTATTAAAAATCTCGTCGGGCGTTTTCACTACCGGTTTAAAAACAATTTCCACCGGAATGGCAGCTGCTTTATTCAGGCCTTTCACCATTTGCTGCGAATCGGCAGCAACCTGCCTGAGGGTTTCCTCACCGTACAGGTGCTGGCTGCCGGTGATGAACCAAACTTGTAATTTCTTAAGATCGATCATAGTTGTATGTTGGTTATGTGTTTTACATTTGGGGGTACTGGGTGCTGGGTGCTGGGTGCTGGTTACTAGGTACTGGTTACTAGGTGCTGGTTACTGGGTGCTGGGTGCTGGGTCCGGTGTTAGTTTTAATGTTTGATAAGGTTTGATGTTGTTTGATAGGGTTCGAATTCTTAGTTTTTGGTTTTTCTCTTGCTCCTTACTCAAACTCTTGTTGATTTCTGCTCAGCACCCTTCAAGGGTTTTCAACCGCTTGAAGGGAATCCATAAATACAGTAACCTCATTGCTATCAGTTATTTTTTCATTTTTTCATTTTTTCATTCCTTCATTCCTTCATTTTTTCATTCCTTCATTCCTTCATTCTTTCATTGTCCTAGTTCCTGACGTTCATTGCTGCCCATAGTAAGAACCCGGTCCGTGTTTACGCTCGTAGTGTTTGCTTATGAGCGCATCCTTAAGCCTGGAAACTCCCGGATTTATCTGCTCGGTAAGAAAGGCCATCCTGGCCAGTTCTTCCAGCACCGCGCTGTTATAAACAGCTTTCTCTGCCGTTTTTCCCCAGGTAAAGGGACCGTGGTTACCCACCAGTATCATTTCAACCTCGTTGTGCTTCAGCCCTTTTGCCTGCATATGCTGGATGATCTGGTTGCCGGTTTCCCTTTCGTAATTGCCCCTGATCATTTCATCGGCCATGGGTGGGGCACAGGGAATATCGCAGGTGAGATGGTCGGCATGTGTGGTGCCGTAAATGGGTATATCGCGCTGACTTTGGGCCCATGCTGTTGCATAGGTCGAATGGGTATGCACAACGGCTGAAATATCGTTCCAGTTTTTATACAACACGGCATGGGTAAGGGTATCAGACGACGGGCGCAGGGTGCCTTCCACGATGTTTCCGTCAAAATCGACAATGACCATGGATTCGGGGGTCAGCTTGTCGTAGTCGACACCACTGGGTTTTATGGCAAAAACGCCCAGGGTATGGTCGGCAACGCTTACATTGCCAAAAGTAAACAATACCAGTTTCAGCTTTGGAAGCTGCATATTGGCATCATAGGCCGATTGCCGGATCTGTGCATACTTTGCCATAGCGCCTGTTATTTTGAATAATCCTCGATGAATTCACCGGCCCGGGAATACTGGCGGTACAACTGTTCGTAAACAGCCACATTTTCCTTATTGGGCTTATATTCCTTTTCGTAGCCATTGCCCATGGCCTGCTGTGCATCAAGCACCGTGGGGTAAAGGCCTGCCACCGTAGCAGCGGCCATGGCTGTACCCAGGGCGCAAGCCTGTTCGCTGCGGGCAACCAGGATGGGCATATTCAGCACATCGGCTACGATTTGCATTACCAGGGGCGATTTTTTGGCTACCCCTCCCAGGGCCACCACGCCGTCGATGCGCACGCCTTCGCTGATGAACCTATCGACAATTTTACGGGCGCCAAAGGCAGTAGCCTCGACCAGCGCCCTGAAAATACGCGGTGCATCGGAGCCCAGGTTCAGGCCCAGGATGGCGCCTTTAAGCATTTGGTTGGCATCGGGTGTGCGTCGTCCGTTCATCCAGTCGATGGCCACAATGCCCGATTCGCCGGGCGGAATGGCAGCGGCCTGTTCCGACAGCACAGGAATGAGTTTATCTTCGATTTCCTTAACCAGTGCATCACGTGTGGCGGCATCGGTGTTAGAGGTTTTTCCCAGAATTTCGCTCACGGGCCACAGCAAGACTTCCCTGAACCAGGCATAGATATCGCCAAAAGCCGACTGACCGGCTTCGAGTCCCATCATTCCGGGAATTATGGATCCGTCGACTTGTCCGCAAATACCGTTGACCAGTTTATCACCGACTTCGTCCATGGGGGCAATTAGCATATCGCAGGTTGAAGTGCCCATGACCTTGCTCAGGTAATAAGGTTTTATTTCACCGCCAATGGCGCCCAGGTGTGCATCGAAAGCGCCCACGCCAACGGCGACCGTTTCAGGTAATCCCAGGCGTTTTGCCCATTCCGGAGAAAGATTGCCCACCTTCACCTCGCAGGTATAGGTTTCTTTATACAGCCTGTCGCGTATGCCTTTCAGCAGCGGATCGAGCTTCACCAGGAATTCCTCCGAAGGCAGCCCGTTAAAATCGGGGTGCCACATGGCCTTATGCCCTGCCGCGCAACGACTGCGGATAAGGGAAAGCGGATCGGTTTTGGCTGTAAGAATAGCCGGTATCCAGTCGCAATGTTCAACCCACGAAAAAGCAGCATTCCTGACCTGCTCATCGGCACGCAGTATATGAAGCACCTTGGCCCAGAACCATTCGGAGGAATAAACACCTCCTTCGTATTTCGTATAATCGGTACCGCCCCACGTTTTCACCAGGTTGTTGATCTCGTCGGCTTCCTTAGTAGCCGTATGATCTTTCCACAGCACAAACATGGCATTGGGATTTTCTTCGAAGCCGGGCGTTAAAGATAGCGGAATCCCTTCGCGGTTGACAGCCACAGGAGTTGATCCGGTGGTATCCACGGATATTGCCACCACATTTGCCGCCACATCGGCCGGGGCCTTAGCCAGTGCATTGATTATGGTTGTTTCGAGCCCTTCGATATAATCGAGCGGGTGCTGCCTGAACTGGTTCTGTACCGGATTACAGTACCTGCCTTCCTTCCACCGCGGGTAGTAAAACACATCACCGGCAACTTCGTTACCGGTTGATGCATCTACAATCAGCGACCGCACTGAATCGGTGCCGTAATCAATGCCTATGACGTATTTGTTCATATGTTAATTTTTGTAGTTGCGATTTAGGTTTATAAAATGTTCTTCCTGTGCGGGCAGATCACCACGTCCCGATGAAAAAATCGGGACTCGTGATGACGATATGTTCAGACAACCCCACATCCTATACTTCTCTACCAGAAATAGATATAGAATGCGACAATAATGGTCACGATAATTATCGTATGGATTACATCCCACTTGTTCCAGCTGGCACGAGTGATGGCTTTTTCTTCGGGAGTAGCTGCATACATGGTGTAATTCAATTGATTTTCACCAGGCGCAGTGGTAAACAGGCTGATAAATATCACCAATGCAATACAAAATATGAAAAGCAATGAGGTAAAAATATGGCCGTTTACCGAAGCAATGCTGTATAAGAATCCATATTGATCAGCGAACATGGTGTTCAATGACCCTGATACCTGGGAAAGTAAATTGTAAGCATGTTCCTTGCTTTCCGGTGTAATGGAACCCATTGATACAGCTGCATCTTTTAAGGACGCCTGCATTGAATCTCCAATGGCAGGATAGGCGGTAGCAATTTTATCTGATAACGCCTGAATATTGGTTACCAGCAATTCCCTGGTATATTCAGTCACCGCATTCACTTTATTCATCAGCTTCTCAGCTTCAGTAACCAGTGCTACTTTTGCACCTACTGTGACATTCAGGAACAACCTGAACATCCCGATGGTAAACCCGGTAATCATGCCCCAGAAAGCCGCTTTTGCGGTAGTCCTTTTCCAGAATACCCCAAGCAGGAAAACAGATGCAATAGCCGGGGCGAGTAATCCCTGAACTGCCTGCAGGTATTCATAAAGTACTTTACCAAGTCCCAGCATCACGGGTATCCATGCCACACCAAGAATCACCACCACCACGGTCGCAATTCTTCCAACCAAAACCAAATGCTCTTCGTTGGCTTTGGGTTTGAACTTCTTATAAAAATCGCCTACAAACAGTGCTGCCGAAGAATTAAACAATGATGCCAGGGAACTCATGAGGGCGGCCAACAAGCCGCAAACTACCACACCTTTAAATCCAACCGGTAGCAATTGCGCCACCATTGCAGCAAACGCGGAGTCGCTGGAGGATACATTCAACAGGCCTTTCTGACTCAATGCAAAGGCAATCATACCGGGAATAAGGAAGATGAAAACCGGTAATAGCTTAAAATAGCCTCCAAGAATTGCACCACGCCTTGCCTCTGTTTGATTTCGACCCGACAACACGCGCTGAACGATGAACTGGTCAGTACACCAGTACCAGAAACCAATTACCATTGAAGCAAGTATCACTCCCGGCCAGGGGAATTCGGGATCGCTGATGGGTCTCATCAAGTGCATATTGTCACCGGCAATACGCTGTACTTCGCCCCAACCGCCTACCTTTGTCAATCCAATGAACAGGATCACAATGGAGCCGATTAATAAAACAGGCGTTTGCAGCACCGAGGTATACATTACGGCCTTCATCCCTCCCAGCACCGTGTAAATGCCTGTTACAACAACCAGGCCAATAGCGCTGATCCAGAAAAAATCGATGCCCCACATGCTTTCAATACCAAAAACCTCTTTAAAGACCACCCCGCCGGCATATACCGTGACGGCCACCTTGGTGAGCACATAGCTGACCAGGGATATCCCCGAAAGAATGGAACGCGATCCTGACGAAAAACGCCGTTCCAGGAATTCCGGCATGGTGAATATCTTGATCCTGTCGTAAAAGGGGACAAAAACCCATCCCAGCAATAGAATTACCCACGCCTGTATTTCCCAGTGGGCCATTGCCATACCGCTGATGAAACCTGTTCCGGCCAGACCCACTAAATGTTCCGAACCAATGTTAGACGCAAAAATGGAGGAACCGATGGAAACCCAGCCTGCCTTCTTGCCAGCCAGGAAATAATCTTTCGTATCTTTTTCCCGTTGCAGGAAAACCCAAACAACAATGCCAATAAGGGCAATGAAGAACAACGCAACTACAATCCAGTCGATGAGAGCCATAGTTTTAGGTATTTTATGTTAAGAATGTTTATTATACATGTTGAATTCGCTTTTCAAATGCCAGTCAGAATTTATTTATAAATGGGTACAATGTTCAGGAGATTGTCGGGCGGCACATACCTGTATAAGTAAGCTCCTTTTTTGGATTCGTGCTTGTCCTTCCGCCCTGTGTTTTGCAGTACGCCAAGCGACAATATCTTTTTCCTGAAATTTCCGGCATCAATCTCGCGTTGGAAAATAGCCTCGTAAAGCTTTTTAAGGTTGGTTATGGTAAAGGTATCGCCCAGTAGTTCCCTGCCGATGATTTCCACCCCGGCCTTTTGCTGCAGCCGCAACAGCGAATGCATAATCATATCGTAATGGTCGAAAATCAGCTGTGGCAGGTCGGCTACCGGCCACCATTTAGCGCCATGTTCGCGCACCAGGTCATTGTCCTGTTGCCGTATGCGAATCAGGGCATAATAAGTAACACTCATCACCCTGGCGGCCGGATCGCGTTTGAGGGCCGAAAACGCATGAACCTGCTCCTGGTAAATATTCCTGAGCCCGGTGATATTGTACAACACCCTGCGGGCAGCATCGCCCAGCGTTTCATCTTCATCGACAAACCCGCCGAGCAACGACCAGTTGCCCTCCGATGGCTCAAACCCACGGGGATAGAGTAATACTTTGAGCATTTCATCTTCGTAACCGAAAATAACGCAGTCCACTGCGACGTAATGCCTGGAATGAATTTTATATGGATCGGAATGCATATGGGCAGAAATTCTGAAAAAACGAAATCAAATATAAAAAGTATTTTTTACTTTTAATAAAAATCATCCACGAATCACGAGACGCGGATGATTTTTTTTGGAATGATATCATCAACAGGCAACTGTGTATGCATACCGGTTTAATGGAACCTACAATTTCACGACAGGCCAACCCGCAGCGTCCCACTCGATTTCGCGCACCAGGAGTTTTGGCTTTCCTCCATCGGATGCATCGTATCCGTGAAATACCATATAGTCTTTTTGGTCGAACGAGCAGATACCATTATGACCGACACCCGGCCAGCCGGCATTGCCCTGAACCAACAACGAACCGCCCCCTGCCGCAAGTTCTTTGCCGTTGCGGTCGACATACGGACCGGTGACCGATGCAGAGCGTCCGATCATAATTTTGTAATTGCTGTTGACGCCCCTGCAACAATAATCGAACGACACAAAAAGATAGTAATAGTCGTTTTTCCGGATGATAAAAGGTGCTTCAATGGCACCCTCTCCGGCATTGTCATCATTTGTGCCATAAACCCTTTCGCGCGCAGCAAGGGTATACCATTGCTGTGTGGTATCTATTGCAGTGTAATGGTCATTCAGACGAACCATTTTGATGCCGCCCCAGAATGAACCGAAGTTGAGCCAGCCGGTATTGTTTTCGTCCACCACCAGGTTTGGATCAATGGCATTCCAGTTGTCGCGGTTGGGAACCGACTGGATCACTTTTCCATGATCGGTCCACTTGAAAGCCGGATCATCCGGGTTGAGGGTAGGATTGGTAGCCAGGCCGATGCACGAGGTATTCTTGCCAAAGCTCGAAACTGAATAATACAGGTAATAGCGGTTATGATGGTACGAGATATCGGGAGCCCAGATGTGACCTTTAAAACCTTTTACAGCGCTGACAGCCCATGCCGGAGGTCTGTCAAAAACCGGCTTTTCTGCCTTCCAGTTTACCATATCGGCTGACGACCAGCAGGAAATACCCACACCGGTGCAGAAAAGGTAAAACCTGTCCGCATGCCTTATCATTACCGGATCGTGAACCGATATGGTTTGTGCTCCTGTAAACGACAGGTTTGCCAATATCAACAGGCCTAAAAATGCTATCCGCCCAATTGCGCCATGGCCAATGAAGCCCTTGCAGGAAACCTTTATATACATGGGTACTTTACTGCAGATACCCAAGCGGGGATATAATAAAAAACCTTTCATATTCCGGTTTATCGAAGTTTAATTTTTACAACAGTCAGTGAATACGGATCCAGTGCAAGGCTGAATTTTTTACCCTTTAGTTGTAGTGGTCGTTCCTCCGGGTGGATATTTTCGGGATTCTGCAGGGAATTCATGGCATCCAGGTCGCTGTGCTGCAAAACAGTCATGATGGCCCCGGGCAACAGTCGCCGGGCAGTTTTCAATACCACGGGTACTTCGCTTACCTGTCCGGCATAGTTCACCAGTTTAAGAATAACTTCACCGGTATGCTGATCCAGTGTTGCCGAGGCAAACACGCCCGATTGGCCGGTAAGAGGTTCGTTTTCACGCAACATATTCAATGCATGCGTACCCTTGTTTACCGAAAACAATTGTTGTACGTAATAATTTGGCGTTCCAAACGAAGTCAGGTTATCAAACCAGATCAGGTCGGGTGTCCATTGCCAGCCATCGGTATGTGCAAACAACGGGGCATAGGAGCACATTACCACAATATCGGCGTTTCTTTCGAGACCTGTCATGAAGGCTGCTTCCGACAAGGCACAATCCCAATTGTTCTTATTGAGGGGACTTGCCGTACCAACACTTTGCGCTGCATATTCGCCGGCAAACACTTTATATCCCTTGCGATCATAATTATCATAGCGGTTAGCATTTTCGCGGAACCAAACCGGTGGCCGGTAGTAGTGTTCGTCGACAATCTCTGCTTTTGTGTTTTTCAATGCCTTCACGGCATAATCAAACAGATCGCCGTCGGGTTGCGGTCCTGTGCCCGACACCAGTACAATATCGGGATACTTCTCATTGATGGCTTTTTCAAATAGCAGGTAGCGTTCGAAATACTGTGGACCCCATTGTTCATTGCCAATGCCCAGGTATTTCAGCTTAAATGATTCGGGATGACCCATTTTAGCGCGGATACTCCCCCATTCCGAATCTGCCGGTCCGTTGGCAAATGCGATCAGATCAAGGGCATCCTGAATATACGGATCGAGCTGATCAAGTTCAACAACTTCTGCCGAATTGAACTGGCAAGCCATACCGCAGTTCAGTATGGGCAATGGTTGGGCACCGAGGTCTTCGGCCAGCAGAAAATATTCATAAAATCCTAGTCCAAAGGTCTGGTAGTAATCGGGGGTCAGTCTGTGCGCAAACTCAGTGTTCCACCTGTTAATGATCATTTTGCGGTCTTCGACATCGCCAATGGTTTTTTTCCATTGGTAACGCACACCCAGGTTCCAGCCTTCCACGATGCAGCCACCGGGAAACCTTAAGAATCCGGGATTCATGTCGGCCAGCATTTGTGCAAGGTCAGCCCGCAGACCGTTGGGCCTGTTTTTCCAGGTATCCACGGGGAATAGTGAAATCATATCGATATCGATAAGTCCCTTCCCCTGAAACCAGATATTCAGCCGCGCCTTTGCATCGGTAGCAGAAGCGGTTAATTCCGCACTGTATTTTTTCCATGCTTTGCCGGCTGGCTGCAACCGTGTTTGGCCTATGATTTCTCCCTTTGCATTTACCAGTTCAATGCGCAGCGAAACGACATCTGCGTTTGGCAGGGATGCCAATACCGAAAACCGGTAACTTTTGCCCTCATGAATGCCCATTCCCCTGAACCCTGTATTCGACAGGCAGTATTTGCTGTTGGCATCATCGATTTTCACACGGGCGAACCGGGGATTGTTATCCTGTGTAGCGCCCCTGTTGATAATGACAAGATGAGAGGAATCATGATCCTCCACCCTGGTGATCCATCCGTCACGCGGTTTATAAAATTCAAACGACCTGTTCTTTACCAGTTCGGCATAAAGCCCTCCGTCAGCAGCAAAATTGATATCTTCGAAAAATATACCCCACATGGTTGGCTGAATTTCTGTCACCGGATGATCAGCATCCACATAAACGGGTTGACTATACTGAGCAATGGAGACCTTTGTCAAAAAAACCATTGCAGCCAAAAGGCCAAAAAATTTCACTGTTTTTATCATATTCATCGAGGTATTACAGTAATTTATAAATGATTGATCCAAAACCCAACAATATGTTGCGGTCCACGCATTGGAATTCGACAGATCAGGCTAAAAACTAACGAGGCTAAAATTATATGGCTAATATTCAAAACAGGTGGACGCATGATGATAAAAGGGGGACAAATCTCCACACGGTCAATTGTCGGCTATGATGACAGGCAGCTTACCTTCGGCGTATTCAGTGGGCGTTACGCCGTACACCCGTCTGAAAATCCTGGAGAAATATTTGGGATCATTAAAGCCAACCTGGTAGGCTACTTCTGAAATATTGAATGTACGGGCTTTTAACAGTTCTGTAGACTTTTTCAGCCGAATATGGGTTATGAAATCACCTGCCGATTGATCCACAATAGCAGATAGTTTTTTATGCAGCAGGCTCCTGCTGACCGCCATTTTTTCAACGAAGACTTCAACACAGAATTCAGAATCCTGGTAATGGGCTTCAACCGTTTCAATCGCTTTCTTCAAAAATTGCTCATCCAGTGAGGTGGAGACGAGTTCTTTGGGCTCAGCGTTCGCCTTGGTAAGGAATAGCTTCCTGAGCCTTTGCCTGTTTTGGATGGTGGTGCATATTTTTGCTTCAAGTATGGACAAATTAAAGGGTTTTGGAATATAATCGTCTGCTCCACTCTCTAATCCTTCAATCCAATTTTCGACGGTTGTTCTGGCTGTCAGCAACAATACCGGAATATGACTGGTAAGAATATTCTCCTTAATGCGTGTACACAGCTCAAGACCATCCATTTCAGGCATCATAATATCGCTGATAATCAACTGAGGTGAAAATCGCTTTGCCATTTCACATCCCTGCTTTCCATTCTGTGCTTCCAGTATCTGGTATTTGTTCCTCAGGTTAATGGATATAAAATGCCGGAGATCCTGGTTATCCTCCACGATAAGCAACAACGGCTTTTCTGAAGCTTTATCAACAGCAGGTTTTGAAATATCCCTTCCTGCTGCCCTTACCTCTTCAACAAGGTAATCAGTCCGCAGTTTTGTGGAATCAGGCACAAATGGCATTTCCGTTCCTGTTTCATCTAATCCGTAAAACGACCTGTCACAGGGCAGTTGCACGGTAAACGTTGAACCTTTTCCCACTGTGCTTTCCACGTAAATATTACCATGATGTGCTTTTACAAGTTCCCGTGTAAGCGATAGTCCAATACCTGACCCACGGGCTTTAAGCGTAGCATTATTATTTACCCTGAAAAAACTTTTAAAAATATGCTGGATCTGATCCTTTGGAATGCCAATACCCGTATCAGTGACACTTATTTTCAGCTGGTTATTGTTTTGTTCCCCGTGCTTATGGTCAGCCGGCATTTCGGAAGCCGAAACGCTGTAATCAACGGTAATAACACCCTGCTCCGGGGTATACTTAAAAGCATTTGATACCAAATTGTAAATGATGTTCTCCAGTTTCTCATGATCAAACCATGTTTCGCCAGGTTCAGGATGCCGGATTATGGTATAGCTGATATTTTTCTCGCGGGCAAGCTGATTAAAAGAACTCAAAATACTATCCAGGAATGCTGATAAATCTCCCTTTGTAACTTTCAACTGGGTTTTCCCGGTTTCAATTTTTCTGAATTCCATCAGCTGGTTGATAAGATGAAGTAGCCGCCGGGCATTCCGGTTTGCCAGGTCCACCAGCTGATACGTTTCCTTATCCCCTTTCCAGGATTCCGAAAATCGTTCCATAACGCCCATGATGAGTGTAAGCGGGGTCCTGAATTCGTGAGAAATATTGGTAAAAAACCGCAATTTCAGCTGATTTACCAATTGAACCCTTTTGTTGAGCTCAATTAACTTGTCACGCTGCTGCGAAATTTCCAAATTTTGGTGTTCCAGTCGTATATTCTGTTCTTCAATTTTCGCGGTTCTTTCGTGCACCATTTTTTCCAATTCGCGCTTCCTGGTTTTTAACCGGTGGGTACGGTACTGGTAATAACCGACAAATGACAATAACACCGTGATAACACAAAGCACCCTGAACCAATTGGTCTCCCAGAAGGGCGGTGTAATGGTAATTTTAAGTTCAGTGGGCTTTTCTATCCACAAGCCGCTGCTGTTGCTCGATTGAACATAAAACCGGTATTCACCGCCTTTTAGGTTGGTATAGTTAGCGAACCTGCGGTTGGAGGAAACCTGAACCCAACCGTTATCCACCCCTTCCATCTTATAACGGTACATGATCTTTTCCGGTTGATCATAATCCAGGGCAGAGAATTCCAGCGAAAACACGTTCTCATGCCACGACAGTTTAATCTCGTTGGTTTCGGTGATACTCTTTTCCAGGATTGATTTATTACCCTTCCAAATGCCAATGGGTACTGATTGATTGAAAATTTTCAAATCAGTAAGCATTACATGCGGCTTATAGTCATGGTCACGAATGCTGTCGGGATTAAAGTAATTCAACCCTTCGGTTCCGCCAAAATACAACCAGCCTTCGGTGTTTTTATTGGCTGCCGACCAATAAAACTGGTTGCTCTGTAATCCATCGGTAACATAAAAGTTTCTGAAAACGCCATCAACAGGATTAAACCGTGATAAACCATTGTCGGTGCTAAGCCAGATGAATCCTTTTTCGTCCTCAATCATCGCGTAAACAACATTATTGCACAAGCCGTCCTTTTCGGTAAAACTGTCAAACTTTTTATAATACGAACCCGTTTCGCTTATCCGGCATATTCCGTTCCCGTATGTTCCGGCCCAGATATCGCCATGTTTGTCTTCACAAAGTGAGGTAATATAATTGCCCGGGATGGAATTGTCATCGCCCGGAATATTGACAAAATGCCGGATATCACTATCGCTAAGCTCATCCTCTATCTTGTCTCCTTTAATGTAAAACAGTCCTATCCGGCTTCCAAACCAATAATCACCCCTGGTGTCCTGTAATATGCAGCCGACTTCAGTTATATTACGCATTTTGGTATGCCTGGCAAAAGAAACAAATTCCTTTTGCTGCGGATAAAACAAATCAATGCCATCAAAAGTACC
This sequence comes from uncultured Bacteroidales bacterium, assembly GCA_964618645.1. Lineage (GTDB taxonomy): Bacteria > Bacteroidota > Bacteroidia > Bacteroidales > UBA10428 > UBA5072. The sequence goes on along the minus strand of CAZUBW010000023.1, from coordinate 34,173 downwards.
TACCACAATAAACCCTCGCGGGTCTTCCCACAGCGAGGATATTAAATTACTCCGGATGGAACTGGATTGCGTATTGTAACGTTCAAACCTTTTCTTTCCACCCGATTCAATCAGCCGGTTTAACCCATTTCCCCAGGTACCAATCCACAGATGACTGTGTTTATCTCTTATGATGGAGGTGATAAAATCGCTGCTGATGGATGAAGGGTCAAAAGCCGAATACTTATAATAACTATAAGTGCCTGTATTTTTGCTGATCACATTCAGACCTCCCCCTGCAGTTCCTACCCAAAGAACACTTTTCTCATCGAGAACAGAATTTACAGTGGCGCAGTTCAGTCCCTTTATCCCCGAGCTGGCCAGTCCGATATAATAAAATTGCTTCTGGTGGACATTGTATTGATTTACACCTCCTTTGTCTGTTCCAATCCAAACATTACCTTGATTATCAGCAAGAACAGCGTTAATAAATTCACTGCTAAGGCAGTAATCCCTGACGGTGCTTTCCGAAATTTTTTCAAAATCATCAGTAGTCTCGCGATAAATGTTTAACCCTCCCAGGGTACCTATAATTATATTACCCAACACATCCTGGGTAATTGAATTTACGGTTAAATGCGTCAGACTACTTTTACGGCCAGGTTCGGGCACATACCATTTCATCTCACCGGAGGTCCTCACCCATCGCACCAGGCCTCCGTCGGTTCCAATCCAAAAAATGCCATCCCTGTCCTCAAATACAGTAAGGACATTGTATATATTACTTCCGACAGGCGATTGCCCGAGACTGATCTTTTGAAAGGACCCTATATCAGCATTCATCAGGCATAATCCACCATTGGTACCTATCCAAAGATTATGCTGTTTATCTGCATAAATGGTATTTACAGTATTTCCGGCCAATGAATTGGCATTCGTTGGATTATTTCTGAAGTGCCAGATTTTCAAAATTTTCTGCTGCGCATAGTCGTACGCTATTTTATCGAGTCCGCTATTTTTTGTTCCTGCCCATATAAAGCCCTCCCGGTCGCAATAAACCGCGTTGATCTGATTGTCGCCAAGTGTATTGAAGTTCTGATCATCATGGTAAAAACTCCGGAATACATCATGGGTGAAATCGAACTGGTTGAGTCCGTTTTTGGTTCCGATCCACAAATTGCCGTGATTATCTTCACACAGCGAATAAACAAAGTTGTTGGAAAGACTGTTGGCCTGGTTATCGGCTTTGTATACGGTAAAATGGTAACCGTCAAAACGATTCAATCCGTTCCAGGTACCAAACCACATAAATCCCCTGCTATCGCGCAAAATACAATCAATCGTATTCTGGGATAAATCTTCCAGTGTTGTATAATGACGGATCCTGCGATTGATATCCTGGCTGAAAGAAGACAAAACAACGCCAAATAGCCCAAAAAGGAATAGGATGTAGCCGGGATGGCCAGATTTGAACCATCCCCTGCAACCGGTTTTAAAAACACATGGAGAATTGTATTGTCCGCTTCCCGCTATTCTCATATCCCACTTCAGCATAGTGCCGCTTTTTGAAAGAATGGATTCTCCTTCAAATATAAAAAGTATTTTTCACTTTTATCAATTTGTCCACCCAAATTATCATTCTGTACACCCCGTTAAGAATTGTTACATCTAATTTTATACCAGGAAAGCAACAGGAAGGAATGCTTTAGACTAACAACCCTTGTACCATAACAAAAAAGAAAAAAAACAGTCAAACTAATTTTAATGAAAACAAACTAAACTATGATTTATGAAAACAATTAAACTGATGACATGCGCTTTTTGCGCAGCAGTTTTGGCCGCATTTGTCTTAGTTGGGTGCGAGAAAACGGATATTTATTCCATTGATGCACCCGCTGACCTGCAACGCAAGATCGATTCCATTGCGGTTATCACACTACGACAAAAGCAAATAGCTGACTCAATTGAAGCAGCCAAAGCTGCTGCTTTGGAGGCTCGTCTTACTGAGGATATTTATCAGGTAGGTTTAACTGATAACTCAACAGGTTTTTGGGGTGCACACTCCAAGTACTATCGCCTGGAGGATAACTCAGACACTGTTTATGTGAAGTTCAAAAACTTTACCAGTGGCAAAAATGTGTGGTGTAATTGGGTACAGGCAATTACCAACGATGTTCCTCGAGGAGGTGAAGGCTATCTTGAATATGCCATTTGGCGTGCCGACAACTACAGCAACTATGCGTGGGGTACTGAAAATGGTGTTGGATGGAACACATCAAATGAGGGTGACACTCATGGCACACAGCAAACCACAAACTATGCCAGTATGGCCAAAGATAACAAAAACTTTGCTGAATGGTCAAATTTGATGAACGGGGCTGATTGTATTGCATTAATTACCCGTGGAGGAGATTCAGTGTATGTAGATGTTCAAATGACAGCCTTGTCAGGGCAAAAGCTTAAAAAGTCGTTTTACATAATTGAAAATAACATTGAGGACCAACCTATTCGCATTTTCTGGACTTTAGAGAATTGTCATCTTGTATTCTATAAAACACTTACGCCTCCGTTGGATGAATTTACACCTGATTTTGAACTAGACCCAGATTGGAATAAAGGGGCCGTTGATCCCATTATTGATCCCGAACCTGTAACAGGTGCGACCTACAGGGCCGACATTACTGCCACCATCACAACCGCAGGTGACGAAGTTTTCACATACACGTATTTTAGTGAAGGACTTCCTTATGGAGGTTACAGCTCATTCTTTATTATAGAAGGCGGACACATGGTATTTGACCCTGCCGAAACATATTATTGTCCCCTGGCCGACACAGCAAATGAAGGAGTATGGTATTATCCTTATGCAGTGTCAACAACTGTCGGATTGGAAGACAATACCTCACCCTGGTGGACTGCCTTTAGTGAATATACAACAATTGTTGGTGAAGGTTATTATCACTATAAATTCGTAAACTACACCAGTGGGGCAAACAATTGGAACAACTGGTGTCTCGCGCTAACCAATGGACATAAACGTGGTAGCAACAGTTACAAAGAGTGCTTTGTAATACGTGCGGATAATTTTGGTTGGGGCGACTACCATGTAGCTGAAAATATTACTCAAAATTACCGTTTGGATGGACCCGCAGATGATGCATGGGCTCCCTTCAGAGAATACATGAACGGTGCTACTGTTGAAATGACATTGACAGTCACAGCTGAATCCCAGGATCAGAAGAAGTCAACTGGAATAAGTCATGCAAAGACAGCCGAAGTGAACTATGCACTGAAACCTGGAAAAACATTAGAATAATACCCTAAAGTGGATTTATTACCAAGAAAAAAATTAAATCATGAAATATGTATATTTAATCCTGTTGGGACTGCTGGCGATCGTACCGGCAACATACGCTGAAGGCAACGGCAATACCGGCCAGATGACAACCACTCAACCAGGCGACATAACCTTAAAAGGTAAAGTTGTTGACGAAAGCGGCGTATCGCTTCCCGGGGCAACCATACAATTAAAAGGTACAACCATGGGTACCGTCGCCGATGCTGATGGTAATTTCTCTCTCACTGTTCCTGCAAATGATACACTAATAATATCATTTGTAGGATTCCAAAGTATTGAAGTAGCCGTTGGAGGAAAAACTGACCTGGGCATCATTACATTGGTTTCGGATTTAGTGGAACTCGATCAGGTGGTGGTAATAGGTTATGGTACACAACGCAAGGTTGACCTCACGGGTTCCGTTGCCGTGGTGAACACCGAAGAAATGAAGAAAGTATCACACTCGAACATCTCAACCATGCTCGAAGGAAAAATACCCGGTATTCAAATTACAACAGACGGACAACCGGGAGCAGATCCTACGGTGCGAATACGCGGTATCAGTTCGTTCGGAAGCACCGCACCACTATACGTTGTTGATGGAGTACCTATGGGTACCACAATACGCGATTTCTCGCCAAACGATATCGAAACACTCCAGGTACTTAAAGATGCTTCGGCAGCTGCAATCTACGGTTCACGTGCTGCCAACGGCGTGGTGATCATCACCACAAAGCAGGGAAAGAAAAACCAGGCCATGAAGGTAGACTACAGCGGCTACATTGGCTTCGACCAGGTGCAGAAAGGAGTTTACGATGTAATGGACGCTTCCCAATATGCTCAATATGTTACCATGGCATATCAAAACAGTGGTATGAACGTTCCTGCCGGATACGATCCGACAAGTCCGAAATATCTGAATCCCGATGAAGTTAATACAAATTGGTTCGATGAAGCGTTCAAAACAGGTATTCGTCAGAATCACAATGTCAACTTCTCCGGGGGTGGCAATAACAATACCTACAACGTCGCTCTCGACTATTACAGCCAGAAAGGAACAATTGAGGGCGCCGGCCCTAATCTCGATCGTTACACTGCCCGTATAAATAATACAATGGATGTTAAGTTTGTCAGATTCAAAACAAATGTAGTGTATAGCCATAGTAATCAGGACAATATGGCCCTCAGTAATGCCAACGAATATGTGCAGGGCCTGTGGGGGGCTCAATTTCCAGTGATGGCTTCTGTACTGCTTATGCCCCCAAGTATAAAAGCATACGATGAATCAACCTGGGTTCTTGATGACAAAATTCCGGCTGCTTCTGAATATACCTATGACTCCCACGGTTATGGTACTTACTATGATGATGTTCATGGAGACATACGTATAACAAACCCGCTACTCAACAATAATACACTGGAAAGAAACGTTGTTGTTGATCGCGTTGTAGCTTCAGGTTCGGCAAATGTTGACCTTCTGACCATGCTAGGTCTCAAGAGCAGCAATCACAAGTTTGAGTATAACCTTAACTTGTCGTACAGCAAGACACTTGCCAAAGATTTTACATTCGTGCCAGCATTTATACAGAGTACAACAAACTACTTGTCAAAGGCCGACGAGGTTTTGGCGGAGGGTTATCGCAACTTTAGCACTGCGCTAATCGAAAATTTTGTTACTTACGATGGCAGATTTGGACTCAACCACATCAATATGGTTGTTGGCCAAACATTCGAGCGTGAGCTCTTTCATACGGTTGCCGGCAGAGGGATAAACATGCCTGAGCCATACTTTCTCGAAATAAAGGGAGCTGCGGAAACCGATGCTGAAAGCCCTGAAAACGAGCACAAATTGAAATCGTATATCGGTCGTTTCAACTACGATTTCGATGAGAAATACCTGCTTTCGGTAACAGCACGTTATGATGGTTCAAGCCGTCTATCTCCGGATGACCGTTGGGATTGGTTCCCGTCTGTATCTGCAGGTTGGCGCATTGAGCGTGAAAACTTCTTCCCCGTGTCTAAATCTTTAATCAACCTGCTCAAGATTCGCGGAAGCTATGGTGTACTGGGTAATGAGAATATTGGTGAATACCAATACATGGGTGTTATGTCGAGGAATAACTATACCTATAGCTTCGGGAATAACAAGGTCACCGGTTCAGCAGTGTCAAACTATGTAAACGAAGCTATCATGTGGGAAAAGAAGAAAACAGTTGACTTTGGTCTCGATCTCGCTATGTTTAGCAGTAAATTGGAGTTTACATTCGACTGGTATAAGTCGATTTCAGAAGACCTTTTGTTTAGTGTTGCTGTTCCGGCCGAAGCAGGCGCTACTAACGCAACCGTAACGATGAACGCGGCCACTATGGAAAACTCCGGATTTGAATTCCTGCTTGCCTATCATAATCGTAACCATGCTGTTAAGTACGACATTTCGGCCAATTTATCTACCCTCAAAAATGAGGTAACCAGGCTGGGCGTTTCAGGAGAACCCCGTTCCGATGGTTACTGTCGCACAGAGGTCGGTCGTGAAGTTGGTGAATTCTACGGCTACGTTTATGAAGGAATATTCCAGTCGCAGGAAGAGATAGATAACCGCGTTAACGCTGAAGGCGAATACATCAATCAAAGTGGAGCACAACCGGGTGATTGCGCATACGCCGACCTCAACAACGACGGCGAAATAACCAACGAAGACCAAAAATTCCTGGGAAGTGGTTTGCCAAAGATACATTACGGCTTTAACATAAGCGCTGAATGGAAAGGTTTTGACCTGAACATATCGACCTATGGCGCTGCAGGATTCAAAGCAGTAGATTTTGTTGACCTCACATTGCACGGTTCATATGGTGCGCTTAACAAGAGTGCCGATTTGTTGAATGCATGGAGACCGGATAATACAGACACCGATGTGCCCCGTGTGGCCTACAAATCGACAGGTTCAATCACCAACGATATGTTCAGCCAGCGCTTTCTGCAAAATGCATCGTATCTGAAAATTGCCACTATCGAATTGGGCTATAATTTGCCTGAGAAATGGTTTGGCGGCTATGTTCACGGTGTTCGTATTTATGCATCGACTCAAAACCTGGCCACATTGTCAAAATACAAAGGTTACAACGTTGACTTCGCTGGTGGCACATTCACACCCGGATACAATTATGCATCCTATCCAACACCACGAACCATAATGTTTGGAGCCAACTTCTCATTCTAAGTTTATAATCAAAAATTGGATACCAATATGAAAAGCTTAAAGATATTTCTAACAATGCTGGCACTTATTGCAGGCATGACAGCCTGCGATGATTCGCTCGATGTTACGAATCCGAATGGTCAGAGCACTTCCGAATTTGGTGATTCTGAACCGGAACTTAAGGAAGCTATAATCGCGTGTTACAACCGTATTCGCCTTGAAGGCACCTTTGCCCGTGTTGGTTACACGATGGATGCCGTACGCGGCGACGAAGTCTGGAACTCATCCCAACAATGGTATTTGGAATACGATAACCTCAACTCTCCTGGCACCATTGAGATCGGAGACCAATGGATATGGCGCGACAACTTCCATGTAGTAAACCGCACAAACTTTGTACTGTCGAAAATTGATGGTATAACGATGTCGGAAGCTTCTTATAACCAGATAAAAGGACAGGCTCTCTTCCTCAGGTCATTGGCATACTATCATTTGGCCACCTATTACCAGACGGTTCCTTTGTTTACCGACTATGCAGCTTATGCAGACATCAATACCATGTATGCACCCAACAGTACTCAAGACGAAGTGTTCGACCAAATAGAGGCTGATCTCACACTGGCCATGCAAATACTTCCATCGCGCGATGCCGGAGGTGAATGGGCTAAAGGTCGGGCTACCAGCGGCGCAGCTGCCGGATACCTGGCCCGTGCATTGATGTTCCGTCATAAATATACTGAGGCTTATGAAGTATTGAAGGACATCATCGCAGGAGACTATGGACATTATGAACTTACAGACGACTATGGCGACAACTTCAGAGAAGGTCCGGCATACGAAAACAACTCCGAGAGCCTCTTCGAAGTGCAGTATATGGACTTTGGCACAGGCGGCACCGACCAGGAATGGACTCCGACAAACATAAGTTCACAAGCCACCCAGGGTCATGCCGTTGAAAGCAATTATGCTTCACAGGAATTAGGCAGCTGGGGCGACTTGGCCGGCTCACCCTGGTTGTATAACCTTTTCAAAAAAGAGAATTGTACCGATGGACGTCTCGATCCTCGTTTATTCTGGACTTTGATTACATACGAGACTGAATATGACGACTATACTGACGTAGAAACGGCAGCATATCCCAATGGAGATCCGCGTAACAACACAGTTTATCAAGTTACCATAACAGAAACTCCCCTGTCGAATACTGCCCAGGGTGGCATATCCATAGCCAAGTTCACCAATGCAAGAAACAACATCTACAAATCGATTACAACCGGCTTGCATTGTGGCGTTAACCTTCGCCTGATGCGTTACAGCGATGTTTTACTGCGCGCGGCAGAATGTGAAAATGAAATCAATGGTCCAACACAAATTGCCATCGATTACATTAACGAAGTACGTCAACGTGTTGCCTTAGAAGACCTTGAACTTGAGGATTTCCCGACAGCCGATCATCTTTTCGAACAAATAGCCAACGTGGAACGTCCTAAAGAATTCGGTTGTGAAAACGGACGTGGTATCGACCTGCTCCGTTGGGGATTCTTCTATGACGAAGGTCGCCTGAATCAACTGGTACAACATGGTTATTATAAGCTCGACGGCACAGCCTCAACTGAAGAACTTACCGCTGAAACCGCCAGTGCTTCATCGTTCCAGCACTATTATAAGGGACATGAATATTTCCCGATATTCCAGTCTACGCTGAATGCCAACCAGAACCTCGAAGGTAACTCAGCAAACAAGAATGAAGACAATGGACCTGCTTTCAGGGCAAAATGGACTGTTCGTCCTGTTGTAGAGTAGGAATCATTTGCTTAATTTAGAGACTTCCTTATCAATGTATTGCTGTATGTTGATGAGGAAGTTTTTACTGTAAAACACATCAGCCATGAGACTAAAGTATTTACCGGTTCTGTTCATCAGCATAACTATTCTATGGTCTGCAGGGTGCAAAGACGATGATCAGGAACGTGAAGAAAATGAGCCTGACACCGTTAACACTTTCACCGTTCCTACCTATGCCGACGACTATTCGCCAATAGCCTCGTGGACAAACCGAAACCAATGGAACCTGGCCAATGTTCACGATCCATCGGTAGCCTTCTACAATGGATATTACTATATGTACGGCACCGATGCCTCGTATGGTAATGAAGCCGAAGGGCACGGGCATTTTCAGGGCAAACGTTCAACCGACCTGGTAAACTGGGAATGGGTGGGCGGCCCTTTTTATGAAGCGCCCTCCTGGGTAGCCGACTCGCTCAATGCTATTCGTTCACGCATGGGTCTCGCTGCCATTGCCAGGGACAATATACAATACGGTTACTGGGCACCGGTAGTGCGCCGGATCAACGTTGGAGGCCAGGAGATTCTGCGTATGTACTACTGCATTGTTATCGAAAATTACATCAAAACCGGTAATCCCATTTCAGATGACTTTGAAGAAAGCTGGACCGAACGCGCCTTTATCGGCATGTGTGAATCCACCGATCCTGCAGGAGCGGTATGGACCGACAAAGGTTTTGTTACCTGTTCATCGTCAGATCGCGGCCTGGACTACTACCGCACAAGTACAAATGATTGGAATGGCTATTTTTATTACAACGCCATCGATCCTACCTATATCGTAACGCCGGGGAGAGAACATTATCTCATACATGGCTCATGGCATAGCGGCTTTGCACTGTTACAAGTGGATGCAACAACAGGTAAACCTCTTAATGCACTTGGTGAGCCTTATGCAAACAGTGCAAGCGAGCTGACCGCCCGGTATGGTGTTAGAATTGGCACACGCACAGCCTCGTCGCGCTGGCAAGGCAGTGAAGCCCCCGAAATCATTTATAAGAATGGCTACTACTACTTGTTCATGGCTTATGATGGTCTCGACATACCTTACAACACAAGAGTTGTAAGGAGCACAAACATCGAGGGTCCATACCTCGATATCACCGGACGTAATTTTACCGAAGGAAGCGGCGACTCCTACCCCATTGTTACCCACCCTTACAAATTCAATCTTAGCTACGGATGGGTTGGCATATCACACTGCTGTATCTTCCAAAAAGAAAATACCGACGAATGGTTCTACATGTCGCAGGGACGATTACCCGCCAATGTTGGTGGCAACCCATACTACAATGCCATTATGATGGGACACGTTCGTCGCATTGTATGGTGCCCGGCCTCTCCGGACGAACCCGACAATCTCTGGCCCATAGCATTGCCCGAACGTTATGCTGCCGTACCCGACTTCGGCACCATTACCAAAGACTCGCTGGTGGGAACATGGGAGCACATTAACCTTCAATACACCTATGGCATTCAAAACAGTGCCTCTGCCCTAACCCTCAAAGCTGATGGTACCCTGTCGGGAGCACTTACGGGCAATTGGAGTTACGATGCGACAAAAAAGCAGCTGATACTTAACGATGCCATTGTTTGTGTTGAACGCGAAGTCGACTGGGAAGCCACCCCACGCCGCGTAACATTTGTATATGCAGGTATAGCCAAAAATCAAACCAAAACCTACTGGGGTAAAATGACAAAATAACAGGGATATCCGCTGACGGCAATAGGGTATTCAGGATCCTTTCTTTCAAATCCGGTTTAAAGAACGAAGGATTTTTTCTCGTAACTATGAAAAATAAAAAGTATTTTTTACTTTTAATAAATTTTTTTACGAAAATACCGGATGTATTGGATGGTCCCTTGCAACGCCAAACATGTTGTTTTTAAATACTTTGCTTTAACTGTGCCATTCACCCTGGGCAGTTTAGGCAAAGGTTTGCTTGTATGGTTTTTGTCCGTTCTGTTGCTGCTTTTCAGCTTCAAAGTCCGGGCACAGCATGACCTGAGCTTTACCCATTATACCACAAACAGCGGACTGTCCAACAACACAGTACGTTGCATTTACCAGGACAACAAAGGTTTTATATGGATTGGCACCGATGGCGGGGGACTGAATAAATTTGACGGTTACCATTTCACGCTTTATGAATTCCGGGGCAACGACAAACAGTCGATCAGCAGCAATTACATCACTGCCATTGCCGAAGACCGGCAGGGCAACCTATGGATTGGCACGAACAATGGCCTGAACCGGCTTGATGCCATTACGGGCCATATTCAGCGCTTTCACCACGATTCCCTGGATAAAAACAGTCTTAACCACGACCGGGTTACCACGCTTTTGATTGATGCGGACAACCAATTGTGGATAGGCACCGCCATGGGTTTGCAGCGGTATAACCTGTCGACAAAAACTTTTACCGACTATTCCCGCCATATAAAAACCGTTGACAACCGCAAAGAAAAGGCAGTTACCCGTATTGTGGACGATGGCAGGGGTAACCTGTGGATAGGTGTCTGGTGGGGTGGATTAAAAAAACTCGAAAAAGCAACAGGCATTATAACTGACTACTTTGCGGATCCTGGTGATCCGTATGGACCGGAAAACAACAACGTAATATCGTTATGTCCCGACCAATGGGGAAACCTATGGGTCGGGAACTTTTCCGGTGGATTGAGCAAATTTTCACTGGAAACCGGACGGTTTCTGCGTATTGAAAACAGGGAGAGCAATACCTCCATCTGGAGCATATGCACCGACAGCAACGGGAAGATCTGGTATACCCGCACGGGGGTTGGCATTGTGGAAACGCGTTCGGGTCATACGCGTCAGGTCGATTTCTCAAAACACGCTGCCGAAGGCATTTCATCGGGGTATCATTATTATATCTACTGCGACCAGTCGGGATCGGTTTGGCTGGGCTCCACCGAAGGGCTTTCGCTATTCAACAGGTACAGCAAACGGTTCTCACCGTATATGAGGCTTATTGACCAGCGCCAACGTTACTATGTAACCACTTTTTATCACGATCCGGATGAACCTGTTATGTGGATAGGCACTTTTGGGAACGGTATTATCAAACTCAATGAGCAAACCGGGCAATATACCCGCTTTAGTGCGGGAAAAAGCAGTGAAAAAAACACACCGGAAAACTATATCGTCAGCATACAGGGAGACGGCAAAAACAGGCTATGGGTTGCAACCACCAATGGCATTGCCATTCTGGATAAAACAACCGGTACAATCGTCAGAACCATCAACAGAAACACAGAAAAGCCCGAAATAAGCAACAGTGCAAGAGGCAGTAACGGTTTGATGTTCACAGAGGACGACAGCATACGTATTTACGATATTGCGGGTAACAGGGTTTACACATTTGGCAGTACAGGACCGGGGGCATTGCCAAACCGGATAATCTTGTCGGCCCTCAAGGAAAATAATGATAACCTGTGGATTGGTACCGCCGGCGGACTGGTGAAATACCATACAAAAATTGGCAAGACAGAAACCTATATCGACAAAGGTCTTTCAGCCAACAGCATCTCAGGGGAAAGTATACTGTCGATATTCCGCGACAGCCGGAACAACCTATGGGTTGGCACACAAAACGGCCTGAACCGCTATGATAAAAATAAGGATTGCTTTGTGCGGTTTGCCGATGATTTCGCAAATCAGTCGGTTAACAATATCACCGAAGATTCGAAGGGTAATCTTTGGCTGGTAACCGAAAAAGGCATAACCAAAGTCAACCCGCAAACCCGGCAAATCCGTAATTACACCGAGTATGACGGATTGAAAGCCGACGGTGTATTGCACAAATCGTCCGATGGCAGTTTATACTGCAACCGGATTCGCGAAGGGTATTATCATTTTCACCCCGACAGCATTCAGGACGACCTGTATCCGCCCAGGGTTTATATCACACGTTTTTTGCTTTTTAACAAGGAAGTGCCTGTATCTTCGGATAATGAAGTAACTCCGCTCAAGTCGGACATTCTTAACACCAAAGAAATTACCCTGAAATACAACCAGTCTGTCATTAGTTTTGAATTCACCGCCCTCAACTTTGCCGTTCCTGAAAAGAATACTTTTGCCTACCAGCTGCAGGGTTTCGATAACAATTGGTATACAACAATGGCAGCGCACCGTATGGCCACTTACACCAATCTTGATGCCGGCAACTACGTTTTCAGGGTAAAAGCAGCAAACAGCGATGGCATTTGGAGCAGCAACCTTGCCGAGCTAAAAATAAAGGTATTACCACCCCCCTGGAAAACGTGGTGGGCCTATACGCTTTACGCGCTGACCTTTGCAGCTATTGTGCTGTTCTTCCGGCATAATGCAGTACAAAAAGAAAAGCTTAAAAACAAGATCCGGCTGGAAGCCATGGAGTATGAGCGGAAAATTAAAATGGACGAAATGAAAATGCGGTTTTTTGCCAATATTTCGCACGAGTTCCGGACACCGCTTACCCTGATAATGGCGCCTTTACAAGCCATATTGCAAACGGTCCGTCAACGGACCGATTCACAAATTGCAGCACATGCCGGGCTTATTCAGCGCAATGCAAATCGCCTGGCAGAGCTGATCAATCAGTTGCTCGACATGCAAAAGCTCGAAGCCAAAAGCATGAAGCCTGAAATATGCGAGGGCAACATCACGGCTTTCCTGAAAGCTATCCATGAGCGTTTTACAGTGCTTTCTGCCCGGCAAAACATCCAATACCCCTTCATTTGTCCTGATGTTGAAATAAAAGGTTGGTTCGACCCCGACAAAACAGAAAAGATCGTTACCAACCTGCTTTCGAATGCCTTCAAATTCACCGGAAACTTTGTAAAGCTGGAATTACAAAAAGAAGAGGACCAACTACTCATAACGGTGGAAGACAACGGCAAAGGCATTCCTTCGGAGCACCTGGAACGCATTTTTGACAGGTTTTACCATGTAGATGATTCAGCCGAAAAAATACGCGAGGGAACAGGGATCGGGCTTTCGCTGGTAAAGGAAATGACCGACCTGCTTAACGGTAAGATAACCGTTTCCAGCGAGGTGGGCAAATACACCCGTTTCAGTGTGCTACTGCCCATTACACGTGAGTCATTTTCAGATTTCACGGTCAGAACCCTGCCCGCCATAAGCGCCGATAGTTTTGCAGGTTTTTACGAAACGGCTGATCGCGAAAAGCCTGTACCACAAGCAGCCCCGGCAAACGCACCACTGATTCTGATTGTGGAAGACAACCCCGATCTCAGGGCCTACCTGAAACTGGTATTATCACCGGTATACCGGATTACCGAAGCAGCCAACGGCAAAGAGGGGTTGGCCATGGCGCGCGAACATATCCCCGACCTGATCATCAGCGACATCATGATGCCTGAAATGGATGGCCTTCAAATGTCCAAACACCTGAAGACCGACATCCAAACCGATCATATTCCCATTGTTATGCTTACCTCACTGGGTACAACCGACTATAAATTAAAGGGACTGGAAACAGGTGTGGATGATTATATTACCAAACCATTTAACGACGATATATTATTGCTTAGGATCGCCAACCTGATCAACCAGCGAAAACGCCTCCAGCGATTCTATGCCACAAAATACGGATTGGGAAGTATAACTGCCATACAACCTAAAGAAACCGAAATTGTGGGATCCGATGAACTATTTCTGGGGAAAATGGTAGCCCTGGTGGAAAAGAATATTGAAGATCCGGATTTCACCAATGAAAAGTTTGCAGCCGGAATGAGTATGTCGGTAGCTGTATTATACCGGAAAACAAATGCCCTGATAAATTGCACACCAGCCGATTTTGTACGTGATCTAAAGTTGAAACGCGCCATTCAGCTTTTGGGTACCGGTAAGTTGCCTGTTGCAGAAGTGGCCGGACGGATTGGATTCAATGATCCGCACTATTTCGGGAAATGGTTCAAGAAAAACTACGGCCAGTCGCCTTCAGAACTGATGCCGGATTAAATTCGGGGGTTCGCCTGTATGCTTTCACCGATAGGTTTTTACCCATCATAAGATAGCTTTTCGCCAAGTGATTTTGTTTCATTCATTCTACTTTTAAACCCGATTACCAATGGCTAAAAATTGGCAAAAACTATTAGTTGATAACCCAAAAAAGTATAACTGACCATGAAAAACCTGTTGTCTTTCCTTGTATTGCTCATTGCCACATTGTTCTTCAGTCCTTTACACGGCCAGCCGCCCCGTGGTCCATGGATCGTATCGCCACAGGTTCACCAGGGTGATAGCATTACATTTCGCGTATTTGCTAAGGAAGCGCAACAGGTATTCCTGGATGCCCAGTTTCTGAAGGAGAAAACTCCAATGATCAAGGATCAGAACGGCATATGGAGTGTTACAGTAGGTCCTGTTAAACCGGATATCTATCCTTATAGTTTCTGGATTGACAATACCCAGGTTGCTGACCCGGCTAACACGCTGATTTTTGCGAATGAGCGTTTCAAACACAGTCTGGTTGATGTGCCGGGTGACAAGCCGCTGGTCCATTCACTTCAGGATGTGCCTCATGGTAAAATCAGCTACTGTTATTACAACTCAAATACCCTGGGCAGAACCCGAACGTTACTGGTATATACGCCTCCGGGATTTGATCCTTCGGGAAAGGTGAAATATCCGGTACTTTACCTGATTCATGGAGGCTCGGACACGGAAGAAACCTGGACCAAGGTAGGGTACGCCAACCTTATTGCCGACAACCTGATTGCACAAGGAAAAGCCGTTCCCATGATCATTGTTATGCCCTATGGAAATGTCAGGCCCAGCCCGATGGAAGACTTTACCAAAGATGTGGTGAATGACATCATACCGTTTATCGAGTTAAACTATCCGGTATATACCGACAGCAAAAACCGCGCTGTAGCCGGATTTTCAGTCGGTGGCGGACAGACACTTAATATCGGACTTACAAATACCGATAAATTTGCCTATATCTGTTCATACGCACCATACACCGCCACCGAAGAATTCAAAAAGAACTTCAGCAACTGGAATCCGGATGCCGGCCTGATCAACAGCCGGGTGAAACTGCTCACCCTCAGCGTGGGTATGGAGGATTTTTTGTTTGAAAGTGTCAAACAAAATGCCGCTATGTTCAAAGAGAAAGGGTTGGATTTTCAACTGGATATTGTTGATGGAGGCCATACCTGGATGAATTGCAAGCAATACCTGGCCAAAACGTTGCAACAGCTATTTATGAATTAGACAGCACTCTTGCTGAACCAATATTTTATAACTAACTTATGGATAATAAACCCGAATCTTATATGAAGCAGCTGATTACGCTTATTTTTGTTGTGCTGATCATGGGAACTGCTGCACACGCACAAACTGTGGTAACACCCCCACCGGCAGGATACGATGTTATTCGCCATGGCATAGCACAAGGTAAAATAGATACCGTCACCTATATTTCGAAAACAGTTGGCACCAACAGGAGGGCGCTGGTTTACACACCTCCCGGCTATTCGAAAGACAAAAAATACCCTGTACTTTATTTGCTGCATGGCATAGGAGGCGATGAGAAGGAATGGCTTAAAGGAGGCGAACCGCAGGCGATTTTTGATAATCTTTACGCCGGGGGCAAGATAGAGCCCATGATAGTGGTCATGCCCAATGGCCGTGCCATGAAGGATGACAGGGCTGTCGGCAACATCTTCGACAAGGAAAAAGTGGAAGCTTTTGCCACTTTTGAAAAAGACCTGCTGAACGATCTGATACCTTTCGTAGAGAAGAATTTTCCCATCATAAAAGATCGCGAACACCGTGCCATTGCCGGATTATCGATGGGCGGCGGTCAGTCGCTGAACTTCGGACTGGGCAATCTCGACCGGTTTGCCTGGATAGGCGGTTTTTCATCGGCACCCAACACCAAAAAACCCGGGGAACTTGTTCCGGATCCTGAACTGGCCAAAAAACAGCTTAAACTTCTATATCTTTCGTGTGGCAACAAAGACGGGCTAATCAGCATCACCCGTCAAACCAGCAGGTACCTGCACGAAAAAAATATCCCGCATGTCTTTTTCACCGATAACGGGTACCACGATTTTAAGGTATGGAAGACCAGCCTGTATATGTTCACACAATTGCTTTTTAAACCTGTTGACCCGGCAACTTTAGAAGAGATAAGCAATGCCGGCAGACCTGCTGCATCAAATGTCCGTTCGGCACAATATCCGCAGTTACGGCCCGATGGTCGCGCCTTGTTCCGTATTAAGGCCCCCGAAGCGCATAAGGTTCAACTCGACCTGGCAAAAAAATACGATATGGTAAAAAACAGTGAAGGGATTTGGGAAATAACCACCGATTCACTGAGTGAAGGGTTTCATTACTATTCCCTGATCATCGATGGCGTTGCAGTATGTGACCCGGCCAGTGAAACCTATTACGGGATGGGCCGGATGGCCAGTGGAATTGAAGTTCCTTTTGCAGGCGACGGCTATTATCAGGTGCACGATGTTCCGCACGGCGACATCCGCATCAAACGTTATTACTCAACCGTTACCCATTCATGGCGTCAGTTTTATGTTTATACACCGGCAGGTTACGACCAGAACTGCAATGAGAAATACCCGGTTCTTTACATTCAGCACGGAGGTGGCGAAGATGAGCGCGGATGGGCCATACAAGGAAAAACCGACCTCATTCTCGATAACCTGGTTGCTGAAAAGAAGGCCGTTCCCATGATTGTGGTAATGGCTGATGGCAATATGCCCGCATCTTCGTTTGGCGAAGAGGTGTTGGATTTATTCGAGAGAGAAATGACCCAATGCGTAATCCCCTTTGTGGAGAAAAACTTCCGGGTGAAAACCGATCAGCAAAACCGTGCCCTGGCCGGGTTATCCATGGGCGGATTGCAAACGCTCTATACCGGTATCAACAACACCCAGCTTTTCGCGTATCTCGGCGTTTTCAGCTCGGGCTGGATTGTGCCGATGCAGAACGAGCTGGCAGCAAAACAGTACGCGTATATGAAGGATAACGCAACATCGATTAACAACAACCTGAAACAGTTCTGGATTTCCATGGGCGGCAAAGAAGATATTGCCTGGCAAAACTGCCAGACCATGATGGCCAGGCTGGACGAGATGAATATCCAATACACCTACAGTGAATATCCCGGTGGTCATACCTGGCCTGTATGGAGAAATAACCTGTACAACTTTGCTCAGTTGTTGTTTAAGTAGTGTCTGTCCATAAAGTCCCTTTTGCTGCGTTACGCTTGTCCGAAAATTGCTCATTTACGAATAGTAAACTCCGCATTTTCGCACTTCGCAAGCCTTGCAAAAGGAACTCTCTGAACAGACACATGACCAGTTGAACATTTACTTTATTGACAAGCTCTCCAAAGGGGAACAACGCAAAGATTCAGACTTAAATCAATAAATCAACAGATGAATAGAGACATGAATAAATACAGTTTTTTGAGGTTACGACAAACTGCTTTGTTGGCCATAATCATTGCTTTTATTGCATTATGTAATGTGCATGCTCAAAAAGCAAATAAAGGAAAAGCAATCAAAAATGCTCCGGTTTTTTCACATGTGGTATACCAGGGCGATGATCAAATTTATAAAGACTTCCCTTTAAAGCCCGATGAATTCTACAATCCCATCCTGCAGGGATGTTATCCCGATCCGAGTATCACCCGCAAAGGTGACGACTATTACCTGGTATGCTCGTCATTTGCTATGTTTCCTGGCGTTCCCATTTTCCATTCAAACGACCTGGTGAACTGGAAACAGATAGGTCATGTGTTGGACCGCACTTCGCAGTTAAAAGTTGAAAACTGTGGAATCAGCGCCGGGGTTTATGCTCCCCAGATACTGTATAACGCGAATAACGAAACCTTTTACATGATCACCACCCAGTTTTCGGGAGGTTTTGGCAATATCGTAGTAAAAACAAAAGACCCATTGCTGGGATGGAGTGATCCTTACAAACTCAACTTCAACGGTATCGACCCGTCGCTGTTCTTCGATGATGACGGAAAGGGCTACGTTATTCATAATGATGCGCCCGATAAAGGCAAGGAACTGTATAACGGTCACCGGGTAATCAAAATCTGGGAGTATGATGTGGAAAAAGACCAGGTTGTTGCCGGAACAGATAAAATAATTGTGGATGGCGGCGTGGATCTTTCAAAGAAACCAATATGGATTGAAGCGCCGCATATATACAAGAAAAACGGTAAATACTACCTGATGTGCGCCGAAGGTGGTACCGGCGATTGGCACAGCGAAGTGATTTTTGTAAGCGACAACCCTAAGGGACCTTATAAACCAGCCTCCAATAATCCCATTCTGACCCAACGGTATTTCCCAAAAGACCGCGCCAATAAGGTGGATTGGGCCGGTCATGCCGACCTGGTGCCTGGCCCCGGCGGAAAATATTACGGTGTATTCTTGGCCATAAGGCCGAATGAAAAGGACCGGGTGAACATAGGACGTGAAACCTTTATTTTACCGGTTGACTGGACAGGTGAATTCCCGGTTTTTGAAAACGGGCTGGTACCGATGGAACCCAAACTAAAAATGCCGGAGGGAATAACCGGAAATAAGACAGGAAAAGAAGGATTTCTGCCCAACGGCAACTTCACCTATACGGAAGATTTTACTGTTGACAAGCTCGATTACAGGTGGATTGGACTGAGGGGGCCCCGTGAGAACTTCGTGATGGTAACTAAAAACGGCTTACAGATCAATCCTTTACAAACCAACCTCAAGGAAGTAAAACCAACTTCCACACTTTTTTACAGGCAACAGCACGGCAGTTTTTCATTTACGGCAACGCTCGAATGCAAACCTGCATCGGAACAAGAGCTGGCCGGAATTGTTTGCCTGCAAAGTGAGCGGTTCCATTACGTATTGGGTATTACAAAAAAAGACAATGCTTATTACCTGCTGTTGGAAAGAACCGAAAAAGGACAATCGAAAGTCCTGGCCAGTACACCCATTGATATTAAAAACCCGGTTCAGTTGCAGGTGAAAGCAGCCGGTGATGCCTATACATTTAATTATTCCGTCAATGGAACCGGTTTTGAAAACCTGGGAGGCACCGTTTCAGGGGATATCCTTTCAACCAATGTGGCAGGTGGCTTTACAGGTTGTTTAATCGGACTGTACGCCACAGCTGCCAACGATATCCATCCCTAAACGCCTGTCCCATAGTATCATTATCCAATCGTCATCATTATGCAAAGTCCAAGTAAATCATTCAAAAGCCTGATACGCGGTAACACCTGGCAGACCAGGCTACTGTCTTTCATCTTAATGGGGTGTTGTATTTCCGCATCAGCACAACCTAAGCCGGAAGGGAAAAAAATCAGCCCGCTCCTGTTCGGATTGTTTTTTGAAGATATCAATTACGCGGCTGATGGCGGTTTGTATGCCGAGTTGGTTCAAAACCGTTCGTTTGAATACAATCCCACCGAACAGCGCGAATGGAATCCTTACTCGTGCTGGGAATATGTTACACCCGGTTTTTCATACGGACGTATCAGCGTGGAAACCTCCGCTCCCTTGCATCCGAACAATACACACTACCTGGTACTGGATATAGAGCATGTAGGCCATGAGGCCGACTATACAGGCGAATCGGGCGTGGGTATCAAAAATACCGGGTTTGACGGTATGGTGGTAAAAGCAGGTGACAACTACAACCTGTCGGTTTTTATACGGCAGCTTTCTGCCGAACCGGTTTCTGTTAAAGCCAGTCTGCAGACGCCGCAGGGCAAGATGCTGGCTGAAACCGTTTTCACAACTTCGACAGGTGACTGGAAGAAATACACTGCCATGCTAACGCCATCAGCAGGCAGCGACAGTGCAACCTTAACCCTGTTAGCCATTACCAACGGGAAGATAGCCCTGGATATGGTTTCGCTTTTCCCGGAGAAGACCTTCAGAAACCGGCCCAACGGTTTGCGTGCCGACCTGGCCCAAATGCTGGCCGATATGAAACCCGCCTTCATCCGTTTTCCGGGTGGCTGCCTGGTGCATGGCGACGGGCTGGGAAACATGTACCGCTGGAAAAACACCATCGGACCTGTTGAAGAACGGAAAGAACAACGTAATATCTGGGGTTATCACCAGACTGCCGGGCTGGGTTTTTATGAATACTTTCAGTTTTGCGAAGATATCGGCGCCAAACCCCTGCCCGTTCTGCCTGCTGCTGTGAGTTGCCAGAATTCGGGCGGTACCTGGCGGATTGGCGGCACGGGACAAAAAGCCCTTCCGATGAGCGAAATGAACGATTACGTGAAAGAAGTACTTGACCTCATTGAATGGGCCAACGGACCGGTTACCTCAAAATGGGGTGCCAGGCGTGCCGCAGCAGGTCATCCCGAACCTTTTGGTTTGGAATACATTGGGATTGGCAATGAAGATAAAATCACCCCCGAATTCGAGGAACGTTTTAAGCTCATTTACCAGACCATTAAAACCCTGTATCCCGAAATAACAGTGATTGGCACGTCGGGACCTTTTCACAGCGGCGAAGACTATGAAAAAGGATGGAATCTGGCCAATGCCCTGAAAGTACCGGTAGTTGATGAGCATTATTATACCCAACCCGAGTGGTTTCTTTCGAACCTGGACCGGTATGACACTTATAACCGGCAGGGGAGCCAGGTTTACCTGGGCGAATATGCCTCGTGGGGTAATAAAATGCGTAATGCCATGGCAGAGGCAGCTTACATGACAGCTCTTGAACGTAACG
This sequence comes from uncultured Bacteroidales bacterium, assembly GCA_964618645.1. GTDB lineage: Bacteria > Bacteroidota > Bacteroidia > Bacteroidales > UBA10428 > UBA5072. The sequence continues at coordinate 13,065 of CAZUBW010000023.1, read as the reverse complement.
GCGATATAGTAAAAATGGCATCGTATGCGCCATTGCTGGCTAAAAAGGGTTTCACACAATGGACGACCGATCTGATTTTCTTTGACAACGTAACCATCTGCCCCACCCCGAATTATTACGTTCAGCAATTGTTTTCGCTCAACCATGGCGATATGTATTTCGATCATGTTGTTTCGGTAAATCAACAGGATACCCTGCTGGCCGGTTCGTGCGTAACCGACAGCCAAACCGGGGACATCATCCTGAAACTGGTGAATGCGGGAACGGAAGCAAAAACAATGACAGTTAACCTTGGTGGTTTCAAAAACATACAACCACAGGCTGAAAAAACTTTGCTGACCGGTGATGCAGAAGCAGAAAACACCTTTGAAAACACCCGGAATATAGTTCCGGCAGTTACAGCTGTAAAAACCAGCAAAAAGTTCGATTACCACGCCCCGGCCATGTCGCTGACCATTATCAGGATAAAAACAAAAAGATGAAAACATATAAAAGCATAAAAATTCTGCTGGTATTGGCAATTGCTGTATCCGGAAATGCTATTGCCCAAAACCCGATCATCTATGCCGACGTACCCGACATGTCCATGATCCGTGTGGGTGACACCTATTACATGAGCAGTACTACCATGCACATGAGCCCCGGCGTTCCTATTATGAAATCGAAGGACCTGGTAAACTGGCAAATGGTAAATTATGCCTATGATATCCTCGATGATGTGGATTCATTGAATCTTAACAACGGGAAAAGCAGCTATGGCAGAGGATCGTGGGCCAGCTGCATCCGGTATCACAACAATACTTACTATGTTTCAACTTTTACTGCAACTACCGGAAAAACTTATATCTATTCCACAAATGATATCGAAAAAGGTCCCTGGAAGAAAATTTCCTTTGCCCCTTCGTATCATGACCATACACTGTTTTTTGATGATGATGGCCGTATTTACATGATATACGGTGCCGGTAGGCTCAGAATAGTGGAGTTGGACGAAAATCTTTCAGGAGCGAAACCGGGAACAGACCGTGTTCTTATTGAAAATGCAAGTACACCTGCAGGAGACAACATCATGCTGGGAGCAGAAGGTTCCCAGCTATTCAAAATCAATGGCAGGTATTACCTTTTCAATATCACCTGGCCCAGGGGCGGCATGCGTACGGTGGTTATTCACCGGGCCGACAAGATAACCGGACCCTACGAAGGCCGGCTTGCCTTTCAGTACCTGGGCGTGGCACAGGGCGGGCTTATTGATACGCCCGACGGTCAATGGTATGCTTACCTTTTCCGCGATTTCGGATCGGTAGGCCGTATTCCGTACCTGGTTCCGGTAAAATGGGAAGAAGGCTGGCCGGTGCTGGGCGTCGATGGCAAAGTTCCGGAAAAGCTGAACCTGCCTGCCAGCAAAGGACTGATACCGGGCGTTGTGAACAGTGACGAATTCAACCGCAATGAAACGGAAGATGCACTGCCCCTCGTGTGGCAATGGAACCATAACCCCGACAACAAGCACTGGTCGGTTTCCGCACGAAAAGGTTACCTGCGCCTGACAACCAGTCGTACAGACACTTCTTTCGAGATGGCCCGGAATACACTTACCCAACGGACATTCGGACCTGTATGTTCGGGAATAACCTGCCTGGATATCAGCGGTATGAAAGACGGCGATTTTGCCGGACTTTGTCTATTGCAGAAGAAATACGGACTGGCAGGTGTTCGTATGGAAAACGGCAAAGCCTTTATTGTTATGGTCAATGCCGATACCTGGAAACCAGTTGAGATGGAGCGTATTCCGCTTAACCAGGAAACAGTGTACCTGAAAGCCGAATGTGATTTCAGGAACCGGACCGACCGGGGTTATTTTTACTACAGTCTGAATGGTAAAGACTGGCATTCCATTGGAAACGAACTTAAAATGGAGTACACATTAATGGAGCATTTCATGGGTTACCGGTTCGGACTGTTTAACTATGCCACAGCGACAACAGGTGGATATGCCGATTTCGACTTCTTCAGGATAAGTGATCAGGTTTCCTTTCTAAAATAGAGCAGTTTATGAAATCAACATTCATTGCAAAAAAAAGTTTTCAGGTTTTGCTGTTTTTTGTGGCTACCGGCATTTCAAACGCCGGGGTAAACCAGGTGGCAAGTCCCGATGGAAAGCTGGTGGTTACGGTTTCAGCAGAAAACGGGCGGGCCGCATACCAGGTAGATTACAACGGGCGGACATTTCTCGAAAAATCCCCACTGGGTTTACATACGGATATAGGTGATTTTTCAGCAGGCCTGGTTTCAGCGCCATTGTTAAATACCCGGAAGATTGACGTAAACTACCAACTGCCTAACATTAAAAACAGTAACGTACACCACCAGGTTCAGGAAGCGGTTTTTTCTTTTTCGAAAGAAGGGAAAGCCGCATTTGATGTCATATTCCGGGTGAGCAACAACGATGTGGCTTTCAGGTATAAAGTATATCCACAGGGAGAGCGGTTTGCCTGTGTTATTCACCAGGAATTAACCGGTTTTGCCATGCCCGACAGCACCACTACCTTCCTTTGCCCGCAGAGTCAGACCATGGTTGGTTTTGCCCGAACCATGCCCAGCTATGAAATGTCCTACGCGCCCGACGCACCAACAGGGCAAAATGGTATCGGCAATGGCTATACCTTCCCCTGTTTATTCCGGTTGAATGGCAAAGGCTGGGTGTTGATTTCAGAAACAGGTGTAAGAAGTGATTTTTGTGGCAGCCGGCTGATCGGACATGCCCATGGATTATATACCATTGGATTCCCCATGGAGGGGGAAAACAATGGTAACGGAACAGTTGCGCCCGGAATTTCGCTTCCCAGGTATACACCCTGGCGTACCATAACGCTGGGTGAATCGTTGAAACCCATAGTTGAAACCACCATACCCTTTGATGTGGTAGAACCCATTTACGAACCATCCAGAAAATATGAATATGGTCGCGGTACATGGAGCTGGATTATTGGCATGGACGAAAGCACCCATTTTGAAGAGCAGAAACGTTATATCGATTTCAGTGAAGCCATGGGGTATGAATCGGTACTTGTTGATGCCTTGTGGGATACACAGATCGGCCGTGACAAAATAGCTGAACTGGCTCAATACGGGGCTGGTAAACATGTTGCCCTTTTCCTCTGGTATAACTCCAACGGATATTGGAATGATGCACCGCAAAGTCCGCGTGGGATCATGGATAATCCTGTCTCCCGCCGAAAAGAAATGGCTTGGATGAAAAGTATCGGTATACGCGGTATTAAGGTCGATTTCTTTGGCGGTGATAAACAGGTAACCATGAAACTCTATGAAGATATCCTGTACGATGCCAATGACTACGGCCTCCTGGTCATTTTTCACGGGTGCACTATTCCCCGCGGCTGGGAGCGTATGTTTCCCAATTATGCATCAAGTGAGGCCGTTAGAGCCAGTGAGAATCTGCATTTTGCACAGGAGAACTGCGATGCCGAAGCCTTCAATGCCTGCCTGCACCCATTTATCCGTAATGCCATTGGCAGTATGGACTTCGGAGGCAGTACGCTAAACAAATATTACAACAGCAAAAACAGTGCTGAGATGTGGGGCGGTCACCGGGTAACCTCCGACGTTTTTGCCCTGGCGACAGCAGTTTTATTCCAAAGCGGGGTTCAGCACTTTGCCCTGGCGCCAAACAACCTGACAGATGCGCCCAAATGGGCTGTGGATTTTATGAAAGAGATCCCCTCACTTTGGGACGAAGTGAAGTTCATTGACGGATACCCTGGCAAATACGTGGTGATCGCCCGCCGAAATGCCGATAAATGGTATATTGCTGGTGTAAGCGCAAATAAGGAATTGCTGAAGATGAAACTGTATCTGCCCATGATCCAACCCGGCATGGAGGTATTGCAATATACCGACGACGAAAAATTGAACGGTAGAATGACGTCGATGAAAATGAATAAAAAGCAGCAGGTTGAAGTGACCATTCCGGCGAACGGAGGCTTTGTCCTGGTAAATTAATACATCTATCCCAAAAAACTTAAGCAATGCAAAAAAACAACAAAAGAAGAACTGCCGCAGCCTATATCATGCCCGGTTGTTTAAACACCCGCAAAAGTAAACTGAAGACAGCATGGGTGCTCTTCCTCACAACAGCCTGTTGCATACTCAGCAGCCATTCAGCATCGGCACAGCAACTTCAGGTAAACGACCTTGGCTATTTCGAAAAACAGGGCGTGAATGTATTGGTATTCAGCAATGAATACAATGGGTTTTTCTTTGATGAGAAAACAGCCGGTATCGAGGTGATACATCATGGTGTAAGAACAGTTACCGGTGGTGCGGTCCGATTGCAAAACACTCCTGAACAATGGGACCTGATACCTGCAGTGGTAAGCCGTAAAGCCGACAAAAACAACAATACCATTGAAGTTGTATTGCGCTATGAAAAATATGATTTTAACTCACGTGTGCTCGTTGCACCAAAAGATAATGGGGTTGTCATAAGCGTATATCTCGATAAACCCCTGCCACAGGAGCTCGAGGGACAGGCCGGGTTCAACCTCGAACTCTTACCTGCCGCTTACTTCGAAAAAACCTACCTGGCCGACGGAAAACCCGGGACATTTCCTATGTATCCGGCAGGTAATACCGTTATCAGGCCGGCAGCAGAAAAAATACCACAGTTTGCCAATCATACCACCTTTGACGACCGCGGTCGTGGTGAGTTTATCGACCCCAGGCCATTGGCTGCCGGAAAATTGCTGGCGCTTGCACCTGAAGATCCCGAGCGTTTCATTAAAATCACATCGGAAACCGAAGTAATGCTGTTTGATGGCAGAAACCTGGCTCAAAATGGCTGGTTCATTGTCCGTAGTTTACTGCCGGCCGGCAAAACCGGGAATGTACTGCAGTGGTACCTGGAACCTAACGCTGTCTCCGGCTGGGTAAGACCACCGGTGATAGGCTTTTCACAGGCAGGCTATCATCCCAACCAGGAAAAAGTTGCCGTAATTGAACTTGATAAAAAAGATACACCGAGGCAGAAAGCATCACTGTACAGGGTAACTGAAAATGGCGAAATCATTGAAAAATTAACGGCCGACGTTCAGTCCTGGGGTGCATACCTGCGCTATAACTATGTTAAGTTCGATTTTTCCACTGTTAAAGAAACCGGGCTTTACTTTATTAAATATGGCGATCGGCAAACCAACACCTTTGCCATTGACGCCAGTGTTTACGATAATATCTGGCATCCCACCATGGATGTTTGGTTTCCGGTACAAATGGACCATATGCAGGTCAATGAGGCTTACCGGGTATGGCATGGTGTTCCCTACCTCGATGATGCAATTCAGGCACCTGTAAATCATCAACATTTTGACGGATACAGCATGGGGCCAACGACCGACACAAAATTCAAACCGTTTGAACGTATTCCGGGGTTGGCTGTGGGCGGCTGGTTTGATGCCGGAGATTTTGACATTCAAACCGGTTCGCACAACAGCGTGCTGCTGCAGTTTGCCGAGGCCTGGGAAAGATACAACATCGAACGCGATCAGACTTACATCGACCAGGCTACCCGTTTTACAGATATACACAGGCCCGATGGTAAGCCCGATATACTCCAGCAGATTGAGCATGGCGTACTTAATATTCTGGCCCAGTGCAAAAACATAGGCTTTCCGGTCAGGGGCATTATTGTACCAAATCTTCACCAGTATCATCATTTGGGTGACGCATCCACCGAAACCGATAATCTTCCGTACAATCCCAATCTGAAGCCCTATGAATCCGATGGCCAGTCGAGCGGGACGCCCGACGACAGGTGGGTTTTCACCAACCGTTCATCGTTCCTTGACTACCAGACCATAGCTGCGCTGGCAGCCTCGAGCCGTGCCCTGAAAGATTACAACGAACAACTGGCTGACGATTGCCTCTCCGAAGCAAAAAGGCTGTGGGACGACCAGAAAAACCTGACCGTTCAACAGGATACTTTTTTTGCACGGTTCATGGGCAATATGGAAATGCCGTCAGCATTGCAGCTTTATATCACCACCAAGGAGGAACAATATGCAAAACGCTTTAATGAACTGATCTGGCCGGCACTTGAACAGTCGACCGAAAGAAGCATCAATATCGCCTTGCAGGCCTGCCCATACATGGATGAAGCATTTAAGAACAAGTTGAAAGCCTATGCAATTAAGTATAAAGAACTGAATAACAACCTTTTCAAAGAAAACCCATATGGCGTACCTATTTCATCGAGGGGTTGGGCCGGAAATACCCAGATCATAAATTGGGCCATCACCAACTATAATGTTCACAAGCTCTTCCCCGATGTAATGGGCACTGAAAACGTGTTCAGGGGCATCAACTACATCCTGGGTTGTCATCCTTACCACAACCTTTCGTTTGTACTGACCGTGGGAACAAAAACAAAGAAAATTGCCTATGGCAACAACAGGGCCGATTTCAGTTACATAGCCGGAGGTATTGTTCCGGGATTGTTGCTGCTTAAGCCCGATTTCCTCGAAAACAAAGACGACTGGCCTTTCCTGTGGGGCGAGAATGAATGTGTAATAGACACAGGAGCGGCCTGGGTGCTGCTGTCTAACGCCGTCAATGAACTTTTATCCAAATAAAAATTCAGGTTTATTAGTTAGTTAGTCTGTTTTTATTTAATGAAGCGTGAGCCGGCCATAGTGGCCGGCTCACTAAAAGAGAAGTTTAATTATTAACCAAAATACCCTAATCAACATTCTTATGAAAAAAACCAATTGTCTCCTTGTATTGATGCTGATATGCAGTATTGCTTCAGCGCAATCTGCCGGCAACATAAGCGACCAGCAAAAAGAGTCCTCTTCGGATGGTTATAAACCATCATCCGTGAATCAACCCGGAAAAGAATACCCGCAGGTAAATGCAGAAGGAAGGGTAAGGGTTCAGATTTCTGCCCCTGAAGCGCTAAAGGTACAGCTCGATATAGGGGCCGTAAAATACGACCTGGTAAAAGATGAGAACGGCGTATGGACGGGCGAATCGGCCCCGCAGGACGAAGGTTTTCATTATTATCAGCTCAACATCGACGGCGCTTCGGTACCTGATCCGGGAAGTCTTTACTTCTATGGTGCGAGCCGCTGGGGAAGCGGCATTGAAATCCCGGCCGCGGATCAGGATTTTTATGCTTTGAAAAACGTACCGCATGGCCAGGTTCGCGAACACATCTATTTTTCAAAGACCAATAACAGTATGCGTCGTTGTTTTATTTACACCCCGCCGGGATATGATCAGGACTTACAAAAACGCTACCCGGTGTTGTACCTGCAACATGGCGGTGGAGAAGACGAAACAGGCTGGAGCCGACAGGGACATGCCAACCTGATTATGGACAACCTCATTGCCGAAGGAAAGGCACACCCCTTTATTATTGTTATGGAAAATGGTACCTGGAGAATGCCGGAACAGGCCCGTCCACCTCAGGGCGAACGTCCTGCAGGACCCTGGCCTCCCGAAGGCTGGGCCAATGGTTTTATGAACACTTTACTGAATGACGTAATCCCGATGATTGATGCAACATACCGTACCATTGCCGATCCACAGCATCGCGCTATGGCCGGGTTATCAATGGGTGGCATGCAAACCCGTGTAATCACCCTGGCGCATCCCGAAATGTTTTCGTATGTCGGCATGTTCAGCGGCGGAAGCATAAGCGTTGAGGATGTTGATAAATCGCCTGCCTTTAAAGAAAAAGTTAAACTGGTTTTTATCAGCTACGGCAGTCGCGAACTTGAAAATCCCAGGAGAGGTCCCTGGGGCGATCCTGCAGAAAACACCCAAAAGCTGAAAGAAGCCGGAATGAATACCCATTTCTATGTATCACCAAAAACAGCCCATGAATGGCAAAGCTGGAGAAGAGGTCTTTACCAGTTTGCGCCCCTGCTTTTTAAAGACTAAAATGGTCATTATCCCGGGTGGAGATTGTCATACACAGTTACATCATCTACAAAACATAACAGGAACAATCAACCAAAAATAAATATCATGAAACACATAGCAGGCATTTTCATTTTCTCTTTATTGCTCATCACAGGAGGAGAAATTGCCGGTCAGGACCCTGATTTTCATATCTATCTCTGCCTGGGTCAGTCGAATATGGAAGGAGCAGCCCGTGCTGAATTACAGGACTCATCTGTCAATCCTCGTTTCCAGGTAATGGCAGCCGTTGATTGCGAAAACACGCAACGAAAAAAGGGCAACTGGTACCCGGCCATCCCTCCCCTGTGCCGGTGCAGGACAAACCTCGGCCCTGCCGATTACTTTGGCAGAACCATGGTTGAACATCTTCCCGAAAACATCAGGGTAGGTGTAATTAATGTATCCATTGGCGGGTGCAAGATTGAACTTTTCGATAAGGACCAATATCAGTCTTATGTTTCAGCGGCGCCGGTGTGGATGGTTCCTATGATCGACGAATATGAGGGAAACCCTTACGGCAGGCTTGTGGAAATGGCAAAACTGGCGCAAAAAGACGGTATCATCAAAGGGATACTGCTGCACCAGGGAGAATCCAATACCAATGATACATTGTGGCCACAGAAAGTCAAGGTTGTTTATGATAACCTGCTGAGCGATCTGTGTCTGAACCCCGATTCGGTGCCACTGCTGGCCGGCGAGGTAGTAAACGCTGACCAGGAAGGCATTTGTGCCATTATGAATACAATCATTGCCACCCTGCCACAAACCATTGCCAATGCCCACGTGATCCCTTCGCAGGGATGCACCGATGGACCCGATAACCTGCACTTCGATGCCGAAGGATACCGGAAGCTTGGAAGAAGATACGCGGCCAAAATGCTTTCGCTACAGGGATACAACATTACCATACCCTAAGCATTCATGATTCAAAACCATTTATAACCTGGATATTCATTATGAAAAAAATTATGCATTATCTTCCGGTTGTTGCCTTGTTTCTGGGCATCAACCAACTGCTGGCTCAAAACCCGATTATCCGCGATCAGTTCACGGCCGACCCTTCCGCCAGGGTTTTCAACGGAAAGGTATATGTTTACCCCTCCCATGATATACTTGCCAAAGAAGGCATGGGCCGTCCGGGTTGGTTCTGTATGGCGGATTATCATGTATTCTCCTCGGATAACCTTACCGACTGGACCGACCACGGCGTTATTGTCAGCCAGAACAAAGTCAGATGGGTTGATTCCACCTCGTACAGTATGTGGGCACCAGACTGCATCTACCGGAACGGAAAATACTATTTTTATTTTCCTGCCAACAGCACCAAAGAAGTCAACGGCAGAAAAATGTTTGGCATTGGCGTGGCCATTGCCGATAAGCCCGAAGGACCTTATGTGCCGCAACCAGAACCCATAAAAGACTTTACAGGCACGAAAAATTTACCGGGAATAGACCCTAATGTGTTCATTGATAAGGATGGTCAGGCTTACCTCTACTGGTCATTAGGCAATATCTATGTGGCAAAACTAAAGGACAACATGCTGGAACTGTCTTCGGAGCCGCAGGTGATAAAGGAACTTCCTGCAAAGGGCTTGAAAGAAGGACCCTGGATGTTTGAGCGCAACGGCATTTATTACATGACCTACCCGCATGTGGAAAATACCATTGAACGGCTTGAATATGCCATAGGCGACAATCCCTTTGGACCATTTAAATTTACAGGCGTTATTATGGACGAATCGCCCATGAACTGCTGGACCAACCACCATTCCTTTATTGAATACAATAACCAGTGGTACTTATTTTATCACCAGAATGCTTACTCGCCCAAATTCGATAAAAACCGGGCCATTTGCATCGACAGCCTGTTTTTCAATGCCGATGGTACCATTCGCAAGGTGATACCCACCCACCGAGGAGTGGGCCTGACCAAAGCCTCGCAGCAGGTTGAGATCGACAGGTATAGTTTCATCAGTGAGCAGGGAACAACTGTGGAATTCATCGATACATCCTACCGGTTCAATGGCTGGAAGACAGTCTTCAATAAAAAAGATGCCTGGATCCAATACAATGCAGTGGATTTCGGTAATAAAAAAGCCAGGACCATACAGGTAAACACGCGCTCCGAAACCGGGGGCAGTGTTCAGATCAGGCTCGGTAGCACCAGCGGACCCATCCTTGCTGAGATTACCATTCCCAAGAATAACCAATGGAAAACCATAACGGCCAAGGTGAAAAAGCCGCTTCCCGGGGTTCAAAACCTGGTGGTGATTTCAACCAACGACCAGCCCGTTGAGATAGACTGGGTAAGATTCTATTAGAAGCTATGAGCCTCACAGCTTTAAAATTAAACAAAACCATCCACAATGAAAAAAACATTGATTGCCCTATTTATAATATTTCCGTTAGCCCTTTCGGGACAAGCGACAGCAAAAATCAAAATTGACATTGAAAGAACCATTGCTGAAATTGATCCTCACATTTACGGGGTGTTTATGGAGCCCATTAATTTCAGTGGCGCCAGAATGGGCCTGGGTAACGACCAAACATACAGCACACTTTACAAAACCTTGTACGACCCGTCTTCACCGCTTGCCGATGAGAATGGATTCCGAAAAGATTACATTGATGCCATGAAGGAGCTTAAGATTACCAACATACGCTGGCCCGGTGGTAATTTTGTCATGGGATACGACTGGAAAGACGGTATAGGCCCGAAAGAAAAGCGCCCTGTTCGCATAAACCTGGCATGGGGAGGCATTGAAAATAACCAGGTGGGAACCGATGAATGGTTTGCACTCAACAAAGCCATTGGCAGCGAAAATGTGGTGTGCGTGAACCTTGGGTTAGGCACCATTCAGGATGCCTGCTACTGGCTTGAATACTGCAACTACAAAAAGGGTACCCACTATTCCGACTTGCGGGCCAAAAACGGACATCCCGAACCCTATAATGTTAAAATATGGGATCTCGGCAATGAAGTAGACGGCGCCCCTTGGGAACTGGGACACATGGATGCCGAAACGTATGCCAAAGTCGGCAGGGAAGCCGCAAAGGCCATGCTATCGGTTGACAAGTCCATTCAACTGGTAGCTTCCGGGTCGTCGTATTATGAGCCCACCGGACAGTGGGTTGAATGGAATCGCAAGGTACTTACGGGCTTTGGCGACCTGATTGAATACCTTTCCATTCACCGCTACTGGGAGAATTCGCCCGATTATTACACTTACATGGGAGCCAGTGCCCTGGATTTTGAAGAAAAAATTCGCGTTACCGCAGCAGAAATTGATGCCGTGAAAACCATGAAGGGATTTACCAATCCAATTTACATTTCCTTTGATGAATGGGGGATCATGTCGCGTAATTTACAGTCGGTTCTGCCCATTGCGCAAAGTTTTAACGCCTTCATTCGCAATGCCGACGTGGTAAAGATGGCTAACTTCACGATGCTTACTTCGTTGCTTTCCAGCGATCCTCAGAAAGGCACTTACAAGTCGCCTTTATTCTACATATTCAAAGCATATTCCAACAATTGCCTGGGCAATTCCGTTGACACCTGGGTTGCCTGTGATACCTTCGGTACCGAAAAGTATAAAGGAATCCCTTACCTGGATGTAAGTACCGTGTATTCCAAAGAAAATAAAACACTTTACATCAATGTGGTCAACCGGCACGAAAAAGATGCCATTACAACCGATATTTTGCCTGTTTCGGGTGAATTTGGCGGAAAGGCCGAAGTAGCAGTAATCACCGGTGATCTCAAGGCTCCCTTTACTTTCGATAACCAGGACCAATACAAGCCGGTGGTGAATGAGATAAAAACAGGCAAAAACAGGCTAACCCATGCTTTTCCCGCACATTCCTTTACACAAATAAAAATAGTTATGCTGTAATGGTGTGAACCCATTTATCAGCCCATTAAAACATTAAGAAGATGAAAAATACATGTTTACCCATCACACACAAGCTTAATAACTGCGCTATGACAAAGTTATCATGCCATCATCCTGCAACATGCCTCAGATCGGATAAACATTTCATCACGATGCTGGTATTTCTCGGGTTCGTCATAGCGGTTTTTTTGCCTTATACCTTAAAAGCACAAACACCCATTTATCTCAATACATCCTATTCTTTTAAGGAACGTGCAGCCGACCTGGTTTCGCGCATGACACCTGAAGAAAAACAAAGCCAGCTTGGTAATACCATGCCGCCCATTCCGCGTTTGGGTGTAAAAAAATACGATGTATGGGGCGAGGCCCTGCATGGTGTTATGGGCAGAAACGATAACAGCGGAATGACTGCCACATCGTTTCCAAACAGTGTTGCGGTGGGTTGCACCTGGGACCCTGAACTGATCCAACGCGAAACCAATGTCATTGCCGATGAAGCCAGGGGTTTCAACCACGATTATATTTTTACACTTACCTATTGGTCGCCCGTCATTGAACCTGCCAGGGATCCCAGGTGGGGCCGAACAGCCGAAACTTTTGGTGAAGACCCCTTTCTTGTATCGCAGATTGGAAGTGGTTTTATCAGGGGATTAATGGGCGACGACCCGAAATACATCAAGGCTGTTCCCTGTGGCAAACATTACTTCGCTAACAATACCGAATTCAACCGGCATAACGGCAGCTCCAATATGGACGACCGCGACATCCGGGAATTTTATATTTTCCCCTACAAGACCCTGATCCAAAAAGACAACCTGCCGGCTATCATGACAGCCTACAATGCTGTTAATGCCATACCCATGTCGGCAAGCGTATTTTATGTCGACTCGGTGATTCGCAAGACCTATGGAATGGATGGTTATGTAACCGGCGATTGTGGAGCCATATCTGATATGTTCACCGGTCACCGTTTTGCAACAAATGCGGAAGAAGCAACGTCAATGGGCCTTAAATCGGGGGTCGACTGCGATTGTGGCAACGTATACCAGGCCAGTGCCATAGCTTCACTGGAAAAGGGCCTAATTACCGAAGCCGACATGGACAGGGCGCTGGTTAACATGTTTACCATAAGAATGCGATTGGGAGAATTCGACCCTCCGAATAAGGTTCCATATGCAGGTATTAAGCCGGGAAT
>CAZUBW010000022.1:15321-48683 GCA_964618645.1 uncultured Bacteroidales bacterium | reverse complement strand
CTCGTCCCTCGTCACTCGTCACTCGTCTCTTGTCACTGAACTACCACTAGTCCCCTGCTATGCCCCGTTACACATTCTCCTCCCTGCGGGGTGACGATATAGGTGTTTTCCGTACCGACTACGCCCACCTTTTCGATGCCTTTTTTAGGCTCGAGGGCCATTACCATATTTTCTTCAAACGGGGCGTCAAAACCTTTGGCAATTACCGGTACTTCATCAATCACCAGTCCCACGCCGTGACCGAGAAATTTAACCTGCCGGTTCCCGAATCCCATGAAGTTTTTGAGAAATGCGGGTGAAAGGCTGTTCATCATGTTTTCATATAAAGCCGATGGAATAACACCTGGCTTCAATTGCGATGCCAGGCGATCCTGTATGTCGACGCACCTGTTATGTTCTTCCAGCATTGCCTGATCGGGCTTGCCACCGAAAATATAATTGAGGGTTTTGTCGGTGTGATAGCCATCCACGCCAAAACCTATATCGACAAATACCAGGTCGCCTTTCTTCAGTTTTCGGTTCCGGTTTCCGATATGCGGCACGGCCGGGCTCATGCCATAATTGCCACCGGGGCCGTTAAAACTGGTAGGGTAGAGGCTGCTTTCGCCAAAGGCTATGTGCCCGATGCCAATTTCGGTGTCGAACATCCCAAAACGGGCTACGCCATGATGTCCCAGCTGAAGCATTTGCTCATAGAGTGCCCCGGCCAGGTCAACTTCGTTCATGCCTTCGTAAAGGAGTTCCGGAACTTTTTCCTCGAGGACAATCCGGTGAAGCTCCCCTGATTTGCGGATCAGGTCGAGTTCATAAGGGCTTTTAACCGACCTGGCCTGGGCAACCTGGTTGTCGAGCGGCAGGGCTTCGCGAAAAGGGAAGTATTTTTGCAGCAGTTTCATAAAGGCCACCGGAATGAAAGATGTTTCGAGGTGTACGCTTTCAGGAACCCTAAGGTAGGCTGCTGCTGCATCACGGAAACTATCCATGGGCCGGATGCAGGTAAAAAGCGATTCGCTGACGGCACGCTCGTGACTTCTGCGGACCCACAGTCTTGCTTCGCCTTCCCGGGTTACTATGAGCATGCCCTCCTGCATGGTACCGGTAAAATAGTAGAGGTTGATTTTGTTGATGACAATAGCCATTTCCCAGTGTGGATGGTTGGCGTTCATGAGGCCTATAAACCTTGCCATCCGGGTGTTTAGTTCTGTAACAGGTACTTTTTTAAACATAACCAAAACGCTTTTGGCGTAAAAATAGTGAAAGTTACGGTTGTCGCGCCAGGTTATCCGCATTTCTGCGGTTAATTACTTTTCTTGTGTGGTTACAACAATCGTTTATCTTTGCCGTTCAGATAATACATACCTAACTTTTGACTATGCGATTGATTTTGCTGCTTGTTTCGGTCTGCCTTTTTTTGCCAAAATCCCTTAATGCCCAGAATCTTGTAATAATACCCCCGGAGAAGCCAAAGATTATTGTCGGAATTGTAGTGAGTCAGATGCGCTACGATTACATTCAGCGCTATTGGGATAAGCTCGAAGAAAACGGTATTAAACTGCTTGTTAACCGGGGTACTTATTGCCGGAACACCAGCTTTAACTACCTGTTTTCGCAGCAGGGTGTAGGGCATGCCAGTATTGCCACAGGCACCATTCCGGCTGATCATGGCGTTGTGGGACGCGAGTGGTACTTATTCCTGCAGGACAGAATTGAACAAAGCACCGAGGACCAAAAACAAAAGGCAGTCGGGGGCGATGTGGACAATGGTCATTATAGTCCTAAAAATCTTATGTGTACTACCTTTGCAGATGAGCTTCGCTTGTCGAACAATTTTCAGTCGAAGGTATATGCCATATCTCCCGAGCCTGCCCCGGGAATTTTTTCAGGTGGTCACACGGCCAATGGCGTTTATTGGTTCGATCCCCGCACCGGCAATTGGATTACCAGCACCTATTATGCCGACAGTTTGCCGAAATGGGTGGATGATTTCAATGCCAAAAGATTCCCTGACATTTACCTGCAGGAAACCTGGAATACCCTGTTGCCCATTGAACAGTACACCGAAAGTCTGCCCGATAAAAACAAATACGAGACTGGAATAAAAGGTCAGGTAAGTTTTCCCTATTTGCTGGAGGAACTATCGGAAATAAAGAAGAAAAAAATCGATTACAGCCTGCTCCATAAAACACCCTTTGGCAATACCTATACCAGGGATTTTGCTGTTAACCTGATGGTAAATGAACAATTGGGGAAGGACGATATTACAGATGTGCTCACCATTTGCTTCACATCGCTGGAACAAATCGGCAGCCTGTTTGGCCCTAATTCCGTTGAGGTAGAAGATGCCTTTCTGCGACTCGACAAAGAGCTGGCTCATTTTCTTACCTTTTTGGATGAACAGGTCGGAAAGGAAAACGCATTGGTGTATTTTACGTCCGACCATGGCGTGGCGCAAATTCCTTCGTACCTGAGCGACAATAAAATTCCGGCCGGTTATTTCAACCAGAACGGAGCGCTATCGTTGTTAATAAGCGCACTCAACAATACTTATGGACGGGGCGAATGGATAAGGGCTTATCACGCTCAGCAAATCTATTTGAACCATACCCTTATCGAGGATTCTAAGCTGTCGCTGACCCAAATGCAGGAATATATTGCACAGTTTATGCTTCAGTTTTCGGGGGTGGCCAACACCATTACCGCACACACGTTGCAAACAGCCAATTTTACCGAAGGCATTTACCGCAAAATTCAGAACAGCTATAACCAGAAACGTTCGGGCGATGTAATCATTAACCTGAAGGCCGGATGGGTTGAGAAAAGTGACGGATCAACCGGTGGAACATCTTCATATTCGTACGATTCGAGGATACCGCTTATCTGGTACGGTTGGAAAGTAGGCAGGGGAAATATTACCCGCCAGGTTGACATTATTGACATTGCGCCTACGCTATCGACTTTCCTGAATATTACTTTTCCCAATTCCTGCACGGGAACGCCAGTGTTTGAGCTGGTCAAGTAAAAATTCCGGTTCCTGACCATGATAACCGGCAGAGCGTTTATATAGTTTCAGAAAGAAAACTGCATGGTCGCCCTGATACCAAATGGGCTGATATTCGGATGATCGAGGTACGAAAAACGCCAGATGGCGTCAACCCTGAAAAGTTTGAAGATGTTTTCGATTCCGGCTCCGGCTTCGTAATAAGGCTCGTGCAAACCCGATAACCCGTCCGGGAATGCCATTACATTTTTGTTTTTATCGGACAGGTTGCCCAGGAGTATATTGCATCCAACAACTTCACGCCAGTGTAAACGACGTAACAAGGGTATACGGTTCAGGAAAAAGCCCTGGAAATGATGCTCGGCAAAAAAGCTCAGGTATTCATCGCTTACAAACTCGTAGTAATTCATCATGTTGAACGACAGGGGATCGTATGCATAGGTTTCGTTGCCTTCATGCAATTTCAGTAAGGGATAAGGAAGAGTACCGAAAATCTTGCCGGCAGTGATCCTGTACTTCAGGTAACCGAAAGGATTGGTTTCCATCTTATCGCTGATTTTTAACCTTATTTTCCAGTAATCGTACTGGCTACCGGCAATGCCTTTCGGACCATAGGTGAGGTCGAGGTCAAGTGTCGGATACTTTGATCCCAGGCTGCGGCGCTCAAACATGCCCCATACGAATTTTTCGCGGTAGGCAAAATGAGTGCTCAATGTTATTTCGGTAGCTGTAATGGGACCATGGTCCAGCGTGTCTGTCAGCATAATATCGTCAAAGGGCACATGAACAGTTGGATAGATCTTTTGCCGCATAACCTTGAGGGTATTGGAAAAACCCAACGCCCACTCATGTTCGTAATGCGCACTGAACTGGTCAACCATGGTGAGCTTGTAATTCGGATTACGCCTGAGGATGGATGTCAGGTAATTATCATCTAGAAAGGCATTTTCGCTTTTTCCGAGTTGCCGGATATCATGAAAATACGAAACCGTGCTGGTACGTCGCGGATTGGTGTTGAACATATAGGTAACATACAAGCCGTACTTGAACTTTTCATCCTTGAATCCGTAGGCGATGTGCCCTCCGGGCATGATTTTGGTGCTGAAGGCATTGCTGGTACGTCCGCCCAGCCGAAGCCGCGGACCTTCAATGACATTGGAACTGAAAGTGGTGTAATAAGGCCCAATTTCCACGGGACCGGTCACCAAATAGTAAGTGGCCACCATGTTTACCATGGTGTTAATGGTTTTGAAAAGAGGTACCTGTTTCACCGAATCGACCATGGTATAAATACGACTGTCCTCACTGGTCAGTTCGGCCTTCCGGTTGGTGTCCCAGAAATCATCTTCACGGTCAAGCTTGTTTTCGAGCAGGTGGGTATCGGTAGTCATTTTCTTTACCGGTTCGGGCACCATCCGGTCGAAGTATATGCTATCGTAAACCGCTGTTTTCCGGCCGAAGAATCCATAGGTTTTTTCAGCCAGGTTAAAGTCAATGATCAGGTCCTCGCTGGTGAGGAACCAGGTGGTGTCATTAATCCGGTCGTATTCATAGGTCGCTACCATGTCCTTTAGCAGGTTCAGGTTGACGTCGGCAGAAACCCTCAGTTGTACTTTTTTAATGGCATAAGAAGTGTCGGCCACCCACATAAAACCGTGAAATGTTCTTTCCTGTTTACGCTTGGGGCGGAAGGAGATTTTCCGGCACCATGTTCCGTCGATACTGGCGCTATCCTCAAGCAGGTACCTGTAGTATAGCCGGCCTACATCGGCAATGGGACTCACAAAACCCGGATCGAAGAAAAGGATGAAGTCGTCGTATATGTTCAGATGCTGGTACATTTTTCCGGTGTATTGCGAAACGGTTTTGTTTTCGATGCCGCTGATTTTAAAGGCTTCGATCACTTCACGGTTTACCGGCGGATTTTTTGAACGATATAATTTGGAAACAGTTTCGGTGATGAGCAGTGGAAGGTAGTTTTTATTGAAAACCTCTGAAGAATCCATGTAATCGAATACAAAGCCAAAATCCCTGAGTAAGCGGGCATCTTTAAAGTTCTGGTCGATATTGTTCATGTCGAGCCGGAGCTTGGTATAGGCTTTATACTGGTAGTCCGAAAGTCTGTCGGGATTGTTTTGTTTTTTGTGCTCGTTGATCTTCTTCAGGATTCTGAAAGCCGGATTTTCGCCCGGTTTGACTACAACAGCATCGAGTGCAATGCTTTTAGGTACCAGCCTGATCTCGATATTTTGTGTAGTACCTATCCTAATTGGTAAACGCTTTACTTCGTATCCGAGGCTCGAAACCATCAGGGTATCTGTAGCCCTGGTGGTGGAGAGAAAGAAAGAACCGTCGGTTTCACTGATGGTACCTGTGAGGCTGTGCAGGTAACCAATATTGACATAGGGTATGGCTTCACCGGTTTCATCATCCACTATGTGCCCCGACACGACAGTTTTCTGACTGAATGCGCTTGCACCTGCCAGTATGAGTAAAACCAGTAAGGGAAACCTGTATCTGATCATGGTATAATTATCTCGTGGCAAAGGAGCGAAAATAGCCCATTTTTTGTTTCTGTCCGGCAGGAAACTATTTCTTGTCAGAATTCCCAGCGCAATCCCAGGGTGGGCCTGAATTCCCAGTCGTTTGGTCCGACTGGGAAGTTTTTGCTTATCTCAACTTCACCACCAAGGGCCAGGTGCGGATTAAGCAAAAACCACAGCTGGGGTTCGGCCTGGAAAGCCAACTCTTTTCTGTCGGGGTTGGCCATTTTATCCTGCGACCAAAAGTCGGCATAGCCCGTCAGCAACAGGCGGTTGCTGAAAACCGGCTGATACCATACCAGGGTGAACTGAAAGTCGGGTTTATCCATGCCGCGTGGCATGCGGCAGAGCCATTGCGTGCTCAGGATTAGTTTTCCGATGCGCAGGGGATGCCCAAAGCCAGTGAGGAACACACTGTTGTAGCTGGCCGCTCCCAGCGTGTCACCGGCAATTTTGTAGGCAGTGAATCCGTCGTTGTACTCGACATGAAAGGTAAGCTGGTCGAAAAGCGGGTTGTTCCGCAACCCCGGAATATAAAACTCACGGGCTATTTCCCAGTAGGCGGCTGACATGCTGCGGGGACTTCCCGGAAGGTTGAAGTCGAAATCAACAAAAAAGAAGGTCGACCCCAGACTGTCAGGTCTGAACATCTCCAGGGTAGTGGTCAGGTATTCACGGTCGTTGCTGAAATCGTAATGAAGCTGGAGTTGTTGGGCTGTTAGCGCTATCGGTAAAAAGAAAAGCCATACAATAATTAATTTCTTCATGTTGCGTTTTATAATGGAAGTGCAAAAATAGGAAATCCATTATCAGTTGAAACCCGCATGAACAAGAATTCATTCAATAGCATAAAAGATGCTATCATGTAGGTTCCCGACAACCCTGTCAATAATAACATGCGTCCGATGAAATGAAAAGCATATAACAACCAGGTTTATACATTCAAGTACAGTTTATGAAGGTTTTGTATCTTTACGCTAAAGAATTATTGTTAATTTTAAGTT
The DNA here is from genome assembly GCA_964618645.1 of uncultured Bacteroidales bacterium. Lineage (GTDB taxonomy): Bacteria > Bacteroidota > Bacteroidia > Bacteroidales > UBA10428 > UBA5072. The sequence goes on along the minus strand of CAZUBW010000022.1, from coordinate 42,138 downwards.
GATTTAATGCCGATGTGATGAGAATATTCAGTGCTTTTATTATTGGGATGGCCATGTTGGCCATGTTTGGTTGTTCAAAGGATAACGACCTGAATTTCTTCACCGTTTCCCAGGATATTGCTTTTGGTGAACAGCTCGATTCGGCCGTACAGGCAAGTCCGGATGAATACCCGGTACTCAGCCGTACAGCATACCCGGCGGTTTATACTTATCTCGAATCCATGATGAACAATATCCTGGCTTCGGAGGAAATTATGTACCGCGATGAGTTCAACTGGAAAATTACTGTGATCAACAGTGATGTGATTAATGCTTTTGCGGCTCCGGGCGGCTATCTTTATATTTATACCGGCTTACTCAAGTACCTCGACAATGGTGCCCAGGTGGCAGGTGTCATGGGACACGAGATTGCACATACCGACCGCCGGCATAGCACAGAGGCCATGACTAAGGAATACGGTTTTTCAGTGCTCCTTTCCATATTAATGGGGAATGAAGCCACCCAGTTGGAACAGATTCTCTCGAGTCTGGCGCTAAACGGTACCATTCTGGCTTTCAGCCGGAAAAATGAAAATGAAGCCGACCGGTATGCAGTTTATTATACTGCCGATACCGAATTGTACAATCCTTTGGGAGTGGGCGGATTCTTTCAGAAAATGCTGACAGAGCAGAACGCCGCCGGTACAGGAATCCCCGAGTTTTTAAGTACTCACCCGAGCGACGAGAACCGGATCGAAAACATCAGCGCGACCTGGAACGAGCTGAAAAGCAACGAACCGGCACTAAACAGTGTTGCCTGGAATGACCTGGTAACCCAACATGTCCAGATAAAATCAACACTTCCATAGATGGTTAATCAGCACATTTGTAACGGCTGACATTAAAACGAATATATTTATAAAATAATCCAATGAGTTACAGGCATACATTTGAAGCGGCCTTAGAGAGTCTGAAGGAAATTGAGCAGCTGATCGGCAGTTTTCCCGACGATGGTCGCATCCCAGGCATTGACATTGACCTGGCATTGCAAAAAATGCGCAATGTATATGAACTGATGCTGATGGTAAAACAGGAGTCAACGGGAAATCCGGTTTTGAAGTCTCCGGTGGCTGAAACTGTCAAAACGCCGGAAGCATCCAAAGCACCTGAACCGAAAATTACACCTCCTGCTCAGGATAAACCAGCTCAGGCGGTGGTGGATGAGCAGCAGCCGGCACCTGCTGCAGAAATTCTGTCAGGTGTTGCAAAAGCCCCGGAACCGGAAAAAATTACTGAACCTGCTGAAACTGTTGTAAAACCAGTTAAAGAGAAAAAAGAGCCCAAAACCCTGGCGGATCAGTTTCAGGGTGCGCCAACACTGCATGAACGATTGCACCAGAAAATGGCCAAAGAAGAGGATACGCTCAGTCATGCCAAACCCGTTAAAAACCTGATGGAGGCTATTGGTATCAATGACAGGTACACTTTTGTGAGAGAATTGTTCAATGGCGACAATGCGAAGTTCGAGAGCGCCATTCATTTTTTAAATGAAGCAGCAAGTTTTAATGATGCCTATAATTACATGATCATGTATTTCAACTGGGACATGGACAGTGAACCCGTGCAATTGTTGCTCGACATCATTCGCCGTAAGTTTATTAAACACAGGCATGAGTAAGCTGTATATTGTTCCTACGCCCATTGGCAACCTCGAGGATATTACTTTACGCGCGATACGGGTGCTGAAGGAAGTCAGTCGCGTATTGGCCGAGGATACCCGTACCACACGAAAGCTCTTCAATCATTACCAGATTACAACATCGCTGCAGTCGTATCACATCTTCAACGAACATCAGAAAACAGAAATGATTGCTGACAGCATTGCTGCCGGAGAAACCACTGCTTTGGTGAGTGATGCCGGCACGCCGTCTGTTTCCGATCCGGGTTTTATGCTGGTGCGGGCTTGTATCGAAAGAGGCGTGCCTGTTGAGTGTTTACCGGGGGCCACAGCCCTTATTCCTGCGTTAGTGAATTCAGGCTTTCCGAGCGATAAATTTTGTTTCGAAGGTTTTCTGCCACACAAGAAAGGCCGTAAAACACGCCTGGGTGAGTTGGCCAACGAACCCCGCACCATCATTCTTTATGAGTCGCCGCATCGTATCCTAAAGACCCTGCAGGAATTACAAAGCGTGATGGGCGATACACGCCGGTGCGCAGTTTCGCGCGAGCTGACAAAAATGCACGAAGAAACCATCAGGGGTTCTTTGCCTGAGCTGATTGGGCATTTTACTGCTAACCAGCCGAGGGGTGAAATGGTGGTGGTGATTTCCGCTTTATAATTTGGTGGTGTAGATATTTCTGAATTCAATGGCTTTTCCTTCGCTCTGAAGGCATATAAAACCTTTGGAGAGCGTTACACCGGTAGCTTTGTTTTGCAACACGCCGTTAACATATACTTCAATGGTGTTGTCGTTACAAATCACTTCCATGGTGTTCCAATCGCCAATGGCCACCTCGTTGGATGGGTTCATTTTGGCCACGACAATACTGTTCTTGTCGGCACGCTCATTCATATCGGCACCGGCCATGCAAACAAAGTCGCCGGCATTTCCGGCTTTAAGCTGGCACTCGATGCATGGCGGCCAGATAGCGTCGGGGGTTTGCATGTGAACAAAAACGCCACTGTTTGAAGCTTCTTCGGGCCAGCGCCACTCGAGATGCAATTTGTAATTGCTGTATTGCTCCCTGGTGCGCATATAGCCGAAAGGTTCCCCGGTAATGTGGATAGCGGCATGTTTAACCATGAAGACGGTTGTGGGATCCACAGCAGGGTCTTTCAGGTGAAAGGTCCAGTTATCGAGGTTACTGCCATTAAAAAGCCTGGCAATGGGGTCGGGCGCACAGGCGCTTTGCTGTGCTGAAATAGAGTTACTCAACAGCATTAGCGTTGATATCAATAATATCAAAGTGTATTTCATGGCATTTCTTATTATGTTCATTCCAAAGATAAGTTTTATTGTTTTTATATCGAAGCGGGGATACGGGTAATGGAAAGTATTGCTTAGTTTTAACACAAAATTATGAATTCACCGGTGATAATGCTACGTCCCCACCACCTGATTGATATTATCCGGAATATTGGTCAGGGTAGGCCTGTTTTGCCACATCCATATGGGCATGCTCAACACTTTATTACGGCGGCTATCCTGGAAAATCCGCAAACCAAAGTTGAATTTATTGTTGGTGCCGACGACCTGTGCAAACCTTGCATTCATTTGAACAGTGAGGGACTTTGTGATGACATCCTTCCTCAATTGAAGGAAAGAACCCTGAAACAGGAATATAACGACGATCTTGACAGGCGTATACTGGCTTTTTTGGAACTGTCTGAACAAACCTCCATGCAAGTGGATGCGTTTATCAGGTTGATTGAACCGCAGCTCGACAAGCTTACAGCAATATGCACACACCCCTGCGAGGACATGAATAACCGGCGGAACGGTTTATTGAAGGGAATAGCGCTGTTAAAGGGTGAAACAGGTATTTGAGGTTGCAGGTTCCGGGATGTCCAGTCAAAGAAATTGGCAAATAGGTAAGCCCGGTTATAAGCGTTTAGTGTTTCAGGCAGACTAAAAGAATAAAATAATCCGACCGGTTGGAATGGAAAAAAATGTATATTTGCAAACCGACCGTCGGTATGTTTTTAATATTACATGTACGAAAAAGGAATAACCAGGGTAAATGATATAATTGAGGCTGCGATTTGCGAATTCACGGAAAAAGGATATCCGGTAACCTCCATGGAGAGTATTGCTAAACGTGCCGGGTTGAGCAAGGGCGGACTTTATCATCATTTCAACAGTAAAGTGGAAATTTTGCTTGCCGTTAACCAGCGATTTCTGGAACCGGTGCAGGAAATCATGAAACGGTTGGAGTTATGTAACTCGGTGGCTGATCGTCTCCTTGAGTTTATGCATCAGTATTTAAAATACTGGGACAACCACCGGCGCGAGTTGAATCTTTATTTTCTAACCATGAATGAATCGTTTGGCAACAAAAAGATCATGACTCTTTACCAGGAATCTACCCGAGGTATATTCGCTTTTTTTGAAGCCCTGTATTTGGAGGGACAGGAATCCGGAATTTTCAGAAACTGTGATGCCTATGCGCGGGCAGTATCGCTTATATCGTGCCTCGACGGATACCTGGGCTATATGCTCATTGAGCCATCCCTTACTCCTGAGAAAGTGGAAGCCGAAATCCGCAGAATTTTTGTTAACGATTTGCTGAAGGTATAACAGCAGGTGGCAGAATAATTAAAAACCAGCTTACAAGATAAACCATGAAGTCAATCATTGAGGTAAGTGGACTGGTTAAGCAATTTGGAAGCTTTACCGCCGTTGACGACCTGAGCCTGGAAATCAGGGAAAATGAGATATTTGGTCTGCTGGGGCCCAATGGCGCCGGAAAAACCACTACCATTAGTATAATGTGTGGTTTACTGGAACCTACAGGCGGAAGCATCAGCTATATGGGCAGGCAGTTAAGTGTTTACAAATCCCTTATTGGTTATTGTCCGCAGGAAAACATTTTTTATCCCCGGTTAACCTGTTCAGAACAATTGGTGTTTATCGGAAAAATGTATGGTTTGTCGGCCCGGAAGGCAGCCGAAAGAGCCGGAAACCTGCTTAGTATGCTGGGATTGACAGATAAATCGGGCGTAAGGGCAGATCATCTGTCGGGTGGTATGAAAAGGCGTCTTGGTATATGCCTTGCCCTGATTCATGATCCGGAGCTTGTGATTCTTGATGAACCTGAAGCAGGACTTGATCCGCAAAGTCGTGTATTGGTGCGGGATTTTATAAGGCATCTGGGCACCCAAAAAACGGTTATCCTAACTACACACAATATGGATGAGGCCGACAGGCTCGCACACCGCATTGCCATCATCGACTTTGGCCGCTTGCTGATGCTTGATACACCCCATAACCTGAAAAAAACTGTTGGTGAAGGAGATGTGCTGGAGATTATTCCGGTGAACAGTAACAGTGAGTTAATCGATCGCTTTGTTTGCCTGATAGCGGAATATGTTAAGGTGTTGGAGAAACAACCATCAGCTGTTTTGGTAAAGCATTCCAACCTGATTGAAGTAATGCCGGTAATAAAACAAACAGCAATGGACATTGGTCTTCCGCTGGCGGAAATCAGGTTACGGGAAAATACACTCGAAGATGTTTTCATTCATTTAACCGGACGAAATTTAAGATAATGAAGCTATTTAGCGTTTTTTTCAAGAGTTTACGCGAGCAGGTGAGGAGTTACTGGCTTCTGTTGCTCTCGCTGCTGATGGGTCCATTCTTTATTTTTGTTTACTACCTCATTGTTGAATCGTCAAAGCCAACCTATGAAATTGTATTTGTTAATAACGATGCAGGGATGATAGTATCTCAACAGTCTGTGAATTACGGCAGCCAGTTTATTGATGCTTTCAATGAACGCACCGGGGATAGTGTTGTGTTGCCATTTTTTACCGACGTGGTAGCTAATAGGGAAAGCGGGGTTGATCTGTTGAAAACAAAAAATGCTGATGCACTGATTATTATACCCGAATCATTTTCGATCAGTTTGCATTCCGGTTACGCTTATGATAGCATAAGCAAGGCAAAGGTTGAATTTATAGGCGATCTGACCAGCGTTGATTATCTGATCAGCGCAGTTTATGTGAATGATTTATTAAATGAGTTTGTATTAAAGTCAACTTCGGACAGGCGGTTGGTAAAAGTTTCCGAAACAGCCCTGGGTTCGTCGGGTCGTCTTGATGATTTCAGCATGGTTGTTCCTGGAATCCTCATTGTTTCAATCATTATGCTGATGTTTACAGCAAGCATAGCTTTTGTTTCAGAAGTAGAGAACAAAACAATTCTGCGGTTGAAGTTGTCCAGGGTTAATGTAATGGAGTTTTTAGCCGGGGTAGGGTTGGTTCAGGTGCTTGTTGGAGTTGTGTCGGTATTTCTTACCCTTTCGATGGCCATCATGCTTGGTTTTGAGTATCAGGGATCATTGGGTATACTGCTGATTGTTGCCATACTTACCAGTATTTCAATTATTGCTTTCAGCCTGATCATTGCTGCAGTTACCAAATCGGCCAACGAGGTGCTGATTGCCGGAAATTTTCCCATGTTTCTGTTTATGTTTTTCACCGGGGCTGCATTTCCCATGCAAAGTGAAGCGCTTTTCACACTGGCCGGCTACCCGTTTACGGTACAGGGACTTATGACGCCGGTACATGCCATATCTGCATTAAATAAGGCCTTGGTGATGAATATGGGTCTGGCAGATATCCTGCCTGAACTCATTGCGCTGTTGTTACTGACGGCTTTATACTTTACCATCGGCGCCCTGGTATTTAAACACAGGCATATGCGGGTAGTGTAGTTACGGATTTTAACAATTTTTTCCTACATTTGATTAAACCTGATATTTGGAATAGTTATTAGGATATCAGTATTTTCACATTGGCTTATCGGTTTTATACCATGTTTTTGTCCGAATTGTAATTACAGGTTGTTATGAGGCGCTCTCTACTGAAAATTATCGTTCAGGGTTTGTTAGTATTGATATTTACTGGTTCTATTTCATGCTCAAAAAAAGAAAACTATACCGATCTTTCCACAAATTCTTATATAAAGCTTGTAAAAGAAAATGATTCCTTATACTATCTGCAATTGGTATCTGATAATTACACTGATAGTTGGGAATTACCTTATCCTGTTTTTCGATGTACAACCGGTGATATTGATCATAATGGTATGGTTGATGTGCTGGTGGGCGTGATCAAACAAACACGGTTTGATTCAACGTACGCCAAACGACTGTTTATTTTTAAAAACTACGAAGGAAGAATCAGGCCACTTTGGTTGGGATCCAGGTTGGGTCAGCCCCTGGAGGATTTCCGGGTTGTTTCTTTAGCAAATGGTTCGTTTGTTTGGAGTATCGAAAAAGAGAAAAGTGGCCGTTATTTGGTGGCAGAGTACGCATGGGAAGGATTTGGACTTGCCTTTAACCAATATATTGTCCGGGAAAAGAAACTTTCCCAGGCACGAAAAACTATTAAAAATGCCCATAAAACTAAACCATCATGAAAAAACTCGTATTATTATTTTTCCCGCTTATTATTTTGGCGTGTAAGGGTGATGGGAAAAAAGTAGCGATAACTGAAAGCACAGCAGTATCCCAGGAAAATAAAAATGCCGATGAATGGACAAATACCGGTGTGGGGATTGATCTGGAAGCCTTGAAAGACAGTGTGGATTTTAACTTAGATATTACTACACTAAGTTTATCTGATGTTAGGCTTTTGAGAAATGCCCTGGCTGCCCGGCAGGGTTATTGTTTTATGAAAGCAGATCTCAGGGCTATTTTTTCTACTACAAGTTGGTATAATAAGCGAATGGAAGATCGCTACTGGGCAGAAGAAGAAGGGGATGAAATAAAACCAATTTCCTATACCGTTCAGGAGCAGGAATTCCTAAACAATCTGCTAAAGCGCGAAACCGAGTTGCTTAAACAGAATTTTTTAACCCGTGATGGAAGAAAAGTTGCCAATACATCCAACATAGTTAATCTGTTTCAGTTAAAAGAGACTGGGCCGGAATTGCTGAAAATGTTAGATAAGAATGGTTTTGTAATTGTTCCCAATTCGAATATTCAATTTTTTCATTTATATGAGCAGAATGATTACCAGCAATTCCCTCATTTTGTAACTACTGATATGTTCATGCAACTGTTTCACATGTATTTTGGATACCTGTTACGGACTATCGAGGAGGAAAAATTCATTCCGGCATTAACGCGTATTTGCCAGCACATGATAACCTATAATAAAGACCTGTCAGAAAATTCTTCCGGTCAGGATATCAAAAGCATTGCTGATTTCAACGCAACCTATTATGCCATTGCACATACACTGTTAACAGGAGAAAAAGTTGCTGTGCCAAATGTGTACGAAAAAATGTACAACCAGGAACTTTCAAAAGTTGAAAGTCAACGTGATGCGACATCTGAATTCCTCGATTACAGAGATGTTGAATTTCCCTATAGCTTATTTAAGCCCCGGGGTCACTATACACGGTCTGAAAAGATGATAAGATACTTCAGATCAATGACATGGCTTCAGGTGGTTCCGTTTTGTCTTGATAATGATTTACATCTTAAAAGAGCTATTATGAGCGCTGTAGCCCTGGTTGATCCACCAGCTGAAATAAAAGAAATGCCCAGGGATTATAAAGCTATCATGGATCCGGTTTCTTTTATTATTGGAATGCCCGACAATGTTTCGTTTTTGCAGCTTGCAGAGTTGATTGGTGAGCAAAAATGGAAAATACAAGAACTTTATGACCAAAAAGGCTCCCTTGGAAAATTTAGAAAGGCAGTTAAGGAACTGGCTGATGCACAAAACAGGATTAAACCAAAGGTAGCACTTAGCTGTGTAGATAAAATCAATTTTATACCTCAACGTTATCTGTCAGATAATGAAATACTGCAGGAGTTAATTGATGTGGAAAGCAGTGTTTCAAAACGGCCATATCCCAAAGGACTTGATGTTATGGCGGCTTTGGGGAGTGCCAGTGCCGAGAATATTCTTATGAATGAATTGGACGAAGATAAAAAATGGAACAAATATGCTCAGCTTTTGGCAGCGATGAAAGGCAAGATGAAGGAGATAGACTGGAACGCAACTTTATATAACAAGTGGATGGAGAGTTTGCTGAAGTTACAGCAAACTAAAAGTGAATATCCGTCTTTTATGCAAACTAGCGCATGGGACAAGAAAAACCTTAATTCTTCGCTGGCTTCGTGGGCTGAGCTTAAGCATGATGCTATATTATATGCAGAACAGCCTATGGCTGCCGAATGTGGCGATGGGGGTCCCCCGGCTCCCTATACAGTGGCCTATGTAGAACCGAATATCGGATACTGGGAAACAGTTAATGACCTGATATCCATGACTACAGAAATGCTTGAAAAGAACAATTTGTCAACAGATGATATCAGGGCTGTTACTGAAAGGCTGAAAGAGAATGCAGAATTCTTACTGAACATCAGCAAAAAGGAATTATCAGGTGTTGCCTTATCTGAGCAGGAATATCAACAGATTGAATACATTGGCAGTACTTTCGAATGGATCACTTTGTCACTTGTTAAGGAAAAGGATCAGTATCTCGATGGATGGGACAATGTCAAGGGCCCTGATCGTTCTGTGGCTGTTGTAGCTGACATTTATACGTCAAATGCTAATAATAATCCCGAGAAAGGTATACTGCATGTGGCCACCGGGAATGTGAATGATATATATGTAGTGGTTGAAATAGAAGGCTATTTGTATTTAACAAAAGGGGCAGTTTTCAGTTATTATGAATTCCCCATGCCCCTGAATACTCGTTTGACTGATGAAGAATGGCAAAAAATGCTCAATAAGCATGATGCGCCAAAGATACCTGATTGGGTAAAGGAAATAATTTTGGACATTAAACCTCCGGAATCAAACGAAAAGATATTTTACAGCTCAGGTTGCTAATGAGAAAAGTGAGAAATACATGCATTGTCTTAGGCACACATTCCTGATCATAATTTTGTTGCTGGCAACCATATCCTGTAAAGAATCTGATGAAAAGGACAAACTGCTTGAGATTGTTTTTACAGGAGATCTTTTGCTCGACAGAGGCGTGCGGGATCGTATCAACTACCAGGGAGTTGATGGGTTGTTTCATCAAAGTATTGATAGTCTTTTTAATACCTGCGATTATGTTATCGCTAACCTGGAGTGTCCTGCAACCCTTATTCATCAACCAATCAGTAAAAAGTTCATTTTCAGGGCTGAACCGCAATGGCTGGAGTCCCTCCAAAAGCATGGTATAACGCACCTGAATATGGCGAATAATCATACCATGGATCAGGGCAGGAAAGGGCTTTCCGATACCTATAACAATATTTTAAGGTATCATCTTGTACCATTGGGCTATGGTAAAAATGCCCATATGGCATGTGAACCCTTTTTGTTGTCGGCCTATCCCAGGAAAGTGTATTTATTATCCTCGCTTCAGGTACCTTCGGAAAACTGGACCTACTTTGAATATAAACCATGCATTTGTGAGGAGTCATTTCATGTAATTGCCGGGAAGATAAAGACGCTTAAGAAAGCTGATCGGGATAATCTGGTCATTGTGCAGTTGCATTGGGGTGCTGAACATACTTTTGAACCAACAACAGAACAAAAACAACAGGCTCAGATGCTAATTGACGCAGGGGCAGATTGTATTATCGGACATCATCCCCATACAATTCAAACCGTTGAGCTTATCAATAAGGTACCTGTTTTTTATAGTCTTGGTAATTTCATTTTCGATCAATCCAAGCCGGCTAATAATGAAGGGTTGTTGGTTAAACTGGAAATATCAGCTAAGTCGTTAGTTTTTGACACCATTAAAGTGAAAATTAATAATTGTAAGCCGGTTATTGTATATTGAAAAAGCTTTTGCAGAATTTTTGTCTAACATTGCAACATATATCGGATTTTTTAAGCAAGGAAATACATTATTTACAGGGGCATGAGTTCCGTTGATTCTGAGCAATATGACAATACCGGGGTTTCCCGCGAAATCACCTTCGAAAGCCCGGTGATTATGTGGGGGCTTATGGCGGCTATTGTGGTGTTTTTTCTGGGGGGAAGATATTTGTTCAACGTAATATGGGACGACCGCGAAAGCCTGATGCAACTTGACGTTCCCATGTGGCTTAAATTTTCCCTGGTATTGCTGGCCATTGTGGTACACGAACTGATTCACGGACTGGTGTTTGCACTATACGCTCCCCACGGCTTTAAGTCTGTTTCCTTTGGTTTCAGCAAAACCATGGGCTCGCCATATTGCCATTGCTCCGACGCCATAAAGGTGAAACACTACCGGCGGGCCGGCATTGCACCTTTCATAATCCTTGGCCTAATTCCGCTGTTGTTTGGCCTGATCACCGGTGTGAAATGGATTACCACCTTTGGCCTGCTGCTTTCAGCAGGAGGTTTCGGCGATCTGTTCGTATGGATTTACCTGTTCAGGTTTGGCAGCCATGTGTTGGTCCGGGATCATCCCGAAAAGATGGGGTTTATTATTGAAAACCCATAAAAATACTATGGAAAATCCAAGGCAGATATAAAATCATAAGTAAATCCTGTTTTCCCTTTGTCTTATCTTTAGTACACCTATTGTTTTCACCCGTTTTATTTTGTAACTTTCTACTATATCATGGCTATTTGATTGGAGCGGATGATCTAAACCAACATAAAAATTACAGTCATGAAGAACTTTGCCTGCCTTATTTGCTCAGCCTGCCTGCTTTTTTTTGTTCTCTCGTGCGGATCAGATGGGAATGGGGTTTCTGATGAGGAAGCTATCAAAGCGGTTATCAACGGGGAAACCCAGGCCTGGATTGACAAGAATCCTGCAAAACAAAAGGAGTATTATGTGCACGACGCATACCAAACACGTGTTAATATTCAGGATTCGGTATATTACATTACCACTGGTTGGGAGAAACGCTCAACCGAAATTGATACAGTTACCAAGTACACCGATTGGGTGGGTGTTGATCAGTTCAGGGTGGAGAAAGATTTTCTGAACATGAAAATCATGGGCAATACGGCATGGGTTATCCTAAGGGAAACGCAACAAATGACGTATAACGGGTCGCCTGCTACCTCCATCGGGTTGATTTATGTTGTGCTGGAAAAAGTGGAAAAGGACTGGAAGATTTCGTGTTTTGTGAAGAGCTATATTTGAAGAAGCTGTTAGCTGTTAGCTGTTAGCTGTTGGCTGTTAGCTGTTGGCTGTTAGCTGTTAGCTGTTGGCTGTTAGCCTATAGCCAACAGCCAATGGCCAATAGCCAACAGCCTTCTATTCAAACATCCTTTTCCGGAAGGCTTCGCGGTAGTTTTCCCCGACGGGTATCCATTTTTCGCCGATCATTACGCGGTTTCGCGAGAGGGTTGTAATGCGGTCAACCGCTATGATGAAGGATTTATGAATGCGCATGAATTTTTCCTGGGGCAGGGTTTCTGCCAGTCCTTTCATGGTAAGTAAGGATAGTATGGGTTTCTTGCCCTCGGTATGGATTTTTACATAATCCTTCAGCCCTTCTATATAAAGTATGGTATCGAGCATGATCTTTACCGTCTGGTACCCCGATTTTACCAGGATATGGCGCGGCGCTGCTGCTTCCTGGGTCCCCGGGGTGGCATTGTTCCTTAACCTGAAAAGCTCGTAAGCCTTATTCACGGCCCGCAAAAAACGGTCAAAAGGAACGGGTTTCATCAGGTAATCGGTTGCATTTACATTAAAGCCCTGCAGCGCATATTCCGAATAGGCGGTAACCAGTATGAACATGGGGGGATTGCTCATACTGTTGATGAAATCGAGTCCGCTGATACGCGGCATATGGATGTCAAGGAAAATCAAATCGACCTGACTGTTCCGCAGTACATCGGCAGCCTCTGTAGCGCTGCTGCATTTGCCCACTACTTCGAGGAAAGGAACCCTGCCGGCAAATTCTTCCATAACCTGCCGTGCCAATGGTTCATCGTCAACTATCAGGCATTTCATCATTTTTAAGCTTCAATTCAAGGTCAACAATGTATTTGTCACCTGAGGGGCCGTTTTCAAGTTTAAAATCGTCCTGGTAAAGCAGTTTTAGACGCTTCATGGTGTTGGCCAGGCCAATACCCGATGATCCTTTTTCGAGGCTGCCGGCTTCTGTCACCAGCGGATTTTCTACATACAGCTTCAACCGGTCACCTTGCTCGGTTATTGAAATGATAATCTGACCGCCTTTTTCGATGTCGATACCATGTTTAAATGCATTTTCGACAAACGGCAGCAGCAACAACGGTTCAATGGCCAGGTTTTCGCGTTCGATTCGGGTGGTAAAAAGTACCTGAATGAGATCGGGTAGGCGCAGCCGCTGCAATTCGATATAGTTGGCAATGTATTCAACTTCTTTGGAAAGGGGAACCCGCTTCCGCTCGGTATCGTAAATGATGTAACGCATGATCTCCGATAGCTTCAGCACAGCTTCGGAAGTTCTGTCGGATTTGATAATGGCCAGGGAATAAATGCTGTTGAGGGTATTAAAAAAGAAATGCGGGTTGATCTGCGATTTCAGCAGCGACAACTCGGCTCCCAGTTTCTGGTTTTCCATTTCTTTTTTCTGCTTTTCATTTTCGTACCAGTTTTGGGTAACCTTAATACTTGTACCCAGCGCGAGTACGGCAAAACAGAACAAAACAGAATTGTATCCCCTGAACCTCGGTTTTTTCTTACGGTCTTTTTTGTCAGGCGCTTGTTCGCCCCGTTTGGCAGCTTCGATCCGGTGTACCTGCCTGACATAAATTTCATTTGCTGAATAGGTGAATACCAGCATCATAAAAATGAAAACAAAGTAGGTTACAAACTTTCGTTTGGTCAGGTACTTTGGAATCAACCAGAGGTAATTAACGTAAAAGAAAACAATGACGATAATCCAGTACATGTAATCGCCAAAATCCGACGGCAGTTTGATATCGGTCTGCAATATGAGGGGAGGCAGCAGGTAAAGGAGTATCCAACCGCCTGTGTGTAGGGCTATTTGCTTCATTATCCGGATCATGGCAAGAAAAATGTGTTACAAATATAAGGCTTTGATAATAGAACCGGGTTAACCTTAATGAGGTAATAGATGTACGGGTAAGTTTTAACGATGAATGTTGATAATATTTCTGACCCCCGGGTCAAATATCATAAAATTCATCTAATTTTCGCAAAAATCGATTTGAATCAATGAACAAGCTTCGCATAGCAATAGTCTTCGGCGGCCGTTCGGCCGAACATGAGGTATCGCTTCAGTCGGCCCGTAACGTCATTGAATCGCTTGACAGGAATAAGTATGAGCCGGTGTTGATTAGTATTGACAAGGAGGGTCGATGGTTTTTGAATGAGCAAGCCATTCAGCTCATGGATGCCGGTGATCCCAAACGAATAAGGTTATCCGACGGCGGACAGGAAGTTGTTCTTACACCCAATGGTCGTGCAAGCAGCCTGCTTGATCTTAAAAGCAGGGAAGACATGGGTAAAATCGATGTCGTGTTCCCGGTGTTGCACGGACCCTATGGCGAAGATGGCACCATACAGGGGCTTGCCAAACTGGCCGACCTTCCCTGCGTGGGCGCCGGTATCCTGGGTAGCGCGGTTGGCATGGACAAGGATGTAATGAAGCGCCTGTTGCGCGATGCCGGTCTGCCTATTGGCCGGTTCGTTACCCTGACACCAACCAACCGGGATAGTTACCCTTATCATAAGGTTGCCGGACAACTGGGGCAGGTTCTCTTTGTAAAGCCTGCCAACCTGGGGTCTTCGGTGGGGATTTCCAGGGTGCGGAACGAAAATGAATACAATGCAGCCCTCGACCTTGCATTTGACTACGACCTGAAAGTTGTGGTTGAAGAAGAAATCCGGGGCAGGGAAATAGAATGTGCCATTTTGGGAAACGAAAACCCCAGGGCCTCTATACCCGGTGAGATTGTGCCGCATACCGATTTTTATTCCTACGAAGCCAAGTATATCGATGACAAGGGGGCAGGATTGGACATTCCGGCCAAACTGCCACCACACCTGGTTAAGCAGGTGCAGGAAATAGCCATTGCTACATTCAGCGCACTTGAATGCCTGGGATTGGCCAGGGTTGACGTTTTCTTAACGCCCGACGAACGGATTATTGTTAATGAAATCAATACCATACCCGGTTTTACACGTATCAGCATGTATCCCAAACTATGGGAACTAAGTGGCGTATCCTATACCGAACTGGTTGACACGCTTATTCAACTGGCTGTTGATGATTTCAACAAGCGAAACCGGCTGAAGGTTTCTGTTGAATTAGAATGAGGCTGTGTAAGAAGTCTTTCCCACGTCATTGTAAGGCCCGCCTGCCGGCCGGCAGTGAGGCACGACCGAAGCAACCGCAACGAATCGGATATCAATGAAGTTAACCTGATGTTACAGGTGAAGATTGCTTCACTTCGTTCGCAATGACGGTTCATAGCGTCATTGTGAATATGCAGTGGCAATGATCGACGCGTCATTGCGAGGGAGGAGGTACGACGACCGTGGCAACCTCAGGCCAGGCAATCACAAGGCAAATTGCCAAGTTCCGGTGTGTTCCACTACCAATGAAATATTGTTGTCATTTTTGCATTATGCCCCGTTTTTCGGGGTGACCTCTCGCAATGACGGTTTAGATTATCGGACTTTTTTTATGACTCTTCTTCAATTCTACAACGAAAACCAGTAACTGAACTTTACCAGGAAAATGTTTTCGGCATGCTCGCTGAAAAGGTTTTCCATGTTATAGTCGAATGAATGATTGGTTACATCTTCCGAGGAGGTGCGACTGTGCGTCCAAACAAGGTATAGCGATGAACCCGGCCGGTATTCCCAGCGGGCTACCAGGTTCGAGCGGAACTGCCGGAAATTGAAATCGGGATTCGATAAGGTGTAGGGCCCCTCGGGATCCGAAGCCACATCAATGGTATATTCTCTCGTGTCGGGATCATAAGCAATTTCACTATTGTCAAAGGTCCGGAATACCTTTCCCGGGTCGGTGGCGGATGCATCCGACAGCGTTTTGAATTCACTGTAATTTCCCATGGTAAGATAAGGGCTTCCATAGTATTGTATGGTAAGTTCAGGGGTGATGGCATAACTAACCCTTAAGGTCATCTCATAGGTTTTCCGGTCGAGATTACCCACCAGGTAACGTCCACGGTCGTTATAGTCTCCGGCAGAAACATAATGAAATTCATCACGACTTTTACTGAAGGTGAATTCAGGTGATAACTGAAGCGAGTTGGTCACCTTCCAGTTGAGCTCGGAATGCCATTCATGTTCTACCGCAGTTTTTTTGAATTTCAGCTCATTTTCATATCCCAAACCAAATGAAAGCTTTTTCGATCCGTCTGTGAAAAGAAAATAATCCTGGCTGGTTTCGCCATAGCTGTGAACCCCGGGACCTCCCCTGAGTAAGCGCGTATCCAGGGGGTTGGTGTTCAAATCGATATTACTGTATAATTCCCATTTGTTTTTAAAAACCAGGTCTGCTTCCAGTTCAAATTCCGAAAAAAGGAATTCCTTTCCAAAGTTCCAGTGATTGATTTCGCTGAATTCAATATTGTAGGATCGGAATATTCCATGGGGCTTGCTTTCGACATACCCGATCGTTTGTCCCTGCATAATGTGATCGGCATTGGTTTGGAAACCCATATCATTCAATTCAATGCCCGGCGAACTCCAGTGAACGCCAATGCCAAAACGCCATTTGCCGTTCGCGGCCTTCCGGAACTCAAGTGTTCCTGCTGTTCCCGATAAAGAGGTTGCTGTCGTATCGTAATCGAGATACGAAGCATCGGGTCGCTGGTAATAGCGCGACGATTGCTTCTGCAATTCGGTAATCGCGCGGGTCGATCCAGTGACCTGGCTTCCAATGGCTTTGAAGTCAATGTAGTACGTCTTATTCTGAAGATAATGCCTGAAATCGATACCACCGGTGAGAGCCGACTGGTTCAGGAATTTGAGATAATCTTTGTCGAGGTTCCGGTATGTTGAGGTAATCATCCCGCCTATGGTGGTATTGCTCTTATTGATATCCTGCTGAATGCGGCCGGCAAAGTAATTGGTAAGCGGCTCGGAAACCACACGGTAATCGTCGCCGGCTGTACTTATTTCGGTGTATTCCCGGGAGGTGAGACTTTCCATAATGCCTATTGAAAGTCCTTTACCTGTTTTACCCGTAAGTTTCATGGCGCCCAGGATTGACGTATTGTCGGGCTTGCGGGTATATTCACCGTCTGAAACTTCAGGGTCGTACGAGGGGGTATGGCCGATACGACGACTATACAAAAGCTGGAAATCGTCGAACCCGAAATTGAATATATTCCTGCCTTCGATAAAGAAAGGCCTTTTCTCGTCGTAATAGGTTTCAAAAGCGGTAAGGTTAAGCTCCGAGGGATCAGCTTCAACCTGTCCGAAGTCGGGGTTAATGGTATAATCAACCGTGAAATTGCTCCCGACCCCAAATTTGCCGTCTAAACCCACATTAAGCGAAGGATCGCTGCCGTCTGCAAAGGGATTACCATTTTCGGCCTCGTACGTTTTGATTTTGGCTACTCCGTAAGGGAGAAATTCTACCCGGCTAACCCTGGGGAGATTCTCAAGGCCGTGAATTTCACCAAAGTGAAAAAGGGGGCCGGCGTTATCACGCGGCATCAGGTTCCACTGATCTTCTTCCTTGTTACGGTTAAGCCAGCGCCACGAATGCATTCCCCATACCTGTACCGGCTGGTTGTCGTAGCGTAGCTGACTGAGCGGTATTTGCATTTCGGCAACCCATGCCGAATCTTCCTGTCCCACCTTTCCATCCCATACCGGGTTCCAGTTTACATCCCATCCTTCGTTGGTTAAGATGAGGTCGATTTTTGATCCTGCTGCTGTGAGGTTAAATTCAAAACCGGTACGATGATCATGATAACTGTCAAAGTTAATGCCTACAATGTCACCCGAAAATTCATCACGCCTGGCCATCTGCCGGTCGGTTTTGTCCGGTTCATTATCGTAACAACGGATGGCCACGTAAATGTTTTCATTGTCATACAGGATTTTTATCTCGGTTTTCTGCGAGGGCTCAGCACCTTCAGCCGGCATCCACTGGCGGTAATTACCCGACCATTCACCCTCGAGCCAGCAGGCATCGTTAAGCAAACCGTCTATTTTTGGCTTATCGGCGGTTATCCTTACCGTATTATACACGCGCGGTTCGTTGTTCCGGGTATTTTCGCCCGCGCGTAATGCCAACGGAAAACAGCTGGCAATGACAAGCAGACAGGTTATTGTGAGATGGGTGAGGTTGTGTTTTGCTGGTAAAACCGAATTTAGCATCATGAGCATTGAATGATGTTGAACTGTTTGGAAATCTGATGGAAGAAGCAACCGGTAATTATCATGGCCGGTAAAAAACTCCACAAAAATAAAAGAATACTAACCACATCCATAAAATTTGCGACCAACGCCCCAAAAATCACGATGAAAAATTAGGTTTATAAAATAAACATGTTTATATTTGTGTCGTATTAATGAAATATTATTCAATAGTTAAAAAACCATAATATGGAAAATAACCTTTTAAACCACGAAGCGAGCCTGAAGCTCATTTACGACATGATTGAATCGGCCAAAAGCCGCATTGGCCGGAATTACTTTTATTATCTTTTCTGGGGGTACCTGGTGGCCTTCACTTGCATTGCTGAATTTTTGCTGATAGCGGTGGCGCATTATCAGAAACACTACCTGGTATGGCCGGTACTGATGTCCTTGGGAACACTCATTACCTTTTGGTTTTACTTCAGACAAAAAAGGACCGAAGGTGCCCGCACTTTTATTGGCGCTGCCATGGCCTATCTTTGGCTGGGATGGATGATCAGTTTAGGCATCCTTATTTTCTTTGCCAATGTACAACAGGCATTCGGTGTTATTTTGCCAACTGCCATGGCTATGTACGGGCTGGCTATTTTTGTGTCGGGCGGACTGGTGAACTATAAACCACTAATTTGGGGTGCGCCGGTAGCCTGGTTGGGGGCTATTGTTGCCTATTTTGTTCCATACCCGATGCAATTGGTTATTTTTACCGGTGTAGTTGTGTTGTCCTATATTGTTCCGGGGCACCTGTTGAAAAGCAAAAGTAAAACCATGTAGGCCATGTTCAGGGAACTTGATCCATTGCTGCATTCGCAATTACGATTGTCGGTTATATCGTTGCTCATTGGGGTAAAATCAGCAACTTTTACCTTTCTGCTCGAAAAAACCGGGGCCACGCGCGGGAACATCAGCATCCAGCTAAAGAAGCTCGAGGAAGCGGGATACATCACCATTGAGAAGGCTTTTCGCGATAATTATCCACAGACTACCTGCCAGATTACGCCAAAAGGGATAGAGGCTTTTGAGAAATATGTCGATGCACTTAAAGACTATCTCAATTCATCCGCAGGGTAGGGTAGAAAACCCTTGACTGGCGTTTGGTTGCAGAGGCCCTGAAAAATCCCTTGCCTCCGTTGCTGACATTGCCTGGTATATTGGCGGGCGGACCGTCCCACGGACTCCCTTTCCAAACGGTTTCAAGCATCAGGGCCGACAAAAATTCGTAATACGCGCGGCTCACCGTGTGCATCTCGAGTGTTATCCGCGCAGCATCTGTCAAATCGGCCTCCCGTATACGATAAACCGGGTAATCCTTAACGTATATGCCATTAATAAACTCGTCATCAGCAAAGGCCACCTCGGTAACCGTATCGGAATAAACCCTGTCGTCTTTATACAGCATAAAAAGGTAACAGTGCCCTTCGGGCTGGGGTTCCTGCCCGTAGAAAAGGACGTTATAACCGTATCCCGAATAATGGGTCTTATGATTACCGGTTTGTGCTATGGAATCGAAGCCACCAGTCGGGTATATATAATCGGTTGCCGTATAATACCTGCCATCCGGCAGTGTAACATGAAGCGTATAATACCTGCCTGCAACACCACGCACGTTTTCGGCAGTGTGGTAAATACCTGCTGATGTTTCTTCGAGGCCGAATGTGTTAACACCATCCGTTATACTTACAGTGGCTCCGGCAGCCATCAGGGTGTCGGGTTGAAAATAATCGGTGGTATAGGACAGGATCACCCGGTGTGCCCGTGCATCGGTGGATATGGATCCCCGTACGACAATATTTGGTGATGAACTGCTGTCGAAATGCACATCCATTATTTCTTCGCATCCCTGGAGGGCCATTACCAACAGCATTATTAGGGGTAATATTGCTTTTCGCAGGACAGGGCTGCCGGGGTTGTTTTTCTTCATCAGGTCAGAACTTAATATTATAGGTAATGGCCGGAACTATCGGGAACAGGTAGAGTTTTACCACTTCGATCCCGCTTTCGTTGCCGCTGCTTTCGCGGTCGAGGTTTTTGTCCCTGAAATACACGGCAAAGGCATTATGACGGTTATAGGCGTTATAGACCGAAAGATTCAGACTGCTTTCGAGTTTGAATGTCCTGAAATGGTAATTCAACGACAGATCGAGCCGGTGATATGCAGTGCCGGGTATACGCACGCCGCCCCTGTACGAATAATCGGGCGCCCATATGTTCCAGAAGTTATAGCCCTGCCGGGGTACCGTTACCGGAATGGCGGTGGAATATACCCAGTTTGCCGACACGTCGAATTTTTTGCTGATCTCGTAATTGACCACCAGCGAAACATTATGGGGCTTGTCGTAGGTGGGATTGAAGCTTTTGCCTGAATTGATGGCGGGTATTTTCCGGAAAGTTCTAATATAGGCATAACTCAACCAACCCGTAAGCCTGCCGCTCTGTTTCCGGAGGAGGAATTCGACACCATACGACCAGGCTTTGCCTATGCGTAATTCCCCTTCGAGGTGTTTCTGTGGCAGTAATACGGCATGGTCCTTGAAATCAATGGCGTTGCTGATTTCTTTGTAAAATACTTCCAGGGAGGTTTCAAGGGTGTTTTCGCTGAAATTCCGGAAGTAACCGGCAGCTACCTGGTCAGCTACCTGGGGTTTTACATTCGGATTGCTCATAAACCACATATCAAGCGGAAATGTTGCCGTTGAATTCGAAGCCAGGTGCAGGTACTGCGCGGTACGGTTATAGCTGACCTTTACCGAACTCCTGTCGGATACCGAATAGCGTATGTTTAACCTTGGTTCGGGATTACCAAAGGTATTGAATATTTCGCCACGGCCATAAACGGTTGAATCTGTGGGATTGTATTCAGTATCGTAATGGTACAGCGTACCCTTTCCTATGTTCTGGAAAAGCGAAAAACGTAAACCATAAACTATGGATAAACGCGATCCCAGCTTTTGTTCGTTACTGATAAACAAAGCCGACTCAATGCCACGACTATGGGGATATTTCAGGGTGGGAATATCACTCGAATGACCGACGCCATTAATGGAACCCGGCTTAATGGTATGGTGTGTAATCTGCAGGCCGAATTTTATGGTGTTGGAAGGGTTGAGATACCAGGTGTAGTCGTTCCGCAGACTGTAATCGAGAATATGCGATTTCCAGTTAAAAGCCATTATGCCTTCGGGTATGCCCAGGTTGTAATTGAAGTCGCTGTAAATAAGGGTGAGGTTCGAAAACAACTTATCCCTAAATATGTGATTCCACCGGATAGTGGTGGTGGCATTACCAAAATTCATCTGGTAAAGATTACCCAACACGTTGACATCTCTGCCGAAGTAACCCGAAAGGAATATCCTGTTGTTGGCATTTAGCTGGTAATTGACTTTGGCATTCAGGTCGTAGAAGTATATTTTGCTGTTTCGTGAAACGGAATCTGTTGCGAACGGCAGCATAAGATCGGCATATGTACGGCGGGCCGACAGGGCAAATGACATTTTATTTTTTAGGATGGGACCGTCAAAGGCAAGACGGCTGGAAATAAGGCCTATCCCGGCGCTACCCTTGAATTGCTGCATGCTGCCCTCGTTCATGCTTACATCGAGTACCGACGATAACCTGCCCCCGAATTCGGCAGGTATACCTCCTTTATAGAGTTCGATATGTTTGACAGCATCACCATTAAATACACTGAAGAAACCGAACAAATGCGAGGGGTTGTAAACAGTGGCCCCGTCGAGCAGGATAAGGTTCTGATCGGCGTTACCGCCCCTTACGTTAAAACCACTCGATCCTTCAACCGTTGTTTGCACTCCGGGGAACAACTGAATGGTCTTGAGTATGTCCACTTCACCCATCAGGTTCGGAATTTTCCGGATGGTGCGCGATTGCAGTTGCACCGTGCTCATGGCTGTTTCCTTAACATTTTCGTCTTTTCGCTGGGCCGTAATGGTTACAGCATCAATGGCATCTGTTACCGGCACCAGCGAAACCGACAGTTTAACTGGTTGTTTCAGGTTGATTTCCACTTCTTTGGTTTCGAAGCCAATATAGGAAAACCTGATTCGATATTCAGCGGCGGGCAGGGTAAGCGAGAAAAAGCCATAGGTATTGGTCACGGCCCCTGCTGTTGACTGTTGCACCAGCACGTAAACACCCGGAAGCATTTCACCTTTTTCGTCAGCAACATAACCGCTTAACACAAATTTTTCCTGGGCATAGGCCGAACCGAGGCTACAAGCAAGTATAAAGGCCAGGAAAGTTCTCATGTATTGGAATAAAAAAACTCAACCGCAAAGATAGCTGCGGTTGAGTTCTGAAACACGTAATAAACGGGAAATATTAGAAACGACCGAACTTAAAGGTAACTCCTCCTGAAAAGCCGTGCAGGATATCTTCTGATATACCGGGGTAATCGATTTCGTCGATATCCACATCGCTGGTATACCGGTAGGAAACGCCCATACAGAACCTGAAAAAGCGCGTGACATTCAGTTCAACTTCTACACCGGGCTCAATAACCATAAAGGCGTCGGAGGCACGTGACTCGTAATCGTCTTCCCATACTTCATCCCAGTCTTCGTTATTTGAATCAACAACAGCAACACCACCGGCACCTATTAATATCGGAAAGGATATGTGCACCGGGAATCGGGGCATAATGACAGGCTCGAAGAAAAATCCGCCATAACCGCCTGCCAGACTAATTTTGGTATCCAAAACCGGATCGTATTGGTTGTCGTTAAAAAAGCCTGAGCCGCCTAAACCAAGGGTCACCATGTGTCCCAGCGTAATGCCGCCTCTTGCTCCGAAAACAAAGGCATCCCTGTCGTCAATCTGCGAATACTGCATGGAAATGGCTCCATAACCGCCAACTTTATTGTTGTTTCCCATGAGGGTTTGTATTTCTCCCGACCTGTCATTCGCAAACTCATCATCCTGCTGGGCATAGGCCGATAAGGCAAATGCAACAATCCCCAAGAACATTGCTAACTTTTTCATCTCTATGATTATTAGTGGTTATTAAAATTTATATTTCAGTGATACGCCTATGCTGTTCAGGCACAGGTTAAAATATTGTATGGTTGAAAACTCAAAATACGGTTTGAAATCCACGCAAAGTTCGAACGGAAATTCAGGAAAACGGTAGTTGAGTCCGATGATCCCATCCAATCCCAGTAAGGGTGTGAACCTGTAATCGTCAAGGTATATTGTCCGGTAAAGCATGTTGTAGTTATCGAAAAATCCGAAACCTGCATGTGCACCAAATCCATATTGCAGGTAAAGGTTCTCCGATACATGACCCAATGCTGGTTGAAAATATTCCTTTAGCACTGTTAGGGTAAAACCTCTGCGGCCGATAAACAAGATGCCTTCAATAGCTTCTTCATCAAGATTATATTGCCGGTATGTTCCTGTAAAACGTCCATCGAACCTTATCCCCGCATCTCGGGTATAGTTTTGGGCGATGGCTGCCGTGGGCAATAACAATAAAACCAAAAATAATATGCCTGTAAATTTTCCACTCATAAGGCTATATTGCTATCGTTCAACAACCCTGCCTGAACCTGAAATGTAGGTAACCAATGACGGATCGCCTGTATAGTAAACAATTCCGCTGCCAATGATGGTAACATCAAGGGCATTGTAAACCCTGGCCTCGGCAACACCCGAACCGGAGATGCGAATGGTGCAGTTTTCTGTATAGCACTGGCTTGCTTTTATCCTGCCTGAGCCAACAACATCGTAATTTGCGCTGATGCAATCACCCAGGAGCTTAATTTCGCCCGAACCTTCCAGGTTGGTCTCCACACTTTCGGCAATCAGGTCACACTTTATAAAACCTGATCCTTCCAGCTCAATTTCTGCCGAAGTGGCAGTTACATTGTTGCATTCAATCTGTCCCGATCCTGCCAGGTTTACATATAATCGTTCTGTAGTAAGCCCGTAACAATAAACGAGTCCGCTTCCGTTAAGTGTAATTTCTTCCAGTTCCCTTGTGCCCACTGTAATTTCAATAGGTCGTGAAGGTTCGAGGCACCTGTCGTTGCGGGTTTCAATAATGAGCTTGTCGCCCGAAACATGGGTGACCACCAGGTCGATCAGGTTTTCATCGGTTTCAACAATGGCATCGGGCCCATATCCGGTGTCAATCTGCACTTCAAAATCGCCGTTTACTTCAATACGGCTGAAAGGCTCAAGCGTGCGGTGCTCTATCCGGCGGTCGCCATTCCCTTCAATACACCTGTCCCAAAGATCTTCGCATGAGGTGAGCATCAAACTGCTTAGGACTGCAAGTGTTATAATCAGTTTTATATTGAATGTTTTCATGGTTTTTGGGTTTATTAATAATGACAAGATAAATGGTGAAAGGTTGCTTTACGGCTGTGAAAGATGCTTTATTTTTGAGAAATTGTAACACTGCATTTTCGCAAGGCCCTGATGGTCACATTCGATTGAGGGGTACCGGAGCCTATAATGCCTTTTGTACTGAACATTTTATCTTCGGCATTGAGAACCTTGGTGGTAAGCCTGGATAGGTTTTTAGGATATACAAAAGCTACGCTTTGGTTATGGGTCAGATCGAGACCAAACAGCATGGGACGCTCAAACAGCAGCACCAAGTGGGTTAATTCCGAAGTGAGTTCAACTGTGTTGAAGGTACGGCGGATGTCGTTGATACTGATATCGCCGTAACGGCTTTTCAGCGCAATATTGTGATGCAGGGTACCGATGAGTACTCTCGAAAAATATGTTTCGCCCGTTATATTGCCCGCGTTGTGCAGGAAAAGTTTATCCCTGCGGGAATTCATATTCAGGCTGCCCAGCTTGTCGATGGTGATTACACATGACTGTGATTTTGTTTCCAGTTTGCCGGCTTCAGTCAGGTGGAGGTCGCCGTATGACATTTCAATCAATCCCTCACGCAGGTAGCCTATTTCACCGTCACCCTGGGTGAGATGTATTTCCGATCGCCCTGTCAGCCGGTTTGCCTTCAGATTTCCAAATGATAAATCCAGGTTAATATTACCCTGATGGTCGTCGAACAGCACATCGCCGAATTTGTTCTCAATTTTAAGGGTTATGTGGGCTGGAACCCATACGGTATAGTTGATGGTAACCGAGTTGGACGAAGAAAGATACGCGCTTGCAATGTCAACCAGGTCTTTGAAGACATCTGAGCCTGCCTCCCCGAAACTTGTCCGGGCAATCAGGTAATACTGTCCCTTGGTGAATTCAAAATCAAGGTTTTGTTTCATCTTCTCGAGCTTCTGGCGGTCTTTTGCGCGAAGCTTAAGGTCGATATCAAATCTTACCGAGTCGGCATCCCAGGGAATAACCTGTATGCGTCCGTATTTGTTTGTTATTTCAACCGACAGGCCATGGCCAACGCGGAACGAACGTGAAAGGCGCTGCGCGTAATCTGTATTTTGGGCATGAATTGCCGGAAGCATCAGACCAGTAAGCAATATGGTGAGAAGCCTAAAGCGCATATTGCTCGGTATTAAGGGGAATACACTCGTCGCCCATTTCGGCGAGCTCACTACGAATGTCCTCGAGTATGGAAATTTTCAACCGGTAGTTATCGATAATGGCTTCAATTACCTCCTGGTTGGCCATGTTGTCTTTCAAATCCTTCTTCAGGTCAACATAAACACTGTCGAGTTCCGACAGGTCAAACTGTATTTCTTCTTCAAGTGAAGGGCAATTGGCAATAATGGGTTTTAATTCGCTGAGTTTTTCGTTGACAATGCTGGTATAATAGGCTTCTGCTTCCTTTAATCCCGGAAGGGTATTTTCCTTCTGGTGCTTTCTGTTTTTAACAGCCATATCACTACCGGAGCTTACCCGGTTAATCATTTCAAATGCACCATAGGAGGCCATTAAAACAAGCAACACAATAGCCGCACGCTTAAACCCAATCTTCCAGTTGAATTTGCTGCTTACACGGATGTCCCGTTCAATCTTATTCCAGATGCGCGGGTCCGGCTCGCGGGTATCAAACTCCCCGCGGTTTTCCATGATGAATTTCTCAAACCTGTCGTTCATAATACTGGTTTTGAAGTATTTCCTTGATTCTCTGTTTGGCCCGGGAATATTGTGATTTGGATGTTGCTTCGGAGATGCCCATGATTTGTGATATTTCCGCATGATCGTAGCCTTCGAGCAAATACAACGAGAACACTACCCGGTAACCTTCCGGCAGTTGTTCCATGGCTTGTTGTACCTTTTCAACAGTAAGGCCTGGCATGTCTTCTTCGTGGTTTTCATAATGAGGTACTTCGGGCAGTACTTCAACCGGAACCAGCTCGGCCTTCCTTTTCTTTAATGCATTGATGCATTTGTTGATGGTGATTCGCTTAATCCATGCGCCAAATGATGACTCGTGCCTGAAGGTGCCAAGCTGCATAAAGGCCTCCGAAAAGGTCTCCTGAAGCATATCCTCAGCTTCTTCGCGATTGTTCATCATCCGGTAACAAATATTGTACATGGCCTTTGCATAAAGCTGATAAAGCTGATGTTGTGCTTTGGGGTTACCGGCCTGGCTCAGTTGAATAATATCACTACGTATGTCGGTATAAGCAGTCAAACGAATTGATTTTTTATATGAATGACATAATGATTGATATGCGACCCGAAACCCTACCCATCAGTTTCACAGTTGTTGTTTTTTCTAATAGACAACATTCCGGGAAAAGGGTTGCACGGGATGATAAAAAAGCTGTTAGCTGTTAGCCATTAGCTGTTAGCCATTAGCTGTTAGCCATTAGCTGTTAGCCATTAGCTGTTAGCC
>CAZUBW010000022.1:0-15221 GCA_964618645.1 uncultured Bacteroidales bacterium | reverse complement strand
TTAGCTGTTAGCCATTAGCTGTTAGCCATTAGCTGTTAGCCATTAGCTGTTAGCCAACAGCCAACGGCCAATGGCCAACAGCCAATGGCATTCTTCTTACAAAGTTAGTCATTCTGTTCATGGAAAGCGAAAGTAACATTGCACACGTAAAATGATCGGCCCCGGTAGCAGCTATTGTTTTTTTATTACCTTTAGTGTCTTCATTTCATACCCATCGGGCATTACCAGCCCGATGGCTGTGATAAACCAATACCTGCTGATATGAAGAAAGCTGCTGTGCCCGAGGGCTATCTCTTTTCCAAGTCTTACACCAACTATGTTTTCATCCTGCTTTTTTTGCTTTACATGTTCGACTATGTCGACCGGATGGTGGTGACGTCTCTTTTTCCTTTTCTGAAAGCCGACTGGAATCTTACCGATACACAATGCGGTATGCTGGTTTCGGCGGTTTACTGGTCAATTGTTGCGCTTACTTTCCCGGTTTCCATATTGGTTGACCGTTGGAGCAGGCGAAAGACCATTGGCCTGATGGCTGTGGTTTGGAGTCTGGCCACAGCAGCCTGCGCCTTAACCCGGAAGTTTCCCCATTTACTCACCACCCGAACCTTCATTGGTATTGGTGAAGCCGGCTATGCACCAGGCGGTACCGCAATGATTGCAGGGCTCTATCCCCAGGAAAAACGCTCATGGATGATGGGTCTGTGGAATGCTTCTATTCCCCTGGGCAGCGCCATTGGCATTGCACTGGGAGGTATTATTGCCACCAATTGGGGCTGGCGGCATGCCTTTGGACTGGTGGCCATACCGGGTCTGATAGTAGCTATATTATTCTTTTTTGTAAAGGACTACAAAACGGTGGGGCTTACTAAAACGGCTGGCAACGGGGGGAAGAATCAGGAATCGGAAGTGGTAAAGATGACCATAAAAGATATGTTCCGGGAGTTTTTCGACAAGCCTTCCTTAATATTTACCTATTTTGGCATGGCAGCTGTGGTTTTTACTACCACATCGCTGTTGACCTGGCTGCCGACATATTTCCATCGTGTGCAGCGATTGCCCGAAAGCCAGGCCGGGATTAAGTCGAGCGCCGTTATGGTGCTGGCCCTTATCGGTGCCCCATTGGGCGGATATATTGCCGATCGCTGGAGAAAAAACAAGATCAATGCCCGCTTGCTGTTTCCCACTATCAGTACCCTGTTGTCGGCAATTCTGCTATTTCTGGCCCTCGTGGTCTTTCCGGGTAAATTGCAGTATGTGCTTTTACTGGCACTGGGTGTCCTGATCACTGCATTTGTTTCGGCAGCTTCGGCAGTAACCCAGGACGTAGTGCATGCCGGCATGCGAGCAATGTCTTATGCAGTGGCTGTTGTGGTGCAGAATCTGCTGGGCGCATCCATGGGGCCTATTGTTATTGGCGCCATATCTGATTTTTCGAATATCGAAACAGCCTTGTCGATTTTACCTGCCGCTTTGCTGATCGCCTCGCTGATGTTTTTCTCGGGCTCTTTTTTCTATGAAAAGGACCTGGGCAAGGTGGAGAAAATCAAACTCGAATCGGTATAATATCACAATTCAACCTTTACAATCCAACATTTAAAATTCATCATTAACTTTGTTGTCGGTTTTTAATATTACGGGTTTTGTTCAGAAGAAAAGCAATTGACGAGTGGGCGCTGGACTATTGGATTTTACAGCAGTATGCCAAATTTTGTTTCCGGATATATTACCGGAAAATAGAGATGATTAACAAGCATCGCATTCCTGATGGTCAGCCTGTTATCCTGGCGCCAAATCATCAGAATGCACTTATGGATGCCATGACCCTGGTTTGTAACACCACCTCTCAGAATGTCTTTCTGGCCAGGGCAGATATTTTTAAAGGCAAACGTTTGATCAGGTTTCTCAATTACCTCAACATCATGCCCATTTACCGGATGCGCGACGGCATTGAAAATGTCAAACGCAATGACCAGGTATTTGAAAAAACCATTCAGGTATTGAATAACCGAAGAAGTCCCCTTTGTTTATTTGCCGAGGGAAATCATGGCGACAAACGCCGTCTGCGACCATTGGTGAAAGGGTTGTTTCGAATTGCTCTTCAGGCACAGGAGCAATTTGGCAATCAACCTGGCGTTAAAATTGTTCCTATCGGCTTCGATTATGGCCATTATCAGCATTTCCGTTCCACCATTTTTGTTAATGTTGGTGAACCTATTGAAGTATCGGCATTCTACAATGCCTATGTTGAGAATCCTGTTACGGCTGTCAATCAGCTTAAAGATGCCTTTGCGGCGGCAGTGAGCAAATTGATGATTGATATACAAACCGAAACCTATTACGAGCTATACATGCGTATGCGCGAGGTGTACAATGACAATATGCGTCAACACCTGGGGATTAGCGACACCAGCCTGGCCGCCCGCTTTTTCGCCGACAAAAAGATGATCAGCTTTCTCAATGAAGAACTTGACAAGCACCCCGATAAGTTGCAGCAGCTTAATTCGGTAACCGGAAAATACTATGAATTACTGGGGCATCATAAACTGCGCGACTGGGTAGTGAAAAAAGGAAAGCCTTCATGGCTTGCACTGGCAGGTTCGGCCCTGTTTAAGCTCATTTCACTGCCTGTTTTTGTCTTTGGATGGCTGAATAATTACCTGCCTTACTGGTTTACCGCCAGCAGAATTACCAATATCAAAGACACTCAATTCCACAGCTCTTTCAAATATGTCATCGGCATGATTGTTTTCCCGCTCTGGTATATTATTATTGCCGGTGTACTGGCCTTTTTATCGGCCCCCTTGTGGCTGATTGTACTGTATGTTTTGCTGATGCCGGTTGCAGGACTTCTTGGCTTTCATTACTACATAGGACTCAGGAAATTCATAGCCCGGATCAGGTATTTATTTGCCTTTAACAGTATGTCCATGCAGGAACTGCGTGCAAAGCGACTGGAAATACAGACTGCCATGAACAATATTGTCAAACCCCAAAGCTGAAATGATGCAAATGAGTCATAAAACCGTCTGGATAACCGGCGCCTCCTCGGGAATCGGGGAAGCTCTTGCTGAAGCTTTTTTTAGCCAGGGCGCTACGGTAATGCTGTCGGCCCGCAACCTGTCACGACTGAATGATCTGA
This sequence comes from uncultured Bacteroidales bacterium, assembly GCA_964618645.1. Lineage (GTDB taxonomy): Bacteria > Bacteroidota > Bacteroidia > Bacteroidales > UBA10428 > UBA5072. The sequence continues at coordinate 12,082 of CAZUBW010000022.1, read as the reverse complement.
AATCGCGCCTCGACAGGCAGGCGCCCGATCGCTGCTTTGTTGTCCCCTGCGATGTTACAAAAGCCGATGAGGTTCATCAGGCTGCCGCCACCCTGCAAAAGCTGGTACCCCGGCTTGATATACTGGTTAACAATGCAGGGGTAAGCCAGCGTTCACCGGTTATAGACACTGCAATGCAGGTGTACCGCGAATTATTCGAGGTCAATTTTTTTGGCGCTGTGGAAGTTACTAAGTCAGTGCTCCCCTGGATGATAAAAAACGGGGGAGGACATGTGGTGGTGATCAGCAGTATGGCCGGAAAGTACGGATTCCGGATGAGATCGGGGTATTCGGCTGCCAAACATGCACTTCACGGCTTTTTTGAAACCATGCGCGCAGAACTTCACGATAAAAATGTGAAGGTTACCCTCATTTGTCCCGGACGCGTTAAAACCGACGTATCGGTTAATTCGCTCACCGGCGACGGAAAAAAATACGGTAAAATGGATGCCGGCCAGGCCAATGGTGTTCCGGTTGAACGTTGCGCCAGCATTATTGTGCGTGCGGTTAAAAACAACCGCAAGGAGGTTTTTATCGGCCGGCTCGAAGTTTTCCTGTTAATCGTCAAGCGCTTGTGTCCGCCATTGTATTACCTGATCGTAAATCGCGCAAGCCCGACCTGAAGCAAGAAGAACCAAGAGCCAGGAACCAGGAACGGAAGGTAAGCAGCAGTAGCAGCAGCAGTAGCAGTAGCCGTTGAAAACCGTAACAGGAGTCCTGGAAACTATAGCTGGCTAGAAATTAACATAGTAACCTATAACAATTAACTATAAAGCAGTGAAAGAGAAAGTAATCAGCGGTATTCAGCAGATTGGTATTGGGGTACCAAACGTAAGAGAAGCATGGAAATGGTATAAACAAATGTTCGGCATGGATATCAGGATGTTTGAGGAAAGTGCTGTAGCCGAACACATGTTGCCCTATACCGGAGGACAACCGCAAAAGCGGCATGCGGCACTGGCATTGAATCTGCAGGGCGGCGGTGGTTTTGAAATCTGGCAGTACGTCGAAAGAACGCCTTTGTCACCTACATTCGAAATTCAACTGGGTGATCTGGGAATTTTCGCCGCGAAAATCAAGTGTCATAATGCCAAAGCTACATACGACAGTCTGAAATCGCAGGGCGTTACCATGTTGAGCGGAATACTTCGCGATCCGCGCGGAAAGGAGCATTTCTTTATCAAGGACCCCTATGGAAACATATTTCAGCTGGTTACCAGCGCCAACTGGTTTCGTAATGAGAAAAAGCCCACCGGGGCTGCCTATGGCGCCGTGATAGGTGTGTCGGATGTTGAAAAATCCATTGATTTTTACAGGAGTATACTGGGGTACGACCAGGTGATTTTTGATGAATCTACCGTTTTTGGTGAATTTTCGGCTTTACCGGGCGGCAATAACCGCTTCAGGCGTGTGCTGCTCAAGCACAGTAAGCCCCGTTTGGGTGCTTTCAGCCCTGTTTTTGGCACCAGCGAAATTGAACTGGTACAGGTACTCGACCGGCAACCACAGAAAATCTATCACGAAAGATTCTGGGGTGACCTGGGCTTTATTCATCTCTGCTATGATATCCATGGTATGGACCTGTTACGTGAAGAGTGCAGGGCCAAAGGCTGCCCCTTTACTGTTGATGTCAACCACAGTTTCGACATGGGTGAGGCAGCAGGCTCATTTTCTTATACCGAGGACCCCGATGGTACCCTGATTGAATTTGTGGAAACTCATAAAATTCCTATCCTGAAAAATATCGGCTGGTACCTGAATCTTCGCAAGCGCGAACCCGAAAAGGCCTTACCCAACTGGTTGCTTAAAGCTTTAAGGTTTAACAAAGCCCGCGACATCTAAACCGGGTCGTGCCCTGGTCTATTGGCTTATGGTATACTTCACCGATCCATAACCCGGCAGGTTATCCGGACTGGCGGACATGCCTTCGGCAAAAACTTCCACTATTGAAGTTACATCACCGTTGAAGAAAGTAATGGTGGCCCTGCCCGAACTGCCTGTCCTAACCTGGGAATCCCAGTATAACGTGCTGCGCTGATCTTCACCGGCTTTCATTTTGGTAGCGCCGGATTCATAATCGGGGCTTTCAAAGGGTACATTTACATTTACCTCCTGGATTTGCGGCTGGTTGTCTTCTATGGAGTTCAGCCGGGCTTTTCCCGACTTGGTGAATATCTCAATAATCCCAATGCTGTTCAGTCCTGTATATTTTTGTATATCCACCGGGTTGGTGGATATTACCACATGGTCAATGTCCATGGGTGTTAAGGTACTGAAAATACTGGGATCGGTTCCGCGGTAAACACCATCAATGGCAATGGCAGCTCCCTGCTGGTGCATCAGGGTGTTCGGGCTGGAACTGTGAAAAACAATCTTTCCATCGATAATTTTATAAGGCTTAACGGTGTATACGATTTCATCCACATCCTTCATCTGGCTGTAATCGGGCCCGGCTTTTTTCTGGTATTTCGCGGGGTTCAGTATCCTGTCCATGTCGTTTTCGGGTGCAACCGTATAAGTATGGCCCGGATTTCGCAGCGAGTTAATAATGTCCTGCGCAAAATATGAGGCTACTTTCCGGTCGTAGCCAAGTGTGGTTATCGGATTTCCGTTTTCTTCCATCGACTTGAAGGGCACGCTGGCTTCGGTTACACCCAAAATGGTACGCCAGGTAAATCTTTTAAATGCGTTAGCAATCAATAGGTTGTCAAGTATTGCCGAAGCCTCCCCTGCGGTTGCGAAATAATGGCCGGGTGTGGGCAGAAATCCTATCAGGTTATTTTTTAATGTATTGAAAGTAAAAAGGTTGGTGTTGTCATTACCGGGGTTTTTGCCCGTCAGCACAGCGGCCACTGCCAGGCTGGCTTCAACCGGTTGCCCTTTATCATCCCTGGCTTCAATGGCAAGGGTCACTTTTTCGCGGGGTGCATATATGGTCTTATCGGGTTTCAGGGTAATATAAAGGCGCTTGTGATCATTTAGATATACTAGCCTTTTGGCCAGCAGGTTCTTCAACGTGTCAAAGGCTGCAAATTCTGCAACACCTGCAGGGAACTCATTCAACGGAACTTTAAGACGGGCAGTTCCTGATGTTTTTATTGTTTCCATCCAGTAGATGCGGCCGTTTGCCTGGCCGACAAAACTATAAACATTCGGATACATACTGGTTTGCTCAGCCACCAGGGTAAGTGTGTCTTTTGTTTTTGAATCAACACGCAACGCAAGACCTGCCCTCCGGGGTGCGGGAAGTTCAAATACCTGCGTTATTCCGGCCGGATGCGTTATTTTCAAATAATAGGTTTTTCCTTTTTCCGGATTCAGGTTAAATGAGCCAATGCCCTGGTAAGTGCTTTCAATATGTTGTACCGGTTTGTTGTCGTTTGAATATATCGACCCTTTGAAGTCAACCGGACGGTCGGCCTTGTTGAATGCCCTGAAAGCAATTTTGGTGTCCATGCCATAGAGTAGAAGCCCGCCTTCGGGATAAAACAGGATGTTAAAACTGTTAGCCGGTACAGGCATCACCAGGGCCCTGGTCTGACGTATGGTTTTATGACTTACTTCCACCACCAGTTTCAATCCCTCGCATACTTCAGCTTCCGGCACCTGTAACGTAACGGACATCTTACCCGTTTTATCGGTCTTCCCCTTTCCGGAGCTTAACATGCCGTTTTTGTTAACCATTTCGTAGTTGAAGTTGGCTGAAACAGCACTTCCTTCTTTTTTAGATGTACTGATGACCACAGTAGCCTGGCTTCCCGGGATGGCCATATCTTGTGTAAGTTGCAGATCTACGTTCAGAGCATTCTCTTCAGCAGCTTCAACAAGTATATTTTTGTCGAAGATCCTGTCAGCTGGCATATTTTTCATCCACGATGTATAGGCAATAAGCTTGTAATTTCCCGGGTTGAGCAATTGCGGCAACACAAGATTCCCGCTTAGCTGATCTGCGCCAAAGGGAAACATATGGCTGAATACTTCGAGGCTGTCCTTGTCAATCAGGGAAATGTAAAGGTAGTTGCTCAGTTTTTTCGGCTGAATGCCGTTCTCTGAAAGCAACCACGCCTTAAACCATATGATTTCACCGGGGGCATACACCGAACGGTCTGTCTGCAGGTATACGCTTTCTTCGGAATATTTTTTATGGTAAAGATCCAGCTTGTTTATGATTTCGTTGGTTACCTGGGCGCCGGCTGGTAAGTGCATTCCCGTTGTCAGGGCAACAAAAACAAGAATCCTGAAAGTTTTCATCTGTTAATGTTTTTAATTTTCAATTGTCAGATGGAACTTACCATTCGCAAATAATCATGTTCGTATGTGAGATAATGATTATTTGCTCATGGACGTTTCATACGGTATAATTTTAATCAATGGTTGATCAGCCCATAAATATAGTAAAATATGAAGGCCATAATTTACTAAGACCTTTTAACCCTGTTTATACCCTATTCACCCCTGCGATCCCGGGCGGCATATTTGATAAACTAAATAAGAAAAGATAAAATGCCGTTACCGGGATCTGAAGGGATGATATTAATTGCTGCTACCCCTGCCGGTTACCTGCAGGTAGGCAGTGAGCCTGGTACTATAACTGAATCGGGCATCTGTTACCTGGTTAAGCGATTGCTGCAACATAGCCTGTGCTTCAAGCATTGCTGAGATGTTGATCAGTCCGGCCTGGTAATTGTCCCTGTTGATAGCAAGGTTTTCTTCGGCCTGCCGGAGTGTTTCCCGGGCAAGGTCTATTTGCTCCCATGCTTCATTTAAATCGTTCCAGGCTTGCTGTATTTGCAATGCCATAAGCTCGGTTTTTTCTTCACAATTATTACGATTGATTTCTTCGCGCAGCTTCCTTTCCTTGAGGGAGTGCGCTGCATCCCACCAGCCCGATATAGGAACATTCACAGTGCCAAATAACATGGTATTGGTGGTTCCGTCGTTGGGGAAATCATAATAAAGTGCACCGGCGCCAACACCTGCCTGTGGCAGGTACTCTCCACGTTTGAGCTTGGTCTTTAATGCTTCGGCCCTGATGCTTTCCTGTAGCATTTTATACTCGTGGCGGTTCAACAGGGCATCCTGGCTATCTATATATACTTCTCCCGGTGTGCGCAATAAAGGCAGTGAATCAGCAAGCACAAGCGCCGTATCGGTCGGCAGACCCAGGAACTGGCAGAAAGCCATGGTGGCCAGTTGAATGCCATTGCTGAGTTTTAGCTCGTTTTGCCTGACCTCACTTTGTTTGAGAGCGACCTTAAGTACTTCATTGCGGTTTACCAGCCCTGCCTTCCAGGCATCCTCGGCCTCGTTGTACAAACTGTCCAGCAATTGTTTTGTGAGATCAAGCGTTTTTCGTTTCTCATAAAGCGAAATAATTTGCCAGTATTGTTCTTCGGTTTTTGCCATTACCTGGTCTTTCGAAAGGCTCAGTTTGCTGTAATTAACATGGAGGCCTACCCTGGCCAGTTTATTGCCGGCGATAATACGACCGCCAGCAAAGACCGGTTGAATGGCAGTTATCGCACCTACGGTACCTTTATCCATCATCGACAGCGACAACCCGGGGAAGTAGGCAAACTGGCCCGGCACCTGCACGGGAGGTGTGGTCCCGTCAGTGGCAAAGACCGGTAATTGACCTCCCTCTAAATTCAGGTCCAGCAGCGGTTTGTTAAAACCAAAAGTCATGGCCGATGCACTGACTTTCGGATAGTAATTGGTAAATGCTGATTTTTTAAGCTGCTCCGAGGCCTCGATTTCCAGGTAGGCATTTTTAAGAGTGGTGTTGTTCTCCAGGGCCAGCATGCGACATTGGTCCAACGAAAGGGTGTCCTGTGCCGGCAGCGTTAAACTTCCTCCAAGCAGCAGGGTACCGGTAAGTACAAGAGCCAGTGGTTTGATGGATTTGGCTTTATGTGCAGCGCGCCTGGTACTGGTATCTTCACGGTCATAAAGCCGCCAGTAGCTTACCGGTAAAATCAGCACCAGTAAAACCATTGATGTTATGGTTCCGAAACAAATTACAGCACCCATGGGACTCCATAACGGATTGGCACTGACAATCATGGCTATTACACCCACCGATGCAGCAGCCGAAGTCAGGAAGATGGGTCGCATACGGCGCTTACCGGCTTCCATAGCGGCATCCTTCACGCTCATGTTCTTTTCTTTTCTTAATTCCTCGGCATAGTCGAGCATAATGATACCATTTCGCACCAGAATGCCAATCAGGCTGACAATACCCAGGATGGAGGTGATACCGAATTCCACATTCACGAGCAGCACACCCAGGAAGGCCCCCGGCAGGCTGAGCACCGATGAACCCAATACAAGCAGCGCCATACTTATCTTCCTGAAATGCAGTACCAGTATCATAAAGATCATGAATATGCTGATGATCAGTCCATAGATTATCCCGGGCAGGTATTCCTCATCGTTTTCATAAGCTCCGCCATAGGCAATACTTACCCCTTGCGGCAACGAAATGCGCTCAACAGCCTCCTTTACTTCCGGAAATAATTTGTTGATGTTTACACCCCTTTCGATATCTGCCATTACGGTGAGGGTTGGCACACCATTGCGGCGAACAACCTGACCTTCGTTCCACCCGGCATGGACGGTTGCAATTTGCCTTAAGGGGACTGAAACCCCCGGTATCATTGAGCGAACATATTCATTCAGCAGGTCTACACCGTCGTCCTTCGCGGAGGTTGATTTAAGTACAACGTTTACTGGATAATCGTTCTCCCACATGGTTGTTACCGGTATGCCATTATAGCGAACGGCCAGGTTGGTGGCGACGGTTGTTTTGTCAATGCCAATGCGGTTTGCCTCTACAGGATTGATGTCTACTCTCATGGCAGGTTGCATTTCCCCGTAATCGCTGTGTACATGGCATAACCCGTCGAGAAGGCGCAGTGCTGTCATCAGGGAATCACCGGCAACCTTTAAATCGCCGATATTTTCGCCACTGAATCTTATTTCAACCGGGGCAGGAACAGGCTGGTAATCGAGCTCTTTAAACCTGACGTAGGCCTCGGGAAAGTAATTGGCATACTTGCCCGAATAGTCATTCAACAAAGCTTCGGTGTCTTTGTTGGAGGTAGTGTTAACTATAAGCTGGGCATAGTTCTTTGCCGGTATTTTTGGGGCATATGTGGTGTGAAACCGGGGAGAACTGGTGCCAACAAAAGAGGTGACGGAGGTTATCCGCTGATCAGTTTTAAGCAGGCTTTCAAGACTGTCGGTTATCATGGCTGTTTTATTCAGCGAGCTGCCCTGTGGCAGGTAAATCTCAACGGCAAACTGGTTACGTTCGGCAACCGGCATGAGCCGTTGCGGTATAATCATAAACAAAACTGCAGCCAAAGCCAGCGCCAGTAATCCCATGAACAGGGTACGGTTAGGTTTCTCAAACGCTTTTTCCAGGTATTTTTCATAGGTACGCTGAATGTAGGTGAGCATGTTAAAACGGTCTTCCCGGGCCTGTGCTTTTTTTGAAAAACCTTTCCTGATAAAGAAATACTCGAGATAGGGTATGACCATTATGGCCACCAGCAGTGATATGCCCAGTGTAAGCGTAACCGTCCAGGGAAACATCTCCACAAAATCCTTGAATGTTCCTTTTAGGGTAAACAAAAAGGGAAAGAAGGTGATACTGATGGCCAGGGTGGCCGAAACAATGGCCTTGACGTAAATGTTGGCGCTGGAAATGGCAGCCGACCAGCGCGACATGCCGTGGTCGATCTTTTCCATGTAACTGTCGACAATAACAATGGAATTATCTACAATCATTCCCAACACTACAATGAGCGCGGCCAGGGTTACTGTGTTCAGTTCAATGCCGAAAACAAACATCAGTCCCAGTGAAATAAAGATGGTAATGGGAATGGATGAGGCTGCCACCGATGCCACACGGAAAGGAAGCAGAATCATGGTAACCAGTATTACCGAAAGAATGGCAAACAGCAATTCGAACAAAAAGGCCGACACGGATTCCTTTACCACCTTAGGCTGATCGGCAATCCGTTCGATGGTGATGCCTTCGGGTAGATGCTGCTTAAAATCGTTCAATACTTCATCCACTTCCTGGCCATACGCGACAATATTTTGTCCTTCAAGCATTTCCATGGAAATAAGCAGGCTCTTGTGGGCGTTGTTTTCGATATAGCTATCGGGTTCAGTATATTCTCTTACAACCGTGGCGATATCTTTAATCCTTACCAGCGTGCCGGCAGGGTCGGCATAGACAATCTGATTGGCGATGTCCGCTTCGGTTTTGTAAACAGCCGACAGGTGAATGGGAATTTCAGTGGCGCCAGTGTTAATGGATGCTGAAGAGGCTGTGAGTCCCTGGGTGAATAAGCCGGCCGTAATGGTACTGGTGCTGATGCCGTATTTTTCAAGTTTGCTTTTGTCGAGATAGATACTGATTTGTTCCTGCTGCAGCCCGTAATGCCTCAGTTTGGATACCGATTCAATTCTTCTGAGCCTGTCTTCGAGCTGGTTCAGGTACGTTTCAAGTTCGCGGTACGATGAATGGTCACCTTCGAGCGAAATAAGCAGGGCCGAAGTATCGCCAAAGTCGTTATCGGCATAGAGTGCGATTACGCCTGCAGGTAATTGCGCCTTCAGGAGGTTCAGTCCATGTTTGAGCTTCGACCAAAACTCATCGGCGTTGTTTACATTGTCGTTCAGTTCGACAAAAATGATCATCAGTCCATCCCTCGAATAGGAGTAAGTTTTTCTCTTGTTCACTTCCTTGTAGCTGAACAGGTAACGTTCCACTTCGGGAGTGAGTTGCTGGGCTACCTGTTCAGCAGTAGCGCCGGGGTAAGCCGCGATGACAAGGCCCTGCCGGATGGTAAAAACCGGGAACTCCTGCCGTGGCATGTGCAGCAAGGCAAATACACCCAGGATAATCAGCAGTATCGTTACCATAAAAACGATCTGCCTGTTCCGCATGGCGGCTTCAACAAATGATTTTACAACGTTCATCTCAGTAAAGAATTTTTACGGGCATGTTATGGTTTACTTTCTGGTAGCCTCCGGTGATGACCAGGTCACCAGCTTCGAGTCCTTTTTCTACCGTAATGTCACTGTTTCGACCCGGTGTTCCGGTTTCGATGTAACGCCGGAGGGCTGTTGACGAGGTTGTGTCGGCAATAAACACGAATTTGCGTCCGTCCTGATCCACCTGGACAGCCTGTTGGGGAATGGTGATGATCTTTGCCGGAGCGCCTGTACTGACCCGCACATTGGCAATCATTCCCGGCCTCAGCCTGTCGAGGTGGTTCTCCAGTGTAATTTTAACCTCGTAGGTGTGCGACAGCGGATTGGCCATTACCCCTTTTTGAAACACTTTACCGGTGTACGTTTCATTATTGAGGGCAGGAACTGTAATAACTGCCTCCTGCCCCGGATTAACCTTCGAGATCTCATTTTCGGGAACACCAATTTTTATATGAACCGGATTGATTTTTACCAGTGTTACGGCTGCATTACCCGGAATCACATTCATGCCCGGCTCAATGAATCTGCGGCCTGCTATACCGGTAACGGGGGCGTAGAGATTACAATCGCCCATGTTCTTCCGGGCGATCTGCAAGGCCGAGCGTGCCTGTTCAAGCCCTGTTTCCATTTCAATCATTTTCACCTCGGGAAGACTTCCGTTTTTGTAAACGGTGAGCAACCTGTCATAGGCATCCTGTGCCTGTTTTTCCCTGGCTAATGCAGCCTGATAGGCGCTCTGATAGCTAATGTTGTTCAACGAAGCCAGCAACTGCCCCTTTTTAACCTGATCGCCTTCATTTACCAGTACTTTTTCAACGGTACCCGGGATGAGGAAGCTTAAGGGAACCGAAAGAGACTCTTCAATCACCCCCACATAACTGCTTTCGCTGCCTTGGGCGGCAATGGCCGGCCTGGTTACTTTAACGGTTATTCGATCGTCATTTACAGGTTCAGAGCCTGTGTTTTTACATCCGGTAAATAGCAGAGCCGGAATGCCCAATAATAGTAATAAATTGATGTGTTTCATCTTGCGGGATTTTTAATGGACCAGGTTAAACCAATGCTAAAAAAGAAAAGTCACACCCAATTGCATTGTTTTGTTGCGGTCATCGGGCATGGAAGCAATCACTTCGGTGAGGCCAATAGCATACCTGAATCCTATTTGCAACAGGTGATTATTTACCGGCACTTCTACGCCGCCCCCGAAAGTAAGCCCCCCATCGGTTGAGGCAATTGAAGGTTGCTCAGGTAAATCAGTTTCGGTCTCATCTACTTCCCATTCATCATCGCTGTGCGCGCTGAAGCCAATATATCCCCCGGCAAGACCATATAAGCTGGTTTTTCCTTTAACAGGAATTTTGCCCTGTATCATTAACGGAACGGTAATGTAGTTAAAGTGTCCCTTAACAGTATAGTCTTCTCCCGACAACCCGGTTTTACTTGAGAAACCCTTTTGCTCGTAGGCAATTCCCGATACCAGGCTCCATGATTCCGATACATGGTATTGCAATAATAAACCACCGGTAAAACCCGTTAAAATGGCTGAATTGTCGTACAGGTCACCAACAGCGGAAAACGTCGAGAAATTAGCCCCTCCGTTTACACCCACGCGGATTGATTGTGCGTAATTCACGAGAGTACCCATACATAAGATGGCGATAAAGAAAAGTTTGCGTTTCATGATATTTAAAAATTATTGATTACTAATATAATATATATGTACAAATAGACTAAAACAGTAAAATAGTCGAAAAATCGACAAAAAAAATCATTGCCGGATAATGCCATAAAAAAGCACTTCGAGCAATTGTTCAAGCTGGCCTTCGGGGTTCTCTTTACGGGATGACCAGATCATGGGAACTTCAAGCCCTTTCAGGGCAGTAACAATTGCAGTTGCAGTCAGTTCTGGTTCCTGAATACGAAAAACCTTTTTGGCGATACCCTCTTCCAGGATTTCCTGCAGGAGGGTAATTTCTTCATGGTCGTATTTATTTCTGATTTTATCGATGATTTCGAGGTGATTGAGTACTTCCGACCGTATGGCATCGTAAAAATTGGACACTTTACGGAAAGTTTTCATACGCGTCATCACGTATGCTTTCAGTTTATCCTTTGGATTTTCGTGTTGCGAAATGGCTTTAGTGATTTCCTTCCGCAAAACACCGGCTTCGTGGTCAATCACCGCTTCGTAAATTTCCTCCTTACTTTTAAAGTAGTAATAAATGGAGCTTTTCCCCTTACCCATGGCATGCGCTATCTCGTCCATGGTGGCCTTTTTGAAGCCATAACGGTTGAAAATATTCCGGGCTGTACTAACAATCTGATCTTTTATATGGAGCTTTACTTCGGTCATTAAAATTCGACTAATTGAATAAATCGGTCCAAAAGTACAGATTAAAATATAAGCCGCAAAATTTTTGCAACTTTTTTACATCAACCCATTCTTAAGAAATGTTAAAGCGTGTTTTTGGGTAGTTAAATCTAGTGGTTTTTTCGTTACTTTAATTGTCTGTTTTCTGAATACTTATAAGGGCTTATAAACATAACGATATGGATTTAGCAACAATATTGCCTGAACAACTGGATGGCTGGACGGCTCATATAACAGTTCCGCTGAAGAATCATACCGATATGTTCAATTATATGGACGGGGCTGCAGAGCTTTACATTTCCTATGGTTTTGGTGAAGCGTTGAGTTGCACCTATCATAAGGACGGGCAACCTGAAGTGCTGGCTGAGGTTTTCGACCTGCTCACACCCAGGAATGCATTTGGTGTGTTTACACAGACCCGTGAAAACCAGATCAGTCAATTCGGTCAGGGTACTTACCGGATTCCGGGCGCACTATTCTTTTGGAAAGAGCGTTATTATATAGCCGTTTCAGCATGGGAAAGCAATCCTGTCGCCGATACCTTTATGGACACGCTGGCCGGGCATATCGATAAAATGATCACCGGAACAGGGAGTATTCCTGCAATCGTTGATTTACTGCCTGCTGAAGACATGATCCCTCATGGTTTTAAGTACTTTCATC
>CAZUBW010000021.1:0-49341 GCA_964618645.1 uncultured Bacteroidales bacterium | reverse complement strand
AAAAAATCAAATCTGTATCTTTTTTATTTACAATGTTTATTAAGCTGTCAATAACAACTCCGTCATAACAATTGTCAAGTATCAGTCTATTGCTGGAATTGTTTATATTGAAGGGATACAAATCATTCTCTATTTTGCATTTTTTATCATCATAAGCACACTCATTTAATCTATCGATAAATCTTTGGGGCTTATTTTGACAGCTTATCAAAGAAAGAAATGTTATCAAAATCCATATGTGTGTTCTTATTTGCGTCATCTTAACTCAATATCAAAATTAATCGAAGGACGGTTTTGTTCAATTGGGCACAACATTTCAATATAATCACTCCAAGTAAGTATATTTCACATATATCAATCGTTAAGCTAAGCACTGATCCGGTATTTATGTGTTAATAAACGTTTAACTAATAATCAACCCTTTCATAAACCTACCCCAACCGCACATTCCGTGCCCCTTAATCACACAGCTATTCTCTGAATGGTGGCTGCGTTAAATATGTGCCTTTTATGTTTCTCCCTAACCCATTCCCTTACTGCTTACCGCATGCAACCTATGCTGAAAACCGTGAACTGATTCATCTTGATACCGGCGTACCGGTAACTTTTTTACTTCTGCTTTTCAAATGTAAATAAAAATGGCTTTCGTTATGCTGCAAAGGGTGAAAGTTTTACACCATGACATTATTTTTTTCATCAGCGGTAACAGGGGGCGTTGTTTGCGGAATTTCTGCTATTATAAAAAACACCGGGCACGTGTGCCCGGAAGGGTTTTAAACACTAAGAGCACTAAGAGAAATCTTCACTAAGTTCACGAAGAAGAAAGTGCATGAAAGAAGGAGGCTGTATAAAAAGGGCTTACTTTTTGTCATTGCGAGAGGTCACCCCGAAAAACGGGGCATAATGCAAAAATGACAACAATATGTTATTGGTTGTGGAACACAGCGGAACGTGGCAATTTGCCTTGTGATTTCCTGGCCTGAGATTGCCACGGTCGTCGTACCTCCTCCCTCGCAATGACGCGTCGATCATTGCCGCTGCATATTCACAATGACGCTATGAACCGTCATTGCGAGCGAAACATAGTGGAGCGCGGCAATCTCGCAACGACGGGTTCACTCGCAATGACGGCTTCGATTATCGAACTTTTTAGACAGCCTCTTTTGGTGTTCTTAAACTTAGTGGTCTTTCCCGCCTAAGCGGGACGAGCCGTGAAGCTTTTCCTTCGTGTGCTTTCCCGCCTAAGCGGGACAAGTTGTGGTAAAAAAACCACCGGGCACATGTGCCCGGTAAATTTCTAAACACCACCCCCCGTGTTTTATTTTCCGGAATTTTTGATACTTTTATCAGCTGGCTACAGCATGCTACATGCAGCTACTGATTAAACCAATTATCCATCAATTTGTTACGCGATGAAAAAGATACTTTTCGCCCTGGTTACATGCCTGCTCGTTGCTCTCAGCACTGAAACCGCTGATGCCAAACTTACCCTGAAAGAGGTGCGGACCGCCTCGAAAAACGTGCTGGTGGCCTTTTTTACCAGCGATACCCTCGACGTCAACGAAATAACCATCGCCGATGCCACCCAATGGAAAATCAACGGCACACCCTGCACAGGTATCTCGCAATATAGCACCGAGGGCGATGCCTGCGACCACCACGTGTACCTGCAGACCGCCGACCTGGCCGAAGGTAAAAAATACAAGCTCGAAACGCCCTATGGCAACACCGAATTCACATTCTCGGAACGAAACACCTTCTGCGAATCGATCAAGGTGAACCAGTCGGGTTACAGCGCCCTCTCCAACGTGCGCTATGCCAACTTCGCCATCTGGCTTGGCACGGCAGGCAGCAAAGAAATCGAAGGCCCCCTGCCCGCTTACGAGGTTTTTGACCAGCCATCGGGTAAGGTGATCAACGCCGGAAAACTGGTCAGCCTGGGCATGGACAGCTCCTCGGGTGATTTCGTTTATCGCATCGACCTCGCCAAAGTTCCCGAAGGCGGCCCTTATAAAATTGCCGTGAAGGGCTATGGCTGCTCCTACCCCTTTGGCGTAGGCGGACAATTCATGAAAAAAACGGCTTACACGCTGTTCCGCGCCCAGTTTTACCAGCGCTGCGGATGCCCCATCGACAGTCCCGATATTCGCAAAACCCCCTGCCATACCCTGGTGTATGATGTAGATGGCCCCATTGGCGAAGCCAACATTGTGGTGCAGGGCAACGAGCCCACTTTCAAATGCTACGGCGGGTACCACGATGCCGGTGACGCCGACCGCCGGGCCTACCACATTGCCAATCCCATCATCAACCTGATGATCTACGAGGCTTTCCCCACCTACTTCTACGACGGCCAGTTTGACATCCCCGGTAAATTCGACGCCGATTACAACATTGTCAGTCGCATTAACGGCATCCCCGACATCCTTGACGAAGCGGCCTGGGGCACGCTGATATGGGAATACCTGCAGAACGAAGACGGCAGCGTTCACTTCGGCACCGAAACCAAGGGATACCCCGATCCGTTTGCAGCGCCCATGGACCTTGACGATAAAATATATGGCACCGTGAAAACCGATAACCGGGCCACCTGCACCAGCGCCGGCCTGTTCATGCACCTCGCCCGGCTGCTGAAACCTTACGATGCCGACCGCGCCATAACACTGCAGCAGCGTGCTGAAAAGGCCATGGCCTATGGCAACGAAGCCATGACCGACCCCGAAAGACTCTACTACCACGTTCAGCGATACCTGCTCACCGGCGATGCTGCCGACCACCAGCAGATCAAAACGCTGTACACCACGGCAGGGTCTTTGAAATCGAACATCTACAGCACCATTGGCTACTCGCTGAACGATAAAAACTTCGACAACCCTGCCTACATCTATTCCTACATTGTTGCCAGGGATGTGGCCACCGACCCGGCAATCGTAGAATTCTTCAAAGCCGCCATCCGTGAAGCTGCCGACAGCACCATTGCCGAACTGCGCAGCCATGCCTACCCCGTGGGTAATAACCCGGCCAAAGGAGGATGGGGCCATAACGTGCGCCAGCCCCGCTATGCCTCGGCACCCATGCTGGTGTGGAGCCTGACCAAAGAGCAGCCATATATAGATGCTGCTTCGGAACTCATGGATTATAAGCTGGGACTGAACCCGATAGGCATCAGCTATGTAACGGGACTGGGATTTCACCAGGTACACAACCCGCACGACCGTGAGAGCGCCTATACCATACAGAAAGGCTGGGGTCCCAAGCCGGGTATTACGGTATTTGGTCCCGGTGTGCTGGGATGGCGGAGAGGCCCGCTGCCCGTGATTCCCAAGCTCACCGACGTAGCCAAGGAACGCCAGTATGTCGACAACCTGGCTACCATTAACTTCAACGAGTTCACCATTTTCGAAACCATGGACCACGATGCTTTTTATACCGTGCTGGCCAATGGGGGCAAGTGGGATAAGGGGGAGACGTATTGAAGAAAGGGACGAGGGACAGGTACTGGGTGCTGGGTGCTAGGTACTAGGTACTAGGTGCTAGGTACTGGGTGCTCTTAACAGTTCGGTGCCTGCCTGCCGGTCAGGCAGGTTCAGTTTTCGATGCCTGCCTGGCTGGCAGAAAGGCCCAGTAATCAGTAACCAGCAACCAGCACCCAGCAACCAGCAACCAGCACCCAGTAACCAGCACCCAGCAACCAGCACCCAGTAACCAGCACCCAGTAACCAGCACCCAGCAACCAGCACCCAGCACCCAGCAACGCTGTTGACTTCTTCTTCAAAAAAACCTGCTGTTATTTCTATGCGGGTACAGGAGATATGCTAATTTTACCAGCCCATGGAAAAATTTCTCAGAGAGCTTAATAACGCACAGTATGAGGCTGTTGTGAATACAACCGGACCAGCACTGGTAATTGCCGGCGCCGGATCGGGTAAAACCCGCGTGCTTACCTTTCGCGTAGCCCACCTCATCAGCCAGGGCGTACACCCCGGCCAGATCTTATGCCTTACCTTCACCAACAAAGCGGCCCGCGAGATGAAGGAACGCATTGCCACGGTGGTGGGCGACGAACAGGCCAAATACCTGTGGATGGGAACCTTCCACAGTATTTTCGCCCGCATCCTCCGCACCGAATCGGAATACCTCGGCTACCCCTCCACCTATACCATTTACGATACCATCGACTCAAAAAGCCTTATCAAGTCGATCATCAAGGAATTGGAACTCGACGATCAGCGCTATAAGCCCAACGAAGTCCTGGGCCGTATTTCCTGGGCCAAAAACAACCTCATCACCCCCCAGGTGTACAAAAGCCACCCCGAAATTGCCGGCACCGACAACATCACCCGCCGGCCGCGCCTTGGTGAGATTTACCAGACCTACTGCATCCGCTGCAAGAAATCGGGCGCCATGGATTTCGACGACCTGTTGCTGAATACCAACATCCTGTTCCGCGACTTCCCCCAGGTGCTGGCCAAATACCAGGATCGCTTCCGCTATGTGCTGGTGGACGAATACCAGGACACCAACCACTCGCAATACCTCATTGTTAACAAACTGGCCGCCAAACACCACAACGTATGCGTGGTGGGCGACGACGCCCAGAGCATTTACTCGTTCAGGGGGGCACGCATTGAAAATATTCTGAACTTCCGCACCGACTATCCCAACCACCAGCTCTTCAAACTCGAGCAGAACTACCGGTCCACCCGCACCATTGTGGATGCCGCCAACAGCCTCATCGCCAAAAACCAGGGACAGATCAAAAAAAACGTGTGGTCCGACAATGAAACCGGCCAGAAAATACGCGTGGTACAATGCATCACCGATATTGAAGAAGGCTTTTTTGTGTCGAACAGCATAC
Source organism: uncultured Bacteroidales bacterium (assembly GCA_964618645.1). Lineage (GTDB taxonomy): Bacteria > Bacteroidota > Bacteroidia > Bacteroidales > UBA10428 > UBA5072. The sequence continues at coordinate 44,483 of CAZUBW010000021.1, read as the reverse complement.
TCGACACCTCGCTGTCGGAACAGCAACTATACAGCGACTTTGCCATTTTGTACCGTACCAACGCGCAGTCGCGTATCTTCGAAGAAGCTCTCCGCAAGCGCAACATCCCCTACCGGGTATACGGGGGCCTGTCGTTTTACCAGCGAAAAGAAATAAAGGACATGCTGGCCTACCTGCGCCTGTCGGTAAATCCCAGCGACGACGAGGCCTTCAAACGCGTGGTCAACTACCCCGCCCGCGGCATTGGCGATGTGACCCTCGAAAAACTCGAAGCATATGCCGGTCGCACCGACAAGAGCCTGATGGCGGCCATTGTGGATGCCGACCCCGAAGAAACCGGGCTGAACAAAGGCACGCTCACCAAGCTCCAGAACTTTTACAATATGGTCAGCGGTTTTGCCGAAAAGCTTACCGAGCTGAATGCTTTTGAAGCCGCCTCGCACATTGCCGTTACCACGGGCGTGCGCAAGGACCTGTATAATGGCAATACCCCCGAAGAACGCAGCCGTTATGAAAATCTCGAGGAATTGCTCAACGGTATCAAGGACTTCACCGAAAATGCCATTAACGAAAACACCGGTATGGCCCTGACCGACTACCTCGAAAGCGTATCGCTCATCACCGACTTCGACAACGACAAGTCCGACGACCACAACAAGGTAACCATTATGACCATGCACTCGGCCAAGGGGCTGGAGTTTAACAATGTTTACATAGTGGGTGTTGAGGAAGAGCTGTTTCCCGCCCGCATGGCCATTGAATCGGCCGAAGAGATGGAAGAGGAGCGGAGGTTGTTTTACGTGGCCATCACCCGTGCACGCAAAAGGCTCTATATCAGTCATGCCCAAAACCGCTATCGTTGGGGTACGCCGGTAATGTGCCAGCCCAGCCGGTTCCTGCGCGATATCGATCCGAAATTCCTGGAGATGCCCGAAGAGGCAGCGCCAAAAATGGTGACAAAGGACTACCCCGATGCCGACGACTGGTCAGCCGCTTACAGCAGCAAGCCCAGGTTTTTCAAAACCAATGCCAACGGTGGTGGTGGCAACAACAATGCCGGCAAGAAAAGCCCGATGCTGGTGCCGAAAAAAACCATGGTGACGGCGAGAAAGCCCGATCCGGGTTTTAAAGCCGACAGTCCTGATATGATACAGCCCGGTATGAAGGTGGAACATGCCACCTTTGGCACGGGTAAGGTGTTGCAAATAGAAGGGGCGGAGCCAAACCGGAAAGCTACGGTGTTTTTCCAGGATATCAGCGAGGAGAAGCAGTTGCTGCTTAAATTTGCCAAACTGCGGATATTACCCGCCGGGGAATAGAAAACTGACCGTCAGCAAAATATACAAAGCGAGGCAGTGCAATTTTTATTACCGGTAACAGTGCCGAAGTATGGCTTAGACTTTGCCAATAGACGTCAGAATAAGTACTTTTTCATTAGAACAAGGCACTCACTACATTAGTTAAAATGAGTTTTGCAAATGCACTATCCCCCTCTGGAGGCATAGCCGTCAAGCTAAGGCTAATTAATAGATTATATATTAATTAATTAGAATTAAAATAGTTTAAAATCTTTTGCAAATAATTTGATAATTATTTCTATATTTAGGTAGATAAAGTTACTGATTATTGATAAGGTTATTGCCCTGAAAGGGCTTTAGCAATAGAATAGGGCAACGCCCTATTACTGAAATGCGCACTCTATATACGCCCTGTAAGGGCAAAAGCAAATATTATGTCACAGTCACTATCTAAAGTCTATGTGCATATAACTTTTAGCACAAAAAACATTCAACCTTTCATTGACGATTCAATAGAGGATTCTCTCTTTGAATATATAGGAGGAACATGCAAAGGCTTAGATTGTAATCCGATTAAAGTTGGCGGATACCGTGATCATGTTCACATATTATGTCAACTGTCAAGAAAAATAACACAGATGAAGTTATTGGAGGAAATCAAGAAACAGTCTTCAAAATGGATCAAGACAAAAGGCACAACTTATTCAAACTTTTATTGGCAGGACGCCTGCCTGCCGGTCAGGCAGGGATATGGTATTTTTTCTGTAAACCCTGCAGAAATTGATGTTGTTGTTGCATACATAGCTAACCAACGCGAACATCATAAGAAAATAACCTTCAAGGATGAATTACGTGCATTTCTTAAAAAATATAAAGTTGATTTTGATGAGCGATATGTTTGGGACTAAAAATCTTGCTATCGCCCTTACAGGGCTTTTGGTGATTGGCGATATCTTATAAATAGGGCGTTGCCCTATCCTGTTGCTTTTGCCCTTTCAGGGCATCTTTACATTATTACATAAAACAAATTTAAGGTTATTTAAAGGAGTAATACGGAGTTTTTTCATTCAAGGCATTTGCTTCTCGTGTATTGAAAATCTATACTTTACGAATATTAGCTTGACGGCTATGCCGCCAGCGGGGGATAGCGCAATTTTAAGCGTTAGTGGGAACAATAACAAAGCAAATATAAATTTATAAAGGTTTAACAGCAACATAAATCCTCTGAATTGACTTATTACACAGCCTCTTTCCTTCGTGTGCTTACTTCTTAGCGTTCATGGTGACGATTTCACTTCGTGCGCTTCGTGTTTATATCAACCAATAACATTTCTCCCGCAGAATATTTGAACAGGAGGAATTTTTAGGTTAGCTTTGTCAAAATTTTTTATATGGAATACGATTACAACACCAGTCGCAACCACCTCATTCTCCCCGAATACGGAAGGCACATCCAGAAGATGGTGGAATACATCCGTACGGTGCCCGACCGTGAGGAGCGTAACCGGCTGGCCCAGGCTATCATCATCATCATGGGCAACCTGAATCCCCACCTGCGCGACATAAACGATTTCAAACATAAGTTGTGGGACCACCTGGCCATCATGGCCGATTTCAAACTCGACATCGACTTCCCGTACGAAGTTCCCCAGCCCGAAACATTTGCCGAAAAACCCCGCCGGGTTTCGTATAACAATACCAGCATCCGCTACAGGCATTACGGCCGTATTGCCGAAGACCTCATTAAAGAAGCCGTGAAACTGCCCGATGGCGACGACAAGGATACCCTCATCAAGCTCATTGCCAACCACATGAAGAGGTCGTACTTAGCCTGGAACCGCGATTCGGTAACCGACGAAATTATTTTCAACGACCTGTTAGCATTGTCGAAGGGTCAGTTAAAAGTTAAGGAAGGCGTTAAGCTGAGCGAGCAAAAAGAATTTCAGAAAAACAAACCGCAGCAGCAAAGCCAGCAACAGCGCAAACGCATGCAAATGCAGCGTAAAAAAAGTATGTAATGACCAGGGGTGAATGACTTCTTTCAGGGTAAAAGGCGGAAATCCCCTAAGGGGAGAAATTGTGCCACAAGGGGCAAAAAACGAAGCCCTGCAGGTAATCTGCGCCACGCTGCTGACGCCCGAAAAAGTCACCATTCACAACATCCCCGACATCCTTGACGTGAACAACCTCATTGAGCTTGCGCGCTCGCTGGGTGTTGAAGTGGAAAGGCTTACACGAAACACATGCAGCTTTACCGCACGAAATGTGAATATCGACTACCTGCTGACCGACGATTTCCGCAAAAGGAGTGGCAGCCTGCGCGGGTCGCTGATGATCATAGGGCCGCTGCTGGCGCGCTTTGGCAAAGGATATATCCCCAGGCCGGGTGGCGACAAAATAGGCCGCCGGCGCATGGACACCCACATCAACGGGCTGGTGAACCTGGGCGCCACCTTTGACTACGAATACACCGAAGAATTTTACAAACTGCATGCCACTAAGCTCAACGGATGCAGCATGCTGTTAGAGGAAGCCTCGGTTACCGGCACAGCCAACATAGTGATGGCCGCCGTGCTGGCCCGGGGGAAAACCACCATTTACAACGCAGCCTGTGAGCCTTACGTGCAGCAACTCTGCCATATGCTCAACCGCATGGGCGCCAACATATCGGGCATCGGCTCAAACCTGCTCACCATCGAAGGTGTTGATGCCCTGCGCGGATGCGAACACACGCTCCTGCCCGACATGATTGAAACAGGCTCCTTCATAGGCCTTGCTGCCATGACGCGCTCGGAGATCACCATCAAAAATGTTTCGTGGGAAAACCTCGGCATCATCCCCTCGGTATTCCGGCGTATTGGCATTGCCTTTGAAAAGCGCGGCGACGATATCTACATCCCTGCACAGGACCACTACCAGGTGGAAACCTTCATCGACGGATCGATCCTCACCATTGACGACGCACCCTGGCCGGGCTTTACCCCCGACCTGATCAGCGTGGTGCTGGTTGTCGCCACCCAGGCCCGGGGCAATGTGCTGATTCACCAGAAGATGTTCGAAAGCAGGTTGTTTTTTGTCGATAAGCTCATTGAAATGGGCGCCCAGGTTATTCTTTGCGATCCGCACCGTGCATCGGTATACGGGCTCGACCACCAGATCACCCTGCGGCCTACTACCATGACGTCGCCCGACATAAGGGCCGGCGTTGCACTGCTCATTGCTGCCCTATCGGCCAATGGCACCAGCACCATTCATAATATTGACCAGATCGACCGGGGATATGAACGTATTGACGACAGGCTGAGAGCCTTAGGCGCTCAAATAGAACGCGTTACCTGACAGCCTGCCTGTTGGTAAATTAAGGCATACATGTCTCCCAGTTGTTTCAAAAGCATTACTTTTGTTGGTTGTGTTGATTTTAAACCATGAACCCTGAAATAGTTCCGATTTTAACTGTAACCCTTACCGGTCTCTCATTACTGCTGATTCCCTTTCTGCCGGCCCGGCTGAAATCGTTAACCGCGCTGTTGCTTATTGTTGCCAATGCCATAGTCACCACCATACCAGCCGTGGGTGTGCTTTCGGGAAAGACATTTGCACTTACCCTCGCTGGCGGCTCCCATTTTGGCAGTCTTTTGCTCGAAGTAGATCCCCTGTCGGCCTGGTTTATCCTTATTGTGAACTTCACCCTGGTGAACGGCGCCTTTTACGGCATGGGGTACCTTAAAGCTTACCAGCACCGGAAGGCTGACCTGAGCTTGCACGGAATCATGCTGGTTGTGTTCCATACTTCGATGCTGTGGGTATGCATGTTGCAAAACGGATTTGCCTTTCTGATCGCCTGGGAAATAATGACCCTGGCCTCGCTGGTGCTGGTGTTGTTTGAACACAACAAGGCCAATACCCTGCAGGCCGGCATCAACTACATGGTGCAGATGCACATTGGCGTGGCCTTTCTTACCCTTGCCTTTATATGGGTATTTGTCACCCAACATACAACAGGTTTTGGCGGTATCGGCACCTTCCTGCAGCAACCCGGCGGACACTGGGTGATCCTTTTCTTTTTCATCGGCTTTGGCATAAAGGCTGGATTTGTTCCGCTGCATACCTGGCTTCCGCATGCCCACCCGGCTGCCCCCTCGCATGTGTCGGGCGTTATGTCGGGCGTTATTGTTAAAATGGGCATATACGGTCTGCTGCGCGTTGCCATGCTGATGCAGCACAACCTGCTGCAGCTGGGTGTGCTGATGGTGGTGATTTCAGCAGTTACCACGCTGTATGGCATTCTGAATGCTTCGGTACACCGCGACTTTAAGAAGATGCTGGCTTTCTGTACCACCGAAAACATAGGCATAATAGGCATGGGCATAGGCATGGGACTTATTGGCAATGGCATTGACAACCCCGCGGTAACCACCCTGGGTTTTGGGGCCGCCTTACTGCACACGTTAAACCACTCCCTTTATAAATCGCTGTTGTTTTTCACTTCGGGAAATATTTACCTGAAAACCCATACCCGCAACATGGAGCTGCTGGGCGGTCTCATCAGGTACATGCCGCATACCGCACTGGTATTTTTAACCGGCGCCCTTGCCATTGGTGGAATGCCGCCCTTCAACGGCTTTATCTCCAAGCTGCTGATATACTCGGGATTTTTTGAAGCTTTCAGGCACAACCAGATAGCGCTCAGCGCCCTGATGGTGCTGTCGGCCGCCATACTGGCCATGGCCGGCGGCGTATCGGTGCTTACCTTTGCCAAATCATTCGGCACCCTGTTTTTGGGCGAGCCCCGTTCGGAATATACGCACCAGCCGGTTGAAGTGCCTTTTGCCATGCGCCTGCCCCTGTACCTGATAATTGCGGTGATGCTGGTCGTTGGCCTTTTCCCGCAGGCATTGCTCAACCCGCTTTTTGCGGTAATCGCGCATATGCAACCCGGCCTGGCCGTTGAAACAGGCGCCGGCATAACCCATACGCTCACCCTGGCCGGACGCGCTTCGTTACTGCTGCTGGCCGTAATTGTTGTGTTGCTGCTGGTGCGTAAAGGACTGTTCAGGTATAAGCCAGTGGGAACCTCACCCACATGGGGCTGCGGGTATACCGCACCTTCGCCTGTCATGCAATATACCGGCAAATCATTTTCGAAAAACCTGGCCAAGTTATTCGGTTTTATTACCATCGAAAATAAAAAATACCGCGAACTTCGCACCGAATCGATATTCCCTTCGGCAAGGACTTACGCGTCGAACTATCTCGAATTTTTTGAAACACGCCTGTTTGAACCGGTTACCAGGCAGTTTCTGCGCATTTTCGACCTGTTCACCTTCATCCACAATGGTAAAATTCAGTTTTACGTGCTGTACGGATTGCTGTTTGTGGTGATTTTGCTAGTGTTAACGCTAACCAATGTTTTGTAGACAACAACGATGAGCCTGATCTTCCTCATATTGCTGATGATGTCGGCGCTTGCCGTATCGGTGGTAAAAATGCAACATAAAGGACCGGTAACTGCCACCGGTGTGCTGGCCAGCGCCCTCTTCACCTCGTGGTTTGCCGTTGGCGCCCTCACCGGCACACCCGTAAACGTGGTGCTTAGCGGCGGGCTGGTTTTTGGCGACATTGCCCTGCGGCTCGACAGCGTGTCGGCCTGGTTTGTACTGGTTACCAACATCACCCTGGTAACAGGCATACTCTACGGGCAGCAATACCTCAAACATTACCAGCGCCGGCCGGCCGACATGACCCTGCACTACGTCAGCTACCTGATCATACACGCTGCACTCACCAGCCTGTATTTTATTCAGCATACACTGGCCTTCCTATGTGCCTGGGAAATTATGGCCCTGTCGGCCTTTATACTGGTAATTTTCGAATACAACCGCGGCGAGACGCTGAAGGCCGGTATCAACTACCTGATACAGTCGCACGTGAGCATTCTTTTTCTCACCCTGGGCTTTATATGGATATACACCAAAACGGGGTCTTTCGATTTCGAAGCGGTACGCGAGTATTGCCTTACAGGTAGCAGGGAAGCCTGCCTGCTCCTTTTTCTGGTGTTTTTTGTGGGCTTTGGCATAAAGGCCGGATTTGTGCCCTTTCATACCTGGCTGCCGCATGCCCACCCTGCAGCCCCTTCGCATGTATCGGGGGTCATGTCGGGGGTGCTTATCAAAACAGGCATTTACGGCATCATGCGCATGGTATTGCTGATGCCCGAAAACCATTTGGCCATTGGCTATTTTGTACTGGTTATTTCGGTTATCACGGGCGTTTACGGGGTTATGCTGGCCATCGTGCAGCATAACATCAAACGTCTGCTGGCCTACCACAGCATCGAAAACATTGGCATCATCGGCATTGGCATAGGCATTGGCGCCATCGGAAGCGGGTTGCACAACCCCTACATGGCCTTTGCAGGTTTTGCAGGCGCCCTGTTGCATACCCTCAACCATTCGCTGTTTAAATCGCTGTTGTTTTACAGCGCCGGAAATGTATACTGTGCCTTGCATACACCCGCCATCGAACGCATGGGCGGCCTAATCCGCACCATGCCGCATACAACCCTGCTCTTTTTGCTGGCCTCGCTGGCCATTTGCGGTCTGCCGCCTTTCAACGGGTTTATATCGGAATTCCTCATTTACTCGGGACTTTTCAGCGGCATTGCCGCCAACCAGTCGGCCTCCATGATTGTGCTGGCAGTGGCAGGCCTTGCCCTTATCGGCGGGCTGGCGTTGCTTTGCTTTACCAAGGCCTTTGGCATTATTTTCCTGGGTACCCGGCGGCACGAACCTTCGCATACCGCACACGAAGCCAATGGCGCCGCCCTGTTTCCCGCTTACTTCATTGCCGCGCTGATGGTATTCATTGGCCTGTTCCCGGGCCTTTTCATCCAGCTGCTCAAAGCGCCCGTGGGATTGTTTTCGGCCTTGCCGCCCGATATGGCAGCATCGGACACAACCCTGCTGATGCAGCACATTAGCCTGGCCCTGTGGGGGTTGATATTGCTTACCGCCGTGCTTTTTGCCGTAAGAAGAGCGGTAACGCGCAAGGCTTCCGTAACGCAGGCAGAGACCTGGGATTGCGGCTACGGTATGTCTTCGCCCAGGCTGCAGTACACTGCCAGCTCGTTTGCACGTTCCTATGCCAAACTCATCAGGCCCCTGGTTGAAACCCGCAAATCGCAGGACGAACCGGGAGATATTATTCCCAAACCAATTGGTTCCGAAACCCATTTTTACGATAAAATGGAATTAAAGCTGATCGACATCCCGGTGAGAAATCTCAAGGGGTTACTGGGAAAATTCAAATTTCTGCAAAACGGCAGCGTACAGTTTTACGTGCTGTACGGCGTGGTATTCATTGGCATATCTATTGCCATTCCGCTTATCATCAGCGGCGTTCAGCAACTTTTCGAAATATTAAAACAAATGTAATATGCGTTGGCTTGGTCTTTTATTGATTATTGTCACCAGCTGGTTCTTCACCGGCATTGTCATCCGCACCAAAAGCATCTTTTCGGGGCGAAAGGGCCCCGATATCCTGCAGCCCATGAAGGATATCATCCGCTCGTTACGCATCGGATCGGTATACAGCAAAACCACCAGCATCATTTTTCAGATTGCCCCCACCATTTACATGGCCACAGTGCTGATGGCCATATTGTTCGTCCCCTTTGGCAACCAGGCGGGCCTGCTGTCGTTCAACGGCGACTTTGTGTTCTTTGCCTATGTGCTGGCCCTGGGTAAGTTTTTCATGATCATTGCCGCGCTCGACACCGGCAGCAGTTTCGAAGGCATGGGCGCCAGTCGCGAAGCGCTTTACTCCATGCTGGTGGAACCGGCCTTTTTTATCATCATGGGTTCATTTGCCCTGCTAACCGGCTATACATCGTTTTCGGGCATATTTGGCGCCCTCCACTTCGGATCGTACATTTCCTATGGCATTGGCGCGCTGGCCTCGTTTGTGTTTGTCACCATTGCCCTGATTGAAAACAGCCGTATGCCGGTTGACGACCCCAAAACGCACCTTGAGCTGACCATGATCCACGAGGTGATGGTGCTGGACAACAGCGGTTACGACCTGGGGCTGATACTGTATGCCACCAACCTCAAATTTGCCATGTACGGGGCCATCATCGCCAACTTTTTCCTCACCCCCGGTTACGAATGGTATTATTCGATACCCATATTCATCGTTATCCAGGTGGTGTTTGCCGTGGTGGTGGGAACGGTTGAATCGTTTGCCGCACGTTTCAGGATGAGCCACAACCCGCAGTTCATCCTCACGTTCACTTCCATATCGCTGTTGATATTCCTGGGCGTTTTGCTCTTAACCGGTAATATAATTTAATCCGAAGACCTATGATTAACCTGTTGCTGATCATTTTCGCCATTAGCCTCATCTACCTGTCGATGGCCAACCGGATGATGACATACATCCGCATCATAGCCTTCCAGGGCGTGCTGCTGTTTGGAATTGCCTTCGTGGAACTCATCGAGATCAGCGTGCTGAACCTGGTGTTTGTGCTGCTCGAAACCATTGTGATAAAAGCGGTTGCCATACCGCTGTTTCTGAAATCGATTCTCGACAGGAACCGGATAACCCGCGAACAGGAGCCTTACGTGTCGAACTTTGTGTCGGTGGTAGTGGTCACCTTTATCCTGGTGGGATCGTTTTTCCTCACCAATGCCATTACCGACTCGAAAATAAAGGAGATGTTTTTTATTGTGGCCCTGTCGTCGCTCTTCACCGGGCTTTATATCATTATCACGCGGCGGAAGATCCTTACCCACGTGATGGGCTTTGTGGTGATGGAAAACGGCGTTTTTGTGCTTTCGCTTGCCGTGGGCAGCGAAATGCCCATGCTGGTAAACACGGGCATACTGCTCGATATTTTTGTGAGCGTTATACTGCTCGGTATTTTTGCCGATAAGATAGGCGACGTTTTCGAAGAACAGGATGTTGAACAATTGAAGAACTTAAAAGACTGATACTACTACCATGATAGGGATTTACCTCACCGGCTCGTTGCTGATAGCGCTGGCTTTTTATTTCGGGAGAAAACACCTGGTAAGGGTGGCGCTGGCCTGGCTTTTTTGCGGATTGCAGGCTGCGCTGGCCATTTACGAGTACATGCATCCTGCCGTGACACAACTGGTGTATTTTACCCCCGATGCGCTGGCTGTGCTTTTTACCGCCGTTATCAGCATCGTGTGCATCCCGGCCTTTTACCACAGCTTTGTGTATTTCGAAAAGCATCCGTACAAGCCGCGTGAAACAGGCATGTTTTTCGCGGCCATGACCATGCTGGTGGCCTCCATAACCGCCGCGTACCTTTCGAACCACATTGGACTCACCTGGGTGTTTGTTGAGCTGACCACCCTCAGCGCTTCGGCACTTATTTACCACCGCCGCAACAAGCTCACCCTCGAGGGCACCTGGAAATACATTTTCATCTGCTCGATAAGCATCACCCTGGTGTTTATTGGGGTGTTGTTTGTAACCGTAACCGTGCAGCAGCAGGGGATCCCCGACCTGTTCTACAGCACACTGTCGGCCAACGCCCCAAAGCTCAGCGAGTTCTGGCTGAAACTGGCATTCCTGTTTATTTTCACGGGTTTCACGGCCAAAGCGGGACTGGTGCCCATGTACACAGCCGGAATTGATGCCAAGGACAAGGCGCCCTACCCGGCCGGTGCCCTGCTGGCCAGTGTGCTGATGAACGTGGGCTTTGTCGGCATTTTCAGGTTTTACGAAATCACAAGCCACACGGCCATTTACCAATGGACCAACAGCATAGTGCTCATTTCGGCCATCCTTTCGGTTTTTGTGGCCACGGTATACATGCTGCGGGTGAAAAACATCAAGCGTATGATGGCCTATTCGGGCGTCGAGCATATGGGTATCGTAATGCTGGGACTTGCTGCCGGGGGTATTGGCTACTATGCCGCTATCCTGCACCTGGTGTTACATTCGTTTGCCAAACCCGCTTTGTTTTTCCAGTTTGGACAAATATACCGCACCTATGGCAGCAAAAGCGTTTACGATGCGGGTCAGTATTTCAGGTATAACATAGCCGGCGCGCTGGCGCTGCTGCTGGCCTTTTTTATTGTCACCGCCATGCCGCCCTCGGGCATGTTTGTCAGTGAATTCCTGGTGTTCAAATCGCTGTTTGCCTCGGGGTACCTGTGGGTGCTGGTGATAGTGATGCTACTGCTAACCGTTATCATATGGGCCTTCGGGAAAAACGTGTTTAAAATACTGTTTGTGAAGCCTGTTGATTTTGACGATTCGCATGTGGAACGCATTCCGGTGTCCGAATCGGTGAGTCAGTATATACTGCTGGCGCTGGTGGTGTATTTGGGGTTAAACCCGCCGCCGCAGCTGGTGAATATGATTAATGAGGTGGTCAGTGTGCTGCCGAAGTGAGGAAAAGAGCCAAGAGCCAAGAGCCAAGAGCCAAGACAGGGACGAGGGACAAGAGACGAGGGACAAGTGGCAGGGGCAGTAGCAGTGGCAGTGGCAGTCAAATCCCTAATCCCAACACCCAATTCCCACACATCCAGCAACCCAGCACCCAGTACCCAGCACCCAGCACCCAGTACCCAGCACCCAGCACCCAGTACCCAGCACCCAACCCAGCACCCAGCAACCAGCACCCAGCACCCAGCCACCCAGCACCCAGCACCCAGCACCCAGCACCCAGTAACCAGCAACCACTATAAAACATGGTTCCGATAAAAATAAAAAACAACCAGCGAATTCAGGAGAAGGACATTCCCGTAATGCCCTACGACGAATTTCTTGAAACCAACACCGGACTAACTGCCGACACCTATTTCCACTGCGTGCAGTACTTTGCCGTGCAGCATTCCGGTTATCTTAAACTGTATTGTTGCATTGCCGACGATACCACCGAGCACATACTGCTATCGGCGTGTGAGGTCAGCAACCCCAACGGGCGCGAATATCCGTCGTTTACCGCACGCAACCTTGCCTTTCATGCATTCGAACGCGAAATACACGAAAACACCGGTTTGCGATATGCCGATCATCCCTGGCTGAAGCCGCTCCGGTACCCCGAAAACCGGAAGGACAAAACGCTCACCATGAAAGACTACCCGTTTTACAAAGTGGAAAGCGAAGAACTGCACGAGGTAGGCGTTGGACCCATCCATGCCGGCATTATTGAACCCGGGCATTTCAGATTCATCTGCAACGGCGAGCAGATACTGCACCTCGAAATTCAGCTGGGCTACCAGCACAGGGGCGTTGAACAGCTGTTCCTGAAACCGGCCACAACCCTGCAGCGATCGGTTTTAGCCGAAGGCATTGCAGGCGACACGGTTATTGGCCATACCTCGGCCTGGGCAAACCTTTGGGAAAGCCTGTGTGGCTTCACTCCCGGTGATGACATCAGGCATGCCCGCACGCTGGCCCAGGAACTCGAAAGAGTTGCCATACACACCGGCGACCTGAGCGGTATTTGCACCGACATTGCCTATCAGCTGGGCAGCTCGGTTTTCGGGCGACTCAGAACTCCTGTCATCAACACCTTTCAGAAGTGGTGCGGCAACAGGCTGTCGAAAAGTCTTATCCGCCCCGGGGCAAACCAGTTTCCCATAACACCGGAATTTGTGAAGGCCCTCGATGACCTGTTTGCCGAGTATGAACGCGATTTTTACGAGATGTACGAACGCCTGAGCTTGTTACCCAGCGCCCTGGCGCGACTGGAGCGAACCGGCACGCTCACCACCGCACAAGCCGAACGTATTGGCGCCGTGGGCATGGTGGCAAGGGCATCGGGGATGCTGCGCGACATACGCTGGACCCATCCTTACCTCAACTACGGCCGCATTCCCCACCAGCCGATTGTAAAATACCATGGCGATGTGTATTCACGCACGCAACTGCGGAGGCAGGAAATCGGCCAGAGCATCAGGTACATCAAAGCCATGGCGTTGCAGGTTCCTCCCACCAGCGAACCCGTTGCGCTTGAAACAGCGGCTGCCAACGCTTTTGCACTTTCGCTGACCGAGGGGTGGCGCGGAGAAATATGTCACTGCGCCATAACCGACAAAACAGGCCGGCTGGCCACGTATAAAATCAAGGACCCTTCGTTGCACAATTGGCTTGGACTGGCACTTGCCGTGCGAAATAACGACATATCCGACTTCCCCATTTGCAACAAGAGCTTTAACCTGAGCTATTGCGGACACGATTTGTAAAACCGAAATCACCTGACCATGAAGATCAATATTAATGCAGGCTCCGTATTTTCCGACATAAAAATACTCGTTCACAACGGAAAACAGTACATACCCGATGTTACCACTGCCGTAGTGCCAGGAATTTACAGGGGACGACCCGTTATTAAACCTGCCGTACCTGCCAACCCGGCCGAAGAACAGCAACTGGCAGAGTTATGCCCTACAGGTGCCATAGCCACCAACCCGTTACGCATCGACCTGGGAAAATGCGTGTTCTGTGGCGAGTGTCAGCGCAAATGTCCGCACCGGATAAGCTTTACCAAGGATTACAAGATTTATGCAACCACCCGCGAAGGCCTGATCATCAAAGAGGGCGATGACAAACCCCTGACCATTGACCCGCAGCAGGTAAGGAAAGAAATACGTAAATACTTTGGCCATTCGCTAAAGCTCCGGCAGGTGTCGGCTGGCGGCGACAACAGTTGCGAGTGGGAGCTAAATGCCTCGGGGAATGTAAACTTCGACATAAGCCGGTTTGGAATTGAATATGTAGCTTCGCCCAGGCACGCCAACGGGGTGGTCATTACCGGGCCTGTTTCAAAAAACATGGCCGAAGCCCTGCAAATTTGTTACGATGCCATCCCCGATCCGAAAATCATTATCCTTGACGGTACCGATGCCATCAGTGGGGGTATATTTGCGGGCAGTGCGGCACTCGACCGGTCGTTTATCGACAGCCATCACGTTGACCTTTACCTGGCCGGCAATCCGGCGCATCCGCTAACCATTATCAACGGCATTGTCAACCTCACCCGCGGCAAGTAATTCGCCCAGGTTAAGGTACACCGCCCCGTATGTAGTATCGAGCACCCGGCGTGGCAGATCAACCACACCGGCACCGGCCTTCTCCATCACCGCCGTGTCGGAAGTGGCAATAACCGCACCCGGATGTTGTTTAAGCGCCCAGTCGGCCGATTGCACCGTAAAACATTCGCCAGGCAACTGATTACTTTGCATAACTTCGCGGATATGGGCCGCGTGTTGCCGGCTGTGCGAAACAGGCGAATCGAGATAAACCTTTGTACTGGCAGGATCAAGTTGTGCCAGGGTGTTGATGAGCAGGTGAACACATTCGGTAAACATACTTTGGTTGCGCAACCTGCCGTGCATGGCGCCTGCATCGCGCACCATGCCATCGGTACTGATAAAAACCGGCTTTCCCAGCCGGTAGTTGAGCAGGGTAAACAGCACATTGTAGCCGTCGACCAGCAAATGAGCGCCTGCCAGGCTGTTCACCAGCATGGCATGCCGGGCATCGGAGCGTGCTTTTGACGAGATACCCCGGTAGAGTATGGTGCGCTGGTCACCGTTGAGCCGGTACCTGTCGCCCGTAAGCTTCAGCACCCCGCGTTCGGGGAACCCCCTGTTCAGCAGGTAAGCATAATCGGTGCAGGCATGGATGAATGCCGTGGTGATCAGCGGGTCGTATTTTTCTGTTTCAGGCATATTTCTCGGTTTGATTGCAAAACGTCGACAGATTTAGCCTATTTGTAGATTTTTTATAAAACAATCCATTTGTATTTACGGGCAGGCATTAACCCACTTAGCGTATAAACAGCGCAAGTTGAAAACCCAAAAACCCGCAAAATACCATAGGGTTTTCAACCTGGATGACGGTCATATGGTAATTTTACGAAAGTTTTTTTTTAGATTTGATGCTTGTTTAAAAAATCAATTATGTCACAAAGCGAAATAACGAAAAATTACACCAACCTTCAAACCTTTTTACTGGTAGCGCTCCGTATCGTCATTGGATGGTACTTCCTATACGAGGGGCTTGTGAAAATAGTCAATCCCGACTGGTCGTCGTTTGGTTACCTGATGGATTCGCAGGGAGCTTTTGCAGGCCTTTTTCATGCCATGGCCGCCAAGGCCAATGTAGTTGCAGTGGTTGATTTCCTTAATAAATGGGGACTTACCTTTATAGGGCTGGGCCTTATACTTGGCGTATTTACACAGCTGGCCCTGTTTTTCGGAATTGTACTGCTGGTCATGTATTACTTGTCGCACCCGCCGTTGGCTACCATTACCTATGTTATGCCGCAGGAAGGTGCCTATCTCTGGGTGAATAAAACCCTCATTGAAATTGTTACCATGGCTGTGCTGATGGTATTTCCCACCGGCCATGTTATCGGACTCGACAGATTTATTTCGAAATGGTTTAAAAAACAGTAGGCTGAATTATGAAAAACGATCAATCACAACATACACCCTCCAATACCAATCCCCGTAACATTAACCGTCGCGACATACTGAAGGGACTTGCAGCTGTTCCGGTGCTGGGCGCATTTTCATATGCCTGGTTCAGGAAAAACAATCTCGACGAGGCGTTTCGCAAACAAATGCGCGAAGTGGTTAACCTTACCGCACAGCCGGTTGAGCTGGCTCCTTCCATTCAGGATGGCAAACCCATCAGGGTGGGCATTATCGGTTTCGGTATTCGCGGAAAACAGTTGCTCAGGGCCGCAGGCTTCCCCGAACCTACGTGGATTGACGACCAGATAAAAGCACATGCCGAAAACAGGCAGAACACCAATTACCAGAGTTATATGGAGCAGGAACAGCTCAATATAGAGATCACCGGTGTCTGCGATGTCTTTTCGGTGTACTCCGAACAGGCTGCGCTTACTGCCTCGAATATCAACCGCGAAGGCAGCAAAGGCAAGATGGGTAAAGCCCCCAGGCAGTACAAAACATACCTCGAACTGCTCGACGCCCCCGATATTGACGCCGTTATCATTGCCAGCCCCGACCACTGGCATGCCCCTATGGCTATTGAAGCCGCCAAACGCGGAAAGCATGTGTACTGCGAAAAGCCGGTGAGCTGGACCGTTCCCGAAACCTACGAACTGGTAAAAGTGGTGAAGGAAAAAGGTATTGTATTTCAGCTGGGCCACCAGGGAAGGCAAACCGAGAGTTATACAAAAGCCAAAGAGGCTATTGAAAAGAACGTGCTCGGCCAGGTGAACCTCATTGAAGTTTGCACCAACCGTAACGATCCCAACGGCGCCTGGGTGTACGACATACATCCCGAGGCCAACCCGTCGACCATCGACTGGAAACAGTTCATTGGCCAGGCCCCCTGGCACGATTTCAGCCTCGAACGCTTTTTCCGCTGGCGATGCTGGTGGGATTACAGCACCGGGCTCAACGGTGACCTGTTAACGCACGAATACGATGCCCTTAACCAGATCATGGGCCTGGGCATTCCCGAATCGGTAGCCTCGTCAGGCGGTATATACTTTTTCAAAGACGGCCGTACGGTTCCCGATGTATTGCACGTGGTAATGGAATTCCCCAAACGCGACCTGTCGTTCCTCTATAGCGCCACGCTGGCCAGCGACCGGTCGAGGGGCAAGGTCATCATGGGCCACGATGCCAACATGGAAATCAGCGACCGGTTAGTGATCAAAGCCGACCCGCAATCGACCCAATACAAACAGAAAATAGAATCGGGGCTTATTGACCCCAATACCCCCATCTATTCATTCACGCCCGGCAAAAAAGGCGCCGACGGTTTTGCCACTGCCACGGAACAGTATTTTGCCAGTCGCGGTTTGCTCTACACCTACCGCAACGGTAAACGCGTTGACACCACGCACCTGCATATCAAGGAATGGCTGAATTGCATCCGCGCAGGTGTTCAGCCCAGCTGTAATATCGACCAGGCTTTTGACGAGGGTATTAGTGCACACATGTCGACCAAAGCGTTGCTCGAAAACAGGAAGGTATTCTGGGATGCTGATAAGCAGCTGATTGTCTGACACTTTTGGATAAATTGGTTTTTTTTGAGGATGTTTTTACGCTTTTTGAGTAAAAACTGCGCCTGATTTTCATAACTTAGTAATTTGGTAAAGCTTTACAGGCTATCATAGCTCAACCAACATATACTATACTTACTTCAAACTTAAAAACTGCATTTATGAACCAAGACAAAAAATCGGGAATCAGCCGCAGGGAATTCCTGGGAAACACAGCAAAAGCAGCCGCCGTGTTTACCATTGTTCCCAGCAGTGTGGTCAGTGGATTGGGACACCGTGCTCCCAGTGACAAGTTAAACATCGCCTGCGTAGGTATTGGCGGTATGGGTAATTCAAACCTGAAAGCCGTAGCGCCTACCGAAAACATAGTGGCCTTGTGCGACGTTGACTGGGGATACTCGGCTCCTGTATTCAAAGCCTTCCCCAATGCCAAGAAATACTGGGACTGGCGTGTGATGTTCGAGGAAATGAAAGATGACATCGACGCGGTGATTGTTGCCACTGCCGACCACACCCATGCCATTATTGCCGCTACGGCCATGACGCTTGGCAAGCATGTTTATGTACAAAAGCCCCTCACGCACACCGTTTACGAATCGCGTTTGCTCACCAAACTGGCAGCCAAGTACAAAGTGGCCACCCAAATGGGGAACCAGGGAAGTTCGGGCGAAGGCGTGCGCCAAACCTGCGAGTGGATATGGGCAGGTGAAATTGGCGAAATTAAAAAAGTAGAAGCTTTCACCGACCGTCCGATATGGCCACAGGGCCTCAACCGTCCCGCACAGGGTCATTGGGTTCCTGAAACCCTTAACTGGGATTTGTTTATCGGCCCCGCTCCCATGCGTCCGTACAATTCGCTTTACACGCCCTGGAACTGGCGCGGATGGTGGGATTTCGGAACCGGCGCACTGGGTGATATGGCCTGCCATATTCTTCACCCCGTATTCAAAGGATTACGCCTGCAATACCCCACCAAGGTACAGGCCAATTCAACCCTGTTGCTGACCGATTGTGCACCCAATGCTGAATTTGTAAAACTCACCTACCCCGCACGTACCGGTCTGAAAACCGACAAGATCAAATTCCCCGAAGTGGAAGTAACCTGGTCCGATGGCGGCATCAAACCCGCATTCCCCAAAGGATGGCCTGCTGGTAAGGATATGAACGATGCCGGTGGCGGCGTTCTGTTCCATGGCTCCAAAGACACCCTGGTTTGCGGTTGCTACGGTAAAGATCCCTGGTTGCTGTCGGGTCGGAAACCCGCTACGCCCAAAACCATGCGCCGTGTTGACGTAAGTCACGAGATGGACTGGGTAAATGCCTGCAAACAAACTCCCGAAAACCGTGTTGAACTTGCCTCCGACTTCAAAGAAGCCGGTCCGTTCAACGAAATGGTGGTAATGGGTGTATTGGCTGTCCGCCTGCAGGGCCTGAACAAAGAGCTCGAATGGGACGGAGTGAACATGCAGTTCACCAACCTCACCGACGACGAAAAGATCAGGATCTGTGTTGAGGACAACTTCTCCATCAAAGACGGTCACCCCACTTTCCAGAAAAAGTGGACCGACCCGATGCCGGCAAAAGCATTTGCAGCTGAACTTATCAAACACACCTACCGTAACGGCTGGTCGCTGCCCGCAATGCCTGCATAATTAACACATGTTTAACCATAAAAGATCATATACGGTTTATGAAAAGACTATTTGTATCTTTGCTTGTAGCAGCTTTGCTTGTAGCAGGCAGCCAGGTATTTTACTCATGCAAACCGGCCGCTAAAAAGGCCGATTCAACAAACGTAGAAGTCGTGGCAGATCCCAACAACAGCCTTACCGAACAGGAAAAAGCCGATGGCTTTGTGATGCTGTTCGACGGCAAAACAACCGATGGCTGGAGAGGATATGGCAAGGATTCCTTCCCCTCGGGCGGCTGGATCATCGACAGCGGCGCCATCAAATGCAACGGCACAGGCCGTGGCGAAGCCGGTGGTGCACTGGGTGGTGATATCCTCTATAACAAGAAGTTTTCGAATTTCCACCTGAAACTCGAATGGAAAATTTCTGAAGGCGGTAACAGTGGTATTTTCTACCTCGGCCAGGAAAGCCCCGACTTCGACTTCATCTGGAAAACAGCTCCCGAAATGCAGGTGCTCGACAACGAAAGGCACGCCGATGCAGAAGCTGGTAAAGACGGTAACCGCAAAGCCGGTTCGCTGTACGACCTTATTCCTGCTGTTCCCCAGAATGCCAAACCGGCAGGCGAGTGGAACACCGCTGAAATTAAGGTTTACAAAGGCAGCGTATGGCATTTCCAGAATGGCGAACAGGTACTCGAATACCACCTGTGGGTGCCCGAATGGAATAAACTTGTTGCCGGAAGCAAATTCCCCGAGCTGAATGCTGACTGGGCCAATGTTGCCACCGAAGGTTTTATCGGCCTTCAGGACCATGGCGATGATGTATGGTTCAGGAACATAAAGATCAAGGAATTGTAATCGCACAGATAGAACATTGAAAAAGGTTGTTGGCAGAGCCGACAACCTTTTTCATTTTAAACAACATTTAATATCTACAAACATGAAACAATCGAGAAGAGCTTTTCTGCAACAGGCAGCCTTAGGCGCCGCAGGACTTGCACTTTTGACCAACGAAGGCCTTGCCAAAGCATACCTGGGCAAACCGCCTTATAAAATTTCACTGGCCGAATGGTCGCTTCACAAAGCGCTGTTCGCCAAGCAAATGACAAACCTCGATTTTCCGGTTAAAGCCGCCAAAGAATACGGCATTTACGGTGTGGAATATGTAAGTACCTTTTTTAAAGATACCAGCACCGAATACCTGAATGAACTGCTGAAAATCACAAAGGACAATGGGGTTACCAACGTGCTGATTATGGTCGACGGCCAGGGCTCATTGGGCGATTCCGACAAAGCTGCGCGCGACAAGGCAGTTGAAAACCACCACCGCTGGATTGACGCCGCCAAATTCCTGGGCTGCCATTCGATAAGGGTAAATGCCGCGGGCCGCGGAACAGCCGAAGAAGTTGCCAAAGCAGTGGCCGAATCACTTACCAGCTTATGCCAGTATGCCGCCAAAGACAAAATAAACGTGGTGGTGGAAAACCACGGGGGTATGTCGTCGAACGGTAAATGGCTTTCGGGGGTGATGAAACAGGTAAACCTTAAAAACTGCGGAACACTGCCCGATTTCGGAAATTTCAGGGTGAGCGCCACCGAAGAATACGACCGCTACCTGGGCATGCAGGAACTGATGCCGTTTGCCAAAGGCGTGAGCGCAAAATCGCACGACTTTGACGAGCAAGGTAACGAAACCCTGAAGGATTTCTACCGGATCATGAAAATTGTTAAGGATTCGGGCTACAAAGGCTGGGTTGGTATCGAATACGAAGGCAATACGCTGGGTGAGCCCGAAGGCATTATGGCTACCAAACGCCTGCTCGAAAAAGTATTTGCAACACTGTAAACCGGGTTTTATGTATCAGGCAAGGTTTATTGACCTTGGACGCAATGGTTACCGCGAAACCTGGGACTACCAGCAGCAACTGCAAACCAGTATAATCGAAGCCAAAGTCGCCGGCCATAACACCGGCGACCTGGCCTCGCTTATCTTTGTTGAACACCCCCATGTTTATACGTTGGGCAAAAGCGGGAAAGAAAACAACCTGCTGATCAATCCCCAATTCCTGGAAAAGATAGAAGCCACCTTTTACAAAACCGACCGCGGGGGCGACATCACATACCACGGACCCGGACAGCTGGTGGGTTACCCGCTTTTCGACCTCGAAAGCCTGCACATGGGGGTAAAAAACTACATTTATAACATCGAAGAAGCCATTATCAAAACGCTGGCGGCTTATTCCATCCCCACCACGCGACTGACCGAAGCCACCGGTGTTTGGATAGTGCCTGAACCACCGGTTCCGCCCCGGAAAATATGTGCCATAGGTGTTAAGGTCAGTAGGGGTATTACCATGCATGGCTTTGCCCTGAATGTGAACACCAGGCTCGAATACTTCAGCTATATCAACCCCTGCGGATTCACCGACAAAGGCGTAACCTCCATGGAAAAAGAAATGGGAACTACCCTGGACATGGATGCCGTTAAAGCGCTATTAAAGGAAAACATAGCCCGGCAATTTAACCTTCGCTTTTCCTGAACAGCATTTTACAGCTTCAGCCTCGGCAACCTGCTGCGCTTAGCTGCCGGTATCATCACCTGCAAAGCTGCCGGTATAACCCTTACCTTTAGCCTGCGCTTAAGCGTTACCGGCTCGCCATCGAGATGCAGCGTTATTTTATGTTTTCCCTTCCTGCGGAGCGTGGCTTTTTTTACACGCATAACCTCGAAATACGGACTCTGATCGATGTTTTTAAAAAACAGCCTGAGCCCCAGTTCCAGGGTTGAGGTTTTGGGAAACGGCCTCAGCACAATTAAATCGAGCAGTCCGTCGTCGATTTGTGCGTTGGGAGCAATGTAGGCATTGTTGCCGTATTGTCCTGAGTTGGCAAACGTTACCAGGAAAGCTTTGAGTTTAACCTTTTGCTGTTCGATTTTCAGTACGTACGATTTGGGCGAATAACGGATATACTGGTGAATGGTGGCCCGCAAGTAGCTGATCATGCCACGGCGGCTGTCGCTTGCAAATTCCTTTCCCACCTTGGCGTCGAAACCTGTTCCGCAGGTACAGAAAAAATAACGGCCGTTTACCCTGCCGGCATCAATGGTTTTAATATGATGCTGCCCGATTACCTCAAGCGCCTCCGTAAAATTAACCGGGATATGCAGGTGCCTGGCCAGTCCATTGCCTGAGCCGGCCGGTATGATCCCCAGCAAACAGGGAGTGTTCACCAGGGCCGAGGCCACTTCGTTTACCGTTCCATCGCCACCCACCGCCACAAAGGTTTTGTATCCCTCGCCAATTTTCTGAACCACCAGCTCAAAGGCATGGCCGCGGTACCCGGTAAACAACAACACAAACTGGTCGCGGGGTAACTTTTCCCTGATGGCCTTAAGTATGGCCTGCTTCTGACGCGTTCCGGCTATGGGATTGATGACAAAAACGATCTTATCCTGAAGGGGTATGGCTTCGGAAGTCATGTTTTGGATTAAAGATTACGAAGGTATGATAATTTTCGACTAATTTTACCCGTTTACCAGTTGCATGATCACCCGGTTATATACCTGCCTCACATTTTCCCGGACTGCTGTAGTTTTACTGATTACGGTTGTTACCGGCATGTCCCGTGTTTATGCACAGCCCGGAGGGAAAGCCTTTCAATTTCTGGAAATCACTAACTCGGCCAGGGTGGCTTCGCTGGGAGGCGATGCCGTAGCCATTTACGATACCGACCCCGAGCTGGCCTACCACAACCCGTCGCTCCTTAACCGCGATATGCATCATCACGCGGCCCTCAACTACGTCGATTACTTTGCCGGAGCCCATTTTGGTTACGCATCGGCGGCTGCCAACCTGGGGGCAAAAGGTACCATTGCCGGGGGTATTCACTATCTTTATTACGGCACCTTCCAGGGAGCCGATGAAAACGGGATCAAAACAAACACTTTCAGGGCAGCCGATTATTCGGTGAACATCATGTACGCACGTCCGATCGACTCGCTGATTACTTTTGGGTTAACCGTTAAATCGATTTATTCCGATTACGAGTTGTACAATTCAACAGCATTGGCTTTTGACGCCGGCATAACCTATCACGATCCTGAAGCCAGATTCACCGCCGCCCTGGTGTTGCGCAACATGGGCACGCAGGTTGATGTTTATGCCCCAGGCGACAGTCGCGAACCCCTGCCTTTTAACATAGCGCTGGGCATCACCAAAGAACTCAGCCATGCGCCTTTTACCTTTTATGTGGTGGCCAACCACCTCGAAAAATGGGATCTTACTTACGAAACCGAAGAAGATAACGATGACAACCTGCTCATTGATGGCAGTTCGTCGGACGAAAGCGACTTTGACCTGTTCATCGACAAGTTCATGCGCCATATGATGGTAGGAACGGCCGTACACATAGGCGATCGCCTCGAAGTCAGGCTGGGCTACAATTACCGGCGCAGGCAGGAAATGAAAATTGACGATAAAACTGCAATGGTTGGCTTTTCGTGGGGGCTGGGGCTCAACCTCAACCGCTTCCGCATAAGCTACGGACGCGCCTTGTATCACCTTGCCGGAGGCACCAACCATTTCTCGTTCAGCATGAATCTCGATGAATTCAGTAAAAAATTCTGAGCACATGAAGTCCAGCACCCCTGTAGTTATTGCAGTTGACGGTTATTCGTCGTGCGGAAAAAGCACTTTTGCCAAAAAGATAGCCAAAAAACTGAACTATGTATACATCGACACGGGTGCCATGTACAGGGCAGTGGCGCTTTATGCTTTGCAACACGGCCTGGCCGGTACGCAGCAGATCCGCGACGAAGCGCTGGTTAACGCGCTCGACGATATAACCATCCATTTCAGTTTTAACCAACACAACGGGGCACAGGAAACCTGGCTGAATGGCAAAAACGTTGAAGAAGCCATTCGCGGGCTCGAAGTTTCGGCCATCGTGAGCAAGATCAGCCAGGTAAGGGAAGTACGCCGGAAAATGGTTGGCTTGCAGCGTTCGATTGGCGAAAAAGACAACGTGGTAATGGACGGTCGCGATATCGGCACGGTGGTTTTTCCCCATGCCAGGCTCAAGATATTTATGACAGCCGATGTGGCCATAAGGGCCGAACGCCGTTTCAAAGAACTTAAAGCCAAGGGTATCGAAGCCAGCTTTGACGAAATATGCAACAACATCCGCATGCGCGACCACGAAGACGAGAACCGCAGCGAAAGCCCGCTGCAAAAAGCTTCCGATGCACTGGTACTCGACAACAGTCACATGACCGTTGAACAACAAATGGAATGGTTTGAAAACACCTGGAATAAAATTGAATACAGCAATGACCATTGAAATAGACCCGAAAGCCGGTTTTTGTTTTGGCGTTACCAATGTGGTGAACAAAGCAGAAGAAATTATCCGCCGGCACGGCCAGCTATACTGCCTGGGCGAAATTGTGCACAACCAGAAGGAAATCCAGCGCCTCGAAAACCTGGGATTAAAAACCATTACCAACGACGAATACCTGAAACTTTCGAATTGCCGCGTACTGATCAGGGCGCATGGCGAGCCGCCTGAAACCTACGAATATGCCCGGAAAAACAATATTGAACTGATCGATGGCACCTGTCCCATTGTACTGAGGTTGCAAAACAAAATCAAACGCGATTTTACCGAAAACAACCTGTCGGGTGCCCAGATTGTCCTCTTTGGCAAAAAAGACCATGCCGAGGTAAGAGGACTGGCCGGTCAGACCCAATACCAGACTGTTATAGTGGAATCGCCCGAAGATATTGATAAAATTGATTTTTCGCGCCCGGTTCACCTGTATGCCCAAACCACCATGAGCATCGATAAATACCGGCAGCTCCAGAAGACCATCGAGCAGCGGATAGCGGAAAAGCAGGCCGATCAGCAGTGGTTTCAGTGCAACCGTACCATCTGCAACCAGGTTTCGGGCCGGATACCGCAACTGCAGGAGTTCTGCAGGCAACACGACGTAATACTGTTTGTAAGTTACAAAAAGAGTTCCAACGGTAAGCTGTTGTATGCACAGTGCAAAAGCATCAACGAACGTTCATACTTTGTAACCGAGCCCTCCGATCTGCAGCCCGAATGGCTTGTGGAGGCACAACGGGTAGGTATAACAGGCGCCACCTCAACACCGCGTTGGCTGCTCGACGAAATTGCAGCAGCTCTTCCTGCTATTTCAAATGCTTATTGATAATGGACAACAATTGTTCCCGCTTTGAGGGTTTGCTGATGTAATCGATGCATCCTGCCTCAATGGCCCTTAAACGTTCATCGGTCGCAGCATACGCCGTTTGGGCTATTATTTTCATCCCGGGCATGTTTTGCAAAATCGTTTTTGTTGCCTCGTACCCGTCTATGTCCGGCAGGCGAACATCCATCAATACCAGGTCGATGGTGTGTTTATGCACAAGCGCTATCGCCTCAAGCCCGGTTCCGGCAACATAAATTTCAGGGAAATAATTCTTCAGTAACGCCTTCAGGTACATAGCATTATAGGGGTCGTCTTCGACAATGAGCAAGCTTTTCCCGAATGTTAAATGCTGGTTGGCAGCTGTAGCTGAAACAGCTGTTGGATGGGCCACATCGGCGTTCTGATAATCGATTGTGAAGTAAAAGGTAGTTCCCTTGTCACATTCCGACTCGAGCCATACTTTTCCGCCCATCAAACCAACCAATCCCTTGACAATGGACAGGCCCAAACCAGTTCCGCCCACATAGCTTTTGGAAATAACCGTATCTATGCGCGTAAAACGCTCAAATACAAATTCGTGCTTATCTTCGGGGATGCCCACGCCTGTGTCGGATACATGAAACAGCAGTTGATTGTTGTCGCGCTTGCAGCCACATTCAATCGTGCCCGATTCGGTATATTTAAAAGCATTGGTGATCAGGTTTATCAGAATTTGCTTTAGCTTATGCTTGTCGGTTATTATGTTGGCGGCTTGCTCATCCTGAACCTTGTCAATTAACAGCTGAATATGCTGCTTATCGGCACGGCTTTGGTAATCGGCAAAAAACAAGGCGAGTTCCGCATACAAAGCATTGATGTTGAATGCTTCCATATGAAGGGTACCCTGTCCCGATTCGATTTTTGAAATATCGAGTATGTCGTTGATGATCGCCAGCAAATCGTCGCACCGCTGCTCAATTATTTCTGCGTACTGTTCAAGTTCGTCCCTGCTTTCGCAACTTTTAGCCATTAAACTTGCAAAACCCACGATGGCATTCATGGGCGTGCGTATTTCGTGGCTCATGTTTTGCAAAAAGGCTGTTTTCAGGCGGTCGTTTTCTTCGGCTTTTTCTTTGGCCATTATGGCTTCGAGTTCAATCTTTTTGCGTTCGGTAATATCCCATCCTACGCCCACAACCCCATTCTTCTTATTTGAAAATGAATATGGATTGAGAATATTAAAATGGTAAGCTCCTGCCACATTTGATTCAAAGGTGACCATCTCGCCTGAAAGCGCTTTTTTTACAGATTCAACAATATGCGGGTGGTCTTTATACAGTTCAAAAGCAGACATACCGACTACCTGGTTGGGTTGCAAATCCAGACTTTGAAGACCTGCACCAATTGACAATCTGAAAACGCCATCGCTATCAATCAAATAAAATATGATTGGTAAATTTTCAATAGCCGTTCTGGTTAACAATTCGTTTTTTTTGAGTTCCTCCTCTACCCGCCTGCGTTCGGTGATGTCGATGCCCAACCCGGTGAAGTATTGCTTGTCGAAAAGTTTAAGCGGACTTGCCGTAAAGTACATCGGGATCTTTGTTCCATCCTTCCGCTGCAAATCGGCTTCGGCCTCACCAAACCCGGTTTCCATGGTAGTTTTCAAACCATCCAGCACTGCCTTCTGGCTTTTTTCATCATCCCTGAACCAGTCAAGCAAACGCATACGCGACATCTCGTCGGAAGTATACCCGGTCATGGTTTCGTGCTTGCCATTCCACCTGACCATTTGCCCGTTCACATCGTATAGGTAAATCATCCCGGGAACACTATTGAAAATGGCTTCGATAAACGTCTTCTCACGGATAAGTTCCTCCTCCATCTGCTTGCGCCCGGTGATGTCCCGGGCCGCAGCGTAAATTTTGTTGGCAAAAGGATACGACCTCCATTCAATCCACCTGTAAGAACCGTCTTTGCAACGATACCTGTTTGTAAAGTTCAGCACTTTGGCATTGCCTGCAAGTTGCGACATAACCTGCAATGTGGCGGCCACATCGTCAGGGTGCACAAAATCTAAGAATCGTTTGCCCTCTAACTCATCGAGTGTATAACCCAGTACATGATGCCATTCCTGGTTGAGTCGTTCAAAATATCCATCGGTAGTGGCTATGCCTAACAAATCAATGGCACAGTTAAAGAAGTTTTCAATTTCTTCCGACTGCTGTTTCTCTTCCAGTTGCTTTTTAAGCTGCGCTGTTTCCTTAAGCAGTTCATCGTATGTTGGCCTGGTTTTCATGTCTCACCCCGGATTCATATCTAATTTACAGAAGAATTTTAACTTTATATGCATCTTACTGCGAAAAAAGTAACATCGAAGGTTGTTTAGCCGGCTCTTGCTTTTAAACCTGTGAGCAAAGTCAGCCACCTGACAAACCAAATATTGCTGAAACACTTACTTCGTATTGCAAAAAAAAATGTTTAAACACCCAAATGATACTCCGCCGGAATCATTAAATTTGAGCGCTGAACAGGCTGTTATTCCCGTATTATTTTAAACAACACTTTTGCAATGGAAGAAATCAAAAAAGTTGGTGTATTGACCTCAGGTGGGGACGCTCCCGGTATGAATGCTGCCATAAGGGCTGTGGTACGTGCCGGAAGTCATCACGGGCTCGAAGTGTATGGCATAAACAGAGGGTACCAGGGTATGATTGACGGGGATATCATTCCGCTTCCACCGGCTTCGGTGAGCGGCATCATCCAGAAAGGCGGAACCATACTGCAAACCGCACGCTGTATGGAATTTATGGAATACAAAGGTCGCAAAAAAGCATATGATCAGCTGCAACGGTTCGGCATACAGGCCGTAATTGTTATCGGCGGCGATGGCTCGTTTACCGGCGCCAGCATTATGTCGAAGGAGTTTGACATGCCGTTTATCGGCATACCCGGCACCATTGACAATGACCTCTATGGCACCGACGTTACCATTGGATACGACACAGCCATTGCCACGGCAGTTGAGGCAGTGGATAAGATAAGGGATACCGCTTCGTCGCACGGCCGCATCTTTTTTGTTGAAGTAATGGGGCGGAATGCCGGATTCCTTGCACTGAGCACAGGCATTGCCTGTGGCGCCGAAGGCATCCTGGTACCCGAAGAAAAAGAGCAGCTTGGTAGGCTAAGGAAGTACCTGGCAGAAAGAGCTGCCCTTAAAAAATCGAGTATCATTATTGTCGCTGAAGGTGACGAGGAAGGCGGCGCCATAATCATTGCCAAACGCATCCAGGAAGAGTTTCCCAACCTGAGCATCCGCACTTCCATATTGGGTCATATTCAGCGGGGTGGATCACCCTCGGCATACGACCGCATAACGGCAAGCCGTATGGGAGCTGCAGCCATCGAAGCCCTGCTCGACGATCAGAAAAGCATTATGATTGGCATTGTCAACAACGAAGTTGCCTATGTTCCGCTGAGCAAATCCATTAAGCTGCACAAGGATGTTGACCGCGACCTGCTAAAACTGGCAGAAGACCTGGTATAAAAACCATTCAATAACCTTTTGGTGAATATTCCAAAAGATGATGCCTTTTCCTGTTAAGTTGCCCGTTTGCTACCGGATGCCCGTAAGCTTATGCCACATGCCTGTTATACCGATGTACTTCTTCCGCTGCCATTACCGGGCACCTTTACCTATGCCGTAAATCCGGCATTGGCAGAAGTCCTGCAACCAGGTATGCGTGTGTTGGTGCCTTTTGGCAAAAAAAAAGTGTATATTGCCCTGGCTGCCAGGGTGCATAACCAGGCTCCTGCCGGCGTGGACATAAAAGAAGTGCTATCGGTTGTCGACAACGAACCGGTGGTGCTCGAATCGCAATTTCGCCTGTGGGAGTGGATCAGCGAATACTACATGTGCGCGCAGGGCGAAGTGTTCAAAGCTGCACTCCCCCTCAGCCTGAAACTCGAACGCAAAACGCGGATAAAAACAACAACCCCGCAATCCACTAAAGCGCCATCGGTACTCAATCCTGCGCAACAACAGGCACTCGACAAAATAAAGCACGCTTTTGCAGAAACCGATGTCGCCTTGTTGCATGGCGTTACCTCAAGCGGCAAAACCGAGATATACATTCACCTGATACAGGAGGCCATTGAACGGCATCAGCAAGTGCTTTACCTTCTCCCCGAAATTGCCCTTACCACACAAATTATCAACCGGCTCAAAAGTGTTTTCGGTCAAAAGGTGGAAGTTTACCATTCAAAGTACAGTGTTTCGGAACGCATAAAAACATGGAACCGGATGATGGCATTCGGTAACGACCTCGACAACGATGTACATGTTGTTTTGGGTGTGCGTTCGGCCATATTTCTCCCTTTTAGGAACCCGGGACTGGTTATTGTGGACGAGGAGCATGAGAACACCTACAAGCAATTTGACCCGGCGCCGCGCTACCATGCACGCGATACTGCCATTGTAATGGCCGGCCACCACCAGGCCAAGGTGTTGCTGGGTACAGCCACCCCATCTATTGAAAGCTATTACAACTGCATTTCGGGTAAGTACCGGCTCGTTGAACTTAACGAACGTTATCTGCAACTTCAGCTTCCGGAAATAACGGTGGAAAACACACGCGAACTCAGGCGACGTAAACAAATGCAATCGCATTTCTCACCGGCCCTGCTGCAGCAAATCGAAGAAGCACTGGGTAATCACGAGCAGGTTATCCTTTTTCAGAACCGGCGGGGCTTCTCGCTGTTTCTCGAATGTGAACAATGCGGAGAGGTACCACGCTGCAAGTACTGCGATGTAAGCCTTACCTACCATAAAAAAGACAACCGCCTGTATTGCCACTATTGCGGGTACAGTATGCCTGTGCCGCCTGTATGCCCTGCTTGTAAACAGGGAGCCCTTAAAATGCGCGGCTTTGGCACCGAAAAAATCGAGGAAGACCTTGCCCTTTTCTTCCCGCAGGCCAGGATAGAACGGCTGGACCTCGACGCGGTGCGAAGTCGCAAAGCATACGAAATGCTCATTGCCCGTTTTGAAGCCAGGGCTTCGGATATACTGGTGGGTACGCAAATGGTTTCAAAGGGGCTCGACTTCGACAATGTGCGGCTGGTGGGCATTATGAATGCCGACACCATGCTCAGCTACCCCGATTTCAGGGCGCACGAACGCAGCTACCAGCTGATGGCCCAGGTGAGCGGCAGGGCCGGACGCAAAAACAGCCGTGGAAAGGTAATCATCCAGGGATCCGACCACAACCATCCCATTATAAAGTATGTAGTGGAAAATGACTACATCGCCATGTACAACGACCAGGTTGCCGAACGGAAAAAATTCGGCTATCCCCCTTTCAGCCGCCTGGTAGAAGTCATGCTCCGCCACCGGCAAAAAGAAGTGGTGGACAGTGCGGCCGCTCACCTGGCCGTAAAGCTGAAAGAGGTGCTTGGCGAAAAGGTAATGGGTCCTGAATACCCGTTGGTAAGCCGTATACAGAATTACCACCTGAAAAGGCTGCTTGTGAAAATTCAACATGGGAAAAGGCTCACACAGGTAAAGCAACAGCTTGCCGAATGTGTGCGCGAATTAAATGCCATGCCGGACTTCAGGCAGGTGCGCATCACCCTTGATGTAGATCCTTACTAAAAAAGTGAACCATGAAAATCATTGCCCTCAGCGACCAGGTTTCACCCGGGGTACATGTGGGCAGCAAAGTGATCCGTCAGTTTATTGAAAGGCGCCAACCCCTCATCTGTTTTACAGGGCATATTCACGAGGGCATAGGCATTGACCATATTGGCCATACCGTTGTAATAAATGCCGGACCGGCCGGAGCCGGTAATTACGCCCTGGCAGAAACAGAAGGAATAATTATAAAAAATACAGCCATACGCAACCTTTTTAATCGTTAAGGCCTCTTTCATAAGCAAACCAATTATTTCTAATACCCACAGTTATGAAAAAGACCTTATTGTTAGCCGGAGCAGTATTATTTGCCCTGATAGCCTTCAGATGTACCAAAGATGATGGCGATGGCACCATTGACACCGGTAAAACCGGGGAGTATGCCTATAGTTTGGATGGCAGATCCGATGGCGCCTACGGGGGAGGTTCTACCGGAAACGGTTCAGGTGACCAGGATCCCATAAACGTTGACCCCGGGCAGATTACGGCAGCCGAATGGAACGATCTGCTCGAATGGGACTTCTGGCTGAACCTGGAACAACATGCCGAATTCAATACCGCGCAGGAGAACTGGAAATTTTACCCCACTAACCGGTATTCCTTTCTGGTGAAAAACATAGCTTCGAAACCGGTTGCCGATTGCGAAATAGAACTGCGCAACCTGCAGGGCGAAACGCTGTGGAAGGCGCGTACCGACAACGAGGGAAACGCCGTATTGTGGGCCGGTATGAACGCAGCCAGCACCGGTAGCGTAACCGCTGTGGTAAAGTTTAAAAGCGAGGACATTAATATTGTCGATCCCAAAGAACATGCCATGGGCATAAACGAAGTGATACTGGCCACAGGGGAAACCAGTGAACCCGTTGCCGATGTGCTGTTTGTGGTAGATGCCACCGGATCCATGTCCGATGAAATCAATTACCTGAAATCGGAATTATTGGATGTGATTAACCGTGTCGAGGATATAGACGATCAACTTTCGCTTCGCGTCGGATCGGTATTTTACCGCGATGAGGGAGATGAATACCTTACCCGTGTTTCGCCTTTCAGCACCAGTTTAACTACCACGCTTTCCTTTATTAACGAACAGTCTGCAGATGGCGGCGGCGATTATGAAGAAGCCGTTCACACGGCCCTCAATACCGCCATAACCCAGCTGAGTTGGAGCAAAACAGCCAGGGCGCGCTTACTGTTCCTGCTGCTCGATGCCCCTCCCCATCTTACACTAAGCATTGTGAGCGACCTGAACAATATCATAAAGGAAACAGCAGAAAAGGGGATTAAAATCATTCCCATATCGGCCAGCGGTATTAACAAGGACACCGAGTTCCTGTTCCGTTTCTTTGCCACAGCCACCAACGGAACTTACGTGTTCATTACCAACGACAGTGGCATTGGCGGTGATCATATAGAAGCCACCGTGGGTGAATACGAGGTGGAACTGCTGAACGACCTGATTGTAAGGCTAATTTCCAAATACACAGCGCAGTAAAAAAATTCGCACCGGGTCTTTGTTAAATTATGTTATAATGTGCCGGGGTGGTTGATTATTGTTGAAATAGGCCTTAATTTAGTTCAACAATCATACAACTACACTTAACATGAAACCCATTCCGCGGCGTAAATTTATCAGGGGCACTGCCATGGCTGGCGGCGCCCTTTTTTTACTTCCCAGACTCGAGGCGGCTATGTGGCTCGACCCACAAACCGGGGGGAATTACTTCCTCAAAGAATTTGGGATTGACGAAAACCTCTGCCAGAAATTACTGGCTAAAGCACTTTCGAGGGGCGGCGACTTTGCCGACCTTTATTTCGAATTCACCCTGTCGAATTACCTCGGACTCGAAGACGGCAAGGTAAACCAATCGTACGGCAATATTTCGCTGGGCGTTGGTATCCGCACCGTAAAAGGCGACCAGGTGGGATATGGTTTTACCCAGGACCTTACCGAAGCCTCCATGCTTTCGGCAGCAGCCACAGCTTCTACATTATGCGACATGAGCGCGACTCCTGTGGCAACAAGCTTTAAATCGCCCAACAAAGGCAATTACTACCCGTTGTCGCCCGATTTTAACGGTATTCCGGCACAAGCCAAATTGCCCTTGCTTCAAAACATCAACCAGAAGTGCTTTGACCTTTCCAAAGAAATTGTTAAGGTAAATGCGGGCTTCCAGCATAGTTTCAAACGGACCCTGGTGGTTACCAGCGATGGTGTTATGGCCGAAGACCTGGTACCCGCCGGTTACATATACGCCTCGGTGGTGGCCGAACGCAATGGCAAACACGAGCAGGCCTTCTGGAACCTGGGCGGACGCCGCGATCTCTCCTATTACACCGACAAGGTTATTGATGAGGTAGCCTCCAAAGCCGTTAACAATGCCCTCAAGCTGTTCGATGCCATTCAGCCCCCTGCAGGCGAAATGCCCGTGGTACTTGGCCCCGGCGTTACCGGCATATTGTTGCACGAAGCCATTGGCCATGGCATGGAAGCCGACTTCAACCGTAAAAACGTTTCGACCTACAGCACCATGATAGGCAAAAAGGTGGCAGAACCTTTTATTAACATAGTGGACGACGGCACCAACATGAACCTCGCCGGCAGTATCAACGTCGACGACGAAGGCACGCCGGGTAAGAAAACCATGCTGGTCGAAAACGGAATACTGACCAGCTATCTGCACGACAGGATTTCTGCCAAACACTACGGCATTGAACCAACAGGTAACGGCCGCAGACAGGATTTCCAGAATTACCCCATGCCGCGCATGCGCAATACCTATATGCTGAACGGGCAGTCCAGCGTTGAGGACATAATCAAACAAGCCGGAAACGGCATTTATGTCGAAGACGTCAGCAACGGCCAGGTTAAAATTGGGGAAGGCGACTTTGCCTTTTATGTTTCACAAGGCCGGCTGATTGAAAACGGCAAGCTCACCTCGGCCATCAAAGATGTAAACATCATGGGAAACGGGCCCAAAATGCTGGCCAATATCACCATGCTGGCCAACGACCTGGTCATGTACCAGGGAGGTGCAGGACAATGCGGAAAGAACGGACAGGGTGTACCGGTAGGTTTCGGAATGCCCTCGTGCTTAGTTAAATCATTAACCGTTGGGGGTACCCAGCAGAAAGGAGCCTGATCATGAACCACCATAAAAACCAGCAACAGGAATTACGCGAATTGGCAGGTTGGGTAATCGACCAGGCCAAAAAAGCAGGAGCAGGCGAATGTAAAGTAAGCATCTCAAAACGTCGCTTTGTTGAGATCAATTACCGCGACCACAAGCCCGAGGTTATCAAGGAAGCCTCCACGCAAGGTTTGTCGCTCGACGTATACCTCAACAACCGCTTTGCCAGCCAGTCGACCCCCGATTTCCGCCAGTCAACCCTTTCGGGTTTCATTGCCGACCTAATTGAAACGGCCAAAATTATGGAGGAAGACCCCTACCGCTCCCTGCCCGATCCGAAGTATTATGCTGGCAAGGCTGCGACTGACCTGCAACTGGCCGATCCCGAAATGAAACTCATCACCCCCGAAAAACGCCACGAAATGGCAAAGGCCGTTGAAGATGCCTGCCTGGCTGCCGGCGGCAATAAGGTAATATCGGTTGAAGCCGGAGAATACGACGAATCGTACGAGGAATATATACAAACCAGCAATGGTTTTGAAGGAACGCTGCAAACCACCGAATGTTGGACCGGAGCTTCCATGACAGCCCAGGACGAAGGCGATCGCCGTCCTGCAGGCTCAAACTGGGTAGGTTGCCGGTACCGTGCCGACCTGCCATCGCTGACCGAAGTGGGCAGCATGGCCGCCAAACGTACCCTCGACCTGATGGGTGGCAAGAAAATCGCTACCGAAACCGTTCCGGTGATCATTGAAAACCGGGGTACTGCGAGACTGATGAATGGCCTTTTCGGTCCCATGTCAGCCGGAAGCATACAGCAAAAGCGCTCGTTCCTGGCCGATAAAAAAGGCCAGTCGATTGGCAGTAAATTGCTCACCATCCGCGAAGATCCGTTTATACCTCGCGGACTGGGCTCGAGGTATTACGACGATGACGGGTTTGCCGTAAAAAAACGCGATCTCATCCTCGAAGGGAAGGTCAATGAATTTATGGTAGACTGGTATTACAGTCGGAAACTGGGCTGGGAACCCAATTCGGGTTCCATCACCAACCTGCTGATACCACCGGGTACCCGCAGTGTTGACGAGATCATCAGAGACCTGGGCCGTTGCATACTCATCACCGGTTTCATTGGTGGTAATTCCAATTCCACTACCGGCGACTTTTCGGTGGGTGTTATTGGCAAGCTGTACGACAAAGGACAGTTTGTGCAGAACATTGCCGAAATGAACATAGCCAATAACCACCTGAAGTTCTGGAACAAACTTGTTGAAGTGGGTAACGACCCCTGGATTTACAGCCAGGCC
Source organism: uncultured Bacteroidales bacterium (assembly GCA_964618645.1). Classification (GTDB taxonomy): domain Bacteria; phylum Bacteroidota; class Bacteroidia; order Bacteroidales; family UBA10428; genus UBA5072. Next base: position 9,205 of record CAZUBW010000021.1, on the reverse strand, counting down.
CGATTCCCCAGCCTTGTTTTCGAAAATGTGGTGGTGGCAGGGATCTAAAAAACACAAGTGTTATTTTCAGAGGCTGTGTAAAAAGTCAGAAACCATCATTGCGAAGGAGGCACGACTGAAGCAATCTATCTGTATATTAATGGATTGCTTCACTTCGTTCGCGATGACGGCTTCGATTATCGGACTTTTTACACAGCCTTTTCCCCCGCGACCTAAGTTGAGCGTAACCAAGGTATAAAAAAAAGGCAGATCGAAAGTATAATCTTTATTTTTCAGACTTTCACAAAGCCCAACATGTAAATGTTATAATCTAAAAGAAAATGAATATAATAAATAAGCGCTTTTTTATCAAAGGTTTTTTTATTGGATTGATAATTGGTAGTGTTGTTGCAACTGTGGCTTTTATATACTATACAGTTTATTAATCCTTTATGCACGCCAGTTTGGCCGCAGCTGTTTTGAGCAGGTCAACAAAGAAAGCTTTGTCCTTTATCTGCGGATCGCGGTTTTCCCATGCGGCTAAAAAGCAGTATTCCGAAGGATTATCGCTGCTCAGCGCCAAAGAAACCAAATGCGTATGTACAATACCGCTACCGGTTGTATCGGCTTCGCTGCTTCCTTTAAACTGCACAGCAGGCACCAACACACCCATGCCAAGTATTTCGTCACTGAATCCCTGGTTGCCTAATGAATAGAGTACCTTAAAGTCACCTTCGGTAAGCGAATCGGCTGCCACATGGTGCAGGTTAACAATGCCGGTCACCAGTTCCTCATCGCTCTGCAACTTATCCACCCACACCTGGCTGCGGTAAAACCTGTCGCCTGCAGCCAGGGTAATCCGGTGAATAACATCGTACTGCCTTTCACCGGCCGGAACGCCCTTGTAGGTAAACTCAAGCACTGCCCTCACCGGGCCTTCGGTAATCATACGGTAAGTGCCTTCGTCGCAGGGCCCTACCCGGTATAGCGAATCACCGGTACCAATGGCAATGGCGCCTGCGCCCAGCGAATTACCCACTTTGAGGATATCCATGCCCCAATCTGCGAGGTTGTGATAAATTCTGCCATTCACGCCCACACTGTCGAGCACCATATCGGCTATAGTCTTTCCAAAAATGTCGATGCCGTTCCGGGCATCGTAGTAATTGCGGAAACCAATCAGGTCATTCTCCCATGCAGGGCCTTCCATCTGGTACACAGGGGCCGTAAAGCGGGTGTCGTTTGTTTTCATCCGGGGTTCGGCGGCAATTTCTTCAAAAGGTTTGTTCATTCGGCCAAAACGGATATTGGTTCGTGCCGGGAATTCAGGCAGCGATTCTACTGCTTCGAATTGGATTTGAATGGTCTCCCCTGCCTTTGGATTACACAAAAAGGCCAGTTCATCCCAGTTTTTATCATCGTCCATATCGTCGCATTGCGTAGGAAGCACATTCCCGGTTTGGTCCTTTGCCACCACAAAAGTGGTTATTTCACCACCAAGGTATTTCGAAAGTTCAGTGCGTTTCACTACCACCAGCACATCGGTAAGATCGGTACTGCCCGGGTTGGTTATAATAAAGGAATCGCTTTTTGTGCAACCCGCAAACAACAGCAGCATGGACACAATCAGGATAGAGAGGTTTATTTTGCGTTTCATAGTTGTTAGGTTTAAATATGCATCTCAATAATGACAATGACAAGCGGAAAAAAATGGTAGTCGTTCGAGGTTGTCTAAAAAGTCAATTTGTTAGGCGTAGTTTCAAACTACGCCTAGCGCATTGTGCAGAATGTCAGCTTTGTATGCTGAGCGTAGTCTCCAGACTACGCTCTTTTAATGACTTTTTAGACAGCCTCATCTACAAATCGTTTTCGCCTTTTACATAGCCAAAGTTGGCCAGTATGCCTCCGTCGACGTACAAAACATGACCATTAACAAAATCACTGGCTTTAGAAGCCAGGAACAATGCTGCATTGGCAACATCTTCGGGCTGACCCCAGCGTCCGGCAGGCGTACGCGTCATCACCAGATCGTTGAACGGGTGACCGTTTTCGCGGATAGGCGCTGTTTGCGCTGTAGCTATGTAGCCCGGACCAATGCCGTTGATCTGAATGTTGTACTTGGCCCACTCACAGGTCATGTTGGCCGTAAGCAGTTTTAGTCCCCCTTTGGCGGATGCATAGGCCGATACGGTATTACGGCCATAAACGCTCATCATGGAACACATGTTGATTATTTTACCACTGCGTTGACTGATCATATGCGGCGCCACACGTTTGGAAACAATAAGGGGAGCTACCAGGTCAACATCGAGCACCTGCTTGTAATCGGCCACAGGCATATCCAGTATGGGAATTCTTTTGATGATGCCGGCATTGTTAACCAGGATGTCTACCTTGCCAACATGCTGCTCTATTTCCGAGATGCCTTTATCCACATCCTTTTCGTCGGTCACGTCAAATGTCAGGGTGTATACTTCGAGTTTCTCGGCAGCAAAAGCCTTGCGGCATCCCTCGAGTTTATCCTTATCGCGGTCGTTTACACATACGTTGGCGCCTGCCTTTGCTAAAATTAACCCGATGGCCAGTCCAATGCCATGCGTTCCCCCGGTAACCAGGGCCGTTTTTCCGGTTAAGTCGAATAATTCTTTCATATTTGTAAGGTTTATCTGAGTTCGTCGGGTTGGCGAATATCCATATCGCCATAATCGAGGTTTTCGCCTGTCATGCCCCATATAAAAGTATAGCCGTAAGTACCTGCCGCGCTGTGAATGCTCCAGGAGGGAGAAATAACGGCCTGGTCGTTTTTCATCCAGATATGCCGGGTTTCGTCGGGTTCGCCCATAAAGTGACAAATGGCCTGACCTTTAGGAACTTCGAAATAGAAATAGGCTTCCATTCGGCGACTGTGGGTATGCGGCGGCATGGTATTCCATACGCTGCCCGGATGCAGGGTGGTCATGCCCAGCTGCAATCCGCAGGTTTCGATAACCCCGGTTACCAACAGCTTGTTAATGGTACGCCTGTTCGAAGCTTCGTTACTGCCCATTTCGGCAACAATGGCATCTTTAAGTGTCACCAGTTTCGAGGGGTATGCATGATGCGCCGGCGCTGAATTGATATATAATTTGGCGGGTGTTTTGGCATCGGCCGAGGCAAAGGAAATGTCTTTTACACCCTTGCCAAGGTACAGCGCCTCTTTGTACTGAAGACGGTATTGTTCGCCTCCGGCCTTAACAACGGCATCGCCACCGACATTGATAATACCCATCTCACGGCGATCGAGGAAATCCTGTGATTTCAGCGCATCAAATGATTCGAGTTTCAGGGGCGTGGTACCCGGCATGGCACCGCCAACGATAAACCTGTCGTGCATGGTATACACCAGTACAATTTCACCTGGTTCAAACAGGGTCTTAATCAGGAATTCTTTACGGATACGTGCGGTGTCATAAGCTTTGGCATCCTGCGGGTGGTGTGCATATCTCAATTCTGTTTTCATGACATTGTGGTTAAATTTAATAATAGTTAACTGTTTCAGTCGCGTCGCGGCTTCAGCTTAGCTGAAAATATTTCCGTGTGCGTTAACGGAACCTGGATCAAAAGTAAAAAATATTCTAAACAATTCATGTCCAAATCGATCATTTTATCAATAAAATCATTTCGTGTTAACTGAATTTTTACTATCTTAAACGTGCGATTGATTACCAATTCAAGTGTGGGCTTATGTGGCGTGGTGTATTGCAGGTAATATCGGTATATTTGCTGGTCAGTCTTTCCCCTGAACCGACGATGTCGCAGGATCCAAACCGGCAGCAAAACAATGTTTTGTATATAAATTCTTATGCCCTCGGATACTCATGGACCGACAGCCTTGTCAAGGGCGTAACCGGAGCTTTTGCGAGCCGCGAGGATGTGCAGTTATACATAGAATTTCTCGATGCCAAAAGGTTCGGGCAGGAACAATTCGAACGTTTTTACCACTTGTACCACGAGAAATATCAGGACATCCGTTTTGACCTGGTCATAACCAGTGACAACGATGCGCTGGATTTTTTGCTGCAGTACGGCGACAGCCTGTTACCAGACATACCCAGAATTTTTTGCGGCATTAACAACCCCGAGGCTTATGATTTTTCAGGTGCTGACTTTTACGGAATTCTTGAAGCCGTTGATTTAAGAACCGAAATCAACCTGATTATCAAACTTATGCCGGAAATAAAGAAACTCTACTTTATTACCGACAACAGTACCACCAGCCTGTTAAACCTTAACTACGTCAAAAAAATTGAGCCCGAATACGCCAGCCGGGTGAAATTTGAGTATATACATAATTTACCACCCGATTCGCTGTTAAAAGCAGTTGCACAATTCGAAAAGGGTAATGCCATTGCATTGTTAAACTATTACTCCGATAATCAAGGAAGGCCGTTGGATCCTGAAGTATTCTACAAGGAAATTGTGCGCCACTCGGCTGTGCCTGTAATTACCGACAGCGAATTCCTTCTTGGCAATGGGCTGGCCGGAGGTATAATCAACAATGGCGCCAACCATGGGCACGAAGTAGCCAACCTGGCCCTTAAATTCATTGACGATCCGGCGTACGAACCATCCATGCGGATTGCCCAGCAAAAAGGCACCTTTTACTTCGACTACAATGTATTGCAACAATTTGGCATTGGCGACTCAAACCTGCCTGTCGGGTCGGTAGTGATCAATAAACCGGAACGCCGGCTTATTCAATACCTTAAAAACGTTATGGCCCTGTTGGGAATAATTGGTTTGCTGCTACTGGTAATCTTTATCCTGTATTTTAATGTGCAACGCCGCAAACAAGCCGAAGTACTGGTTACACAAAAACTCGAAGAAATTCAGGAAAAGAATAACAGGCTACTACAGGCACACCAAAAGGTTAACGAAATGAATGCTGAACTTGAAAAGCTCAACAATCACCTTTCGAAAACCAACGAGGCGCTTTCGGAAGCCAGGCAGCAGGCCGTGGAATCCGACAAGCTGAAATCGGCTTTCCTGGCTAACATGTCGCATGAAATACGTACCCCCCTGAATGCCATTATCGGGTTTGCCTCGCTGATGCACGACCCGGTGCTGAACAAAGAGGAACGGGAAGAATACTTCGACATCATCACCGCGAACAGTAACCAGTTGCTGCGGGTTATCGACGATATACTCGACTTATCGAAGATCGAAGCCGGCCAGTTAAAGGTTTTTGTTGAAGCCTTTTCAGTCAAGGATATGCTGGTTCAGCTGGTCGACAGTTATACCGAAAGTAATGCCAACCGGCTCGTCGACATCAGGTTAGCATCTTTTGTCAGCAATAACAACCTCACCATAAAATCGGATCCGGTAAGGTTCCGGCAGATATTCAACAACCTGCTTTCCAATGCCATTAAGTTTACCCGCGAAGGATTCATAGAGGTAGGCTATCATTTCGATTCGCCGGGCGAAATAACCTTTTACGTGAAAGACACCGGCACAGGCATAGCCTGGCAAGAGCAGAAAAACATATTCACCCGGTTCTGGAAAGGCGAGCTGCACGGTGAAAAATTCTTCTCGGGGGTGGGTCTTGGCCTGGCCATCTGTAAAAAGCTTTCCGAAACGCTTGGAGGTCGCATATGGCTCGATTCAGAACCCGGTGTTGGTACCACTTTTTACATTGCCTTTCAGGATTACTTGGTAAAGAAAAAAGACCTGTCACGCACCTCCTCGCCTGAAGCATTGGATATAACCGGGGCTCTGACAGGACGTACCATTGCCATTGCCGAAGACGAGGTCAGCAACCTGGTGTTACTGAAACGAATGTTAAAACCTTTAAAGGCAAGCCTAATCTGTTTCAGCACCGGCGCCGAAATAGTGGATTATTTCAGGAGTAATCCCGACCACCAGGTAGATCTCATTCTGATGGACATTAAAATGCCGGATATGGATGGCATCGAAGCGGCCCGGCATATCCATGAAATCGATCCGGCCATACCGGTGATTGCACAAACAGCCTATGCCATGGCCGAGGATATCGAAAAAATAAAGTCATCCGCTTTTAGCGACTATATTGCCAAGCCAATAAAAACCGCTGTACTTATCGAAAAAGTACAGCGGCTTATCAACCATCAGAAGACTGCCTGATGACTTATTTCTTCATTTTTTTGACAAATTGCTCCAGTACCATCTGCAGATTGGGTGTGCCAATTTCCTGTAATTCGTAAGTAACCCTTACGGTTGGCTTGCTAATTTTAACAATCCGGTTCAGGTCAATGGGCGTGCCTATTACCACCACATCGCAGGGAGTGGCGTTAATGGTTTTCTCAAGGTCAGCTACCTGCTGTTTACCATAGCCCATGGCAGGCAACAAAGTGCCAATGTTGGGGTAAGTTTCGAAAGTTTCTTTGATTTTACCAACCGCGTAAGGCCGTGGATCAACAAGGGCACTGGCACCCCACTTCATGGCGGCCACTGTGCCGGCGCCAAGTTTCATTTCGCCATGGGTAAGGGTGGGGCCGTCCTCAATGGCAAGGCACGACTTGCCCCTGATAATGCCGGGATTATCGAGGGTAATGGGTGAGGCAGCATCAATCACCAGTGCATTGGGATTGACCTTGGTAATGTTTTCCCTTACTGTTTGAATATTATCGGGTGACGAAGTGTCAATTTTATTGATAACCACTACATCGGCCAGCCTCAGGGTGATTTCGCCCGGGTAATACGAAAGTTCGTGGCCGGCACGGTGCGGATCGGTAACGGTAATGGTCAGGTCGGGCTTATAAAAAGGAAAATCGTTATTGCCGCCATCCCACAAAATCACATCGCACCCGTCGGGATCGTTTTCGGCTGCTGTAAGAATGGCCTGGTAATCAACACCGGCATATATTACATTGCCCCTGGCCACATGCGGTTCATATTCTTCCATCTCTTCGATGGTGCATTTGTGTTTCACCAGGTCGTCGAGCGTGGCATAACGCTGCACTTTCTGCTCGGCAATATTACCATATGGCATAGGATGCCTTACCGCAACAACCTTAAGTCCCATTTGCATAAGCAATTCAATGACACGCCTGGATGTCTGCGACTTTCCGCAACCTGTGCGGATGGCCCCCACAGCTATTAACGGCTTGTTGCTCTTCAACATATTCTTGCCAGCGCCCAGTAAAGTGAAATCGGCTCCTGCGGCGTTCACCCGCGCACCAATGTTCATCACCCGCTGGTAAGGAATGTCGCTGTAAGAAAACACACATTCATCCACTTTCAGCTCCCTGATCAGTTTTTCAAGATCGGCCTCGGCATAAATGGGTATGCCATTGGGATAAAGGTTTCCGGCAAGTTCCACCGGATACTTGCGCCCGGCAATATCGGGGATTTGTGCGGCTGTAAAGGCTACAACATTATAATCGGCGTTGTCCCTGAAACAGGTGTTGAAATTATGGAAGTCTCTCCCTGCTGCACCAATGATAATCACATTTCTTTTAGTCATATGAACACGTTTTGAAAATGTTTACTTACAAAGTAACATAAAAGGCATCCAAAAGTTAGTGATTTTTGGCCATACGTAAACATGATATTTGGCAGACTGCCGGCATCACTTGCCGTAAAAAGTCATTTATTGTGCGAAATGCATTTTATACCTTTACTAAAAGCTGCATTATGAAATTCCGTTATGGTATCGACCGTATGACACCAGGCCTGGCTTTGGATATTTGCCGGGGCACTGTCAAAGGGGAACTTACACCCGGGGTGATTGAGAAAATCAGAAACAACCGCAATGCCGTAGATGACATAGTGGCCGGAACAAAATCGGTCTATGGCATCAACACAGGATTTGGTCCCCTCTGCACCACGCATATCTCCGCCGAAGATACCCGCAGGCTCCAGCTCAACCTGCTGCTGAGTCATGCCGTGGGAGTTGGCGACTACATCCCCGAAGACATCAGCAGGCTCATGATGATCCTTAAAGTACATTCCCTGTCCTTTGGCTTTTCAGGTATTTCTTTTCACACCATCAACCGCATTATTTGGCACATAGAGCAGCACATCACCCCATGTGTTCCCTCGCAAGGATCGGTAGGCGCTTCAGGCGATCTGGCCCCCCTGGCCCACTTATTCCTGCCCCTGATAGGATACGGACAGGTGACGGTTAAGGGTAAGATCACCCCTGCTGAATCGGTGCTGAAAGGCTACAGTCTTAGCCCGCTTGAACTGGGATCCAAAGAGGGCCTTGCCCTGATCAACGGTACCCAGTTTATGGGTGCACATGCGGTGATATTCCTCGAACGCTTTCAGAACTGCCTCGACCATGCCGACATTATTGCGGCCATGAACCTCGAAGCTATGCTGGGATCGGTAAAGGCTTTTGATGAAGATCTCCACAAACTCAGACCATACGAGGGCACCCAATATGTGGCAACCCGCATGCGAATGCTCACTGCCCAATCGGAAATAGTAGAATCGCATCGCAACTGCCACCGCGTGCAGGATCCTTACTCGCTGCGTTGCATACCGCAGGTGCATGGCGCATCGCGTAATGCCTACCTCCACCTCAAACAAACAGTCACCACCGAGCTGAACTCGGTAACCGATAATCCCATCGTCTTTAGCAAAGACAAAGCCATCAGCGGGGGCAATTTTCACGGACAACCCATTGCCCTCCCGGTTGACTATGCCGCCCTGGCGGCAGCAGAACTGGGAAACATAGCCGACCGCCGGATATTCCTTTCGCTGATGGATACCATTGAGGGACTTCCCAAGCTGCTCATGAAAGAAACCGGGCTGAATTCAGGCTTCATGATACCGCAATATACCACGGCAGCCCTGGTGAGCGAAAATAAAACCCTTTGTTTTCCGGCCAGTGCCGACAGCATTCCCACTTCGCTGGGACAGGAAGACCACGTGAGCATGGGCTCCATTAGCGCCCGGAAAGCCTTGCAGGTTGTTGAAAACCTCGAAAAAATACAGGGCATCGAACTCTTCTGCGCCGCACAGGGGTTCGATTTCCGGAAGCCGCTGAAATCCGGGCCGCTTATTGACGCCTGCCATGCCCATGTGCGGACCCAAATACCGCACATCGACAGCGATGTTTTCCTGGGCGATTACATTGCCACTGCCATTCAGATAATCCGGCAGTGTGAACTCACAAAAATCACCGGCACATTGGCTGCCGATCAGCAAATCGACTTCAAAAACAACAACCATGAAGTATTCGGAATTTATTGAAAGGTACGCG
>CAZUBW010000020.1:0-50985 GCA_964618645.1 uncultured Bacteroidales bacterium | reverse complement strand
ATGGAAGAATCATACTAACCATTGAATATCTATACTTTATAATTATTAGCTTGACAGCTAAGCCGCCAGCAGGGGATAGCGCTCTGTTCAGCGTTAACTGTTCTGATATTGATGTCAACATATGCTTATCTTTAAGTTGACGGCTATGATTAAAAAAACTACGCCTAGCGGAGATCTCCCGATAAAAACCGGGATCGGTGGCAACTAATGAAAACATCTTTCATAAAAAACGCCAAACGGGAGAAACTTGGTTAATCCAATGGTATATGCTTGCTATAATACGTCAATTTCATTATAATTACAGTATCAATGCGCGTGTGTCAATAAAAATTTAACTGTTCTGCTATGAAAAAGCAACTCCTGGTTCTTTCGACCATCCTGTTTCCGGTAGTAATGCTTGCCCAGTCGGGAAAGGTGTTTGACAACCTGTCCATGACCAGCAAAATTCTCAACATGGAGCGAAAATATGCCATTTACCTGCCTCCTGATTATGAATCTTCCCAGCGGAGCTATCCTGTATTGTACCTTTTGCATGGTGCCGGGGACGATCAAACCGGATGGGTTCAGTTTGGTGAAGTATTGCACATTGCCGATGAAGCTATTAAACAGGGCAAGGCTACGCCCATGATCATCGTAATGCCCGATGCAAATACCGGAAAGCGTGGGTATTACAATGATGTGAAGGGAACATGGCGGTACGAGGATTTTTTCTTCGAAGAGTTCATGCCGTTTGTAGAAAAGAAATACCGCATCAAAGGTGAGAAGCGGTTCAGGGCTATTTCGGGGTTGTCCATGGGAGGCGGTGGAACATTCATTTACGCACTCCACCATCCGGAATTGTTTTCATCTGCCTGTCCGCTGAGTGCTGCAGTCGGGTATCTTTCCGTGCAGCAGGCCAAAGAGCGATTGGCAAGCAGCGGTAATGAAAACATTACGGATGCAGAAGCAGCCAGTTACTTTAGCAAGTACAGTGCATTGGCATTGATTGACAGCATTCCCGATGATCAGAAGAAAGCAGTCAGGTGGTATATCGATTGCGGTGACGATGACTTTCTTTTCGAGGGAAATTCACTGGTGCATATTGCCATGCGAAAGAAGGAAATTCCGCATGAATTCAGGATCCGGGATGGCGGTCATACGTGGACCTATTGGAGGGCTTCACTGCCCTGCGTATTGGAATTTGTTTCCCAGGCGTTTCATCAGTACTGAAAAATATCCGGATTTTTCTGTATTTTTTGCTGGTACAACCCTCTCTCGGCGAAGTTTAGTACCATCACCGGCAGGATAACTTTGCCGTTTTTAATGATTAGTTTACTCCCGTTGGTCGTGAGCTCTCCCAACAAAAATCAGGATCGGTGGCAACTAATGAAAATGCCATTCATTACAACACCTACGCCTGTTTTGCTTTGAAATCCCTCAGGTAAGCGCTGCTCGGCGTAGTTTTGGTAACGCCGAGCCGGGTGATAAAAGAACGTTCGCAAAACGTTATAGCCAGCAAAATCGTTGGCTGTTGAAAAAATATATTCCAAAAAATAAGAACTGAAAATGAGTATAAATAGTTAAATTTGTATAAACATGAAGTTTATGAATGAAATCATTTTCATAGTAGAAGAATCAAAGGAAGGCGGGTATGAGGCCAAAGCTTTGGGACATGCGATTTTTACCGAAGGCGAAACCCTTGAAGAATTGAAACAGAACATAAAAGAAGCCATCCGTTGCCATTTTGAGGTTGATGCACCAAAGATTGTGCGGTTACACCAGATAAAAGAGGAAGTTTTTGCAGCATGAAAAAGTTGCCACGAAGCCTTTCAGGCCAAGAACTGATCAAAAGACTTAAGAAATTGGGGTATGCACCAACAAGGCATGTCGGGAGCCATATCAGGCTTACAACTGAAGAAAAAGGAATACACCATGTCACAATCCCTGACCACTCACCGTTGAAGATAGGCACTTTATCAAGTATCTTAAAAGAAATAGCCGATCATTTTAAAATCAGCAAAGAAGAAATTCTAGAACAGTTATTTTAGCCCCCTCGCTCGGCGAAGTTTAGTACCGTCAGCGGCAGGATAACTTTGCCGTTTTTAATGATTAGCTTACTCCCGTTGGTCGTGAGCTCTCCCGATAAAAATCGGGATCGGTGGCAACTAATGAAAATGCCATTCATTACAACACCTACGCCTGTTTGGTTTTAAAATCACTGAGGCAGGCGGCGCCAGGTAATTCGAGGATAACAACCCGTTCGCAATAAGTCTGGACCTTTACAACTATTGACTTTGACATGCTTCCCATCATTATCAATTCAGCGTTTTCATCAGTTCAAAACACAATGCATCAATATTCTCCGCTTTTTTGTTGAAAGAGGACAAATTCGACAGGATTATCACCCCGGTTTTCCTTGCTGTATCCAATACCATTGATGAAGTGTATCCTCCTGTTTTCCCGTTGTGCCATAACCATTCGTCACCCCTTGCCGTAACCACAATATGCCAGCCAAGTCCTATCCCCAGGTTATTATTGATATCAAAGGTTTTCCTATGGGTAAGGGCAATTGCTTTGTCGGATTCATCGAACTGGGCCAGGGCAAACTTTGCCAGATCGTCTGTGCTTGAATAAATGCCGCCACACCCTGCCAATACAGAAAAATCCCAGTTTGGCGTTTCAGCACCTTCGGGCCCAAGCCCTTTTACAAGCCTGTCTGCAATAAGTTGCCGGTCTGTGGTCGAAACAGTCATCCCGTACTTACCAAATATCCGTTCCTGTAATGATTTATCATAAGAACGTTTGTCAATTCGTCCAACCAGGTAGCCCAGTAAACCCGATCCCAGGTTCGAATACGCATATTGCTCCGAAGGTTTGGATTGTAATACCATTTTGTCCGACAAGTACTGCCGCAGGTTCGCTTCTCCGTAACCTTTATAAGGATTCAGCGGATTGGTAATGATCAGATTCGATGGCATCCGCGGCAATCCCGAGGTGTGATTGGACAATTGCCTGAAGGTGATCTGTTGATTATCCTTTAAAAGAACATCCAGGTAATTGCCGACAGGATCATCAAGTTTGACCTTGTTTTCCGTAACCAGCTGTGCAAGCAGCGTGGAAGTAAATACCTTGGTAATGGAACCAATTTCAAATACCTTGTGGTGATTGTCGAGCCTCTCCAGTGTATCATTTTCCAGTCTAAAACCAAAAAAAGAGGGTTTCCCGTTTTTAATAAGGACAATGGAAAGTTGCGTGTTATCGGGAAAACCTTTTGCCTTTTCACAGAGAAGTCTTTCCTGTGCCGTAGAGATTTTGCCGGAATAATTTCTTTGAGCATTTAAAATTTTCGTCTCCTGACCGTCAATATCGGGTAAAAAGAAAAATACTATAAGGATGAGAAATCCGGATTTCATGAGTAATGATACCTTTTGGTGTTAATCAATAATATCTTACTAAAATAATAGAAGAATTGATACCATGATCACTTTCTGCAGCCTGTTATCATTTGAGTTATGCACAAATAATGTTTTTTATAACAGGTGGTAACTTGCCGGTCTATTATCCGCGGACTTGCATAAATCAAATAAAAAGACTACCTTTTGTATAACTAAAACCAAACACCATGACTGAAATTTACAAAGGCAAATCTTGCAAGGCTACTTACATGCCTGAAAAAAAGAACATCCTTTTTGAGTATGAAGGCATTGCCAACATCGAAGAGGCAAAGGATATGTATGTGAAGGTCCTTGACTTCATGAAAACCCATAAAACAGTATCCTTCATTAATGATCTGAGGTTGCTAAAGGGTACCTTCACCAAATTAAATGCCTGGGTGGTTGAACAAATGCGACCTGCTATTCAGATGGGGCTCAAATACGACGCCATGGTCGTTAACCAGGACATATTCACCTCTTTTGCCATAGACGACCTGATGAAAAAGGTATCTGTACTGGAAATTCAGTTGTTCCAGACCATGGAAGATGCTGAAAAGTGGATATCAGAAAGGACCCAGTCGTAACCCCATTAACCAGCCTTATCTTCCTGATAAGCATTAACATGGACCTGACTCACTGCCCTGCCCGACGGCTCGTTCATTTTTCTGAACGCCTCGTCCCATGCCAGGGCTTCAGCCGTTGAACAGGCTACTGAAGGAACCGAGGGTGCAGTTAACGCTGCCGTATCTGAAGGAAAGTGTTCGCTGAAAATGGCCCTGTAATAATATTCCTCCTTGTTCTGGGGTGTGTTTATTGGGAAACGGTAACGGGCATTGGCAAACATTTCGTCGGTCACCTCGCGTGAGGTCATGGCTTTCAGTGTGTCGATCCAGTTGTAGCCCACCCCGTCGGAAAACTGTTCTTTCTGTCGCCATGCAACCTTCTCGGGCAGGTATTCCTCAAATGCCTTCCGTAAGATCCATTTTTCCATTTTGCCGTTAATGGCCATTTTATCAATTGGGTTCAGATTCATGGCCACATCTAGGAATTCCTTGTCGAGAAATGGCACACGGCCTTCGACACCCCAGGCGGCAAGCGACTTATTGGCCCGCAGGCAGTCGTATAAATTGAGTTTGCTTAATTTTCGCAGGGTTTCGGTATGAAATTCAGCGGCATTAGGCGCCTTGTGAAAATACAGGTAACCGCCAAAGACTTCGTCAGCCCCTTCGCCCGACAAAACCATCTTAACGCCCATTGATTTAATTACACGGGCCATCAGGTACATGGGCGTGGAAGCCCGGATGGTAGTCACGTCATAAGTTTCCAGGTAGTAAATTACATCCCTCAGGGCATCGATGCCTTCCTGAATGGTAAAATGTATCTCGTGGTGCACTGTTCCGATATGGTCGGCAACCAAGCGGGCTGCAGCCAGGTCGGGGGAACCTTCCAAACCAATGGCAAACGAATGCAACTGCGGCCACCAGGCTTCTTTGGTATCATTGGTTTCAATGCGCCTGGCGGCATACTTTTTGGCAACCGCTGCAATAATGGAACTGTCGAGCCCGCCCGATAAAAGCACCCCGTAGGGTACATCCGACATAAGTTGCCGGTGAACAGCCTTTTCAAGCGCAGTGCGCAAGTCGCTGATACTGCTTTTGTTTTCATGTACGTTGCTATACTCAGACCACGAACGTTCATACCATTTCACGAGCTTTGCTTCTTTGCTATGGTAATAATGCCCCGGAGGAAATATTTCAATTTTGCGGCATATGCCCTCAAGCGCCTTCAACTCCGAAGCAAAGTAATGATTACCATGTTCATCCCAACCCATATACATCGGAATAATACCAATATGATCGCGTGCAGCAAAATAGCAGTCATTTTCCGCGTCGTACAATACAAAGGCAAAGATACCGTTCAGGTCTTCGAGAAAATGAATGCCATTATGCTGGTATAAAGCAAGGATAACTTCACAATCCGACTGCGTGGTGAAAGCATAAGTTTCCTCGTAAATAGCCCTTATATCACGGTGATTGTAGATTTCGCCATTAACACCCAATACCAGGCGGCGATCTTTGCTGTAAAGCGGCTGTCCGCCCGATTGCGGATCAACAATGGAAAGCCGTTCATGTGCTATCACGGCGTTATCGGAACAATATATTCCCGACCAATCGGGCCCGCGGTGCCTGAGCTTTTTTGACATGCCAAGGGCTTGTTGACGATATGAAAGTCCCTTCTGTTTTGTATCGAAAATACCTACAATTCCACACATATAGTACAAAATATATTACACAGTTAAACCCTATTTATTTACGCTGTGAAAATAATGCTAATATTTCTCATTTTAATACTTTATTGACATTTTTTATTGTCTATTATAACATATATTGCATTTTAACTTTCATTTCGTAACTTTATAATGATAATATCTTAATTTCATTACTTATTTGCGATGATAACACCCATAAAACTGATAAACTGTAAAAATTAGCCATGTATATCATTATCATCAAGTCACTTACAAGCAATCAAAATCAATCTCCACACCCTAAAAACAAAAAAGCGCGAAGCAAATGCTTCACGCTTTTTTGTTTTGTCGTTATTGTATTGACTTACTGACATTTCATATTGGTCCGTTGTGCTTTGGCAGCCTGAAGGAATGGACCATACATGGCATTCTTCAGCGTTTCGCAAGCTTCGCTTGTTTTGCCCATGCCTGCCTGCGCAGTACCCAGTTCGTAGTAGTACTTGGCTTTATCCTCTGGTGCAGTTCCAGGTTCCAGTTCAAGACCTTGTTGTGCATAATCTGCGGCCTTGTCGAATTTTTTCTGCTTATTATAAACACTGGCAAACTGGTAGCAGAGATTCTGGTCGGTACCGTAATTTGAAGCCCTGGTTAATAATTCAACGGCATCAGCAAGCTTATTGGCCACATTGGCTTTTCCGCCGGCAACCCTGAAATGATCTCGGGCAACCTTCTGTGCCTGGGGTAATTTACTGGTATCCCCCGATGCCCTCATCTTGGCAATGTAGAGATCGATGTTCTCGGCAAATTTAGCATCGTCGTTCAGTCCTTTATAAAGCAATGCCTTATTATAAATGGAGGTTAAATGAGAAGGATCGATCATCAGCACGCTGTCAAACGCCTGTATGGCTTTGGCATTTTCCTTGGCTGAAACATAGCCGGATGCCATGTTAACATATGCCTGAATCAGCAACTGCTCAGCGCTTACCACCACGTTGGGGTCGTTGTACTTCTCAGCCACCTTCAAAGTAGCCCTTGAAGCTGCAATGGCAGCAGGTATGTTTTTGTCGTTTTTGAGCAGGTTGTATGCCTTTTTATAATAAAGATCGGGCACTACACTAACAGCTTTTGCTTTAATGTCGGCTGCCGAATCACCTATTTGCTCACACATTACAATACACTTTTCGAATGTTTCAAGTGCTTTGGGATCATTGGCTTTCATCAACTCAACTCCCTGATTGAAAATGGCTATGGCATCGTTTTTCTCCTGGGCCAACAAACCCGAAGAAACCCCCGCAATCACCAACATGATCCCCGCCAGTTTTTTAAGATCGAATAATTTCATAATTGTTGTGAATTAATGGGTTAAATAAATGGTTTATGTCTATTCTCCGTAAATATAAAAAAATCTTTTAAAAGTATTATTTTATAAAAAATGTTACTGTTAAAAATACAGCTTCATGCTGTGTTATTTATAGTCATTTTGCAACAGCTTCAGCACATAGCGGTCAATCGGAAATGACAAATCATTTTCCGAGAGCCTGCTGATATCCGCCCAACGGAACGACTGGTTCCCGTTTGTCATTTCGGCAAAATCAAAGGGTACCGATGAAATGGTAAACCGGGGCGTATCTTTCAGCCTGACCTTGTAATATATGCTGATCAGCTGGTGGTCGTCAAAGAACAGCGCGCGCTGAAAAAAACCGGTGGTATAATAATGTCCGATTATCTCCACCTCCTGACCGAATTCCTCGATGGCTTCCCGCCTGATGCAATCCTCGGGACCTTCGCCAAAAATAAGGCCTCCACCGGGAAATTTGGTCATTTTCATGTCAAGCACGTATTCATCACTTAACAAAATTTGTGCCGTTTCGTTAATTAACAATCCGTATACCCTTATGTTAAATTTACTGATTTCTTTTTCCATCATGCCTGAAGTGTATTATCCCCGGCCCCACCGGTACTATTCGTAATAAAGGATATTATTGCCTCGCAGGCCGAAGGATGAAACCAATGCACTGATTTGTCCTTATGGAACCAGGTAAGTTGCCTGCGGGCGTACTGACGGCTATGGGCTTTTATATTTTCCACAGCCTCGCTAAGCGTATATTCACCCTCGAAATGATCAAATAACTCCTTATATCCCACTGTGTTCAATGCATTAAGATGCCTGAATGCATACAATGCCCTGGCTTCTTCAACGAGTCCTTCCTCAACCATTTTATCTACCCTTGTGTTAATGCGCCCGTGTAATTCGTTCCGGGGCAGGTCCAACCCAATTTTCAGGATGCTGAAAGGTCTTTCTTTTGCTTTTCCGGTTAAAAACGAAGAATAGCTTCGCCCGGTCATTTCCTTTATTTCCAGGGCTTTTAAAATCCGCTGTGGATTATTCAAATCAACCTGGGCATAGTATTCCGGGTCTGTTTCCCTAAGTTTTTCGCAGATACCTTCGAGTCCAATTTCACGGAATTCATGCCTCACCCTGGTTCTGATTTCCGGACTCACGGTGGGTATGTCGTCGATACCCCTGCAAACAGCATCGATATACATACCGCTTCCCCCGGCCATGATCGCCATATCTTTTTCCCGGAACAGGTTTGTCAGCAACCGAATAACATCGGTTTCAAACATACTGGCATTGTAATAATCATGAACGGAGCAATGACCCACAAAATAATGCTTTACTGCTGATAGTTGATGCCCGGCGGGCGTTGCCGTGCCGATTTTCATTTCACGGTAAATTTGTCTTGAATCGGCATTGATAACAACCGTATTGAAATGTGTTGCCAGCGAAACGGCAACATCTGATTTTCCAACAGCCGTAGGACCCTCTAAAATAACCAGCCATTTCCTGTTCATAACCCGAATACAAAAAATGCCCTATAATGCCCGTTGCTGATCGCGCATCAATGCCAGCATAAATACAAGTCCCACAATAAAAAAGGCAGTGATGGCAAGCACCGAGTAGCGCATGCTACCGGTTATTGCTTCAATGATGCCAAAGCTGAATGTACCACCCACGGTGGCCAGTTTTTCCATCACATCGTAAAAACTGAAAAACGAAGTATGATCGCGGGTCTCGGGCAACATTTTCGAATAGGTTGAACGTGCCAGCGCCTGGGTGCCACCCATGACAACACCCACAAAGCATGCCACCACAATAAAACCAACGGCAGTTTTAACGAAAAACACGGCTACAATAACCAGTATCCATATGATAATGGAAATAACCAGCGCTTTGATATTGCCGACTTTTCCGGAAATGCGGGCAAATAGCCATGCTCCGCCCATTCCGATAAGCTGGATCAGCAATATAGTGGGGATTAGCACATTGTCATTCAGTCCAAGTTCCTTTGTACCATAGGTTGCAGCCATAAACATCACAGTAAGCAAACCCATGGTCATGAAAAAGAAACCGATCAGGTAGCGTTTTAATTGCCGCATCTGCCGTACCTGGTTAAAAACAGTACGGAGCTCGTGGTAGCCTTTCAGAATAGGGTTTTCACCCTTTACCCGCTTGCCAAATGTATACTTGGGTAATTTTCTGAAGGTGATTTGCGAAAATCCAATCCACCAGACAAATACTGTGAGAAAGGCCAGGCGCGGTGCAAAAGTGTCATCTTCTATACCGAAAAATCCCGGAAACAATACAAAAATAAGGTTAAAAATCAACAGTATGACTCCGCCCAGGTAGCCAAGCGCATAACCCCTGGCACTTATTTTGTCCTGGTCTTCCGGAGCGGCTATTACAGGTAGAAAAGAATTATAAAAAACCAGGCTGCCGCCATACCCGATGGTGGCAAAAGTAAAGGCCAGCAAACCCAGTTCAACGGTGTTTTTATTAAAAAAGAACAGCAAACCGCATGATATGGCGCCAATCCAGGTAAACACCTTCATAAAAGATTTGCGGCGCCCGGTAAAATCAGCTATTGATGAGAAGAAAGGTGAGAAAAGCGCTATTACCAGGTACGAAACAGCAATAGACCAGGAATACAATACAGTGTTAACCGCTTCGTAACCAAAGAAATTAACCGTGAAATTGTTCCCGCTGCTGGTTATGGCATTATAATAAATGGGAAAGATGGTGGATCCAATGGTAAGCTGGTATACCGAGTTGGACCAGTCGTACATGACCCATGCCCTGATGGTTTTTTTGTCACCTTTGGCGATAGGCCGGAGTTCTGATATACTTTTCAAAACAGTGCTGGGTGGTAAGATTCAATACTGGAACGAATATAGTAAATCGGTCAGAGGTAACCAAATGTTGCCTTACCCTGCCGACTGCGATTGTCTGATAAGATTCAGCGCCGAACCTGCCCTGAACCATTCGACCTGGTTGTCGTTGTAGGTATGTGCAGCCAATATCTGTTCCGCGGTACCGTCGGCATGCCTGAGTTTGACGGTTAATGGAACATTGGCCGCAAATGTTTCCAAGCCAACGATATCAAAAATGTCGTCTTCCCTGATTTTATCGTAATCGGCTTTATTGGCAAAAGTCAGGGCCAGCATACCCTGTTTTTTCAGATTTGCCTCATGTATACGTGCAAATGAACGGACCAGCACAGCTTTCACGCCAAGATGCCTGGGTTCCATAGCGGCATGCTCACGTGACGAACCTTCGCCATAGTTCTCATCACCCACCACCAGGGTACCAATACCTTTTGCCTTGTATTGCCTGGCCGTAGCAGGGACCTCGGCATATGCACCGGTAAGCTGATTTTTAACGGAATTGGTTTTGTCGTTAAAATAGTTCACTGCACCAATCAGCATATTGTTGGAAATATTATCGAGATGGCCACGGTATTTAAGCCATGGACCAGCCATGGAAATATGATCTGTAGTGCATTTCCCTTTTGCCTTGATCAGCAACCTGAGTCCCGTGATATCTTTCCCATCCCAGGGTTCAAAGGGTTCCAACAGTTGAAGCCTGTCGCTCCCGGGATCGACAATAACTTCCAAACGACTGCCATCTTCGGCGGGGGCTTGGTACCCGTTATCGTTTACCGCAAAGCCCTTCACTGGCATTTCAATACCCTTAGGTTCAGCAAGCTTAACCATCTCACCGTTTTCATTGACGAGTGTATCGGTCAATGGATTAAAAGTCAGGCTTCCGGCAATGGAGTATGCTGTCACTACTTCAGGCGACGCCACAAACCCGTGTGTATTTGGGTTACCATCGTTGCGCTTGGCAAAGTTCCGGTTAAATGATGTCATGATGGAGTTCTTCTCCTGTTTTTCGGCTCCGTGCCTTGCCCATTGTCCAATACAGGGCCCGCAAGCGTTGGCCAATACCGTTCCTCCAATTTTTTCGAAGATATCCAAAAGGCCATCCCTTTCGGCTGTATAACGCACCTGTTCCGAACCCGGGGTAATGGTAAATTCCGATTTTGCCTTCAGGTTTTTGTCGAGTGCCTGTTTGGCAACCGATGCAGCACGGGTAAGATCCTCATACGACGAATTGGTGCACGATCCGATAAGGCCCACCTCGAGTTTTTCGGGCCAGCCATTTTCCCTGACCGCTTTGGCGAATTGCGAAACCGGTGTTGCCAGGTCGGGTGTAAATGGCCCGTTAATATGAGGCTCAAGCGTTGACAGGTCAATTTCAATCAATTCATCGAAATAGTCTTGCGGATTTTGATATACTTCGGTATCGGCTGTAAGACACGTCTTTATCTGGTTGGCCATATCGGCAATTTCAGCCCTTGCGGTTCCCCGCAGGTATTCCTCCATTTTTCCATCGTAACCGAAAACAGAGGTAGTGGCTCCTATTTCGGCACCCATGTTACAGATGGTACCTTTGCCTGTGCACGATATGGTTTCGGCGCCTTCGCCAAAATATTCGAGAATATAACCGGTACCTCCTTTTACGGTGAGTATACCCGCCACCTTTAAAATAACATCCTTGGCCGAAGTCCAGCCACTCAAACGTCCCGTAAGCTTAACACCGATAAGCTTGGGGAATCGCATTTCCCATGAAAGCCCGGCCATAACATCGCAGGCATCGGCACCGCCAACACCAATGGCAATCATTCCCAGACCGCCGGCATTTACCGTATGCGAATCGGTGCCGATCATCATTCCACCCGGGAAGGCATAATTTTCGAGCAAAACCTGGTGGATAATGCCTGCACCGGGTTTCCAAAAACCGATACCATACTTGTTTGACACTGATGCAAGGAAGTCATAGACCTCGCGGTTGGTAACCCTGGCTGTGGAAAGGTCAGCGGTAGCGCCCTCCTTTGCCATAATCAGGTGGTCGCAATGCACCGTTGAAGGTACCGCCACTCTTTTTCGACCCGCCTGCATAAACTGCAACAGGGCCATTTGGGCTGTAGCATCCTGCATGGCCACCCTGTCGGGTAAAAAGCTTACATAATCCTTTCCCCTGTTGAAGGCACTTTTCGGAATACCTGCCTCGAGATGATTGTACAATATTTTCTCGGTCAGGGTAAGCGGGCGACCCAGTAACTTCCGCACCAAGTCAACACGTTCTGCAAAAGAACCATACACTTTTTGGATCAAATCAATGTCAAATGCCATAGTTTATTCAGTTTAAAACGCAAAATAATAAAATAAGCCCCACTAATAAACATTTTACAACTAAAAAAGATTGGTACGTTCAATCATTTTGAGTTCTTTAAAAATCAATGAATCACCCACCACCGTATCTGCAGGAGCAAATGCAGCTGATGCAGGACCGGTAAGCATAACCACCGGCAGCACTCCGGCAGTATCAGCGGACGCAATAAACGCACGTTTTACCATGAGTTCTTTAAGCCGGTTAAAATACACCGCAAAAAAAGGCCTCGGGTTTCCGTTGGTTTCAAAGGTGTATTTATACCATTTGGGATGCGGGACAATGCTTGAAAGATACACGCTTTCGGTTAATGTCAGTTCCGCCGGACTTTTGCTGAAATAAAAACGACTTGCCTGGTTAATGCCATAAATGCCAGGCCCCCATTCGATAATATTCAGGTACACCTCATACATCCGCTGTTTGGGAACCAGTCGCTCATTTTCAATCAGCCATACAATAATGGCTTCCTCAATTTTTCGCGAGAAGGTTTTATTGCGGGTTAGAAAAACGTTTTTCACCAGCTGCATGGAAATGGTGCTTCCGCCCCGGGCAAAACGCCTTTCCTTGAGGTTGGTCACCATGGATTCCCTGAAGGCATTGGGATTAAAACCTTTATGGTAAAAGAAACTGCCATCCTCCGATGTCATCACGGCAGACCGGAGAAAGGGAGAAATCTGCTCAAACGGAACAAAATCGGGATTTTCCGGACCAACTCTAAATGATCTCACCGGAACGCCCCTTTCGTAAGCAGTGTGTAAAAAACTGCCGTTGAGCATTCTATAATCGTCGGCCCCATAGCTGATGATCCCGAAATCGTCGGAGGTTAAACGGGTGTTGAACGACAGGCTATCCAGGTTGTTGAGGTCCACCGAAAAATCGAGGAAGTAGTGCAGGCTTCCCGTTGCGCGCATGTCAATTAAGCTGGTGAACATGCCTCGGGGAAGCGAACGGAAAAAATCATCGGCATTCCATTGGGTATTCAGCAACCTGAATATTACCCCTGGCGAAGGATTCAGCTGAAACCGGAAATATGGACGGAAGGCAATGCGATTGACTTCGGCTACTGAAGCGCTGTCGATCTCGATGTAATCAGGTCCGATATTGGCACTGAAAACGGTTTTAAACCTATCAATACGTATATGCTGCGACGACAAGCGATTGCCGCTGAGTTCAAAGCTGGTAAAGCTAAACTCTCCCCGGGGCGATACCAGATGCCTGTTACGGATGGCCAGGTCAATTTTAAAATGCAGCGAATCAAATCCGGCAGCTATCCCTAACCTGTCTCTCAAAAAAGGTATGGGCAACAGCGTGGTATCGGTATTTATCAAGTCCATCTCCATAAGGGAATTCGACTTGTCAAACTTTCCGGTTACCGGTATATGTGCTGATGCAGAATCCCCTTCAAAAATAAGTGATGCATTCATCACCCCTTTTTTTACCTTCAGGTTGTGAAAACCTGCCAGGGTAACTTTTTTATTATATGTTAATGCAATGACCATGTGCTCCAACGACACGCGGGCAGGCAGAAAGGCAAACAACCTGCGGATGTTCCGGTTGGCAAAACCAGCCAGTTCATTTGTTTTGATCTTACCTGCCAACAACTGATCGTTCATGGGGGTAACCGCCTTTACATCCAAAACGGTATCGGTTATATGCAGGTTTAGCCTGATAGACTGACCACGGAGCCTGCTTACCCGGAGATGCTTAAAAAGCAACGGCAAAACACGAACGCGAACAGAAAGAGAATCGATGTTAAGTTCATCAGGTGCCGACAAGTGCCTGATATGAATTTGTTTGAAAAAAACGGTATTAATGCCCCTGAACCTTACTTTGTCCCATTTTACTTCGTACTGATGAGCCATTAACCGGCTATTTACCGATGCCATAGCCTTATGCAACATAATACTCCTGACCAGAAAGAAAAAAGCAATCAGCAAGACTGCCAGTATAATACCTGCAATGTATAAACGCCTGCGCGTAAAGGAAAATTTCAACTTCATCCGGACTTAAGTAAGGAGGCAAAAATAACCATAATTGGCGCATCATCACATAAATTAAAAGGTATTAACATACGCGGCCATAATTGTTAACCCTGGCACGGCGATTGTGGCATCATACTGAAACCTTATCAGCATACCACCGTAAACGAAACGGTAACACAATCAGAAGTAAAAGCATATCAACATTATGAGGGTATTATTCATTTTTTTGTATATAGCGGCATATACCTTGTCTTTTGCCCAAACCCCCGAAGACGTAAAGAACAAGGAGGTTATGGCGCAAAACAGGGTGAAGCAGCAAACCAGCTGGGACTATAAATACATCGGTGATAAACCCGACAAAAACGGGGTAAAAACTTCGATAACCCTGTTCTCAACCGCAGGAGAAATTACCCAGGTCAATGCTTTTAATCCGGCCGGTGCTGTGTTGCACACTGAAAAATACAACTACGATTCACGTGGGAATAAAACAGAATACACCCGTAAATCGGGCGACAATTCATACCAGAAAAAATATGTCTATAACGAAAAAAACCTGCTTACCGAAGAAAGCGGATTTGACGGCGTAGAAAACTTCAGGAACCTCTATGCATACGATGCACAGGGTAACATGACTGAAATTCGGTATCTCAAAAACTCGGTATTACATGAAAAGCGTGTTTTCAAAAAAGATGGTGTAACCACAACTGTTTCGGTATATAACAAAACAGGCGCACTAACTTCGAAACTCGTACTGATTTACGACAGCAGAAACAACCTGATTGAGGAATCAATTTATGGCATCAACCAGAGTCCGCTGGAGAAAAAAACCTATAACTACGACGAAAAGAAAAAACTGAAGGAGGAAGCCCGCTACAAACTCAATAAAATTACGGTGAGGAATACCTACAATTACAGTCCGGCCGGATCTCTGACTGAAATTACCGAAGAATCGCCCACCGTAAAAAGTTTCGTCAAAAAAAGCATGAGTTATGATGCAAAGGGAAACCTCATCGGGATCAAATGGCGTCGTAACAGTTCCGAGGAATTCAACAGCATTACCTATCAATACGACGATAAAGGGTTATGCCAGACAGCAGATACATATTATCCTTCAACCAAGTACAGGGTATTAACCAAATATACGTACGATTACTACTAGCGGTAATAAGTTTAGTGGTATTGCATGCACCAAACCCCGGATAAAACAGTACCTTTGCTTCGCAATTGCTTTATGCATCTAAATGCTGCTTAAAATTCATCCCGATACGCCCGGGCAAAGGCAGGTTCAACGTGCAGTTGAAATTCTCAGGGACGGAGGGGTTATGATATTCCCCACCGACACCGTTTATGGCCTTGGTTGTGATATTTTCCACCACAAAGCAACCGAACGGGTTGCGCAAATTAAAGGTATAAATCTCGAAAAGGCCAATTTCTCGTTCATATGCCATAACCTGAGTCACCTCACCGATTATGCCAAGCATATCAACAACCCCACTTTCAAACTGATGAAGCAGTGCCTTCCGGGCCCCTTCACTTTTATTCTCGAAGCAAGCAGCAACGTTCCCCGCATATTCCGGAGCCGGAAAAAGACCATTGGTATTAGGGTTCCGGATAACAGCATTATTATCGAGATTGTCAGGGAACTGGGCCATGCCATACTAACCACTTCCGTTCACGACGAAGATGAAGTGCTGGAGTACACTACCGATCCGGAGCTGATTTACGATCATTATAAAAACCAGGTAGATGCCGTAATACACGGCGGTTTTGGCAATAATGTTCCCTCAACGGTTATCGATTGTACGGGTCCGCTACCCGAAATTGTACGGCAGGGTATTGGCATTGTTGAATTGTAAGCTTACTTCATGCGCATTTCAAAAGCGCCTTGCCGGTTAACGGACCAAAAAGCAACCCCCGCTTCCTCACATGCTTTTTTCCATTGTTGATCGCTGTAGTATTTTACCGACGAATCGGTTACTATGATAGCCGGATCAAGTACACGGTGCAACGAAATCAAATCGGGACCAATATTCCCCGAAACGATTACCATATCTGCATTTAAGGGCAGGTCGCTCACAACGCGGTAGATGCAATTGTCCTGTAAAACAATAATACGTTTGTTGCAGAAATGGAATAGGCGGTTCCGGCCCAGCCATGATGAATGACTTTCAACGAAAAAGGAAACACCGGTGTCATCGGGGATCGTATTTTGCAGCAACTGTACTTGCAGATTTTCCTTAACGCCGCTTCTGATCCAGTATTCATCAAAAGCATACCTGACCTGTGCTTCATTAAAGCTTACCGGCTGATCGGTAACAAAAACTGCCTTCCGGCCCTCCACCAAATGTATTGCCGGATGATTTCTCAACGCTCCAACCATAATGGCCCTTTGATTATGCCAGGATACATTTTTTTGCAGGCTGCTCAATTCAAAAATCACCAGTAATGAAAGGAAAAGCCACAGATGGCTCATGCGCCGGTGCATAAGCAACAACGCGAAAGAAACCACCAGTGAAAAAAGCAAAACCGACTGAACTGCATTCACATGTATGTTTTCGATAAGCGAAAACGGCAATTTTTCGGTTATTGCAACCGATTCATACAGTATAAATACCAGCCACGAAAGTATTTTTCCCAGCAGGGTCATCAAAGGAGTGATAAAGGAAACCACCAGAAAAACAACTGCCAGCCAAATAATTACAGAAACCAGGGGAATCACATACATGTTTGTAAGCCAGAAATATACCGGGAACTGATGAAAATAAAACAGGGTAAGCGGCATGGTGGACAGCTGGGCGGCACATGAAACGGTAAACAACTGCCAGGCAGACTTGGCCAGTCGGTTTTTGAAACTTAAAAGACTGAATAAAGGCGGATGTAGTATAAGAATCCCCAATACAGCGGCAAATGACAGTTGAAAACTCACATCGGCAATGAGAGCAGGAGAGATGAGCAAAACAAAAAATGCAGTGGCAAATAATATGTTATAGGTATTGATTTCCTGGTTGAATGTTTTGCCTGAAATCAAAAACGTAACCATAACCGATGCCCTGGTAACGGAGGGAGATAACCCGGTCACGAAAGCAAACATCCATACAGTAGCTATAATCAGTATAGCCCTGAAAATTCTGCCTGCTAACGAACGGTTGCAAAAACAAAGTACCATACTCAGGGCCAAAACAATCACTGCCACGTTAAAACCCGAGAGGGCCATAACATGCATCACTCCGGCTTCCGCGAACAGCTGCCGCGTATTAGCCTCAAGGTCGTTCTTATACCCGAGCGTAAGTGCCGAAAGCAGGCTCAGCCTTGTCCGGTCCATGCCGGTCAGGCGGTAAGTCTCCAAAAGTTGTTGTTGCATAAGTTGTGCATAGGCACGCACAGGTTTTATGCCCTTGTATGGAATAATGGTCCACGCCTCATGCGGCAGGTATAGCTGATGATAAAAACCCCTGTTTGCCAAATACTTTCGGTAATCAAAGGCAAAGGGATTATCAGCTGCATGAATGGGCTTCAGTGCACCCCTGGCGAGAATACGGCTACCGGCAGGCAAAGTGGCAGCAGTTGAATCCTTTTCAAAGTAAACCAAAACTTTGTCCGATGTGGGTATCCACTCACCGTTGTGCTTGCGTACACTCACCCTGGCAAATGTTCTTACACTTTTCTCAAGTACTTCGGGAATATCAGTGATGTCCATTAAAAAAAAGCCCGGATAGTCGTTTTTTTCAAATGCCTTTTCGTGGTGCTGCAAGCTCAGGTTCGAGTTTACAAAGCCCAGCAGGAACAATAAAAGGCTGCTGATTACGCCCGACCTTAAACCAGTGTGAAAATTAGGTGCCCTGCTAATGACAATCAGCAGCAACAACATCAAAATCGCCAGTGTTAATAACAGGATAAGCATTACCGGTGTTTGTCGTCCCTCCAGGTTTAACGATAAGAGGATTCCCGCAACAAAAAAAAGGAGCAATCGGGCAAACGGGCTTCTTCCTAAAAAATCAGGCCATTGCATATCAACAGGGTTTCCGGTAATTGATATCAGCAATTTAAGGCAAATTCAACAGAAATAAAAATTATCGGTACAAAGTTGAATTTCGATAGCGTTGGTTAACAGATTATACAGATTAATTCATAATTTTGTTGGTATAGCACATGATGACGCATCATTGAAATAAACTTAATTAAAACAGAATATGGTTGATCTTAAAACAAAGTATCTTGGGATTGAATTGAAAAACCCCGTAATTGTAGGAGCAAGCAACCTGGTTACCAGGCTCGACAATGTAAAAAGGGCTGAGCAGGCCGGAGCAGCGGCTATTGTTTACAAATCGCTGTTCGAAGAACAAATACAACTCGAATCGGCTCAGCTTGATGACGAACTCGAAGAGTACAATGAGCGTAATGCCGAAATGGTAAAGCTTTTTCCGACCATCGAGCATGCAGGTCCCGAAGAACATTTGGTGAACTTACGCAAGGTAAAGGAGAGTGTTAGTATACCGGTGATAGCCAGTTTAAATGCCATTTACGAGGAATCGTGGATTGAGTATGCCAAGCTGCTTGAACAAACAGGCGTAGATGCACTTGAGCTGAATTTCTTTTTTGTCCCGCGCGATGCCAATGCCGACGGCCGGGATGTTAACAATCAACAACTTGCCATACTGAAGGCTGTGAAATCCAAGGTAAAACTGCCTGTCAGTGTCAAGTTAAGCCCCTTTTATGCCAACCCGCTGAATATCGTTTCGCAGATGGATAAAGCCGGCGTAGACGGTTTCATTCTGTTTAACAGGCTCTTTCAACCCGATATTGATACAGATAAAGAACAGCACTTCTCACCGTTCAACCTCAGCAACCCCGAAGACAACAGGTTAAGTCTCAGGTTTGTTGGTTTGCTATATGGCACCATTACCGGATCTATTTGTGCAAGCACAGGCATTTATACCGGTGCTGACGTTGCCAAAATGATCCTTGCAGGAGCCGATTGTACACAGGTGGTAAGCACGGTATACAAAAACAAGGTTGAGTATGTTGCCACTATTCTTAAGGATTTGCAGGCCTGGATGGAATCGAAGAACTACCATAACCTGGCTGACTTCAAAGGCAAACTGTCGAACAAGAAAATTAATGATCCCTTTGTTTATAAGCGTGCACAGTACATTGACCTGCTGCTAAAATCGGAGGATATTTTCAAAAAATACCCGGCTGTATAAGACTATCTAACAAGTCATAAAAAGAGCGTAGTCTGGAGACTACGCTTAGCGTACAAAGCTGACATTCTGCACAATGCGCTAGGCGTAGTTTGCAACTACGCCTAACAAATTGACTTTTTTGACAGCCTCTTTTAAATGCTCAGGCCATAATGGCATTTGTGTAATTATTTTAGTACTTTAATCTTATAAGGTACATCAACATTACATTTGGTAATATCGTTCAGCTTTCCTTTCAGCAGCTTTTTCCGTAAGGGGTTTATCCGGTCGATAAACAAAATACCGTCGAGATGATCATATTCGTGTTGAATAACCCTTGCTTTCAAACCTTCGTATTCCTCTTCAATGAAGTTAAAGTTCTCATCGTAATAGGAGATGCGCACCCTGTTAAGACGCTTAACCTCCTCGCGGATTTTGGGCAGGCTTAAACAGCCCTCGTTCATCACTTCGGTATCTTCACCAAGCAATTCAAGGCGGGGATTAATAAATGCTTTTTTAAAGTCTGCAAGTGCAGGATCTTCATCAGCCAGTGATGTGGCATCCACCACAAAAAGCCTGATGGACTTGCCTATCTGAGGCGCTGCCAACCCCATCCCGTCGGACTTATACATGGTATCGAACATGTCTGAAATCAACGCTTTCAAATTGGGATGGTCGGCAGGGATATCTTTTGCTACCTGCCGGAGAACCGGAGAACCATATACTACTATCGGATAGATCATTTAATTTGAAAATTTGAAAATTCGGCAATTTGAAAATTGAAACCAAAGATAAGCAGAATCTCCTATACCGGAAAATTACTCCGGTATTCTAGGTACGACTGGAGGATGATGGTTGCACTGATGGCATCAATCAATCCTTTGTTTTGCCTGTCTTTCTTTTTCACACCACCTGCAATCATGGTTTGCATGGCCATTTTTGAAGTAAACCGTTCATCCATCAAGAACACCTCCTTATCCGGAAATGATTTCCTTAATAATGCAATGAACGGGTCGACGTATTTAACAGATTCAGACGGGGTATTGTTCATTTGCCGTGGGTAGCCAACCACAAAAGCATCTACCTTTTCCTTTTCGGTATATTGTTTCAGAAAAGCAATAACATCTGCTGAACGAACAGTTTCGAGGCTGTTGGCGATCATCTGCAACGGATCGGTAACCGCAATGCCGGTGCGTTTCTGGCCATAATCCAGGGCAATGATTCTTCCCAATTTTGTTTTCCGTTAAAACGCGTAGAGACGCATGATTATGCGTCTCTACAATTATTCATACAAAAATTCAAATAATTATTTTGCCTGTGCGGAAAAATCCATGGCGGCCAAACGTTTGTAGCTGTTATACCGCCATTTGGCATTTTCTTCTGCAGCAGCGAATAATTCATCAGCTTCTTTGGGGAAAGCTTTCTTCAGTGAGGTATAACGCACCTCGCTGTTCAGGAATTCCTGGAATTTGGTCCAGTCGGGGTCCTTTGAATCCAGTTCAAACGGATTCTTACCTTCCTTCTCATTCAGCGGATTGTACCTCCACAGATGCCAGTAGCCCGAGTCAACAGCGTGTTTTTGCTCTTCCTGCGACTTGTCCATTCCGGCACGCAAGCCATGGTTTATACAAGGAGCATAGGCAATGATCAGCGAAGGACCGGGATAAGCTTCTGCTTCACGCAGGGCCTTCAGGTATTGGTTCTGACTTGCGCCCATGGCAACCTGAGCTACATAAACATATCCATAGGTCATGGCCATGGCACCCAGATCTTTCTTCCTTACGCGTTTACCGGCAGCGGCAAATTTGGCCACGGCACCGATTGGTGTGGATTTGGAAGCCTGTCCACCAGTATTGGAGTATACCTCGGTATCAAGCACAAGTACATTCACGTTCTCACCGGAAGCCAATACGTGGTCGAGTCCACCGTAACCAATATCATAAGCCCAGCCGTCGCCGCCGAAAATCCAAACGGATTTCTTAACCATGTACGACTGCAGATCAAGTATTTCTTTGGCTACAGGAAGTTTCTCACCTGAAAGGGCTTCAATAACCTTTATTGTAGAAGCCTTTGAAGCACGGGCTTCAGATTTTGAATCGAGCCATTCTTTGAAGGCTTCAATGGTCTTTTCGGACAAACCCGGGTTGCTTTCAATGCATTCCTTCATTTTGCGGGTAACCCGGGTTCTCAGTTTTTCTGCGCCCAAAGCCAGTCCAAGACCATACTCTGCATTGTCTTCGAAGAGTGAGTTGGCCCAGGCGGGACCCTTACCTTCTTTATTGGTACAATATGGTGTTGAAGGAGCTGATCCTCCGTAAATCGAGGAGCAACCAGTGGCATTGGCCACGATCATCCGGTCGCCAAACAGCTGGGTAATCAGTTTGATATAGGGAGTTTCGCCGCAACCACCGCAAGCACCGGAGAACTGGAACAAAGGCTGGGCAAACTGGCTGTTTTTTACTGATTTGTCAACTTCAACCAGGTGGTCCTTAACGGAAACCTTTTCAACCATATAGTCCCATCGGGCAATTTCAGCTGATTGCGTACCCAGCGGTTTCATCACCAGGGATTTCTCTTTGGAAGTACATACTTCGGCACATACACCGCAACCCGTACAATCCAGTGCACTTACCTGAATGCGATACTGCAGGTTTTCAAATCCCTTGCCGTTGGCCTTCAGTGTTGCAGTTCCGGCAGGAGCTGCTTTCATTTCAGCTTCGTCAAGCAGGAAAGGTCTGATGGCAGCGTGGGGACAAACGAAGGCGCACTGATTACACTGGATACAATTTGAAGCAATCCACTCGGGAACATTCACAGCAATACCGCGCTTTTCGTAATAGGTAGTGCCAACAGGGAAAGTTCCGTCTTCACGGCCTTTGAATGCACTCACTTTTAAATCGTCACCCATCAGGTTATTCATGGGTTCAACAACATTCTTCACAAAATCGGGAATGTTGCGGGCATCCTTTAGGGGCTTGATTTCAAGCTTGGCCCATTCTTTGGGAACCTCAACCTTGATCACATGGCTGCCACGCTCAATAGATGCGATGTTCATGTTCACAATATCTTCACCCTTGCGGCTGAATGATTTGATAACAGCTTTCTTCATCTGAGCCATTGCATCTTCAAAGGGAATCACATTGGCAATTTTAAAGAAAGCCGACTGCATAATGGTGTTGGTGCGGTTTCCCAGACCAATTTCTTCAGCAATCTTTGTAGCATTAATGATATAGAAATTGACTTCCTTTTCAGCAAGAGTTTTCTTAAGTGAATCGGGAAGCTGATTCTTTGTTTCCTCAACATCCCAGATGCTGTTCAACAAGAAGGTACCACCTTTCTTAATACCCCTGAGCATATCATATTTGCTGATATAGGAAGGTACATGACAAGCCACAAAGTCGGGTGTGCAAACCAGGTAAGGAGAGAGGATCGGGGCATCGCCAAAGCGGAGGTGTGAAGTGGTTACTCCACCTGATTTCTTTGAATCATATGCAAAATAAGCCTGGGCATATTTATCGGTAGAATCACCGATGATCTTAATGGAATTCTTATTGGCACCAACTGTTCCATCAGAACCAAGTCCGTAAAACTTGGCTTCGAAGGTTCCTTTTTTCGAAATGCTGATTTCCGGTTTTACAGGCAGTGACAGATGGGTTACGTCATCATCAATCCCAACTGTGAAATGCATTTTGGGTTGATTTGACTCCATGTTTTCGAAAACCGTAACAATCTGAACCGGAGTAGTATCTTTTGAACTCAAACCATACCTGCCACCGATGATCGTGGGAGCATTGGCTTGTCCGTAAAATACCTCTTTGATGTCGAGGTAAAGGGGATCGCCGTTTGCACCGGGTTCTTTGGTTCTGTCGAGTACCGTTATTCTTTTCACGGTTTTGGGAACCACTTTCAGGAGGTATTTTGCAGAGAAAGGTCTGTAGAGATGAACAACAACCACACCCAGCTTGGAGCCTTTTGCATTCAGGTAATCCACAACCTCACGAGCGGTTTCAGTAACAGAGCCCATGGCGATGATGATGTTTTCAGCATCAGCAGCACCGTAATATTTAAAAGGTGCATATTCACGACCGGTGATTGTGGCCATGTCTTTCATATACTTGTCAACCATATCGGGAACAGCGTCATAGAACGAATTTGCTGCTTCCCTTGTTTGGAAGTAAATATCAGGATTCTGAGCAGTGCCACGTTGAACAGGATGATTGGGATTCAAAGCCCTGTCCCTGAACTCCTGTAATGCCTTATAATCAATAAGCTTAGCCACTTCATCCATGGGTAAAGCTTCAACTTTCTGGATTTCGTGCGAAGTTCTGAAGCCATCAAAAAAGTGAAGGAAAGGAACCCTTGATTTGATGGCTGTAAGATGTGCAACTGCAGCAAGGTCCATGATTTCCTGAACGCTGCTGGTTGCAAGCATGGCAAAACCAGTATGCCTGGTACTCATCACATCGCTGTGATCACCGAAAATTGACAAAGCCTGGGCGGCCAGGGCGCGCGCTGAAACATGAAGAACACCCGGGAGCAACTCGCCAGAAATCTTGTACATATTGGGAATCATCAGCAACAAACCCTGTGATGCCGTATACGTGGTAGCCAGCGAACCAGCCTGAAGTGCACCATGTAATGCACCGGCAGCACCGGCTTCCGACTGCATCTCAACCAACTTTACCTCTTCTCCGAAAATATTCTTTCTACCATTGGCAGCCCATTCGTCAACATATTCAGCCATGGTTGAAGAAGGGGTAATGGGATAAATCGCTGCAACTTCACTGAACATATAGGCTACATGAGCAGCAGCATAATTACCGTCACAAGTTACAAAATTTTTCTTCGTACTCATCTTAACTCGCTTATTATTAATATATTATGGTATAATTTTAAAATAAATTACAAAAATACAACAAATCGGCATTATTCTGATATTGTTTTCACACAACCCGTACTATTCAGTTTCATTATAAATAATACCGGTGAGGTTTCGTCAGGAAATGGTTTATACGGAAGATTAAACGAAAAGTGCGGGGTTATCCCGCACTTTTTTTAAAAAAATTATTCCCCGTTCATTGAAATAAGGAATTCCTCGTTTGAATCGGTTTTGGCGAGGCGCTCACGCAAAAATTCCATAGCTTCGATAGCATTCATATCGGTCAGGTACTTCCGGAGCACCCATATTTTGTTCAGGAAATTCTTGTCGAGCAGCAGATCTTCACGCCTTGTACTCGATGCGGTGATGTCAATTGACGGATAGATCCGCCTGTTGGAAAGCTTACGGTCGAGTTGAAGTTCCATGTTGCCGGTACCCTTGAACTCTTCGAATATTACATCGTCCATTTTTGAACCGGTATCGGTAAGGGCGGTAGCGATAATGGTAAGTGATCCCCCGTTTTCAATGTTACGCGCAGCGCCAAAGAACCTTTTGGGTTTTTGCAGCGCGTTGGCATCCACTCCGCCTGAAAGCACCTTGCCTGAAGCCGGGGCAATGGTATTAAACGCCCTGGCCAGCCTGGTAATGGAATCCAGGAGAATAACCACATCGTGTCCACACTCAACCAGTCGTTTTGCCTTTTCAATAACAATATTGGCCACGCGCACATGCCTTTCTGCAGGTTCATCAAAGGTTGAGGAAACCACTTCACCTTTCACGTTGCGGGCCATTTCGGTCACTTCTTCGGGGCGTTCATCAATGAGCAGGATAATGAGATAAGCTTCGGGGTGGTTAGCTGCAATGGCATTGGCAATATCCTGCAGCAATATGGTTTTCCCGGTTTTGGGCTGAGCGACAATTAATCCGCGCTGACCCTTTCCGATGGGAGCAAACATGTCAACAACCCTGGCAGAAAGGTTTGTTTTCACACCTGGTTTTACCAGGGTGAATTTCTCATTGGGGAATAATGGGGTAAGGTAATCAAATGGCACCCGGTCGCGTATAAACTCGGGATTTCGTCCGTTTATTTCAATAACCTTTATCAGGGGAAAGTATTTTTCACCTTCTTTTGGGGGACGGATGGTACCGGTAACGGTATCGCCGGTTTTCAGACCGAAAAGCTTGATTTGCGATTGTGAAACATAAATATCATCGGGCGAATTCAGGTAGTTGTAATCCGACGAGCGCAAAAAACCATATCCATCCGGCATAATTTCAAGAACACCCTGACAGGTGATAATGCCATCGAATTCGGTGGGTTTCTCCTGGGCAACTCTTTTATCTGCCTGCTGGTGTCGCTGGGGAGGTTCGAATTTGGGCTTTACTTCGGGGGATTGCACAATAAGCGGTTCGCGTTCGGTTTCCAAACCTGCCAGGAGGTTCTCTTCCACTTCCATTTCGGGGGGAATCAATTCCTCGAATTCTGCATTTTTGGCTGGTCTGAATTCGTCATAGCCACCCGAAGGTTTATCACCCGAATCGTCCTTAATGCGATTGTCACGGTCGTTAAACCGTTTGAACTCTTTCCTTTTCCGGAAATCGCCCTGTTGCCTCATATTATCGAAAGGCCGACTAAAAAAACCACTTTTGCTTTTATCTCTCACCTGGGGATTGGGAGTAGTTTCGGCAGGTTTTTCCAATGTTTTATCTTCAGCATTTTCTGCTTTGGGAGGAGTAATGGATTCATCAGGTTTGCTTTCTGCAACAGCTTGTTTAACCGGCTCTGTCTTTTCATCTTCAATCCGGCGGGGGCGGCGACCCCTGCGTTTGGGCTCATGGTTTTGCTGAATTTCGGGCTTCACTTCAGCCCGTTTTCCTTCGGTGGCCATTACTGCCTGCTGATCAAGAATTTTATAAATCAGATCCTGCTTACGGAGCAAATCAGCCTTCTTTACATTTAACTGTTTGGCAATTTCTTTTAGTTCGGGAAGAAGCTTTTTATTAAGCTCTAAAATATCATACATATATTGTGAAGATTTATTTAATGTGTTAAGCCAACATCAAAACAACAATTACGCTTGCTTAGTAAAACGGTTATGGTGATAAGATTTAATAGAAAGTTGGAATTGTATCGGGAATTCAGGTGCAATAATACGTATTTCATCACAAATACCAAAAGAATAGATAATTTTTTTTACAACAACCAATAATAAAAATGACTAATTTTATCATAATTACTAATAAATCGGTTCTGGTTATACAACTATGGTTTTAACAAAACACCTGATTTTTAACCAGTCTTTGACTAACTTATTATAATATGTTCTCGTAGAAATTACATACCAACAACCCTATCAAATCCCAAAAACTATGAGACAATTAAAGATTGTCAAGCAGGTTACCAACCGGGAAACACCCTCACTGGACAAGTATCTGCACGAAATCGGCAAAGTTGAATTGCTCTCCACCGAGGAAGAAGTGGAACTTGCCAAAAGAATCCGGAACGGAGACGAAAAAGCACTTGATAAACTCATTAAAGCAAACCTGAGGTTTGTGGTTTCTGTTTCAAAACAATATCAAAACCAGGGACTCAGTCTGCCCGATCTGATCAACGAGGGCAACGTCGGCCTTATCAAGGCTGCCCAGCGCTTTGATGAAACAAGGGGCTTTAAATTTATTTCCTATGCCGTGTGGTGGATCAGGCAGTCGATTTTACAGGCACTTGCAGAACAGGCCCGGATTGTCAGGCTTCCGCTCAACAAAATCGGATCGATCAACCGCATTAATAAAGCATTTTCAGACCTTGAGCAATTGTACGAAAGAGAACCTTCCATCCAGGAAATAGCCGATATACTTGAGATGGCTCCCGATGACGTTAAAGAAGCCATGAAAAGTGCCGGCCGTCATGTGTCAATGGACGCTCCTATTAAAGATGATGAAGACAGTACGCTTTACGATGTGTTGTTGAGCAAGGACACGCCAAGTCCCGATAAAGGTCTGTTAACCGACTCCCTGCGTCGCGAAATAGAACGTGTTTTATCCATTCTCACCTATCGCGAAGCGAATATTTTACGCTTGT
Organism: uncultured Bacteroidales bacterium; assembly: GCA_964618645.1. Classification (GTDB taxonomy): domain Bacteria; phylum Bacteroidota; class Bacteroidia; order Bacteroidales; family UBA10428; genus UBA5072. The sequence continues at coordinate 23,630 of CAZUBW010000020.1, read as the reverse complement.
ATTTCGGGCTAAACACCAAGTATCAGTACACCCTCGAAGAAATCGGACAGGAATTTAACCTCACGCGCGAGCGGGTCAGGCAAATCAAGGAAAAAGCCATCAAACGACTCAAAAGTGCAACCCGTTCGAAGCTTTTAAAAACATACCTGGGTTGATTTATCTTTTCAAACTCCCTGGCAGCATGAATCCAGGCAAAGTTTTTTAACTTTGCCGGTACCCAATTTATTTAATCATGACCCGATTAATAGCACCATCTTTACTGGCCGCCAATTTCACCAACCTGCAACAAGATATCGAAATGGTCAACAATAGTGATGCCGACTGGCTTCATCTCGACATCATGGATGGTGTTTTTGTCCCCAACATTTCATTTGGCCTCCCCGTTATAAAGGCCGTTAAAAAAATAGCACGCAAGCCCCTCGATGTACACCTCATGATTGTTGAACCTGATAAATACATAAAAACTTTCAAAGAGGCCGGTGCGGATATTTTAACCGTTCACATTGAAGCCTGCAGACATCTTCACCGTGCCATTCAGACCATTAAGGAATCGGGGATGAAAGCAGGCGTTACCCTTAACCCGCATACACCCGTCAGCCAACTCGAAGAGATCATCCCGTTTGTCGACATGGTACTTGTCATGTCGGTTAACCCCGGATATGGCGGGCAGCAATTCATCGAAACGTCATTTGAAAAAATCCGCAAACTGCGTTCAATGATTAACCAGGCTGGTTCACAGGCGTTGATTGAAGTGGATGGCGGCGTTACCCTCAACAATGCCGCTGCGCTATTCGAAGCCGGTGTTAATGTATTGGTTGCAGGAACAGCCGTTTTTAGCGCTTCGGACCCTGTAAAAGCCATATGTGACCTGAAACACGCTTAAGTCCATTCACACCGCGATAGTGAATACCTGATTACAACTAATTACCGTCAAGCATGTATTTCCTGAGTTTTTCTGTTTCAGGATTTCTGAAGAGTTTTTCAGGACTCCCCTGTTCAACTATCTCTCCGTAATACATGAATACCACATGATCGGCAAGCCGAATTGCCTGCCGCAAGGCATGTGTCACCAGTATTATCGTGTAATGTCTTTTCAAATTGCGGAACAGATTTTCGATAATTCTGCTTGAGGTTGGGTCCAAAGCAGAAGTGGGTTCGTCCGCCAGGATAATTTTGGGTTTCACTGCCAGACCTCTTGCCAGGCATAACCGTTGTTGTTGTCCAACAGAAAGACCTGTGGCCGGCTGATGAAGCCTGTCTTTCACCTCATTCCATAAGCCCGTTTCGCGCAGGTGTTTCTCAACACTATAGTCAACCAGCTTTTTGTCGCGTATACCCTTAAGCTTAAGTCCATAGGCTACATTCTTATAGATTGAAACCGGCAAGGGAAAAGGACGCTGGGACAACAGACCCATTTTTTGCCTCAATTCGGGAAGGTTGGTTGATGAACTTAAGATATCATCCTCTTCGATTAAAATACTACCGCTTACTTTCAACTCTTTATACAAATCGGTGAGCTTGTTCATGCATTTCAACAGGGTGGTTTTACCGCATCCTGAAGGGCCAAGCAGTACCGTTATTTTGTTTTCTGGTATCTCCAGGTTGATGTTTTTGAGGATTTGATGCTCTCCTGCACATACATTCAGGTTGCAGATCCTTAAAGCACTTGGGCCGGAAATGGAATCAACATCATTCGCGTCGATTGTTTCGGGGAATATATCACATGGCTGCATGTACATCGTATCCATTTTATTTAATGTTTGACTTTGCATATTTTTTCGAGGCAGCACGGGCCAGCAAACTAATCAGCAATATAATAACGGTTAATATTGTAGATGCTGCAAATGCTCTCTCCCTGACCTCGGGAATGGGTGAACCCAGTTGGAAAAAAATCGCCAGCGGAAGCGTAGCAGCAGATTCATCCAGATGCCTGGGAATCAGATCGGTATACCCTGCGGTGAAAAGAACGGAAGCAGCATCGCCTATACCACGACCAAATGCCAACAATAGTGCGGTAATAAAGCCCGGAAATGCCTGCTTCAGGACAATGCCAAATGCCAGTTCTGCCTTGGTTGATCCCATTGCCAGACCTGTTTCATGTAAACCCTTGGGTATAGTGCTTAACACTTCATCGAAGGTACGAACCATAATGGGGGTAACAAGCAGGGCAACCGTAATAATTCCGGCAAGTAACGAAGCATTCATACCCAGGTACAGCATCAGGGTAAATCCAAAGGCACCATATACAATCGATGGGATTCCCCAGAGCGTGTCCAGCAAATAGCGTATGGTATGCTGTGTGCGCTTTCTGCTCATCAGGTGGACATTAATATACAACGCAGCAGGCAAGCCAAAAACTACAGCAAAAAATGTTGCACCAAGAGCAATATAAAATGAACCTACAATTGCATTTAAAACCCCACCGGCTCCTCCAAAATAATAACCTCCCTGTGGTGTTTTAAAAACCATGTCCCACGAAAGTGAGCCAATGCCTTTTAGCAAAATGACCACAATAATAAAACCCAGCAAAGCAATAAGTGAATAAGCTGCAAAACCTGTTAAAAACCGGAACAACTTTTCTTCAATTGTTTTTATGGGTTTCATTGCGCCCTTGTTTTATAAATAAAATACCTGAATACCAGGTTAATAATAAGTATGATCATCAGTAACAGCAAAGCTGCAAACATCAATGCCGCATCGTACATGGGCACCGAAAGCATTTCACCGTAGTTATTGGCAATGAGTGCAGGCAGCGGGTATCCGGCTTCAAACGGGTTAAAACGGGCCTGAACCATGTTTCCCACCACCATCATCACCGCCATTGTCTCTCCAAAAGCTTTGGCAATGCTTAAACCAAATGCGGAAATTATGCCTGGGTAACTTTTTCTCACCACCACGTGTTTTATCGATTCCCAGGTTGTCGCACCAAGTGAAAGAGATGCCTCTTTCAGGCCAACCGGAACAGTGCGAAACACCTCAATGATCATATTCAGCATATAGGGAATGCACATAACTGCGAGTACTATTCCGCCAGCCAATATGGTGTACCCCGATGACTGAACATTGGCTACCGGAGCCAGTATGCGTGAAACAAATGGAACAATGATGAGTATGCCCCATACACCATATACCACCGATGGCAATCCTGCCAAAATATCAATTACCGGGCGCATAATACCCATCAGCCGGTTCGAGGAAAACCCGGTAAGGTAAATGGCCGTCAGCAGGCATACAGGAGCGGAAAAAACGAAAGCCAGCAAGGTAACATAAAGCGAACTGGCAATAAACGGCCAGAAACCAAACTTCCCCTCGTGCGGAATCCATTCGTTTCCGGTAACCAATTTGAAAAAAGACTGGGACTCTAACAATGGCCAGGCTTTCAGAAGAAGCCCAGTTCCAATAATAAAAGGCAGCAGCAGAATGGTCACCAGCGCAAAGACCATCCATACCCTGGAAATTCTATCAAGTAAAATTCTTTTGAGTAACATAGGTTAATCAAGTTTCTCGAGGTATTCATTTAGTTTGGTATTGTCAACAGGAACGTATCCGGCATTTTTCACAAACTGCTGACCGGTTGTCAGCGTCCACCTGAGAAATTCCCGCACAGCCTGTTTCGAAGGCCCGCCTTTTGACACAACATAGAGTTCCCTGGCCGGAGGCGACGGATATCCTCCATTTCCAATAGCCTTTAGCAGGTCATCAACAGCATCATAGAAATTCTCCTCAGGATCAATGATCCCGTTTTCGTTTATATCAATGGGGATGACTTCTACACCCGGACGTTTTTTGCCGGTTTTTATGTCATAGGCAAAAGCAACATTGTTATAAGCAATTCCAGCTTTGTCCTTTATCACAGCCTCCGCCAAACCCGGGTCGCCATAAATGCCAATTCCTTTGAGCTCTTCCTGTTTCCCACCCAGGTATTTTGCCCATGTTCCCGCTGCGCCGCAGGCATCCGAACGCGTGTAAACTACAATATCTCTTCCCTGCCCGGTTCTTAAGAGTTCACCCCAGCTGGTTACAGTGCCATCCACGAAAACTGCCCTGAATTCATCGCGTGTCATGCCGCTTTCCTTTAGCTTACCGGCATATGGATTTTCAGCACTGATGGTAGGAACAACCGCATCAATGGCAAGTCCGACCCACCAGGCTCCTCTTTCAATCTCTTCCCGGGCAATTTCACGTGAAACCATTCCCAGGTCGACTGTATTGGATAATGCATCAGCCATGCCCTTACCTGCGCCACCACCGGAAATATTGAAGCGAATTCCCGGGTGCTCCTTTTGATATTCTTCGCTCCATTGCACAACCAGGGGATACAAGGCAAATGCCCCGGAAATGCTTATGGTGTTTTCCTTCATCTTTTCAGATGCGCAACCTGAAAGCAATAGGATAACAATGAGTATACAGCTGAACACTTTTTGTATGAAAGGTGAACAATGACTCATTTAAGTGGGTGAATTATATGTTTCGCAATTGTGTTGTTTTAAATACAAAACAAATCTAGAAGCTTGAACAGCACTGTGAAACAGCTTAAAAACGTATTTTACTTTTACGTCCTAACTCGTATGAGTACGTTTTTAAACGCATGTTAAATTTCGATGATACCATTTTTGATGGCATAGATCACCAAACCGGGGGTGTTTTTCGAGTCGGTTTTAAAAAGCAGGTTTTCGCGGTGCTTATCAACTGTCCTTTTGCTTATATGCAGTGCGTCTGCCACTTCCTGGTTCGAATACCCCTTGCAGATAAGATAAAGCACTTCCTCCTCACGTTCGGAGAGCTTGCCGGAACTGGGGGATTGCTTTTTCCGGCTCATGTTCCTGATAAAACCCGAAAGTATCTCCTGTGAAAAATAGCTCTTTCCGAAAATTACCTGCTGAATAGCTTCTTCCACTTCGCGGATACCTGAATTTTTCAACATAAACCCCTTTGCACCCGCTTCAATCATTTTTGAATAATAATCTTCATTGGCATACATGGAGAGGGCAATTATGCTGGTACAGGGATGGTCCCTCATAACATTAACAGTGGCTTCAATACCATTCATTTCGGGCATTTCAATATCCATAAAAACAATATCTGGCTTTTCACCGTTTTCGAATAGCCGGACACATTCTTTTCCGTTTCCTGCTTCATAGATACGCTCAACATAGGGCAGATTGCTCAGTATAAGCTTCATCCCTTCGCGGAACAACTTATGATCGTCCGTTATGAGTATGGATAGTTTTTCCAATTTATTCGGTTTTTATCTGTGCGAATACCTGAATACCCTCACCCGGTTTTGTGTAAATATCAAGGCTTCCGTTAATTGATTTGATTCTTGAACGAATATTGGAATAACCCAGGCCCATTAATTCTTCTTCAAGCCTTTTTTCTTCAAACCCAATTCCGTCATCGATATATTTCAATGTCAGGTAACTTTCGTCTTTCAACAGGTCAATATAAATATTGTTGGCCCGTGCATGTGATAATGTATTGGATATAAGCTCACAAACAACCCTGTAAACCACCATTTCAATGTTGAAGGAATACCTGACATTTTCGATATTGGCGTTATAATGTATAATAGGCGTTTCTGCTATATTCAGCTTATTGATAAAAGATTTCACTGCTTTGTGCAAGCCAAAGTTCTTCAAAATATGCGGACTTAACTTATTCGAAATCTCCTTTAAGGTTGTGATCGATTCATCAATGAGCTTGTCGGCATTTGATATAATCTCGCCATTGTAAGTTTTATCGCGCTCAACCGTTGAGATGGCCATTTTCACAGCCGATAACAAGGGGCCTAAGCCATCGTGCAATTCCTTACTAAAATATTGTCTTTCTTTTTCCTCGGTTTTGAGAATGGCCGACAGCACGCGGCTTTCATTTTGTTTACGCAGGTCTTCGATTTGTTGCTGGATGTTAAAGATGCGTTTAATGAAAACAAGACTCAGGAGCATGACGAGTGAAATAAACACACCTGTCCATGAGGCCAGCAAATCGGTAATGAATTTAATATGCGTATTATAAACCTGAAATATATCAATTACCCTGCGGATAGTCATTAGCAAAAAACCAAATGAAATTAACCACCAGGCTATGTTGTTAATGGTTCGTTTCACCAGTGATATGGCTATTACGGCAGCGCCGAACTGCAACAAAACGGATAATATAAGGGCAATTTTGATTGCCATGACTTTTGTAAATACACAAATGTACTGTAAACCGACCGGTAATGAATACGTTTTAAGCCGTAATTTTCATGCTCCTATCACTAATCCCTAACCCCCCTCTTGCTAGTAACTCATTGATGGTTTTATTTTTGCAGATCGTACAAAAATACCAAGTTTGAGTTTGAGTAATTAGGGACAAAATCAGTTTGGTGTTTGGGTTTTAACATGCTCCTATCACTAATCCCTAACCCCCCTCTTGCTAGTAACTCAAACACCAAACTGATTTTGTGGAGCTGCCGGGACTCGAACCCGGGTCCAAACAAACCGCCCATAAGCTTTCTACATGCTTAGTCCGATATTGGTTTTCGTATACAGGCTGACACCGGACAGCCTACCTGTATCTTATCCCCTGTTTTCTCGCCTGGTGTCAGGAGCGTTAACCAGGCCAGCCTTACCTTTTATGTGCCCCTTGATCCACCGCCGTAAGACAGGGCAATGGAGGAACAGCCCGTTCAGATACCTTGTACCTGAATTATGCCTGCTCTACTAAACTTCGATTAGGCTGCGAGCGCGTAATTAGCTTCGCCATTTGATTGTTTGCACCGCAGTTTAACGGGATACTATGCGTTGCCCGGCATGCTTACTTACCTGCTAATCTGCTGTCAAAGCCAAAACAGCCCCAGATAATATAAGACAAAATTGTAAAACCTGACAGGCTGTTTACCTGCCAGGTTATTGAACAATCTTCAAAGAACACGTTACAAAGGTACAATTAATACCGCAATTTTCGTACCATTATACAGTATAAGTTGATGAAGCTGTTTCACCTCCGCGACCGGTCCAGTTTGTATGGAAAAACTCGCCCCTGGGTTTATCAGTTCTTTCGTAGGTATGCGCGCCGAAATAATCGCGCTGTGCCTGTAACAGGTTTGCCGGTAAACGCGATGAGCGGTAACCATCAAAATATGCCAGCGCAGACGACATGGCCGGAACCGGGATACCCTGTTCCACTGCAGCTGCAACAACCCTGCGCCATCCTTCCTGTGCCTTCAGCACCGTGCTGGTGAAATACGGATCGAGCAGCAGGTTCTCCAAACCCGGGTTGCTGTCGAATGCTTCCTTTATTTTACCCAGGAAAGCCGAACGGATAATACAACCACCCCGCCACATAAGGGCAATGCCACCATAATTGAGATTCCACTTGTATTCAACAGCTGCACCGCGCATCAGTGAATAACCCTGCGCATACGATACAATTTTGGCGGCATAAAGTGCATCCCTGATATCATTTACCAGTGCCTTTTTATCGCCCTTAAAGCCAGGTGCTTTGCGGGAAAGAATTGTAGAGGCCTTTACCCTTTCATCTTTGAATGACGAAAGCGAGCGTGCAAACACAGCCTCAACAATAAGGGTTAGCGGTATTCCCAGGTTGAGGGCTTCAATGCCTGTCCACTTGCCGGTTCCTTTCTGTCCTGCTGTATCCAGTATCTTCTCAACAAGGGGCTTGCCGTCTTCATCGCGGAAAGCCAGTATGTCCCTGGTAATTTCAATCAGGTAACTGTCCAGTTCTCCCTTGTTCCATTCAGCAAAAATCTGATGCATCTCGTCATAGTTCAGCCCCACAACGTCCTTCAGCAGATGATAGGCCTCGTTGATAAGTTGCATATCACCATATTCAATGCCATTGTGCACCATCTTGACAAAGTGTCCGGCACCATTCTCTCCTACCCAATCGCAGCAGGGGATACCGTTTTCCACCTTGGCGGCTATGGCCTGAAAAACTGGTTTCACATACTCCCATGCTTTAACTGATCCACCGGGCATGATGGATGGACCCGTTAATGCGCCTTCTTCGCCACCGGAAACACCAGTTCCGATATACAGGAATCCCTTACTCTCCACGTATGCCGTGCGCCTGATGGTATCGGGAAAATGCGAATTACCCCCGTCGATGACAATATCTCCGGGCCCGAGATATGGCAGTATCTGCTCAATGAGCTCGTCAACCGGTTTCCCGGCTTTTACCAACATCATCACCTTGCGGGGCCTGTTGATCGATTTTACAAATTCTTCCATGGAATGGGCGCCGATGAATTTCTTGCCCTTACCCCTGCCCTGGATAAATTTGTCGACTTTCTCAACAGAACGGTTAAAAACAGCAACCGTAAAGCCTTTGCTTTCCATGTTCAATACAAGGTTTTCGCCCATTACGGCTAAACCAATCAGTCCGATATCAGCCAAATTATTCATATACTTATAATTATTTAGTTATTACAAAACTTTAAACCAAAGTTTTTTGCATGTTCGCTTTAATGCATCGTCTCCGTTCACCAGGTTAAGCGTATACGCCTTAAATTCTCTTCGGGGGGGATAGTCACCACGTTGTTTTTCGAATTCCGATGGGTTATTCCTCAGCCTGCGATCGTCTTCACCGGCATCGTAAGTAGCCAGTATGGCTTTCTTTAATATCTGTTCCTTTCCGACTCCCTTACAGTCGATCTCAATCACCGGCGCCAATGGTTCTGGCAGGTCATCTGTCTCCCAGTCATCCATTTCAAGGTTAAAAAAGCGGCTTAACTCCTGGACAACCATGGCAGTACCTTTTGCTTTACCATCAGCTGAGTAACCGGCAATATGCGGTGTAGCCTGGAAACACCGATTCATCAAATCGGTATCAATAGCCGGTTCATTTTCCCATACATCCAGTACAACTGCCGACAGGCTGCCGTTCATCAAGCCTTCCTTCAATGCCTGGCCGTCGGCGACCTCTCCACGCGAGGTGTTGATGATAATGGTACCCTTGTTAACTTTACGGAGCAGACCGGCATTTATCATCTGCAGCGTTTTGTCCTCGCCGGTTCGGTTGAGCGGTACATGTAAAGTAATTATATCACATTCCCTTAAAATACCCTCAAGGCTGATAAATCCGCAAACGCCCTCGTTCCTTACCCTGGGCGGATCGCAGAGATATACCTGCATACCCAGCATTTCGGCAGTATGAACAATTTTACTGCCCACGTTACCCACACCTACTACACCCAGCGTTTTATCGGCCAACGAAAAGTTAAAAGCATCTGATAACCTTACCAGGGTAGAGGCAATGTATTGGTTAACCGACTGCGCGTTACATCCTGGAGCATTCTTCCAGACAATGCCATTGGCCTCGCACCAGGTAGTGTCGATATGGTCGTAACCAATGGTGGCTGTACCAATAAACTTAACCGCGGTCCCGCTCAATAAAGCCTCGTCGCACCGGGTACGGGTACGGGTTAACAAAGCATCAGCCTTTTCGAGGTGTTCACGGCTAATAGATTTTCCGGGTACGTACACGACATCAGCAAAAGGTTCGAGAACCCCGCGCAGAAAAGGAATTTTATCATCTGCCACAATTCTTATACTCATAGTTTGCCCAGTATTTTGTCCATCAATTTGTTTGTTCGCACGGCACTTTCGCCATTAGGAAAGGCAGGTCTTATGCCCCTTAGTTCTTCCACCATGTTCCGGATAAACCAATATTGAATATTTTCCGGATTGCCGGGCAGGTATTCCTCGGTTTTTCCACCGGTAGTCAGCCTGATGGGGGTAAAATCAAAAGTTGAAAAGGCAATTGAACCTTTTGAACCATGAATGCTGATGATATCGCTGTGCTCATTTTCGGCGGCAGCAAAACACCACTGACCGGCCAGCTGCATGCCCGATGCATAGGACAATTGTGCAAACACCAGGTCTTCGGCCGGGTATAAACCCCTGCGGTTACAGGCCTTTCCCCATGTATCTGCAACCTCTCCAAAAAACCACTCAAATAAGTCGAGTTGGTGACAGGCCAGATCGTAAAAGTATCCGGCACCTGCAATTTCGGGTTTTACCCGCCAGGGAAGATCTTCGGCATTCCAGTCCTCAGTCCTGGGCGGAATGTGGAAATCCAACTTAGCATACAGCAATGTTCCCAACCGACCGTTGTCAATTAATTCCTTAACCTTGATAAAATAGGGAAGAAAACGCCGGTAATAGGCCACATAAAGCGGTACGCCCGTGGCTACTGATACTTCCTGCATTTTTAAACAGTCGCTATAAGTTGCGGCCATTGGTTTCTCAACATAAACAGGCTTCCCCTTTTCCATGGCACGTATGGCATACCCGGCATGACTGGCAGGTGGAGTGGCAACATACACCGCGTTGACCTCGTCACTGTCAATCAGTTCATCTGCATTGCTATACCAGGCAGGAATATGATGGCGATTCGCATAATCATTTGCTTTATAGGCATCGCGGCGCATAACCGCAACAACACGCGAGCCGTCGACCTTTCCGAAAGCCGGACCGCTTTTCAGTTCCGTTACGTTGCCGCAACCAATTATACCCCAGTTAACCTGATGCATTTTCACCTGCCAATTGGTCCGCTAATATAGCTTGTTTTTAGCATCTGGCAAACCCGGTGCGGAGAATTTCTGTTCGCGGGGGCTAGGGGGGTGCTGGGCCTGCCTGCCGATAGGCAGATGCTGGGTGCTGGGTGCTAAGTGCTAGGTGCTGGTTGCTGGGAGTTCGTTGTTCGATGCCTGCCTGCCGGTCAGGCAGGTTCGGTGCCTGCCTGCCGGTCCAGGCAGGTTCGGATGTTGGGTGTTTGGATGTTTAAAAGTAACAGGACAAGCACCCTTCAAGGGTTTTCAACCGCTTGAAGGGAATCTGAAACGCGATAAACATGCTGATATATAGTATTTTCTTTCATTCTTTCATTTCTTCATTATTCTTGTCTCTTGGTTCTATGCTCTTTTCCATCTCCGATTACTATAACTCTTTCCTGCCTTTTTCGTATCAACAGGTAATTAATCCTTTATCCGCCGAAAAATGAAGAGAATAGTGGTGTGTATTTTGCTGTGCGGCTTGTTGATTCCACTTCGTGCCCAAACAACCGGTGACCCGCTAAAGGCATTGGTCAGCGATTTTGTTTCGAATGACTGGCCTGCTGTACTTGCTGCCAAAGAAAAACTGGAAAACACAGGGCCGGCGGCAATGTCGTCGATAATTGCCCTGATGAACGACTGCCGGGTTAAAAAGCTGGTTAACACCGGTGATCTTATTTACCCCGGTGCAGAACGCTTTTACGGACACGGACAAATCATCGATTACGATATTGATAACCTTTGCGTACGGGCGGGATGGCTGATTGAAGAACTTACTTTCAAGAACTTCGGTTTTTCCGGCGTTCACCTTCCGGCGGAAGAACTTGCGGGTTTCATCCGCAAATATTTCCCCGAATACGGGAATGCACCGGATCATAAGCAACCTGCAACAATGACCGAAGACGAAAAACGAAATCTCATTCGTACCCTTAGCATCGAAAAGGCCAAAAAATGGTGGCAGTCATCGGCTAAACAATGGAACCGCCTCTCGGCACTCGAACAGGCACTATACAGTGCCGACGAAAGAAGCCAGGTTAAAGCATTGTTTTACCTGCGCAATGGTAAAACCCAATGTAAAGGCCTCAATCAACGGTTTTACAAATCGCGGCTTGCCAAACAAATTACCATACTTTCCAAATCGGAAACCAACAGGGTATCCGAAAATGCACGGCTGATCATGCACGACACCGAATTCGAATGGCTGTCTATTAAACCTGTTAATTAGTATTAACAATTTAGTTTCTACACAATTGTTACTTTGTATAATTTTGGGAGTATAATTATGAGACCTATGAGACAAACCCTGTTTATCATATTTATCCTGTCGTTCGGAATGATGAAAACGTACAGCCAGCAAAAGGAAGTTTTCATCAAACAGCTGGAATTTAAACTTGAACACGTAAGCGACAAGGATTACGAAAACGAATACTTTGTTACCCTCAAATTGAACAAGGGTAGTACGTATAAATTTAAAATCACCAACCACCGCGACAATTATGCCGGAGAGGCTGTGATTGAATTACTCGATGCCGACAACCTGATACTTACGAACTCGCTAAATGGAAAGTATTTTGAAACCATTGGCTTTGCATGCAATAAAACAGCCTTTTACGATATCCTCATCAAATACAAGGACCGGAAACCAGGCTTTTCGGTAGTGGACATTGTTATGGTACAATGATCAGAAATCTTTGAATTCGTCCTTGATCCGTACATCAACGTTTTCGTTTTCTATTACATAACAATTTTCGTCACAGGCATCGGTTACGAGCAGCACCTTTAATTTGGTGGCATTAATTACATGAAGGGTTTTTTCATCTTTCCGGTAAGTTGCTTTCACCGCGTATTTTTTATTGGCAGGCACGTAAACAAAAAAAGGTGATTCATAGGCCGTATCGCTGTAAACCAATTGATTGTCCTCCATATCACCTTCGTAAACTTCAACCGGAACTTCAGTAAAAATATCGTTTAAGGTAAGCTCCAGAACCAAATCGGCTTTTTCAGGCTTATCGGTATAACATTCATCGCAATCTACGTCGCCTGTATAAAGCTTCTCATTGCAGGCAACGGCAATAACAAGGACGATCGATAACAGCAGCGTCAACAGTAAGGCGCCCTCGTGCCTATGATTAAGGAATCTGATCATGGTCTTTTGATTTTTGAATTGCCCGAACTCCACAAATACTCGAACGAAAGCGATACCCATCCCCGGTTATACTCCTTCATCTTCAGGTCCATGTATTCGTAGCTGAGCTTTAACCTGAGGTGACCCTGTTGGCCTGCTAATCCAACCCTTGGCACAAAAGACAGCCGTGGAGCCGGGTTTTCAGACGACCCCCTGAAACCGCCAAAGCTAAAAGTCTCGCTCATGCCAATAAATGGTCCAACAGCAAAAGTATGATGATCGTGATGAAGAAAAAAGGCTTTGTCAATCGAAAGCGTAACGAATCCTCTATTCTCCCAATACTGGTAGTACACATTTTCTTCAGCATCCTCGAGTACCGGAACTGCCTTTGGCCTAAACCCCATATTCAAACCGGCCATAATGTTGTACTTTTTATCACTCAGTCCAAACGTAAGTTCAAGTCGCGAATCATCCGCACTGTTTGAATACCTTGCACCCAGCGACCAAACATTCATAACCAGCTTTTGTATGGCTTTTGCATTTTGGTTTCTGAGCATGGCAACCAACTGTTCATTTCTGTTGTTCAGGGCAATGGTGAGCGGGTTGAGGGTCTTGTTCACCTGGCTGTTTATATCGGCTCCATAGCCAATCAGCAAGCGGGCGGCTTCAAAATCATTAAGGGCAACCGCCAATGCCAATGGCGTGTATCCCGTGTTGTTTTTTGACTCAATAAACGCGCCGTTATAAATGAGTAATTCCAGCACTTCGGTTTGTGCGCCTGACACGGCATAATGCAAAGGTGTGTTGCCACTGTTATCGGTGGCATTTATATCCGCCCCCGCCTCCAGGAGCTTTATGGCAATTTCATAGCGCCCGTATTTGCAAGCCCGCATCAGGGCATCGGATCCACGGTTGTCGCGCTGATCAACCGAAGCGCCATAATACAGCAACAGATCGGGCATATAAAAGCTGTCTGTTTCAACAGCATGCATTAACGGTGTTACATCGTTGTTGTCAGGTAATTCGGGATTGGCGCCATGCCTTATCAATCCCTGTACCGCCTCAAAATGCCCTCCAAGAATGGCGAGTATCAGGGCAGTGAAACCATCCCCTGTCTTCTTATCGGGTTCCGCCCCGTTAGCCAGCAACAGGTTTACTATCCGGTGATGACCCTGTTGAGCTGCAAACATAAGGGGTGTAACACCTTCGTAGGTTGTTGCATTTATATTTGCACCGGTTTTCAGCAATGCCATAACCTTCAACGTATCGCCCCGGTCAGCCGCAGTCATCAACTGGTCATCCACGCTCATACCGGCATAGATATCAGTAACTTCCTGTGCCTGTAAAACAGAAACAACTGACAAAACCAGCAATAACAGTAAACCTTTTGGCCCAATCATCGGTTATTAGCAATTGACAACAAGTGCATAATTAACGATTTTTTTTGGTATTTTTATAATGATTTTACACTGCACCTATGAAAGTTAAGGAAGATCAGCTTTTGGTTATTTTTGGAGCATCGGGGGACCTCACCAGCCGGAAATTAATGCCTGCTCTTTATGAAATTTACCGGCAGCATGTGCTACCGTCTCATTTTGCCATACTGGGCGTTGGCCGCAAACCTTACACAACCGAGAAATTCAGGGAAAAGGTTACCTCGGCCATTACACGCTATAGCCAAAACCATGAAATCAGTGATCAAAATCCGGCAGAGGTTTTTACCGGTTTAATTCACTACCTGCCGCTCAACACCGAAAACCCTGATGAATACCATGCCCTTGCCGAAAAAATCCAATGGCTCGAGGATTCATACCAAACCGGCGGGAATTGCCTGTTTTACCTGGCAACACCTCCTGGTCTATACGAAGTAATAGCCAACGGACTCAAAAATAACGGCTTACAAAACCACCCAAAAGGCTGGCGAAGAATAATAATCGAAAAACCATTTGGTATCAGCCTGAGATCGGCAAAAGCACTGAACAATCACCTGCTGAACTGCTTTAACGAAGATCAGATTTACCGTATTGACCATTACCTCGGAAAGGAGACCGTGCAGAACGTTATGGTTACCCGTTTCTCCAACGGCATTTTTGAACCCTTGTGGAACCGGAATTACATTCACCACGTGGAGATTACCTCGGCTGAAAACATGGGCGTCGAAGACCGGGGTGGATATTACGACAAAGCCGGGGCATTGCGCGATATGGTGCAGAATCACCTGCTTCAGCTGGTATCGATGGTGGCCATGGAACCCCCTACCCAGATCAGCGCCGATGCCATCAGGAATGAAACGCTGAAAGTGTTGCAATCAATCAGACCCTTTACAGACGAAGAGATAACCAATCATGTGATCAGGGGTCAGTACACATCATCAACCGTCAGAGGGGTCCATTGTAATGCATACCGCGATGAGCCGGGCGTGAACCGCGATTCGCGCACCGAAACATACGTAGCCCTCAAATTGTTTATCGACAACTGGCGATGGGGAGGGGTACCCTTTTACATCCGTACCGGGAAATATTTGCCGGCAAAGGTTACCGAGGTGGTGGTGCATTTCAAACCCACCCCCCACAAACTCTTTTGTTTTAACGAGAATGTTCAGAACGCCGACAACCAGTTGGTTATCAGAATTCAACCCGACGAAGGCATTCTGTTCAAATTTGGCATGAAAGTACCCGGTGCCGGATTCCAGGTTCAGGATGTAAACATGGACTTTCACTATGCCGACCTGGCGCAGAAAAATATACCGGAGGCATACCAGCGACTGCTGGTCGACTGCATGCAGGGCGATGCAACACTTTTCACCCGGGGCGATTCCATTCTGCAGGCCTGGAAAATTGTTGACCCTATACTGAACGAGTGGGAAAAAAATCCGGATATTCCCATATTCGGGTACCCGGCAGGTACCTGGGGTCCCATACAAGCCGATAATCTTATTGACGATCCGAATATGACCTGGCGGTTTCCCTGTAAAAACCTTTCTGACGACGGTACGTACTGTGAACTCTGATGTGAAAAACATACTATGATCCGCTGCTATCCAACCATAAATGAACTGGCCGCTGAACTTGCCCTGGAATTCAGACAATTTGCCTTGCATGCCCAGGCTGAAAGCAGAAAGATTTCCGTTGCTGTTTCAGGTGGAACCACGCCACGTGCCTTCTTTATGCGACTTGCTGCTGAATCTGCACAAGAGCCCGAGATTCCATGGACGCTGGTTAACCTCTTTTGGGTAGACGAACGATGTGTTACACCTGAACATGCCGACAGCAATTTCAGGATGACCCGCGAATCATTGCTCGATCGGATTGCAATTCCTGCGGAAAATGTTCACCGTATCCTTGGAGAATCCAATCCCCCGGATGAAGCCATTAGATATGGCAAAATCATAAAAAAACTAGTCACTTCTGTGGAAGGCATACCTCAGTTCGACTGGATATTACTGGGCATGGGTGATGACGGTCATACGGCATCTATCTTCCCTGACCGGATGGACCTGCTGACTTCAGCCCATATTTGCGAAGCCGTTACCCATCCTGCTAACGGATCACTAAGGGTAACCCTCACCGGGAAAGCGCTGCTGCAAGCTAAAAAAGTTACCTTTATGGTAACCGGAGCCACTAAAAGCATTGTACTCCGGCAAATCCTGAACAACGAGCCGGGCTCGGAAAAATATCCTGCTGCCAACATACACCACCGGACCAGTTGCGACTGGCTACTGGATAAGGAAGCAGCCCAATACCTGAAAATACAATGCCGTGATAAATATCAAAAGGGTTAAAAACCTCAGAAAAGCACGCGTGGCTGCGGGCCCGGTGCTATACTGGATGAGCAGGGATCAGCGCGTTGAAGATAACTGGGCCCTGGCCTATGCTGTAGAAATGGCCGAAAACAACAACCAGCCGGTTATGGTTGCTTTTTGCATGGTTAATGATTTCATGGGCGCTACCTGGCGACAGTATCATTTTATGCTCAAAGGATTGGCCAGGGTTGAAGCACAACTCCATGCACTGAACATCCCCTTTTCGCTGCTGATGGGTGATCCTGTTTCAACCCTGACCAACTTCCTCAGGTTACATAAAATCAGTCACCTGGTTACTGATTTTGATCCGCTGAGGATCAAGCAGGAATGGCAGCAACAGGTTGCCGGTCAAAATGACATCAACTTTGATGTGGTGGATGCCCATAACGTTGTCCCCTGCTACCTGGCTTCCGGCAAAGAAGAATATGGGGCCTATACCCTCAGACCCAAAATTACCCGGCTTCTGCCTGAATTTCTCGATGAGTTTCCACCACTCATCAGGCAACCCGGGAATCACCATCTGCAACGGATTAACTGGAATGCCGTCTCCATCGGACTTGAAACCGACTTCTCCGTTCGACCCGTCGAATGGCTCCAACCGGGCGAACAGGGTGCAAAGGTCACTTTCGGAAAATTTGTGGAGACCGGACTACCCTTTTATGCAGCCAAACGAAATGATCCGAATGAAAAAAACACATCGGGGCTATCGCCCTATCTTCATTTTGGACACATTTCGGCCCAGCGGATTGCCCTTGAACTGGTTAATAACTTTCCACGAAATGAAAACGTTGATGCATTTCTCGAAGAACTGATCGTGCGCAGAGAACTGTCTGACAACTTTTGCTATTATAACCCTAACTACGACAACCATAAAGGTTTCCGGTCGTGGGCGTTAAAAACACTCCAGGAGCATTCCGGTGATAAACGTGATTACACCTATTCGCTTTCGCAATTCGAAGAGGCAAAAACCCACGACACATTATGGAATGCCGCACAATACCAATTGGCACATACCGGAAACATGCATGGATACCTGCGTATGTACTGGGCCAAGAAAATACTGGAATGGTCGGCAAGTCCCGAAAAGGCCATGGAAATTGCCGTAACGCTGAATGACAGGTACCAGCTCGACGGACGCGACCCAAACGGCTATACCGGATGTGCATGGTCAATAGGAGGTGTACACGACAGGGCCTGGGGCGAGCGCAACGTTTTTGGTAAAATCAGGTATATGAACAGAAAAGGCTGCGAAAGGAAATTTGACGTTGAAAAGTACATCAGACGGTTCAGCGCAAAGTGAAGTCTGTCTAAAAAGTCATAAAAAGAACCTGACAGCAGACAGCCTCATTGTACCGGAACCGGTAAAGGCGGAAGAAACTCTTCCGAAGGTACAACCGGTGCAATAACCGGTTCAGCAGGTTTAGCCACCGGCTGACCGCTTAACACGGCTATTCTTTCAACCGTAAAGTCTTTGTTATATCGGATCATACTGAAACTGCCATTCATATATCCCCCCTGCCCTATCTGGTGATACTTATAACCGGCAAGCAGCTGGTTGCCGCCGGCCTCGTTAACACAAGGTACAAAAGCTTTTCCATACATTTTCAGCGCCGAAAGGAAATGCAGCCCGATATCGTAACCCAACATACCAAAGCTATAACCCAACGGACTTATTTCATAAGGTTCGTAACCGTACCTGGCACGCGACAGGGTAAGGAATCGCTTAACCTGGTTGCTGTTCCAGTCGACGTAAAACGGCGTTATCAGATTTAGCTGCAGACTGTGGTAATAATTGAGGTCTATATTTTTCCAGCTTTGCCACGATGGCATGCCAATTAGCTTTACCGGGTACATCGATGTCATGGTAAATAAGCGGGTCACAAGGCGACTGACATCAGCCTCGTGATCAGAAAAAACCACAACCAGGTTCTCCTCTTCCTTCGACAACACCTTGCCAATAACATGTATCAGGCTGTCATTTAACCGATAATCCACTAAAGACAGTGGGGTTCCGTTTTCATCTTTGGGCATGTTCTCTGTCAGATACTTTTTGAATATCCAGGAATTGCGCATCGAAACATTATCCACGCCGCGGATAAGTACAATTCTGCCTTGTTTCACCTGGCTTAAATAATTACCCAGGGCATAGCTTTCAGCCTCTCTTGAAGGAATTACCTGAATGATACTCGGATTTTCCTGTACCAGCGAGGGCCTGGTGGACAAGGGCGAAACCAGTTGAATATTGTTATACCTGGCCAGACGCCCTGTAATATTCACATCTTCGGTATATACCGGGCCTACAATCAGATCGGGATTTGTAACGGACAATTCCCTGACGATATTTTTAATAATAGCCGTATCGCGTTCGGTATCGTATACGTTCAGGTTTACCGATAAACCGGTTTTTTTCAGCGAATCCACCGCCAACAGAAAGCCCTCATAAAATTCAGCGAAGTTTTTACCGATATGGCTCTTTTGCCTGTTGAGGGATATATAGGATTCTTCTTCCGTAAGCGTATCAACAGGTAATTCCAGTTCTTCGGACTGAATTTTGGCAAAAAAGGGTAACATCAATGCCACATTGTAAACCCTGTCTTCCTCAACAGGTGTACAGGGCGCTCCGCTTTCGATAAGTGTATCTGCCTCTGCCGACAGACCTGTGCCCGGGACAATTCTGGGAATCCTCAGCACCATTCCCGGTCTCATACCATTACGCAAAGCAGGGTTGGCACTGATAATATCAGCTACTTCAACACCATAGGTCCTTGATATGGCATAAAGTGTATCCCTATCTTTAACCGTGTAAGTATAAAAAAGATTGTCGTTATCAAAAACCTCATTCTCATCGGCTGCCTGTTTGTCTTTGGGGATCCAAAGGGTCTGACCAGGTTTAATACCTTCGCGTGCCCATGGGTTGTGTGAGTATATAACCTCTTCGTCGATCCTGTACTTTTTGGCCAGCGAATAAATGGTTTGCCCCCGCTTAACGATATGATCGGTATAATCATCGCGGTTCTGTGGATATACCGCAACATCGTCAGGCTTGGCCATGGGAATTCTGATGGCAAGTCCCTCCCTGAGGTTAATTACATCCACTTGCGGATTGGCCAGTTTAATATCGTCCTGCGTTACCTCGTATGCTTTACTGATGGAATAGAGGGTTTGTCCCTTCTGGACAGTGTGTATATAATAAATCTTACCACCAACAATGGTTTTTTCCTGTGAACGGACAACCTCTGTTGGCTGAAACTGAGCTTTAGCGGATATACTTAACGCCACGAAAAGCTGCGCTAAAACGTAAGAATAGAAAAGCTTTTTCAATCGAAGTTTTTTTTCGTCGGTTTCAAAAGTAGTAAAGAAAGAAACAAAAAACAAAATCAGGTGAATTTAAGTCCTATAACGCCGGCGATGATCATTGCAATAAACAGCAAACGCATGAGGCCCGCCGGATCTTTAAAAAAAAGGATGCCTATCATAACGGTCCCGACAGCCCCAATACCTGTCCATACAGCATAGGCAGTTCCGATGGGTATGGCCTTTTGGGCCAGCCAAAGAAAGAATCCGCTCAGTGTCATGGATACGGCTGCCACCGCTATCCAGGGCCATTTATGCAGAGTTGTCTGGGATAGCTTAAAGCCGAGAGGCCAGCCAATTTCGAAGACGGCGGCGATCAGCAGATAGATCCAGCTCATGAAAATGAATCGGTTTCAGTTGTAAAAATAATCTCATTTAAATCCTGGCTCCCCATCGGGAAAAAAAGTAACGGCTCCGGTATCGAGATCGTAAAACCCTCCGACAATTCCAATCAATCCCTGCTGTTCCATTTCGTTTAAAATAGAACTCCTTTCCCGGATCTGCCTGATGTTTAATTGAACATTGTACAGGCTCACCTTGCTGAGAAAATCGGCAGTGCAGCCATTGTACTGTTCCACTGAACGTTTTCCCATATCAATGGCTGGCCGGAGTTTATCGAGCAAACCGGTAAGGTGACCCATTTTTACATTGGCACAAGCGCTGGTAATGGCACCGCACTTATTGTGCCCCAATACAACAATAAGTTTTGAATTGGCCACCTTGCAGGCATATTCCAGACTTCCCAGAATGTCGTCGTTAAGAATATTACCTGCAATGCGTATGCTGAAAATATCACCCAATCCCTGGTCAAAAATCAGTTCAGCAGACGTTCTCGAATCGATGCAGCTGAGGATGGCTGCAAAAGGAAACTGACCTTCAGAAGTTTGGTTAACCTGCATCAACAGGTTGCGGTTAACCTTCAGGTTCTGCAAAAAGCGTTGATTTCCGTCTTTAAGATAAGCAAGTGCCAATTCGGGCGTGATGCTTTGCTGACTTTCCCGTGTATGTGTCCACATGTTCCGGCGTTGAGTTTAATTCCTTAATCCGTCAAATACTTACAACATCGTCAGGTGTTCGGATCATCGTCGTACATGTTCTCATAATCCTCTACAGTAAGAAAGGAATACTTATAGCTCATGGGAATGATGGCGTTGTATTCATCAATAGAAGCACCGGCCAGGCATGCCTCAATTATTTTGCGGCCGGTGGCAGATAAATCGGGTGTGAGATACTTCTGCAATTCCTTTTTGAAGAAATCATACAGCATAGCTGCCCCGGCATCGTAACCTTCGGTACCTACTTCGGTCTGCCGGTGTACCTGCAGAAACCTCGATGGTATTTTAGCGCCCTCAATGGTAAGATAATTCAGCTCATAGCCGAGTAAAGGACATCGGGCAGGGGTATACTGGTCGCTACGGAGCTTGGCATTGCCCCTGCGGGTAAGGTATTCGCGCATGAGCAGCTGGGGTTTGAATCCAACCTTCCAAACACCGATGTATTGGTTGGGTACCAGGGTGAACTTTGTCCGGGGCGTTTGGATGATCTGCTCCAGTAAGAGATTGGCATGCGTCACCATTTTGCCGGCTGCAAAAGGCCAATAAGAACCCACTCCTTCCGATTCCATACCGCCACCTCCTACAATGCTGGGATTAGCATGTCCGCGCGGTGATACCAAGCGCCACAGCCAGGCCAATGCAGGCGGCAAAATATGAAACAGTCCCAGGATTCCGTAATTGGGGTTTTCCCTTGAACAGGGAGGCGTACGTACGCCAAAGCTCCTGACATCGACACTAACAGGACGATTGACAATACCCGGAACAATATCACGGGGCAGGATAACCCTTGGATTGGGGCACCGCTTGCCGGGTTGATCTTCTATATGGTCCCATATCAGCACCGTACCATCGGGATGACTCTGGATATTCAGAAATAGCAAAGGCTTTTTGGGTTTGATGGTGATTTTCTCCAGAAAGGGATCATCGCCATAATCGGTAATGCCATCCACCCTGATAAACCAGGAATTTTCCGCATCGAGCACGGCCAGCTTGCCGTTATCGCGCTGAACCGAAGGATGACAAAGCGCCATATCATCGGTTACCGGCCGGAAAGAACAGAAAAGCGGGAGGCTGATGAGCCGGTTTTCACCGCTGATGATGTTCTCGCCAATCAGAATCTGGCCGTTGGATTCCCTTACGATGTGTTGTAACATCTCGCTCTTGCCTCCACCGCTGGCGCCTTCGTGCATAAAGGTAGTAATGTTATCGTAGGGACTGATTACCTCAACCGTTGAGCAGTGCGCTGTCACCCACCCCTCCCTTTCACCTTTTGTCAGTAAAGCGCCGTATAACCCTTTTTTGGCACTGGGGCCGGGATAAAGATTGTATGAAAAAATCTCGTGCAATGTTTCGGTACGGCTGTGAACCACAACCTGCTTACCGTTAAAATGGGTGTGCCTGAAAGTCGGCGCCACATATATCACCGAATCAACCGAAAACTTCTCCGGCAAATCGTAGGTGGCAATTATTTTCTGCAGCATGGATAATCCCATGGCGAAGAAACCTGCATTTGCCGGGGCAATGGCTATTCCACCCACCCCAATCTTATCATTCCCTGCAAAATAGAAAAACGCTGCAAGTTCCTGATCCCTGAGCCATTCCATGGTTTCTTGCCGCAAGGTTTCAAATTCATACCCGTACTTATCGGCAAACCGTTGTTTATCGGTGGGAAAGTTATCAGCTACCACCATTGTTTCAGGGTCGCGGCGACGCATATACGCCTCGGTATAATTGGCTGAAACACCATTGGTAACCCGGTGCACTATAGCCTCGGTATATTCACCTTTACCGGGAATAGCGTACTTAACCTCAAATGAATTGCTGTTTTCACCACCTACAGCGGCCAATGCCAGCTGATCAACGGTATCGTAAAAAGTTATTTTTTTGCAGTTGTTTATAAGTGAGACCATTTCTTCCGGAAGGATAATCTTTTTTTGCTTAACCAGTTCAAGGATTTCGATCATATCTTTTCTTTTTTATATGGATATTAAATTTAGGACATTTTTGTTATTTGCGAATCATTTCGTTGTTGAAAAAAGGCGGAGAAACCACCCATAAAACTTCGCCATTCCCCTTCCCCGTCATCCGGGCGCTGTCGAGTGATTTCATGTTAAAGTAAACATTATCGCCCGTAGTAAGTTGATGGTGTTTGCCATCAATGTCAAAGGTGTATTTTCCGTGTAAAACGCGACAGAAAACCTGTCCGCCGTATTCGGCAAACAGCCCGTTTACGTCTGACCCTGCTTCAAAAATTAGCAGGTAAGCATCCATATTGTTGCTGGGTTCGTGTCCCGACAAAAGGTATAATCCGGTGCCCGATTCGCTTTTCGCCACCAATCGGATTTCGTTCGGGTGTATAACCGGAAACCTGCCAAACGATTCGTTCTCGCCAATAAGTTCACCCACAGTGGTGTGCAGGTTTTCAGCAATGGCTTTAAGGGTAGCAATGGAAGGAGAGGTTTTGGCATTTTCAATTTGCGAAAGGGCGCTTGAACTGACACCCACCAACCTGGCCAGGTCGTTCAGCTGCAGCCTCAGCTGTTCCCTTTTGCGCTTTATGCGTTCTCCTATACGATTCATTTTTCACCTTAGCGCGACAAAGATAAATATAATTTAATTAATTAAGAAATGCTTAATTAAAAATGGTGCGGGTGATGGGTGCTGGGTGCCAGGTGCCAGGTGCCAGGTGCTGGGTGCTGGGTGTTCTTCGAAATTCGGTGCCTGCCTGCCGGTCAG
>CAZUBW010000019.1:0-52102 GCA_964618645.1 uncultured Bacteroidales bacterium | reverse complement strand
GAATATTCCAGTAAATGAATATCAATGCATTACAAATATTAGCTTGACGGCTATGCCGCCAGCGGGCCTGCCTGTAAGCAGGGGATATCGCTATGCTCAGCGTTAACTGCTATGATACTGATGTCAATATATGCTTATCCTTAGGTTGCCGGCTATGATTACGAACTAAGCTGGCAGGGACTAAAAAAAGAGCGTAGTCAGGAGACTACGCTCAGCACTTGGGGACCCTGATCAGTCTTTTACACATCTTACCGAAAAACCCCACTTAAAACCATCAGTAACTGATTCGGCTTCCGAAGTATCATAAGAAAGGGGATAACTGTACATACGGGCCGTATTTGAAGCACTTACAGAAGAAGACCACCAATAGGCCTTTTCATTAATAAATACTGAAGTACCTGAACCGCCTGAACGATATCCTCCCGGGAGTGCTGAAAATCCACTGGTGTTGTTGGCGCCTGTGTTTGGGTCATTCCAATGAATTGTTCCGGCTTCCTTCATTTTTCCACCGGCCATGTCATAGCCTCCCAGCGTATCAATAAGTGCCTCCCAGTCATCTGCAGTTGCCACATGCCAGCCCTCCGGGGCAATATTCCGGCTGTCGGTTATGGCATAGCCGTTGTACAACACACCATATACCGCATCATGGGTTGCTGAATCGTTGTTGTAATAGCACCGGGCTCCGGATGAAAGACCAGTCCATGCTGCAGGCTCTGTAATGTTGGGAATCACACTCCCGTCGCGGTAATGGGTAACCCTGAGATTTTCGGCCATCCACAACTGGTTGCCGATTTTAACGGTTTGGTAAACATTACCATCGATGTCCGTAACAGTTGTTGGATCGTTTTTATCATCATCTTTTTCGCAACTGATAAATACTGCCAAAGCAAGGAATAAAAAGAGGTATTTCTTCATGGTAATTGGTTTTAAATAGTATAAATCATACGAGTGTGTTAACAACAGGTTTCAATTCAAAAATAGAAATGCAGGAGAACTCGTAACCAAATATCCTCTGGAACTACAAATGGCCAACAGGCCCGACCGGGAACAGCAATTGGGATTTTATAGACAGACACTAATCAACAAAAATTACCTTTTTTACCGTATACATCGGTTTAATGCTGTGGTAATTCCATGTTTTTGCATCGGGTGAGGTTAGCATGGCGCCGTCTTTACCGGTAACCAGCCAGGTATTGTTGCCAAAGGCGGCATCCCAGAATAGTGTTCCGGAGGTTGTATAGGCTTCAGTCCAGCTGTTATCACTTCCGTCAGGTGAAGTAAAAACGCGTCCGAAGCCACAGGCCTTAACAAACAGGTTATTTGCAAAGGCAATGCCCCAGATCTGCCATTCGGGGTTGGTAACCTGCCAGCTTTGGCCGTCAGCGGAAACGTAATCTTCCTTTGCTCCAACAACCACATACTTACCATTACCGTACGCCATATCGTCGAAACGATTGGTAACCTGTCCAAGTACAGTGCATTTTTCTTTCTTCAATCCTTCTTTGGGATCGGGGATTAATGAAATAATACGTTGACTGTTACCTACCACATAGAATTTTCCGTTGGCAAACGAAACCCCATAAAAATGGGTAACACCGGCATCATATTCAGGATCGAGTTCCTCACCAAAATAGGTGATCCAGGTTTCCCCGTCTTTCGAAAATGAAAGTGTAGCGGTAGTTCCACATGCCACAAACATACCAGCGCCGTAAGCAACCGAACGGTAATCGCCATTAGGTATGCCATTGGTGGTTCCTTCGACACTGTTCCAGTTTTTACCATCGGTGGTGAAAAAAACGGTAGTGCCACCAACAGCCACAATTTTGCCTTCGCCATAAGCGACATCGGTAATGGCCAGGTTTTGCGATTTGAATTCTTCTTTCCAGTTGATGCCATCGGGTGAGGATAATACCAGTCCAGTAGTGTTTTTCATAATTTCATATCCGGCGCCAACAAATAGTTTCAGGTTGGCCACCGTTCCTGCCGGTTTTTCAGCAAGTTTTTCCATATCCACTTTTTTGGCATCGAAAACTGATCCTGCTGAACTCTTTTCCTGGGTGGAGGGTTGCGTAACGGATTCAGTCTGTTTGTTCACTGCTTTTTCTGCTTTATCTTTCAGGCCTTTCAGGTTAACCTGGGCTGTAAGCGGCAATGTGGCAAGCCATGCCACACAAATGATTAAATTAATGGTTTTCATAGTTTATGCATATTTAAAAATTGGATTGTTTAATGGCTATGTATGAACTGAGCAGGGAAGAAATCAAAGCGGTAAGGATTAAAAACGGAGTTATGCCAAACCTTTTTGAGAACACTATTTCGGCGATAAACAGGAAAATGAAAGAAATGATCAGTGAAATGCTCAACCCTTTCAGGTAACACAGAAAGGGTAGTACGGGATACTTCACCGATGTTTTATAAATGGTGTTCTTGTTTTTCCGGTACCAGATGAATATTATGGCAGGCAGTAAAAAAGCAAGTTCAATTAACAGCAAATGCAATAATACTTCAGTAACATTTTTATACAGCATAAATGCAGTGATAACAAATATAACAGGTACAACCTGTGAGCCCAGCAATATCCATGTAACCGATTTCGGGTTCATGCAACAGTTTATTGGATGATTGCCAAAGTAGCTTAAGACAGGGAAGATAGGATGCTTTATTTATTTAACCAGGCAAAATAGCTGGTGAAGCAGTCAAACGGCCGGGTGAACTGAAAATAATGCAGGGGGTGTTACAGGCGGCTTAAAAAAGAGTAACAATGCCCCTCTTCAGCTGGCATTATCTGAATGTTTCTGAGATATTCGCTGAATGGACTGGTTAAAAATGAGCAGCAGAATAACCAGAATAAGTATAATACAAATAACCAGACTGTTACGTAGTATTTTTTGTTGCCGAAGCTCGGATTTTTGCTTACTGATAATCAGCTCACCCATTTCTTTTTCCTGTTGGGCTTTTTCGGTTTCGTACCTGGTTTTCAATTCGGCAATTTGCTGTGCGCTTTTTTCATTGTAAATGCTGTCTTTAAAAGCGCAGTACTGAATATGTTTCGTGTAGGCATTTTTGTAATGACCGGCAGCAGCATAAATATCTGCCAGTAGTTTATAATCGTCCGCAAGTATTTGCATCAACCCCATTTTGTTGGCGTATTCCATGCTTATTTCCACGTACCGGATAGCTGAAGTGTAGTGTTGTTGCAGAAACATGAGCATGCCAATATTCTTATGGTTAACAGAAAGTCCGTACTGGTCTTTCATTTCGCGGTAAATGGCAAGAGCCTCCTGGTAATGTTGTACAGCCAAATCATACTTTTTCATGGCCATA
Source organism: uncultured Bacteroidales bacterium (assembly GCA_964618645.1). Lineage (GTDB taxonomy): Bacteria > Bacteroidota > Bacteroidia > Bacteroidales > UBA10428 > UBA5072. Next base: position 48,778 of record CAZUBW010000019.1, on the reverse strand, counting down.
TATACTTCGCCAATGTTGTTAAGTGAGGAGGCTACCTGGTGTTTTGCATTCAGTTTCCGGCGGATGCTCAGCGACTGTTTGAAGTTTTCCATGGCGCCTGCTTTGTCATCTTTATAAGTCATGAGCAATATGGCATAGTTATTCAGTGCAGTAGCTTCGCAACGCAGATCACGGGTTTCTCTTGCCAACGCAATGGCTTCCCTGTTGAATGCCAGTGCATTATCAATTTCTCCCAGGTATTCGTACAGGACAGCCAGGCTGATGATTATTTTGCTTTGTATTTTGCTTGCCCCAATTGCTTTAGCCGTTTTCAGTCCTTCGAGGGTGTAGGATAAAGCTATATCGTAATTACCTTTAACCGTATAAGCGACACCCAGGTAATATTTTGCTGTTGCCAGCGCGGTATCATTCGATTGCCGGTGTGCCAGTTCTATGGCTTTTGTGGAGTACCCGATTGAGCTATCAGGATCTACACGGTGAATCCGGAATGCAATGGAATTTAGCAAATGCAGATATGCCGATGAATCAGCAGTATGTGAAAGGGCATGGATCAGACTGTCGACAGTGTTGGTTTGGCCAAAAAGCTGACCGGAGAACAGCAGTGAAGCAAAAAGAACTTTTTTTAACATGTAGGTAAAAATTTGCGATAACCAGGATAAGGTTGATTTCTTCTTGGGAAACAATTGCAATAATATAAAATATTGGTAAGTAAAAATTCAAAAGTCAGGTAAAATTAACAAGGCGCTTTTGTTCCTGATTTTTTGCGAAAACTTTAATATTAAGTTAGTTTTGTTATTTGTAAAGCATAGCGGGATTAGCCTTTTATGGGTTAGCAAATGGTTTTACCGATGTATAAATCTGTGATTATATTGCTGGTAAGCATTGGACTGAGTGTGCTGGTTACCCTGTTGACAAATGGCAGGTTTCAGCCGGTATTTCTCTTTGTATTGCTGGGTACAGTTACCGTTTGGCTTTTTATCAGCGTTACCGGCCTTTTACATGCATATACCCTTAAATACTTTCCAAGGCAGCAGAATAGTTATACACACCTGGCGCTTCTCATTCCGGTTACTTTTCTTTTTTCATTCGGGTTGCTCATCGTTTGGCGATGGTTGCTATTTTCGGTATTTGATTCAGGAACAACGGTTAATGCCGGTTTTTTATTAAGCATTTCAGTGATTGTTTCCATTTTGCTGGTGACTTTTTTCGAAGGCATTACTTTTTTCTCGTATTGGAAAAAGTACATTATTCATTCCGAACAGGTAGAGAAAGCTAATTTGCTGGCGCAATACGAAACACTACGTGACCAGGTTAACCCTCATTTTTTACTGAACGGGCTTAACACATTGATTTCTTTTATTGAAACAAACGATAAGCGCGCGGCACTTTTCGCACAAAGCATGGCGGATTTTCTGAAATACCTGCTTACTTACCATAAGGAGGAGTTGATTCCGTTGGAAAAAGAAATTTCGGTGGTAAAGCAGTATGTTTTTTTGCAACAGGCAAGGTTTGGTGAAAACCTGGTTATTACCATTAACATTGATGCTGTGCAATTGAGCAGTATGCTTCCCCCGCTCACTTTACAGATGCTTACTGAAAACGCTATCAAGCACAATACCATTTCGGCGGGTAAAAAGCTATTTGTTGAAATCACCGGGCAGCATGGTTATGTTTATGTAAAAAACAACAGTCAACCAAAGGCTGATGTTGTATCCACAAAAGTTGGCATAAACAATATCAAAGGCAGATACAGGTTATTTACGCAGCAGGAGGTCATCATTGAAGAAACGAAACAGTATTTTAAAATAGGGGTACCCTTGTTGAATGATAAAACCTATGCATATTCTGATAATTGAAGACGAAAAGGCTGCAGCAACAAGGCTTTGCAATCAGATCCGGGCCATCCGCCCATCATACCAGGTTGCAGGATGTGCTGACAGCATTGAAACGGCAGTGGAATGGCTGAGTACGGAAGCAACGCCTGATCTGGTATTTCTTGATGTTCAGTTGTCCGACGGGCTCTGCTTTAAGATATTTGAGCAGGTTAAAATCAGCGTTCCGGTTATTTTTACCACAGCATTTGATGCTTTTGCCATAAAAGCATTTGAACTTAACAGCATTGATTATTTGTTGAAGCCCATAAATCCAGGTCAGCTCGAACAGGCGATCCGGAAGTTTGAAAGCCTTAAACAACCTGTTAATTCTAAAATAATAGAAAATCAGATGCTTCAGCTTATTGCTACCATGCGGAAGGAGAAAGAAATGTATAAAAGCAGGTTTCTGGTACCACAGCGCGATGGTTATGTACCTGTTTTAACCAAAGACATTGCCTATTTCATGTCGGAAGACAATAACCTAACCATTACCACTTTCACCGGTGAAAAATATGTTTACCATGATTCATTGGATAAGCTTGAAACAGAACTTGATCCGGTGGTTTTCTGGCGGGCAAACCGGTCTTTTATTATTTCAGCGCAGGCCGTTAAAAAAGCACATAATTATTTCAATTACAAGATCAAACTGGAGTTAATTCCTGGTAGCCAGAAAGATGTATTGATCAGTCGCAGTAAGGTAACAGCCTTTAAAAACTGGTTCAATAATGCGTAAAAGGTAAAAGTTGCGAGCTTCAGGCTGTAAGCTTTGAGCCTGAAAAACACACAATGTATTGTGTTCCTTAGCCCAAAGCTCGCAACTTTTTGCTATAGCGTTTTGAAAACCTTGTAGGAATGCGGGTTTAAGGTTATTTCAAAAGTACGTTCCGGCGGAATTTGCCTGTTGCGGGCAAAAGGATTGGCAACAACTGTCCCCTGAATGGTTTCATTGGTTACCAGGTTTTGCAGTGTGGCAATGGGATCTTTGGCTGCAATTTTAATGGTAACAGGCTCATTCAGGAAAGATTCCACAATAAAAGTTCCGTTATCGTAGCAGAAAAGACTGACCTGGGCAGGTCCTTCGAGTTTAACAGGAAAATCCTGTGCAGCAATACGTCGTATGCCGTTAAGTACTTCAGCAGGATACTGATACAGATCCGAAAAATTGTCGGGTATAGTCAGTACGTATAAATTGGCATTGGAATATTTGGCACGGTGCAAAATGGGCCATCCCGATGCACCCCGAACGGCGGATATTTCTTCCCAGGAATCGTTGGTCAGGTATTCGATTTGGGTGATGAGTATATCCTGTTTGGATTTACTGATGGTGTTCCATCCCGAAACGAACTCATTAACCAGGGCTTTCCTGTCGGAAACCTTCATTTCAACGATATCTTCGATGCCCTTGCCTTGCAAAGCTTTCAGCAGACCTGAGGTGATCATGGTTGGTTTGCCGGCCCACAGGCGTTCCTTGATTTTCTGCACGAGGTCGGGGTCGAATTTAGCCGATTCGGTAAGCAAAATCATGTTGTCTTCCTTGGGAAATACGGGAGAAATATCCATGGGGATGCCAATCATACCCAGGTAATTCTGCAGAAAATCTTCGCCGGTAGCATGGAAAGGCCTGTAGCTTTTTACACCCACCGGGTTTCCCAAATAGCCGAGAAACTGGTCGACCTGTTCAAAAGCCATGCCGGCAGCCCGGGCGTGGGTTACGGGGAAAATAACTTTTCCGTCTTTTGTTTGTACGGGTTTCATCAGGGCATCATAGCTGAAGCTGGTTTGTTGTCCCTGCCAGGCCCCTCTTTGGAACGGGGAAACCGGATTCTGCAACGACCTGTAGTCGAACATGGTTACTTCGGGTGCTTTGGCAAAGAGGGTAAGCCAGAATTGTTCGGCATAGCGGTCGATATAATTGGAACCAAAGGGGTCTACCCATCCGCCACCATTGCGGCCAGGAGCTAAGTTATTGAAATAGCGGATAATCAGGTAACTCTCGTATTGTTGCAGGTGTTGGTCGGAGTAAACCGCATCGCGTGTTTCGGTACCGGTATAAATACCGTCGAACATGCCGGGTCCGGTTTCGAGGTTGAACCCGAGACCCTGGAAATGCTCGTACCAGTTGGGGTATTTGATCACTACCTTAACATTTGGATTAACGGCTTTGGCCGGGTTGATGATCAGGTCGCGGGCGGCTTCGGTCATGAGTTTCAACCGGTAGTCGGTCCAGCTCATGGTTCCTTTTGCTTTGACACACAAGTCGCATTTGCAGCTGGTGAAGAAGAAATCGTCGAGTATGAATTCATCAAAATGCTTTGCTGTGAGTTCGGCAATTTCTTTGGCTTTCTGGCGATGTTCGGGGTTGGTATAGCAAAAAGTTTCGAAACTGTTGCTTTCGTCCATGGTATAGGTAATGCCCCCGGCAACTTTCAGTCCTTTTGATTTGAAGAATTTGATGGCTGTTTCCAGTGTTTTTTCATCCACAATGAGCTTATCGCGGTGGGTTTCGAGGTAGATCTTGTCGATTTTCATCTGTTGACTGATCAGGTTCCAGGTTTCTTCGAGCTTTTTGGGATCAGACATTTCGTTCACTTCGTAGGCCCTGGTGTAGACCGAAACGGTGAAATTCTTGTAAAAAGGTGGTTTTTGGGCGTTAATGCCTAAACAAAAGCTGACAATCAACAGCGTAAGGAGCATTTTTTTCATTTCTGACAATGTTTTAAGTTAATATTTAGTTCTCATAAATGGTTCTGTATCTGCCGAAGATTAACGCTGACGGTAGTTCCGAAAGGATTATCAATTCACACATGTTGATGCCGGGTGCCAAACAGGAACAAACTGAAAGGCGGTGTATAAAAATAGAAGAAATTCCATACAATGACAAAAATGATGCTTAATATTGATGGACGAACCTTATGTATATACAACATGGATAGTCTAAAAATGAAACCGGTGATGATTATTGCCACCTTGTTTTGGTTTTTCACGCTATATGGTCAAGTCAATAAACTACCGGAAAAACTCATTCAAAAAGATGCACGGGTAATAAAAGCCGGAACCGGATACTTGTTTACAGAAGGGGCATCGGTGGCGCCCGATGGCAGTGTTTTCTTTACCGATCAGCCAAACAACCATATCTTCAGGTGGTATGAAGCGGGTAGAATTGATTTATTTGCCGATAGTGCCCAACGTTCAAACGGAACCTGGTGCGATCGCCAGGGATACCTGTATTGTTGTGCTGATGAGCACAACCGTATAATCCGTTATGCTCCCGACGGAAAAATGGAAATCATTTTTGACGGGTTATACGAGGGGCGTCATTTAAACGGGCCGAACGACTTATGGGTTGATGCCAGGGGAGGGATCTACTTCACCGATCCGTATTATCACCGCAATTACTGGAAGCCCGGGCATAAACAGGAAATGAAAGTTCAGGGAATTTATTATGTAAGTCCTTCGGGGGAACTTAAGCAGGTGATAAACGACCTGGAACAGCCTAATGGAATTGTGGGAACACCCGATGGCAAGTATTTATATGTGGCGGACATCAGGGCGGGCGTAACCTGGAGGTATGAAATTGACACCGACGGCAGTTTGCGGCAAAAAACACGTTTTGCGCCTGCAGGTTCCGATGGCATGACCATTGACCGGAAGGGGAATGTATACCTGACCTATGGAAAGGTGTTGGTATTTGATAAAAACGGGCATCCGGCAGGGGAAATACCGTTGCCCGAAAATCCGTCCAATGTCTGTTTTGGTGGTAAAAATCGCAGAACGCTTTTTATCACAGCCCGCACATCGGTTTATACACTGAAGATGAAAGTTAAAGGCGTCATGTAGCATTGATTACCTGATGTTACACAGGGCATTGCCAGGGGAGGGTCACTTAATTACCGGAACTTTTTTTCCCTTTTTTGGGGGATTTTTTTCCGTTTTGCAGAATTTCGATGGTTTTCCGGTATCCTACTTCGAACAATTCGGGCGCTTTTTTCAGGTCGAACATACTGTAGGAAGTTATTTCGGTGGGTTCGATATAGATATCAAACAGGTGTTCTTTTGTTTTTACTTCGGAGGCTATAGCCAGGTGAAACGATCGTTCGGCAATGTGTACCATGCCGTTTAGCTTGTTGGTTGGTCCGGTTGGATTGATATACACGCCAATTATTTTCCGGCATTTACCGATTAAAGGTTCGATGGGCATATTGTTCATTACACCACCGTCAACATAGGGAATTTTGTTGATGGTGACGGTTTCGAACAGCACGGGTACGGTTGAGGATGCCATGATGGCATCTACCAGGTTGCCCGAGCGGAAGTATTCGCTTTTACCTTCGATCAGGTTGGTGACCGTTATAATCAGGGGTGTTTTCAATTGTTCGAAAGTTGTAGCCCGCAGGTTCTTTTTCAGGGTTTCGCGCAGGCCGGTAGCCTTGAATATCCCGGTTTTGGGCATGGTGATCTGCACCAGGTCGAGAATGCTCTTTTTGCTGGTATAGATGGCCAGTATTTCCTCGGGAGAAAATCCGTCGGCATACAAAGCACCGGCTATGGCTCCTGCGCTAACGCCTGAGATGATGTCGGGTCTCATACCCGACTCCTCCAATGCCTTTAGCACGCCAAGGTGTGTAAAGCCACGGGCGGCACCTCCGCTTAATACCAAACCGATTTTATAGTCAGGCGATTTCATGTTTTTTCTTCTTTCCCGCTTTGCGGATGTATTTTTCGGTAAATTTAATAAAGGGTTTTTCACCTTTGGCCAAAAACTTTACTTCAACGGGCAGGTAAAAAAGGACTTTTTTAAGGTGTTTGTCAACCGATTGGCACTCCCTGATTTTTACGGCATCTTTCTCGGTGATGACAACGATGCTGTTTTTTTTGCCATGGGCGTTGAATCTTTCAGTAATTCGCTTTAAATCGTACTGGGTGAACTGATGATGATCGGGGAATATTAATTCTTCCGTAACATCAACCATTTCATGCAGAAATTTCCGTAATGGTGCGGGATTGGCAATACCGGTTACCAGCAAAACTCCGTTATGTTGTTTTTGCAACATTTTGAAAGAAACCGGGTCTTTTTCGTGGTGTTTTTTGGGGAAAACGGGCTTTAGGGAGCCATAAGCATACCGGGTAAAGAACACTTTTTGTTCGGGGGTTGTGTTCATCCTGGTTTCGAAAAGTTTTCGCTGTTGCGGTGAGAGCTGATCGGGGCATTTGGTAACGATAATGGTATCTGCCCTGCGGATGTTTTTGGCCGGTTCGCGCAGGTTTCCTGCCGGGAGCAGGATATCGCTGAAAACGGGCCGTGTATAGTCGATTAGTAACACCGATAGGCAGGGGGTTACATACCGGTGCTGATAGGCATCGTCGAGTACAATGAGGTCGAGTTTCCGGAATTGTTGCTGAAGTACCCGGATACCATTTACCCTGTTGCGATCAACGGCAACATGCACGTCGGGGTATTTGCATTTGATCTGCAGCGGTTCGTCGCCCACTTCTGACACCCTTGATTTATCCGATACAAGCAAAAAGCCGCTGGTTTTTCGTTTATAACCTCTGCTTAGCACGGCCAGCCGGAATTCTTCGCGGAACAACTGCACCAGGTATTCAACATGAGGCGTTTTTCCTGTACCCCCAACGGTAATATTTCCCACGCTGATCACCGGGATGTTAAAAGTCAGCGACCGGAGGAGGCGAAGGTCAAAGAGCTTGTTGCGGACCCAGACTGCCAGGCCGTAAAGCGGAGCAAAGGGCAGTAGCCCTGGCCGGGCGATATGTGTGAATCCGAACATGGCAACGGGTTAGTGTACTACTATTTCAAAGGGCATTCTTGCCTGGATACGGTCGCTTTGCAACAAGGCACGAATGTTCAGGTATTGTGAATAGTATCCCGAAAGTTCCCTGCGGATGAGGCGATCGCGTACATTACCACTGAGTTCATTCATCACCTGGGTTAAGGGATCTTCGAGTTTGGGTAATTCCACCAGGCGGTATTGTTCGAGGCCGGCTTTTTCGGCAGCAATGGCAACGGCTTCGGTTAAACCTCCCAAAACATCTACCAGTCCGTTTTCTTTAGCATTGACGCCGCTCCAAACCCGGCCTTCGCCTATTTTGTCGACGTTGTAATAAGGCATGCTCCTGCCTTCGGACACCCTGTTCACAAAAGTGTTGTAAGTTTCGTCGATCATTTTCTGAAGTACAAGACGTTCTGCTGGCGAAAGCGGCCGGTATACCGACCCAAAGTCCGACCATGCATTGGTTTTTTCCACATCGGTGGTTATGCCAAGCTTGTTATCCAAAAAGTCTTCGGCATTAACCAGCAGGCCGAAAACGCCGATAGAGCCTGTTATGGTGTTGGGACTGGCAACAATGGTATCGGCAGCGGCCAGCACGTAGTATCCGCCCGAAGCGGCAACATCGCCCATGGAAGCGATAACCGGTTTCACCTGTTGAGCGAGGTACAACTCACGCCAGATGATTTCGGAGGCAAGGGCGCTTCCTCCTCCCGAGTTGACCCTGAAAACAATGGCCTTAATGGAGGAGTCCTGGCGGGCTTCGCGGATGGTCCGGGCGGTTTTATCAGATCCGATGGTTCCATCTCCCTGATCGCCGGGAACAATATTTCCTTCGGCATAGATTACGGCAATTTTGTTGCGTGAATAACCTTTATCTTTTGCTTTGGGGACCCTCAGGTATTTCTGATGGGTGATGAAGTGCAGATCTTTGGGGCTGCTAACCTGGGCCAGTTTTGAGAGGGTATCCAGTACCTGGTCCTTATACAGCATATCGTCAACCATGTGGTACCGAATGGCTGCATTGTTGCTCCACAACATAAGACTATCGGCAAATTGGTCCAGCTTATCGGCCGGTATTTGCCGGCTTTCTGAAATTTGCTTCACCATGTGATCCCAAATTGAACCCACATAAGTGCGAATCTGTTCACGGTTTTCGGGACTCATTTTGTCGTATAGGAAAGGTTCCACAGCACTTTTGAATTTGCCGTGCCGGATAATTTCGGGTTCGATATCGAGCTTTTCGAGGGTTTTTTTGTAGAACATGATTTCGGCGCTGAGACCGACGAAGTTTACCGAACCACCGGGGTTCAGGTATATTTTATCTGCAGCCGTTGCCAGGTAATAAGCCCCTTGCGTGTATGAATCGCTGAAAGCGGTAACGGACTTTCCCGATTTTTTAAAATCGATCAGCGCATTGCGGATTTCTTCGATGGTGGCAATTCCGGTTTGCAGTCCGGTAAGTTCGAGGTAGATACCTTTAATGTTTTCATCGGATTTGGCCTTGCTGATGTTATCGAGAATATCGTTAAGGCCGAGTTGTTGTTCAGCCGTGATGCTCGAAAGATTGAAAAAAAAGGCCGGCATGGGTGATTTGCGGTCGTTGATGGGCTGATTCAGCTTGAGCATCAGCAGGGAGTTGGCCTTAATATCCACAGGTTTATCCTGTGAGGCTATCAGGGCGCTGATGATCCCAATGGAAATGAGTAACAAAAGAAATGAAGCAATGATGAAGCCCAGGATGCTGGCCAATAAATATTTGAAAAAGTTTTTCATAACATAGGGGTTTGAAGTTTTTCGAAACAATATTAATGATTTCAGCGGAATTCCCCTAATTTTACCCGTAAGGTAAAAATTATGCACAAGGCTTATTTGTCATTGGGGAGTAATATGGGGAACCGGAAAGCAAACCTGAAAAAGGCAATGTCTTTGCTGAATATGCAATGCGGCAGGGTGACGGTGGAATCTTCGGTTTATGAAACGGAACCATGGGGATGTAAGGGTCAACGCAGTTTTTATAACCAGGTTGTTGCGCTTGAAACGGAATTAAAGCCGAAGGCTTTACTGGAGGGTTTGCAGATGATAGAACAGGTATGTGGCCGTGAACCTGCGCATGAGCGGTTTAGTCCCCGTCCCATGGATATTGATATCCTTTTTTACGACAACCTGATGGTCCGGTCGGATACATTATTGATTCCGCACCCGCTGATTCACCTGAGATTGTTTGTACTGATTCCGCTGAACGAGATTGCACCGGACATAAGGCACCCCGTGTTGGGAAAAACGGCAGCACATTTGTTATCGGTTTGCGATGATACAGGAAAGGTAACCCGGCTTGATCAGTCCGAAAATGCGGAGTAAATGAGCAATTTTCGGACAAGCGTAACGCAGCAAACGGGGACTTCATGGGCATGCACTAAATAGTACCTTCATCGGCAAAACTATAATAGCCTTTGCCGGCAATAATGATATGGTCGAGCACAGCAATATCCATAAGTGAGGAGGCCTCTTTAAGGCGTCGGGTGATGTTAATATCTGCCTCGCTAGGTTGCAGGTTGCCCGAAGGATGGTTATGGCAAAGAATAATCGAAGTGGACAACGAATCAATGGCCATTTTGAGGATGAGGCGAATGTCGGTAACGGTTCCGGTAATACCTCCCTGGCTGATTTTACGTTTTTCGGTTACCTTGTTGGAGCGGTTCAGCAGCAGTACCCAGAATTCTTCGTAAGTAAGGTCGCCCAGCAATGGAAACATAAGGTTAAATACTTCGTTACTGCTTGTAATTTTAGGCAAATCGGGGGTATCGGCCAGTTTTCTTCTCCGGCCAAGTTCAAGTGCGGCCACTATGGAGATAGCTTTGGCCTGGCCAATACCCTTGAGTTTAGTAAGGTCGTTTACCGAGTATTTTCCCAGCTTGTCGAGGTTATTGCCGGCCAGGTGCAGCACCTGCCGTGCCAGTTCAACAGCAGATACCTCGCGGGTACCTGATCCGATAAGCAAAGCAATTAATTCGGCATTGCTTAATTGTTGCGTTCCGCAGGCTATTAGTTTTTCGCGGGGGCGATCTTCAAGCGCCCAGTTGCGGATGCTGAGGTTTTTATAAACTTCCATTTCCATAACCTTTTGGGAAAGATAAGCAATTCTTTCGGTTTGAAAAAACCGGCACAAAAAAACCCCGGAGGTTGACTCCGGGGCTGTCTGACTATGTATAGAATTTTTTTACGAAAGGCGGTTTACCTGTTTGTAAATTTCGGATTTCAGGTTTGCAGCCTTATTGGGGTGTATGATATTTTTCTTGGCCAGTTTATCGAGCATGGAAGCAACCTTGGGAAGTTGTTCTGTGGCAGCAGTTTTGTCGGTCGCCGACCTAAGTTCCTTCAATGCGTTTCGGGTGGTTTTGGCAGCGTATTTGTTATTCACTCTCCGCGTTTCAGTTTGTCTGATCCTTTTCTCTGATGATTTATGATTTGCCATTCGTTACAATATTTATGCTATTGGTATCTGTCTACTCAAAAAGAGCGACAAAAATAATTAATTTTTCGATACCTGAAAACTTTTTAAAAAAAATTATACATTTGCAAGCTCAAAAATAAAGTAGGTTTCATTTTAATTATTAGTATGCCCGTAAAAATCAGATTATCGAAAAAAGGCCGTAAAAAGTTGCCTTACTACCACATTGTGGTAGCAGATAGCAGGGCGCCACGCGATGGTAAATTCGTTGAAAGGATTGGCTTGTACAATCCCCAGACTAATCCTGCTACTATTGAATTAAATTTTGATAGAGCATTAGATTGGTTGCAAAAGGGCGCTCAACCTACTGACACCTGTAGGGCTATTCTGTCAGACAAAGGTGTAATGATGAAGAAACACCTCCTGGAAGGTGCAAAAAAAGGAGCTTTCTCGATCGAGGAGGCTGAATCGCGGTTCCAGAAATGGGTAAGCGACAAGGCTTCGAGAATTAAAGCCCAGGCTGACAAGGTTAGCAAGGGTAAAGATGAGGAGAAGAAAAAGCGCCTTGAAGCCGAAACCAAGGTGAAGGAAGCAAAAGCACAGGAATTGGCTAAAAAGCTGAAAGCTCAGGCTGAAGAAGAAAGAGCAGCTGAAGAAGCAGAAGCGCCTGCAGTTGAAGAAGTTGCTGCTGAAGCACCTGCCGAAGCTGCTGTTGAGAGTGCGCCAGAACCTGTTGCTGAAGTTAAAGAAGAAGCAACTGCTGAGAGTGCACCAGAACCTGTTGCTGAAGTTAAAGAAGAAGCAACTGCTGAGGATGCACCCGCTGAACCGATTGCTGAAGCAAAAGATGAAGCAACTGCTGAGAATGCACCTGCTGAACCGATTGCTGAAGCCAAGGACGAAGCCGAGCCCGAAAAGCCGGCTGAATCTACCGAAGCTTAGTGCGAGCGGGTATCGCCTGTTCAGTTAATCATCCTGCCGTTTTTGCGTTTTATACTGGATTACTGTTTGGATGATCAGAAAAGATGACTGCATAAGGCTTGGGGTCATTTCAAAGCCGCATGGAACAAAGGCTTTGTTATTACTGAGGCTTGAAGCGAATGCCCCGAAAGGGTTTAAAAATAAGGAACCGGTATTCATCGAAATCGATGGATTGCTGGTTCCTTTTTTTATGACCACCTTTTATTTAAGCCATTCGGAAACAGCCATAATTGGCTTCGAAGGGGTTACTTTAGCAACAAAAGCAAAGTCATTCGCAGGCGCAACGGTTTATATAATGGCCCACCACTCAGGAAAACAAAAAAAAGCCGGTATGAATACGGTTTCTGTTAAGGGCTACCGCGTGGTGGATGCCAGGCTTGGATACGTTGGACTGGCAGGCAGCATTGCCGGAGTTGCCGCCAATCCGCTGCTGGAGGTTGAGCACAATGGCAAAGAATACCTGGTTCCGTTACATGACGATATTGTTATGGCCATTGACGACAAAAAAGCAGAAGTACACATCAACGCTCCTGATGGATTGTTTGATTTATAACCAAACCAATCCTGCCGTTGAGATGGTATTGGTAAGACAGTTTACATAGGGCTTGCCTTACATTTTTCAGTCCTATCGGGTTATTCATACAGGTCTTCCTGACTGGTTACCGACAATTCAGAAAAGAAGTCCGCAATTTTATCCGTTATGGTTTCGAGGTATTGCTGACCTTTTGCTGCCGATGCTTTTTTGGGATTGCCTATCCCGGTATCTTCTGTAACTTTTGTCCATGCACGCGGAAACCAAACCCATCCTTCTTTCCGGGCTGAAAACCTTGGTTGCCTGGCCTTACCTTCGCCGGCTTCATCAAGCGGCAGTACCAATCCGGGGGTGATGTGCATCATAATACTGGTTTCCATTTCATTGGCATGATCGCCCTTTTCTTCAAAGAAATGGTCAAGCGGTGCTGCTTCGTACCAGTTGAGCTGACAAATAAAAATGTCGGGGTACTTTGGCTGAAGTTCACGTATCATGGTTTTAAAATCGTTACCGCCATGGCCGTTTAGCACCACAAATTTACCAATGCCATGCTGTTTCAGATTATCCAGTATATCCGCAAGGATAACAAACTGGGAGCTGGGATTCAGGTTCATGGTCATGTAAATATCTATCTGACTGGTGTTCACACCCAGGGGGATGGCCGGAAGCGTAACCACCCGCACGCCTCTTTCCCAGGCTTTTTGCGCCGAAACATTAGCAATATACACTGTTTCGATGGTATCGGTTCCAAAGGGCAGGTGATAATTGTGGGCTTCAGTAGCCCCCCAGGGTAGCACGGCGATGTCGTAACGGGTATCGCGAACAGTTTTCCAGGGGGTTTCGCTTAATATATAAGGGGTTGCCATGGGTAAAAATTTATGTAAAAATAATCCTTTTGTACGCAAATAGTCCATATTCATTATCACCCGATACTATTTCTTGATTTTTTTAGTTAGCATTGTAGAAAAATCCTTCATGCGGATGATTTTAAAACGGATGCTGTTATTGCTGCTCTTGCTGGTGGATTTCGCTGCGATGGCGTTATCGCAGGTTTATGCTCCCACAGCCGATTTTGTTTTTGATGCCAGGTATGGTTCTGTAACGACCATGGACAAGGTATTTGTTTTTAACACCCCTTATTTTGGTGCAGTAGCTCATGCAGCCCTTGAAGCCGTTTCAACCGACAGTACAGATGGCTGGGATTTCCATTGGTGGGTTTACAATCCGCAGACGATAACCTATGATTTGATCCCGGGTGTAACCAACGGCTTATCTTCGCAGATCGACACCATTACAGTATCTTCGGGATACCAGGTAGAAATGTCAAAGGGGCTGGAAAGGGATACCTTCAGGGTTTGGATAGTGATTAACGACCTGGGCATGGAAATCATAAACAAAGATGACGGGGATACACTCCTATTCGGGTATTATAACTGTTCGTCACTGGATTTGCGAGCCGACACAACGAGGGTGCCTTTGTTTTATTATAATCCCGGAACCGGTGAAAAGCAAAAGGTACAACCCATTCTGAAATTTACCTGGACCACTGACAATCCCGATGCAGTAAATCCTTCGCCCCGTTTGATTACACGGGTAAACAATCCGCCCTGGGCAGATACCTGGTATAAACTTACCGTAACAGATGTATACGGATTAGCGAGAACCGATTCGGTATTTTACGAGTCCATTAAATCCAAGGCAGGTTTTACCGTGGAATATATTCCCCTGTATGATGGGGAAGAATATCCGGGAAGTAGCTGGCGCAGGAAATATTACGAAAATTCGGAAGGCGCCCCCGGGCGATACCGTTTTGACATGTCGTCATCGGAGAACATGGCCGGTTATGAGCTTATTTTTGGCGATGGGGACACCCTTAAACTCACCCGGGATTCACTTCAGCTTGTGCATGAGTATAAATTGCCGGGAACCTATACCATTGTGCTGACTACAAAATCGGATCTGCCTTATGAATGCATCGATTCAATTTCACGTGAAATAGAGTTGTCCTATGCCACTGCCGAGAATTTTGAAATGCCCAATGTTTTTACGCCAAATAACGACGGGACAAACGATACCCTGAGATGCCTTGATGTGTCGGTTGATTATATCGATATTGCCATTTTCAGCAGAAGTGGACTAAAGGTATATGAATATGCCGGTAGTATGTTCGATTGGCGCGGCTGGGACGGCAACATTAAGAACACAGGACGTGAAGCGCCAGTGGGCGTTTATTATTATGTCATATCCCTGTTCAGGGCTTATGAAGACCCCGAAAATAAGGAAATGCGCATACCGGATAAGTCCATGCGTGGATTTGTACACCTGTACCGGTAAGGTTATTGACAGGCCACAATAACCCCCTTCCCCTAACCATTGCCGGAGAGCCGGCAAAATGCCTGATATTATTATTTCAGCACAGTCAGCCTTTTAATTTGCGGCAGTTTCATTGGTAATTTGATTGGAAATTACTAAATTTCTATAGTAACATTTGCTCCCTGCTCAAGGTTCCAAGGGCCGACCATTTCTCACCTGTCCGGCACAAATTCGCATTAGTCATAGAATACTCACCGTTAGTCAACGAAATGAAACCATTCGTCAAAAAAAACGTATAAAACAGGCAAATGGAAAAGCACGCTAAACAATCCTTATTTGCATGACTTGTTGTCAACAACCCATATGACGGTTTTGCAGGGAGCAAAACGGTAGAAACCACATCCGACGGGCATCGGATGGCTTATAACAACAGGTATGAGGGGCACATTAACAAGACTACTAACCGTAACCACGTTATTTGTTACCACGTTTTCGCTGCGGGTTGCCGGTCAGTGTGAACTGATCACCGATAATTACAGCGGGCAGGTAACCAGTAGCGTTTGTGCCCCTGTTAGTTTAAACATGGATGTGCGGTATAAGTTTATGTTGCCGGTAGATCCGTACAGGGTACAGATTCTCTATGTCTGGAACGACGGAACCGGAGCCACTGACCTGGTGCCGGCCATATCGCAGGGCGACACTATTTTTACGGCTACAGCAACCCACATTTATCCCCCGGCAGATCAGTGTTCGTATACCGCCGAAGCGTATGTTGTTTTTGATGGTCAGCAATGTGTCAGCAGCAGCCGGCAGGAGCAACAATTCAGTGCCTGGGCGCGGGACAATGAAAACGGCGCCGTAATTATCACCGATCCTGTAGTGGCCCAGTTTTGCGAAGGAGACGATATCATTGACGTTCGTTTTGAGGATAATTCGACCTTTAACTGTAATATTAATATTGAACCGGACAAGCCCAACCGTATCACACGTTGGGTGCAGTTTATTTACGGAACCACATCCATTGGCGGCGACCGCATTCCCAATGTTACCATCCGCGATCCGCTTGGCAATGTTTACCAGATGACCGATGCAGATGGCAATTCTTTACCGCCTGTTGCCGGGCCCATCGTTGAAATACCGATACCGGCTGACGGACCCACGGAGATTTCCTGGCCAATCAGCGCTCCTGCAGGAGGTATTGCAGGCGATATATTTGAAATTACCCTGCGAAACTGGAATATCTGCAATCCCTATGACCGGAATCCTTTTGATGCCATACCCCCGTCTAATCTTATCGATGGTGATTCACCGCCCATTACCACCACTGCACTGATAGAAATCATCACTACGCCTCCGGTTATTACCAATCCGTCGCTTGAGTTTTGTGCCGGAAGTCCTATTTTGCTTACCCTCTCCACCTCGGGTGGCCAGGTGAACTGGTATACCGATTCGCTGCTTACAAACCATATCCATACCGGAAGCACTTTTGATCCTACCGGTTCCCCAACCTACATTGACAATACAGTGAGCGGGAGTTATTCCTACTGGGTAACCGAAACCATTGGGGCTTGTGCCAGCGCGCCGAGTAAAATAACTTTCCGGATTTTTGATACACCAGCGCCAACACCTAATGCCGGTCCGGATGAAGTTGTTTGCGACGATGAATATACCTTACAGGGTAATACACCCGTGATAGGCATAGGGCAATGGAGTACTACCTCCGGGGCTGTTATTGAAAATCCTGCTGATCCAACCAGTCATGTTACCCACCTGGCTCCTGGTCCGAATTTGTTCAGGTGGACCATGACCAATGGCCCTTGTGTTGCCGTTGACGAGGTAATTATTACCAGCGACCTGCCACCGGCTCCGGCTGTTGCCGGGCCCGACCAGGCTTTTTGTGGTAATACCAGCACGGTATTACACGCCCAGACGCCAACGAATAGCGGAAGAGGCACGTGGACGGTTGCTTCGGGATCGGCTGTTTTCAGCGACATACACAATCCCTCCGCTACGGCTACCGGCCTGGCTGGCGGTGTTTCAGAGCTGGTATGGACAGTCCGAAGTCCGAATGGGGCTTGTCCCACTACCCACGATACTATAAATATACTGCGCGATCTTAGCCCGGGTCCGGCAAGTGCAGGACCTGACAGGGGCGTGTGCGATTCATCTGAAGTTAATCTTGCAGCCCTTGCCGCTGAAAATGGTGGTACGGGTACCTGGACGGTTTTATCCGGAACAGGCATGTTGGACGACAGTCACCTGGCCGGAACACTTGTCCATAACCTGTCGTTTGGCAGTAATGTTTTCAGGTGGAGTGTGGTCAGCCAGTACGGCATATGTCCCGGCAGTTCCGACCAGGTAATCATCACCCGCGATGAAAATCCTGTACCCGCCTTTGCTGGAATGGATCAGTTTTTATGTGAATCCGTTACAGCGCCCCTGGGGGCCAATGCACCTACTGTAGGTACAGCACAGTGGAGTGTTATTACCAACCCGGTGGTTACGCCTCCGGTGTTTCATCCCGACATCAGCAGTCCCAATGCTACGGTTGAGATTATACCGGGAAACGAAGGGCTGTATGTTTTTGCCTGGACAATTGTAAATGCCAGTTGCAGGACAACCGATACCATCACAATCGATTTTGGACTTCCTGTTCCTCCGGCTGATGCCGGCATGAATGATACGGTTTGCGGAACATCGGTAACCCTAACCGGCAATGACCCCGGCATTGGTACCGGTACCTGGCGGAAAATTACAGGTTCGGGTGATGTGACCTTCTTTCCCAATGCGCATACCCGGGCTGCTATTGCCACTATTGAAGCCGGCCACGAGGGATACTATACTTTTGAATGGCATATTGCCAGCGGATCGTGCCCGCCCAGTGCCGATACGGTAGGGGTATTGTTCAAACCTGTTCCCGGATTTCCCGGTGTTAACGACGCTGAAAGATGCGGGGCCGGAGTTTTGGCACTTCATTCGACCCCCGGGTTAAACGGCGATATTAACCGCTGGTATGAAAGTGGTTCGGGCGGAACAGCTATTGCTGAGGTAAATGATTTCAACACCCCTTGGTTAACCACCGGAAGACAATACTGGGTATCAAGTTACAATTATACAACAGGGTGCGAGAGTTACCGCAGAGCCATGAACATTGATATCCATCCGGTACCGGATGTACCACTTGTCAGTGCGTTGCAGCATTGTGGCAGTGCCAGTTTGGCCATACCGGCAGAAGTCGGCAACAATGGCACAACAAACCGTTGGTACAATCTGGAAACAAACGGTCATTTGCTCGCGGAAACAGATACCTTTATCACACCTGTTCTGTCGGCTCCGGTTACTTACTGGGTGAGCAGCATTGACACCATTACCGGTTGCGAAAGCAGTCGCACTCCAGTTCCGGTGCAGATTGACATTGTACCCGGCAGTCCTTTGGTGGATGATACATCACGTTGTGGCGAAGGGGCTCTTGACATTTTATCGGGTTTGGGAAGTAACGGAACCTTTAACCGTTGGTATGACGCTTCATCCGGTGGAACCATACTGGATACAGGGTTGGTTTACACCACACCCTACCTGACTGCTTCTGCCCCTTACTGGGTATCAACGGTAGATGAGGCAACCGGATGCGAAAGTCCCCGCCAAAGGGTAATGGCAAATATTTATCCCATTCCCGGTTTCCCTGGCGTACACGATGTTCAGCAATGCGGTCCGGATACAGTTCTTCTCGAATCGGTTCCAGGGGCTGACGGCACTGTCAGCAGGTGGTACGACAGCCTTTCCGGCGGGAATATGCTGGAACAGGCCAATCATTACCGCACCCCTTACCTGACGGAGACCCATCGTTATTACGTTTCCACCTATAACGAAAACACGCGTTGCGAAAGCAGCAGAAGAGAGGTAATTGCCGCTGTTTTGCCGGTTCCGGCCGCAAGTAATATTTTAGGCCCGTCAATAGTTGGGCTGAACCAAACCAATGTAATTTATTCAGTGAATTATCAACCCGGTTCGACTTATGATTGGACCATACCTCCGGGAATAAATCTCCTGCTCGAAAATCAGAATTTTGTTATCCTGGAATTCCCGAACATGGGTGATTACAATCTTCAGTTGGTAGAGACAAACAGCCTGGGTTGTCCGGGTCCTCCGGCCATCAAACCCATTGAGGTGAATGTTGACATAATAGCACTCAATATCAGTAATACCGAGCCACAAGCATGTGTGGGTACCGGTTTGCAGCTTGCCGTTAATCCTACGGGCGGAACGCCCTCCTATACATTCACCTGGGGTGGAAGTACCGCTTATCTCGACAGGACAGACGCTTCCAATCCGGTGTTTACCGCTCCAACTGCCGGCCATTATATGTTAACGGTTGAGGTTAGAGACATCAATGCCAACAGTGCTTCGGACACCATTTGGGTAACGGCGTATCCGAATCCTTCGACTGATATTGTTGTGGCGGATACATTGGTGTGTTCGGGAAACGACCTTGCACTGAATGCTGTGGTTACAGGCGGATCGGGGTTATATACCACTTACAACTGGGCAGGAAGCACTACCCCGTTGTCGGCGGTGGATATTCCCAATCCTGTTTTCAACACTTATTTGCGGGGAAATTACGGACTCAGCCTTACGGTTACCGACAGTCATGGTTGCCAGGCCAGGGATTCCATTACCTTATTTAACGATTCACCTCTTTCGTCATTTGTTTCCGATGCAAAGCCCGGCTGTAGTCCGGTTACCGTTAACTTCACCAACCAATCGGACTATGCAACAGATTTCATCTGGGATTTTGGCGATGGTTCAACCGGAACGGAAGTTGATCCGGTGCATACCTTTGCAAACCATACCAGTTCGGTACAGTATTATAATGTAAGACTGACGGCAGTATCCTCAAACAATTGCACCCACACGGCAAACGAATACATAACCGTATACCCGAATCCGGAGTTATCCATTACCACTTATCCCGAGAAGGCCTGTGCACCGGCTGACATATTACTTTCTTCCACACCCGGAGGCAGATCGTATTACTGGAATTTCGGTGACGGGGAGGAGACTTCAGGCGATTTCAATGTTTTGCATACGTTTAACAATGAAACAGACAGGGATACCGTATATGCCATTGAATTAATTTCAACCTCATTTTTTGGCTGTGAAGATACAGCAACTACCCTGATCACGGTTCATCCATCACCACTGGCATCTTTTGATGCCGATCCGTTAACCCAAATGATACCGGATGTGACGGTAAATTTCAACAATACTACTGAAACAGGCAATTGGAATTACCTTTGGCGTTTTGGTGACGGGGAGACTTCGCCATTGCGCGATCCCGGGCAGCATATTTACCCAGGAACGGGCGAATACATGGTAACCCTGGTTGTAAGCGGAGAGCATTGCACCGACAGTGTATGGACGAATATTAAAATTGTTCCCCATCCTCCCGTAGCATTGTTTAACCCGGTAGAACCCGGGTGCATGCCGCTGACGGTTCAGTTTGAGAACACGTCCATGTATTCGACTTCATTTTTGTGGGAGTTTGGCGATGGCGCGGTATCCAATAAACCCGATCCCGAATATACCTACTACGAGTGGGGGACCTATAAAATTAAGCTTACTGCCTGGGGCGAAGATGGAACTACCGATTCCTACAGTGTAAATAACGATGTATATGTCTTACCCAATGCGTATTTTGATATTGCGCCACGAACAGTATATGTAAACGAGCAATCGGTACATTTTTTCAATCAGTCGGATAATGGCGATTATCCCGAAGCAGGCAACAAATATGCCTGGGATTTCGGCGATGGCTCGGATTTGTCGTATGAGAAAAACCCTGTTCATTTGTACAAAAAGGACGGAACATACGATGTTACCCTTTACGTGGAAACTGATAAGGGATGTCGCGACCTTTACGAGTACAGTACAGCAGTGATTGTAAAACCAACCGGCAAAATATTCTTCCCGAATGTTTTCAGTCCGCTTGCTTCGCTGGAGGAGAACCGGACTTTTAAACCTGCCATTCTGGATTACGTTAAGGAATATCACCTGATGATTTTTAACCGTTGGGGAGAATTGATTTTTGAGACTTATGACCAGGCAGTTGGCTGGGACGGCTATATTAACGGCAAGCTGGCCAAAGAGGATGTTTATATCTGGAAAGTAGAAGGGAATTATGAAAACGGACAGGCCTTTATTGAAAAAGGCGATGTAACCTTATTGCACTAACCCATGAAAAAATACCTGATAATAGGGATGCTGATGTGTGGTGTATTAAGGGTATTTCCACAGGATCCGCAATTTACGCAGTTTTACTCGAATTACCTTTACCTGGCGCCATCATTTGCAGGATTGGCAGAAATGAACAGGCTTTCGTTCAATTATCGCAATCAATGGCCAGAGATCAAATATGGCTATACAACGTATTCATTTTCATTCGACAAGTTTATTCACAAATTCAACAGTGGCGTTGGAATACTCGCTTACCAGGATGTGGCAGGCACGGGAAGGATGAGAACCACGAGCCTGGGATTGCAATATTCATTTGATTTCAGGGTAAGCGAATCGGTGCATATGCGTCCGGGGCTGCATTTTAACTATACCCAGCGGGGTATCGATTTTGAAAGATTACGTTGGGCGGATCAGTTCACCACTTCCACAACTTCTTCGGGGTCGAGCGGGGTGGTTATCAACCCTACTTCGGGTGAGACCAGAACGCTGGAAAGGGTAGGAGACATTGATTTTTCGACATCCTTACTGGGGTATTCCGAGAAGTTCTGGCTGGGATTTTGCGTGGATCACCTGCTAAGGCCAAACCAATCGCTTTACCTGTATGAAGGCGATGAAAAAAACCTGGCCAAGGTTCCGGTCCGTTATTCTTTGTTCGGGGGCGTGAAATTCGTTCGTCCCGAGCGATTGTTGAGGCCTTTGCCCACAACCATTCAACTGGCCTTTCTATACCGGCAGCAACAGCAGTTCCGTCAGCTCGACCTGGGGGTATACTGGCATCACAGCCCTTTGGTCATTGGTTTTTGGTACAGGGGGATTCCGTTATACAAAGAAGTATTCAACAGGGATGCGTTTACCCTTTTAATTGGTTATAAAACCAGGGAGCTGAACATCGGGTATAGTTATGATTTTACCATATCGAAACTGATTACCAATACCGGTGGGGCTCACGAGGTATCTGTCAGTTACCTGTTTAAAACAAAGCCTATAAAGCGTAGGGTTAAAATGGTTCCCTGTCCTGATTTTTAGTTGGTGTCTGTCCATAAAGTCCCATTTGCCGCGTTACGCTTGTCCGAAAATTGCTCATTTACTCCGCATTTTCGGACTGATCAAGCCTTGTAAATGAAACGCTCGGAACAGACACATTACCAATTGAGAAATTTTGCAACTTTATTGACAAGCGCTGGTTAAATAACCGTTCAACCGCGGTTTTTCAGGAGAAAGGTGATATGCCGGGGTCGGTGTATCCCGGTTTTATGAAAACGGCTGATGATTTCACGTGCCTTGTTTTCGTAGAAGTAGTAATAGTCGGTGCCTTTCAGACCGGCAATTTTCTTTTGCAATCGTTCCGACATGGCTTCGGTTTCGGCCATGTTCATCACATCACCTGCCACCTCGTTGTGGATGAAATATTCCTGTAGCTGAAAGGGCGAAGCTTTAATAATGCCGAGCAGTTCTTTTAAGGTATAAGGTTCGTGGTGGAAGCATCCTTGATGGTTATCAATACTGGCAATAAAACGGTGATAGATCATATAAGTTTCCTGCATTTCGGAATGTGACTCATTAAGCATTTCGTTGATGATAATGAGGCCATCCGCACGCAGCGTCCGGGCTGTTTCACCGAAAAGTCCGGGTAATTCCTCAATATGGTGCAGGGCATTGGACATGGTAACCGTGTCGAAATAATCTTTGGTAAAAGGCATTGACAGCGCTGTCCCCCATATTAAAATCACAGGTGTGTCTGAAAGGCGGGCCTTGGCCTGTTCGAGCAATTCCGCATCCGTATCGATACCTGCAGCACTTTGCCAGGAGTGAAATGCATTGAGTGCAAATTTCAGAAACTCACCGCGCCCGACGGCTACGTCCAGCAGTTTGCCGGCGTTGAACTGACCCAGCCGGTTTTTCAGCGTAAGCATGTTATCGTAATTCATGGATCGGTGAAGCTATTGTTTAAAAATAGCGATTCATAAGCGGGATAACAATGGCATTTGTCATCTCATCGGGGACAAATGGAAGGGTTAGCACAGCATTTTTTCAGAAAGCCGCCATCAGCAGATCGATGTTTTTGGAAGGTATGCCCAACTGGTTGCCGATGTATTCGTTGGTTAATATGCCATTATATATATAAACGCTGTTTCGTACCCCCAGGTTTGCTTTGAGGAAGGGTTTAAATCCGCCTGAGCTGCCAACGGTAACCAAAATGGGTGAAAGAATGTTGCTGAGTGCAATGGAGGCGGTACGTGCAACTCTCGAAGGAAGATTGGGAACCGCAAAGTGGATGACATTGTGCTTAATATACATGGCATCCTGCAGTGTACGGTATTCGGAAGTTTCGATACATCCTCCCATATCAATACTCAGGTCAATGATTACCGAACCTTTTTTCATTTCCTTTACCATGTCCTCGGTGACAAAGTAACGCGGACCGGTATCCCAAAGGTTAAGGGCTCCGATAACTACATCGGCTGATTTAAGGGTCCGGCGCAGTACTTTTGGGTGGAATATGGAAGTGTACAACCTATGGCCGAGATGACGTTGCAGTTCTTCGAGCCTTTGCGGAGAGTTGTCGAATACCTTAACCACGGCTCCCAGTCCGATTGCTGCCCTGGCAGCAAATTCAGCTATTGTATCGGCGCCAATGATGACTACTTCGGTGGGTGTGATACCTGAAATACCTCCCAGGAGCACACCTTTTCCCCCATTCTGGTTACTGAGCAGTTCAGCGGCAATGT
The DNA here is from genome assembly GCA_964618645.1 of uncultured Bacteroidales bacterium. Classification (GTDB taxonomy): domain Bacteria; phylum Bacteroidota; class Bacteroidia; order Bacteroidales; family UBA10428; genus UBA5072. Next base: position 24,878 of record CAZUBW010000019.1, on the reverse strand, counting down.
TAATGGCGGATATTCCTGAAATGGCGCTCATCGATTGTATAACCGGAAAGCAATTATGCTCGTCGCGAATTTGCTCAATGGCAAAGGCCGTAACTTTTTTGTCCATCAGGCCCCTGATATACTCTTCGGTCTGCCTGCCCTGGTGCATGGATGAAAGCACAACCTGGTTGCCTTTCAGCATATCAATGTCTTTGTTTTCGAGCGGAGACACTTTCAGAATGATATCGGCATTCAACACTTGTTTACGGTTGTCGATAATGAAAGCGCCACATTCGCTGTAGTCGGTATCGTTGTACCGTGCGCCTTCTCCTGCTTTGGTTTCAAGCAATACTTCGTGACCGCTGGCGACCAGTACTTCAACGGCCTCAGGTGTCAGCGAAACACGCTGTTCGATTTGCTGTTTCTCGCGTGGAATGCCAATGGTAAGCTTTTTGAATTTCTTACCCATGGCAAGTAGTTCTTCCTGGGGTAAAAGCCCGCCATACATTAAGGGATTGCTCGCAGGTTCAGGCCGGGAATCCACCATAATAACAAGAAATTTTAGTAATTACAGAGAACTAAGGTACTATAAAAACAATAAAACATCAAATTTTTCTATGGTGTTAAAGCGTAATGCGGAGGGTGCGTTTACCGGTTTCATGGGGTTCGATGGTTACCTTTGCCAATGGTTCAGGCAGCAGTGATTCAGCTTTTCCGGCCCATTCGATAAATACGTAATGATTACCATGGAAGTACTCTTCGTAGCCCAGGTCAAACAATTCTTCCACCGAGCTGATCCTGTAAAGGTCGAGATGGTATATGGGTTCTCCCTGGAGTGTGCTGTATTCATTTACCAGGGCAAAGGTGGGACTGTTAACCACACCGGTGGCACCCAGTTCAGCGCACAGGGCTTTGATCAGTGTGGTTTTTCCGGCGCCCATTGGGCCATAAAAAGCAAATTTGCGGATGTTTCCGGCCGAGGCAAGTATTTTCCCGGCGGCTATTGGCAGATCGGTGAGGGAATTTAGTTCAATGGTAAACATAGGCCTTTTGGCAATGGTTATCGGGGAGACATGGTAACCACCGGAACGATCATCTCCTCCATGGATATACCGCCATGCTGAAAAGTATTCCGGTAATAACTTACATAATGGTTATAGTTGTTTGGATAGGCCAGGAAATCGGTATTCATGGCAAAAATATAGCCCGAACTGACATCGATCTTAGGCAGGTGCGCGGCATGTGGATCTTTTATTTCGAAAACCTCACGAGGGTTATAGTTCAGGTTTTTACCCACCTTATATCGCAGGTTAACCGATGTTTTTCGGTCGCCAATAACTTTCAGCGGATTGTTCACCCTGATGGAACCGTGATCGGTGGTAAAGACAACCGTTATCCCGTTTTCGGCCATTAACCTGATGATGTCGAGCAACTGGGAGTGCTGAAACCAGGAAAGTACAAGTGACCGGTAGGCCGAATCGTCTACTGCAAGCTCCCGGATCATTTCCAGTTCAGTATTGGCATGTGACAACAGGTCGATGAAGTTGTAAACGATAACCACCAGGTCGTACTGCAACAAATTGGCAAACTGGTCGACCAGTTTTTTGCCACTTTTGGTATGAACTACTTTTTCGTAACACAAACGGTATTTTTTTCCCAGGCGGGTTAATTGTCGTTGCAACAATTCTTCTTCGTTCAGGTTTTTCCCGCCTTCCTCGTCATCATTAAGCCATAGCTGTGGGTTCAAGGCTGCAATATCGCGAGGCATCAGTCCAGCAAACATGGCGTTTCGGGCATATTGCGTGGATGTAGGCAATATCGAACAAAACAGTCCGTCATCTTCCAGGGTATAATACTCGTTGATAATGGGGTAGAGTACACGCCATTGGTCGAGCCTCAGGTTATCGATAAGGATGACAAAAACCTTTTTTGACTGGTCGACAAGGGGGATGATCTTTTCCCGGAATATATTGGTGGACATCAGCGGCTTATCCTTACAATTGGCTGAAAACCATGAAAGGTAATTATTCCGGATAAATTTGCTGAAGCCCAGACCTGCTTCGGTTTTCTGCATTCTAAAGACTTCAGACATACCTGAATCACCGGCACGTTCCAGCTCGAGTTCCCAGTAAACCAGTTTCCGGTAAATGGTTTCCCAGTCGGAGAAATCACGGGCACTGTTAATTTGCTCGCCCAGCAACCTGAATTCAGCCTGGTAAGCAGTATTGGTTTCGCGTGTGATCAGTTTTTTTGTATCGAGGTTTTTTTTTATGGAAAGCAGAATTTGGTTGGGGTTAACGGGCTTAATCAGGTAATCAGCTATTTTTGAACCGATTGCCGTTTCCATAATATGTTCCTCCTCGTTTTTGGTAATCATAACTACCGGAATGGCGGCATTGAGCAGTCTTATTTTGTTAAGGGTTTCGATTCCGCTGAGTCCGGGCATGTTTTCATCAAGCAAGACGAGGTCGAAGTGTTGCGACTGGATTAAATCCACGGCATCGTTACCGTTGTTGGCAGTATCTATGTGATATCCTTTTTCCTGCAGGAAAATTATATGAGGCCGGAGCAGGTCAATTTCATCATCTGTCCAGAGGATACGTATTTTTTTTCCTTCGGTATTCATTGGTAATTTTGGTTGTAAAATAACAGGTAACGGTCAAAGGACTTGTCTTCTTTCAGGGTCTTCAGGTTAAAGGAGGAGATAACAAAAGGTGTAAGGGTTATTTCGGGCATGTCTTTTAATATGTCGGGAGAAGCGCCGATGGCATTGAGGTATCCGGTTGCATCCGGGGCATTCGGGAAAGTTTTAACCGTAATCAGGTTTTGTGCGTTGCTGAGGTCAATGATCTCAACAATGAGGTTGAGGTTATCAAAATGATCGAGGTTGAAATTGATGATGTTAAATACCAACTGGTTGACATTTGCCCTGCGGTCAACGGCAAAGGCAAATACATGCGAAAAGTCGGGGTTATAGGCATAAAGTTCCTGGCTTATCTGGATTTCTTCTGCCTGTTTTAGTTCGGGTTGATCTGTATCCATGTACCTGATGAGGTTTTGTGCATCGGCAGCAATGTCGGTTTTGGGGTAAGTTTTGGTAATGGCGACAAGTTTTTCCCTGAACAGCGCACGGTCGATGGTTTTGCCTTCGGCAAGCACTCCCAGGTAGGTGAATTGAGGCAGTAAGGCATGATTGGGATAAATTCTCACGGCATTTGCGCTACGGGCCATTACTTCGCTGTAATTTCCCTGAAGGTAAAGTTCATAGCTTTGTTTGTAATAATCCCTGACAGCCTGATCCTGTTTTTCGAGTTCCCTGAAGTATTCAGGATCTGAAAGCACCTGTGCATACATGCTTTCAGGGAATTTACCGATGATCAGGTTTTTATAATAATCGGCCATTGCCGGGTTATTTTCATCTTTGGCAATGCCATACAGTTGGTAATAGGCAGGGAGCAGGGACGTTGAACCCGGATACCGCTTTACCAGTTCCCTGAACGATTCGCCGGCCTTCCCCAAATCTTTCAGTTCATCGCGGTAAATGACCCCCATATTGTAAAGGGCCTCTTCGGTTTTTTTGTGCGTGGCTTCCACGGCGGAATCGGTAAATGGGATATTCACCAGGTAATATTCACGCGACATTTTTCCATAGGCAGGTTCTGCCATAACGTCATTGGCAGAAATTTCGTCGATTTCGGTGCCTGCGCCGGGCATGGCGGTAATCATGGCTTTAACGGTTCTTTGCCAGTGATCTTCGAGTTTCCGGTTGCCCCATCGTGTGCGGAATTCCCGGTAGCCAAGGTCTTTGGCTGCATCGTTGTAAAAGTACCATTTTACAGTTGAACCCGTAGCCATGGGTTGACGCATGGTATTACGCAAGGCAGCTTCATTGTCGAATTGCTGATTCAGTTGTTCTTCCTGCTGTTTCAGCCGGGCTTCCTCTTCGGCTTTTCGCTCATCCTCAATAATTTTATCGATTACCTTATTGCGTTCGGCTTCGGGTAAGGCGGCAAGTATCAACACACTGTCGGCCAGGTTTACGGTGTTGATTTCATTCACCAGCCGGGTAAGGCTTTTGGACTTGGTAAAAATCGCGTTATAACCCGGGTAATCAGGGTCAATGTGTGCAACGGCACTGTCGTAATAAGCCTGTGCATTTGGATAGTCGGGGATGGCATAGTAATGATTGGCCAGCGTCAGATACGACCTGACTTTTTGCTGTTCATTACCTTTATTGGCCGCGATGGACCGGGTATAATATTCAAGTGCTTTTGGTTCATCACCTTCTTTTATGGCGAGATTTCCCAACGCGTAATAAACCTGGTCCTGGTATTCGATGTTTTTATCATCGTGCAGCATTTTATTCAGTTCGGTTTCGATAACATCGGCCTGACCGAAGCCTTGTTCGTAAGCCAGTGCCCTGTTAATCTGGGCATTGAAAGCCATATCATAAACCGGATTCATTTTAATAACCTGGGAATAGTATTCCGAAGCTTTTTTGAGTTCCCCGGTTTTTTCAGCCAATTGCGCCAGTATGAAAAGGTAGCGGGTTCGTTGCTTTTTTCTTTTTTCACAGGCCAATGCTTTTTCGAGCAATTCAATGGCCCCTGCATAGTTTTGCTGCTTTAACTGGTAATCGGCATAGGTGGTATAGAATTCGGGCAGTGCTTTTTTTGGCAGGGACGCATTGTTATTCAGCGAAGAAAGGATTTCGGAAGCAGGTATGTATTGGCCGTTTTCGGTATAAATACGTGAGAGCCATATTTGTGCTTCAAATGCGGCAGGCTGATTTTTAAAATCGTTGATCAGACGCCTGAAAATATCGGTTGCCAGTTCGAATTCGTGTTTGTAAAAATGCGCTTTGCCCATCAGCAGGTAAGCATCGTCGACAAATACATTGTACTCTTTTTTGCTGAAGAAGGCTCTTTGATTGGGGGTGAGGTTTTTGTTATCCTTTACCTTGGGCTTAGCGGTTATAGAATGCAGGGTAATCAGTTTGGAACACTTTTTAATGGTACGGTCCATATCAGAACCCGCAACGGAAACAACTTCTTTTGAAGAATACTTAAAGAGGGGGAGGATTTCGGAATAGTCATCAATAAAATCCTTATCGATTTTTTCGAGACCTTTTTTGTAGCTTTCGCTGGCGTTAAAAAGCACATTGTATTTGGCCGTCAGTCCGTGATAGGCCCTTGACAAACCAGTATTTTTCTGTGCACTGCATCCCGCAAGCAAAAAGAGGATTAACAAAAGCCCGGTATGTAAGGGAGTATTTTTCAAATTGTTATTTGTTATGGCAAAAATAGCGGTATCCCCCGATTATACAAAAAAGGATGATTTTTCAATTAAGCTAACTTCCAAATATGGTGAATTATTTTTCAGGCAGTAAATTTATTTATTGTAAAGGAACGAAAAAACATCCTTACATGCTCATGATCACTGAAGTTTTGCATAAGCCAGCGAGGCAACGCTGAGGGTAAGGCCGCTAACCGACAGCAGGGCCTGGGCACAGGCTTCGATGGTAGCGCCTGTGGTAATAACATCATCTACCAGCAATACGTGCTTGTCGGCCAGCGAATCGGCATCGATTATTTTGAAGGCGTTTCTGACATTTTCCCAGCGCTCATAACGTGCTTTTCTAGTTTGTGTAGGCGTTTCAGCAATACGTTTTACAAGCGACGAATGCACAGGAATGTTGAGCGCGGCAGACAATCCGCGCGCAATATATTCGCTCTGATTGTAGCCCCTTTTTTTAAGTTTACGATGGTGCAGCGGCACAGGGTGAATAATGTCGGCAGTGGCAAAGGGTGTATTCCTTAGTTCAAGTCCGAAAAGCCTCCCCATTTCAATGGCTGCATTATATTGTCCCTTGTATTTCATGGCATGCAGCAGATTTCTGTATTCGCTGTCTTTGCTGAAATAAATGAATGAAGTAGCATTTGCGAGGGGGACACGTCCCCAAAAAATACGTGCCACTTCGTTGTCGGAAATGTGGTGAAAAGCTGTCCGTGGCAGTGCAGCCAAACACGATAAGCAAAGGACCTTTTCGTGTTGCATCAACAGGCAACCGCATGTGGCACAGCAACGGGGATATAAAAGGGTTAACAAACCCAGTCCATGCTGCCTTGCATTCCGGGCAAGCGAACGAATCACCTTAGAATCATCTAAATTAGGGTAAGTTTTATTTCATAGGTTATTTGTACCACCTTTTTAAGCGTGGCGCTGACACCGCAATATTTCTCCTGCGATAATTCAATAGCGCGTTTTATTTTGTCTTCAGGCAGTTCTTTCCCCCAGAATTCATAAATCATGTGAAGCGAAGTGAAATATTTGGGATGTTCATCGGTAAGTGTACCTTCGACTTTAACGTTAAAATCACTCACTTCTACTTTCATTTTCCGCAGGATTGATATAACATCCATACCGGTACACCCGGCCAGAGAAACCATGAGCAAAGGTTTTGGCCTGGGGCCCGCGTTATTGCCGCCAACTTCGGGGCTTGCGTCCAGCAAAATTTTGTGCTCATTCAATTCAGCTTCAAAAGCCATTCCGCCAGCCCATTTTACGTTAATATTATCTTTCATTTTTTTTTGCTTAATTTGGTATTTTTATAGCAAATTTAGTCAATATTCCCATCGTCAATTATTGCTCTATGAAAAATCAAGTAACAGCGTCCGGAAAGGATTGTTTTATTGACAGCGCATCTATTTTCAGACATCTTACCAACCATGAACTGTCATTAATTCCGGTTGACCAGGAACCCGACACCTATAAAAGGGGCACCATCATTTACTCCGAGGGTAGCCGTATCAATGGTTTCTACTGTGTGCAAAAAGGTATCATAAAGATTTTCAAAACAGGTTTTGACGGTAAGGAGCAAATAATCCGGTTTGCCAAAAAAGGAGATATTATGGGTTTCCGATCGACCATAACACGCGAACGGGCCTGTACATCGGCTAAAGTACTTGAAGATGCCCTTATATGCTTTGTCCACGCCGATACCGTGCTGGAATTTGTAAAGACCAATGGCAATTTTGCGCTTGAATTGCTGCAAATTGCCTGTAAGGAGCTGGGAGAAGCCAATGACTACATTACAGATATTGCGCAGAAAACAGTTCGTGAACGTTTGGCAGAAGTATTGATTCACCTGCGCAAGGATTTCGAACTCGACCAGGAACAATACCTGCAGATTACCCTTACCCGCGAGGAACTCGCCAATATGGTCGGCACGGCAACAGAATCCGTTATCAGGTTGCTTTCGGAATTTAAACAGGATGGTTTGATTGAATTGCATGGCCGCAGAATTAAAATCCTCGATGAAAAATCGCTGTATAAAATAGGTAATTTAAATGATTGAGAACCTGCCTGGTTTAATTGGACTTACAGCATGGACTGGCATTCGATAATTTTTGCTTTTTCACTCACGCTTTTTGCCGGTTTGGCAACAGGGGTGGGAAGTGTTATCGCTTTTTTTGCGCATTCCACTAACACACGGTTTCTTTCATTGTCGCTCGGGTTTTCAGCCGGCGTAATGATATACGTTTCACTCATAGAGATTTTTTCAAAAGCACGCGACTCGCTGGTAATACCTTTGGGTGACCGCGCCGGATACTGGCTGACGGTAGCTTCGTTTTTTGGGGGTATGGTGCTGATAGCAGTTATTGACAAACTGGTTCCTGAAATGGAAAACCCGCATGAGTTGAAACGGATTGAAGAAGCAGAACACCCTACAGAAGAGTTCAGAAGAAAAAAGCTGCTGCGCATGGGGTTGTTTTCGGCCGTGGCTATTGGCATTCACAATTTCCCCGAAGGACTGGCCACGTTTACGGCAGCTTTACGCGAACCTACGCTGGGGATAGCTATTGCAGTGGCTATTGCCATTCATAATATCCCTGAAGGTATTGCTGTATCTGTTCCGGTTTATTATGCCACCGGAAACAAGAAAAAGGCTTTCTGGCTTTCATTCCTGTCGGGTTTATCCGAACCCATTGGCGCAATGGTTGGATTCCTGGTGCTGATGCCCTTTCTTAACGATGTGGTTTTTGGTGTTCTCTTTGCCGCAGTAGCGGGCATCATGGTTTTCATTTCCATTGACGAATTGTTACCGGCAGCAAGGGAATACGGGGAGGCCCACCTTTCGATTTACGGTGTGATAGGCGGCATGATGCTGATGGCAGTGAGCCTGTTGCTTTTTGTTTGAAATACTTAACTTTTGTATGGCTGAGCGGGAGATTGAGATAAGAAAAGCATCCTGGATTGGAATCATTGGTAACACTTTTTTATCGGCTTTAAAAATTGTTGTTGGCTTTATTTCGGGCAGTTTGGCTGTTGTTGCCGATGGGATTGATTCTGCCGGAGACGTCATCACTTCTGCAATAACTTTGTTTACCGCACGATACCTGTCGAAACCCCCCAACAGGAAATACCCGTATGGTTACGAGCGTGCCGATACGGTTGCAACAAAGGTGCTTGCTTTTATTATTTTCTTCGCAGGTGCCCAATTGCTGATAACCACCATCCGGAAACTATTTTCAGGTATACACGATCAGTTGCCCACAAAACTGGCCCTATATGTTACCCTTATATCCATCGTGGGAAAGTTATTGCTGGCGCTTCATCAGTTTCATGCCGGAAAGAAAACTGGCAGCAATATGCTGATGGCCAATGGCAAAAATATGCAGAACGATGTATTGATCTCTGTGTCGGTTTTGTTGGGATTGATTTGTGTTTATGTTTTCAGGTTACCTGTTTTGGATACCGTTTTTGCTCTCGCGGTAAGTCTTTGGGTGCTATGGGTTGCCGTTAAGATATTCAGGGATGCCAGCCTGGAACTTATGGACGGGACAAGAGACTGCACCATTTACGAAAAGATTTTTGATGCGATTGACAAAGTACCGGGGGCACATCATCCGCACCGGGTGCGCGCCCGGCATATCGGGCACAAGATTATGATCGTTATTGACCTTGAAGTGAACGGCGATCTGTCGTTAAGGGAAGCCCATGCCATAGCACACCGCGTGGAAGATTCAATAAAATCGAGTATTGACAACGTTTTTGATGTGACCATCCACATAGAGCCTTTGGGCGATCACCATCAGGAAGAACCTTTTGGTGTGAATAAAAGCACCCTGTAATGCAGTTTTTTGTACATGTTTTTGGAAATGTTTCATACCTTTTGCCATTAATTTAAATCCATGGGAAGAAAGAGTCAACGAAATAAAACAAGGGGGATAAGTAAAAAAGAACTGTCAAACAGCATGCTGGCTGTTTTTACTACCCATCCGAAGAAAGCTTTTAATTATAAGCAATTGGCAGGAGCGCTGCTCATTACTGATCCGGCCGAGAAGAAAATGGTTACATCCTTGTTGGGCGAGCTCAAACAAAAGGAAGCCATTGAAGAGGTATCAACAGGTAAGTTCAGGCTTAAATCGAGGGGTGGAACGGTGATAGGAACTGTGGATATGGCCAGGGGTGGTTTTGCTTATATTGTTTCCGAAACCTTTAAGGACGACATTTTTGTTTCGCAGGAGAATTTGCATCATGCACTGAATGGGGATACGGTAAAAGTGCTGGTTTATGCCCACAGGAAATCGAGCAGGCTCGAGGGTGAGGTGGTTGAGATTCTCGAAAGAGCCAGGGAAACATTTGTTGGTACAGTGGAAATAGCCGGAAGACTTGCCTTTCTGGTTCCAGATACCCGCCAGATGCCGTTCGATTTGTTTATTCCGCTTGACAAACTTAAAGGTGCCGGGAAAGGGCAGAAGGCTATTGCACGTATAACCGAATGGCCGGCGAATGCCAGGAATCCGTTTGGCGAAATCGTTGAGGTATTAGGCGATCAGGGCGATAATGAAACCGAAATGCATGCCATATTGGCCGAATTTGGCCTGCCTTTCAAATTCACTGAAGATGTGGAGGAGGAGGCTGCCCGAATAGGCGACCATATTACGGAAGCCGATATCAAAGCAAGGCGCGATTTCAGGGAAGTGCCGACTTTTACCATTGACCCCGCAGATGCCAAAGATTTTGACGATGCTTTGTCATTGCGCCGGATTTCGCCGGACAGGTGGGAAGTTGGTGTTCACATTGCCGATGTAACCCATTATGTCAATCCCGGAACCCTCATTGACGAAGAAGGGCTTCAACGGGCCACTTCGGTTTACCTGGTCGATCGTGTAGTCCCCATGTTACCCGAGCGATTGTCGAATTATATTTGCTCGCTGAGGCCGAACGAGGATAAGTTATGCTTTTCTGCCGTTTTTGTCATGAATGAGCGTGCAGAATTGCAGGACGAATGGTTTGGCCGTACCGTTATCAGGTCGGACAGGCGATTCTCCTATGAGGAAGCCCAACAAATAATTGATACAGGCGAAGGCGACCTGAAAGACGAGATGCTTATGCTGAACAGGCTGGCACGTATCTTAAGGGAAGAGCGATTTAAGGCAGGGGCTGTGGCTTTTGAACGCGATGAAGTGAAAATTGACGTGGACGAAAAGGGCCGGCCGGTGCGGATTTATTATCGTGAGCATGGGTTATCAAATGAATTGATTGAAGAGTTCATGTTGCTTGCCAATAAAAAGGTGGCTGAATATGTCGGTAAAGCACATGAAAAGAAGACCTTTGTTTATCGTGTACACGATCGTCCCGACAATGAAAAGCTGCAGAAATTCTCACGGTTCATCAAACGTTTCGGGTATAAAATATCATTGAAGTCGGGCAAACAAATAGCATTGTCACTTAATAACCTGCTTGAGGAGGTGCGGGGTTCCAGGGAGCAGGACATTGTTGAAAACCTGGCATTGCGTGCCATGGCCAAGGCCGAGTATACCACAAAGAACATTGGGCATTACGGACTGGCATTTGACCATTATACCCATTTTACTTCCCCCATCAGGCGTTATCCCGATATGATGGTTCATCGCTTGCTGGCCGGTTACCTGAAAGGGACGCCCACGGAAAATCAGAAAGCGTATGAAAAGATGTGCCGCCATTCTTCAAAAATGGAAGTACTTGCCATGGAGGCAGAAAGAGCATCCATCAAATACAAACAAACCGAGTTCATGAAGGACAAGGTTGGCCAACAATTCGAAGGGGTGGTGTCGGGTGTTACCGAATGGGGTATTTATGTCGAAATAATCGAAAACAAATGCGAGGGGATGATCCCTATTCGCGGACTGGCGGGCGATTTTTACGAGTACGACGAAGACAATTACTGTATCAGGGGCAGGCGAACCGGTAAGAAATACCAGATTGGCGATCCTTTGCAGATTGAAGTGGTGCGGGTGAACATGGAAAGGAAGCAGATCGATTTTGCGCTGGTCAGTGAAGAATAATCAATCAAGCTTGGCAATATGGTGCTGAACTACATCTGGATCGGGTTTTTCGTCATTGGTTTTATTGTGGCTGTTTTCAGGGTGGCCGGGTATTACTTCCGCGATTTTTGCTGGCAGCATCTGGGGCTGTTGTTTGACGCAGCCGACCGGGATGTTTTTTCGGCTATTGTTCAAAGTACTTTTGACATGGCCAAAACCAGCGTTGAGATATCCATTTACCTGATAGGCGTGATGACCTTGTGGCTGGGTATTATGAAAATTGGTGAACGCGGAGGTGCCGTTGGTGCCCTGTCGCGTTTAATGAATCCCTTATTCGGGCGGATTTTCCCGGGGATTCCCAAAGGACATCCGGCCATGGGCTCCATTATGATGAATTTCAGTGCCAATATGCTGGGACTTGACAATGCCGCCACACCGCTTGGATTAAAGGCCATGAATGAATTGCAGGAGGTGAATGCTGATTCCGAAAAGGCTTCTGATGCGCAAATCATGTTCCTGGTCCTCAACACCTCCAGCCTCACCATTATACCCATCAGTGTGTTGGCCATGCGGGCTGCCTGCAATGCCAAAGTACCCACCGATATTTTTATACCGGTAATACTGGCCACCTACTTTTCAACCCTGGTTGGCCTGATTTATGTGGCCATACGGCAGCGCATTAAATTGCTTAACAAAGTGGTGCTGGCCTACCTGGGGGGCATTACCGCCCTGGTGGGGGGCATAATCTGGTACCTTAGCAGCTTGCCTGAGGCAACCATGGCTACGCGGACGGGTTTCGCGGGAAACTTTCTGTTGTTCCTGGTGATCATTGTCTTTATTGTGCTGGGCATCCGGAAAAAGATTAACCTGTACGAATCTTTTATCGACGGGGCAAAGGAGGGCTTTCAGGTAGCCATTAAGATTATTCCTTACCTGGTGGCCATGTTGGTAGCCATCGGGGTATTCAGGGCGTCCGGATCGTTTGGTTTTTTAATGGACGGCATTGGTGGTTTTTTTGCATTGTTTGGCATCGACACAAGATTCGTCGACGCGCTACCGGTAGCTTTTATGAAGCCCATGAGTGGCAGTGGCGCCAGGGCTCTAATGGTTGAGACCATGAATACATTCGGGGCCGATTCTTTTGCCGGCAGACTGGCTTGTATTATGCAGGGGTCAACGGAAACAACATTTTATACGTTAGCGGTTTATTACGGTGCTGTAAATATTAAAAACACGCGCTATACGGTTACCGGGGGGTTGATTGCCGATCTGGCCGGAGTGATTGCTTCCATTTTCATTGCTTACCTTTTCTTTGGATCCGCCTGATGTGCAGGTTATTTCAGCTGGTAGTGTATTCCCAGCGAAAGGTAATTGTTAAAGTCGCCCTTTGAGTGGCCGAATAATTGTCCAAACCAGCTGTAATATGAACCGGCTGACCCGAGATCGCGGATGGAAAAAATGGAATAGGAATAACGGAAGCTCACCGCAAGTTTTGCAGTGACGTTGACACGAAAACCCAGCAATGTTCCCAGGTCGAAATGATGATAAGCAGCTTTATCATCAGCAGTGAGAATACCATTGTCTTTTTCCCCGTTCAGGGCAAAAAGGTAACCCGGTACCAGGCCTATTTCAACAGCTCCTGCCTTTTTGATTTTAAGGGCGGCAAGCACCGGGAGGTCGATATAATGCAAAGCCAGAAAATACCCACCGGTATTGTCGTCCCCTGCAGGATTTCTGGCACCTCTTGATGTGTATCTGATTTCCAGGCGCGCATCGAAAAGGGGCACAAGTTCTGTTTCCACAAAAACACCCCCCTGCCAGCCCAGTTTGTCGAAACCGGCATAGGAATCGCCGTCGATTTGAGCTGCTGTAAAACCACCCGTTACTCCACCGTTAAACCGTTGTGCGTTAGCAGAAAACGTTAACACGACCAGCAAAAGAACCAGTAAACCTGTAGCTTGGGTAGCGTTACTCCGGTGTTTCATGAAGCAGTTGTTTGAGCAGTTTTTTTACGCCTGCACCGGCTTTTTCGCGTATAAAATGGATATGGCGGTAAATGGGCACGGCAACATCATTCGGATCGATAAGATAAACAGGGGTATTTTTGGGAACGTAATCAATAAGTCCGGCCGCCGGATAAACTACCATGGATGTGCCAATGACCACAAAAATATCAGCTGTGGAGGTAAGGGATGCGGCTTCTTCAATGGCAGGTACAGCTTCTCCAAACCAAACAATATCGGGCCTGAGTTGAAATCCTTTTTCACATTTATCACCAGGCTTTATGGGTTCGTAGCCGATATCGTATATAAGATCCGGATCGCCTGTGCTACGGGCCTTTGTAAGTAAACCATGCAGATGCAGCACATTTTTGCTTCCGGCTTTTTCGTGGAGGTTATCTACGTTTTGCGTAATAATCTGAACATCAAAATATTTTTCGAGTTCAACCAGTCCCGTATGACCTTGATTGGGTTTGGCATCCCTAAGCTGGGCCCTTCGTTCGTTATAAAACTGCAATACCAGTTCCATGTTTTGGGTCCAACCAGCGTAACTGGCTACTTCCATTACATCATAGTTTTCCCAGAGGCCTCCGGCTTCCCTGAAGGTTTTGAGTCCGCTTTCGGCGCTTATGCCAGAACCGGTAAGCACTACAAGCTTTTTCATACAGAAAAGTATAGGTTAAACAAATATAGGATTTTTATTTTACTATCTTTACACGTTTCATATTCAGCAATTAACAGAAATGGATCCATATCCTGAAATTTACCGTGAAGAAGAAAGTATTGACATCAAGAAATATCTCTACCGGATTTTATACAACTGGTGGTGGTTTGCCCTGTCGATATTTGTAGCGCTTACTGTTGCCTACCTGGTTAACCGTTATTCCGAGGATATATACAGGGCAAACTGTTCTGTTATCATTGCCAATGAGAACACGCCCCGCGGGGATATTGAGAGTGTCATTGAAGAGATGACCAATATTCGTAACCGGAGAACCAAAGCTGTAGTGCAGAATGAGATTACGGTGCTGAAGTCTTATAAAATGGCCAATGCAGCGCTTGAAAAACTTGATTTTGGCACCTCCTATACAGCAGTTGGTCGCCGGGGAATTGCCGAATCAAAATTGTACAACAGTTCCCCTTTTATTGTCGAGACAGACACCTCAAAACCCAACCAGATCAATTACCCGGTATATATTACCATATTATCGCCCACCAAATATCGCCTGACCATTGATGACAGCTATGGCATTTCGCAGGAACTCTATTTTGGGCAGGCTTTTGAACATGAGCATTTCAATTTCCGCATTCTACCCCGGGCACCCGAAAGCATGAAAACGCTCGATCACTTTCCATTGCGTTATTATTTTGTCATGCACGATATGAACGGGTTGGTAAATCGTTATCGTGCCGGCCTGAATGTTGAAGTGAATGACGAGAAAGGGTCGATTCTTACCCTATCTATGACCGGGGCCAACAAAGAGCAAATTTGTGATTACCTGAACACCCTGTCATTGGTTTATATCCAGTCGAACCTCGATGAAAAAAACACCACTTCCCTCAACACCATCAGGTTTATTGACCAGCAACTCAGGGAAACTATTGATTCGTTGCAGACGGCTGGTGTCCGGTTGCAGAATTTCCGCGCGGCTAACCGGATTATCAATATCAGCCAGGAAGGAAATGCCTTATTTCAGCAGATGGAGCTTCACAACACGCGCAAAGCTGAAATAGCCATTGAAGGAAGTTACTTTGCCTATATCAAAAATTATATAACAGCCAAAAAAGACAATATTGAAATCATCGCCCCCTCGGTAATGGGCATTCAGGATGCCTTGCTTAATTCGCTGGTAGCGCAGGCCAATGATCTGAACACGCAGCGCAGGAACTTGCAGTTCAGTACCAACGAGAGTAATCCTAAACTGAATATGGTGAACATGCAGCTCGAAAACCTGCGCAGGGATATTCTGGAGAATGTGAACAACCTTATTGAGACCAATAATATTAGTATGGCCGGCGTTGAGAAGCAAATCGCCGATCTGGAAAAGGAAATCCGCAAACTACCTTCCACGGAAAGGCAGCTGATCAATATCCAACGCGAGTTCAATATTAACGATCAGATATATACATTCCTGCTGGAAAAGCGTGCGGAAGCCGGTATAACAAAAGCTTCGAATACTTCGGATCACCGGCTGCTTGACACGGCCAGACCCGAAAATGCCGTGATGATAAAACCAAAGACTTCGATGAATTACATGATGGCGTTAGTATTGGGCGGGTTATTGCCGCTCATGCTGCTGATTCTGATAGAATACTTCAACAACAAAATAGTAGACAAAAAAGATATCGAACAACAAACCACGGTGCCCATTCTGGGATCGGTAGGCCATAACGACAAATCGTATGATCTGCCGGTTTTCGAAAATCCCAAATCGGCATTGGCCGAATCGTTCCGTTCGCTGCGTTCGAATCTGCAATACCTGCTAAAGAACGAGAATCATAAAATCATTTCCATTTCTTCCACCATCAGCGGTGAGGGTAAAACATTCTGCTCGGTAAACCTGGCAGCCATACTGGCCATGGCCGGACGTAAAACGCTGCTGATTAACCTCGACCTCAGGAAACCGAAAATACACCGGATATTCAGGCTTAACAACGATCAGGGAATCAGTTCATTTTTGGCAGGAATTCAGGAAAAACCCACCATTCATACCACCAATATTGAACATCTTTTTGTAGCCGTTTCGGGCCCAATTCCACCCAATCCGGCCGAGCTGATCGAATCGACGCGAATGGCAGTATTTATTGAGGCCATGAAAAAGGAATACGATTTTATTGTAGTGGACACACCACCAATAGCCATTGTAACGGATGCTTTGCTACTGAAAGAAATGGTGGATATGCACATATTTGTTATCCGCCATGGCTATTCGAGCAAGCAGGTGTTGCAACTGGTAGAGGATTTGTATACCAAAAGGGGGTTGAAAAACATGACCCTGTTGGTTAATGATGTACAGACCAAAGGATATTACGGATATTCTTATCGTTATGGTTATGGTTATGGTTATGGCTATGGTTACGGCTACGGTTATGAGCATGGATATTACGACGAGGAAATCCCCCAGGTACATAAACTGGGGAAAAAGATCCGTAGTATCTTGAAAAACAGACCGTAGCGGTATTAACCCCCCATGGAGGCAAACGAGCCCGATTTGGTTAATTGTTGCGGGGTCAGGCAGAGTACGGGTATTTCGGCCTTGTTGAGCACCTGATGGGCAGTATTGCCTATGATCAGGCTGAGTCCTGAAGTGGTTTCAGTAGTAATAGAAATCATATCAGCTTTGACGGTGTTGGCATAATTGATGAGCATTTCAGGTACGTTGTCTCCAAAAACCTCATTCGACTCGCAATGTGTTTTTCCTTCGATATAGCCGGCTACCTGGCTTGAATAGGATCTGATTTTTTTAACATCCTGCTTGCTTCGCGAAGTGTGAATACCAACCACATGGATCTCAGCGCCAAAAAGCCTGGCCAGGTCGGTAGTGAAGGGAACCTTTTGCCGTGAACCGGTAGAAAGATCAATGGGCATGACAACCCTGGCAATTTCTTTGGGGCAGTAATTTTTTCGAAGGGTAATCACTGGCCTGTCGGTGGCCGAAATGATACGAAACGCGTTACTGCCGATGAATAATTCCTGAAACCCTGACGCTCCATGTGTTGAAGCAGTAATAACCGAGAAAGGCAGTTCATGGGCCAAATTAACAACCTCCTGGTATACCCTGCCCCTCACAATCCGGAATTGCAGTTTCGATTGGTTTCCCAGTTCCGGCTGGTATTCGTTGATTATGTTGCCAAGGCTTTCTTCGGCATGGGCCTGTTCACGGTCTGCCACTTGTTTATCGGTTTCCGCAGATTTTTGCAACACATACACCAGGTGAATATCGACTTTTGCTTTTTGGGAGAAAAGGATTGCCATTTTAAGGCCGTTGATCGATTCAGGGGAGAAATCGATGGGTACGATGAAGTTTTTCATAGAACAGGTGTTAATCGGGTTAATTTAAGCTAAATATAATAATTTTCAAAATTCTGTCCTATAGGATCATACGAAAAACCGGCTGAACAGTTGCAATTATCTGCGTGAACGGTATGCTAAAAACAAATTAATTAAAGGACCCTTGCTTATAGGGTTGGGCATTTGGTTATCAATGGAAATATTTCTATCTTGGGAAACGGTATTGTTTTTCCGTATACCGCATCCAAATTTCAGTTATTTTTCCCTGATTATTTTGAAATGAAGATTTTACCGATTTCCTGATATAATTTCGTCGCGTCCTATGGAAGATTTATTTATACAAGGTACAGAATCGCTCCCTACCGTTTCTTTTAAAAGCAACGGAGAGCTGAAGTTAAGCGGAAGGGCTCTGCCCGAAGACGCGTCCAGGTTTTTTGCCCCGCTGCTGGCATGGATCAGGGATAGTACTGCCGAAGAGATAAACATGGAAATCAACCTGGATTATTTCAACACCAGTGTTTCGAAACAATTGCTTGACTTGTTCAAGACGCTTGAAAACAAAACTACGGTTAAAATTGTTAAAGTAAAGTGGATGTACGAAGAAGGCGATGATGAAATGCTCGAATCGGGTGAAATCTACCAGGAGCTCTTGCCAAGATTCCGGTTCACCTTTGAGAAATATGCCGAATGGACCAATTGATATCCTGTTGGTTGAATGCCTGACATAATGGCATTACATACATACATATTAACATATATGAATATATGGCTTGATTTTTGATGGGATGAGTTAAAACCAAAAAGTAGTAAGATGGCACTTGAACATTTAACAAAAGATACCTTTAAAGAGAAGGTTTTTAATTACGAAGTCAACAAAGAGTGGAAATATGAGGGAACAAAGCCGGCGATAATTGACTTTTATGCCGACTGGTGTGGGCCCTGTAAAATGGTAGCGCCTGTGTTGGAAGAATTGAAGGCTGAGTACAAGGATAAGCTCGAGATTTTTAAGATAAACACCGAGGAAGAACAGGAACTTTCGGCCATGTTTGGCATTCAAAGTATTCCCAGCTTACTTTTTATTCCGCTCGATGGACAGCCGCAGATGGCTATGGGAGCTTTGCCCAAGGAGACCTTTAAACAGGCAATTGGTGAAGTGCTAAACGTCAGGTAATGCGGACCTTTTTGCTGAAGTACTGGTATGTTATACTGCTTACGTTTGCCGGATTAGCCGGTGGTTTCCTGTATTGGAGATTCATTGGTTGTCAATCAGGTTCATGCCCGATCACTTCGCACTGGCACAGCAGTACCGTTATTGGCGGCATCATTGGTTACCTTTCAGGAAGCATTGTCTTTGATTTGCTGCATAAAAAAGCAGCAGAGAATAATTAATATAATTCTTTCCTATAGAATATCAATAGGTTAAAGGTGAACAACCGGCAGCCTATTGATATTGTCATTTTTTTATTATTAAATTTGCTGCGCTTATTCAGATAAACGTTCTTTAACATCCGTTGCTTTCATCCTGTAGGGCAAATTTATTGCAACGGATAAAATGAAAGGATATGAAATTGAATTTACTTTTATTTGCAGCATTTCTGTCCGTTGAAATACCGATCATTCCTTTCAGCTCTTATTTCCATACCCATTTCTAAGAATAAATCTTAATGCATTTCCCATGGATGTAAAAGGAAAGCTATTCACCAGATTCCTCGAAAGACAAAAGGAATATATTCAACAGCAAGGAAAGGCCGCTATTGAAAAGCAACATGCAAAAGGCAAAATGACAGCCCGGGAACGAATTGAATTGCTTTTTGACCCCGACACCTTTGAGGAGGTGGATGCCTTTTCGGTTCCGGCGCCGGCTGGCGGTGATTTTGGCAAAAAGGTAACTGCTTTTGGCGATGGCGTCATTACCGGGTTCGGTAAAATCAGCGGGCGACTTGCCTTTGCTTTTTCCCAGGACTTCAATGTACTCGGAGGATCGCTGGGGTCGGTTCATGCCAACAAAATAGCCAAGGTGCAGGATATGGCCCTCAAGGTAGGTGCGCCCCTTATCGGACTGATTGATTCCGGTGGAGCGAGAATCCAGGAAGGTGTTGCAAGTCTTGCAGGTTATGCTTCTATATTCAACCGGAATGTAAAATCTTCCGGGGTGATTCCACAAATTTCAGTTATTATGGGTCCCGCAGCCGGTGGTGCTGTTTATTCGCCATCGATAACCGATTTTGTGTTTATGACAAACAAAACCAGCTATATGTTTGTCACGGGTCCCAATGTAGTTAAAGAAGTGTTGAACGAAGATGTTTCGTTTGACGACCTGGGTGGTGCCTTGGTGCATATGAAAAAGAGCGGAGTAGCTCATTTTGTTTATGAGGATGAAGAAAACACCATCAGGGGAGTACAGAAACTTTTATCGTATCTGCCCTCGAACAACCTTGAAAACCCGCCTTTCTTTGAATACTGCGATACTGATTTACGGGTGGATGAGCGCATGCGGGATATTATCCCGGATGATCCCAATAAACCATACGACATCAAGGAAATTGTCAGTTTACTGATCGACAGGAATTCCTTTTTTGAGGTTTCGGCTGGTTATGCACAGAACCTGGTGATTGGATTTGGCAGGCTTCGTGGCAAAGCTATTGGCATAATTGCCAATCAACCAAAAGTACTGGCAGGAACGCTTGATATCAGTTCATCTATAAAAGGAGCTCGTTTTATAAGGTTCTGCGATGCTTTTAACATTCCTATACTCACGCTTGAGGATGTTCCAGGGTTTCTTCCCGGAGTGGATCAGGAGCATAACGGAATCATTCGGCATGGCGCCAAACTTTTATATGCCTATGCTGATGCAACCGTTCCGAAAATCACGGTTATTCTGCGCAAATCATATGGCGGGGCCTATTGTGTAATGAACAGCAAAAACCTGGGCGGGGATGTGAATTTTGCCTGGCCAACAGCAGAAATTGCCGTGATGGGTCCCGAAGGAGCCGTTTCAATACTATACCGTAAAGAATTGCTCGAATCCAAGGACCCTGCCAAACTTAAAAAGGAACTTGCAGCCAGGTACCGCGATGAGATCGCGAATCCGTATGTGGCAGATGACAAGGGATATATCGATGAGGTTATTGATCCGGCGGTGACCCGAAAGAAACTGATAACAGCTTTTGAGGCCCTGGAAAGTAAACATATAAGCGTGCCATCGCGAAAACACGGGAACATACCCCTGTAATATGCCGGATGGCCTTTACCCTATAAATGCATCCCCCACGGCAATGAAACATCTTTTTGTGTTGATGCTGATCAGGATGCAAAATATTCTTACAATTGGTTTTTTACGCCCAGCGCAAAAGGCCATACGATCCTAAATAACATATTTCTTCGTATGAAAATTAAAACCCTGCTGATTGCAAACCGCGGAGAGATTGCCGTGAGAATTAACGAAACGGCAAAGAAAATGGGCATTAAAACCATTGGTATTAAAACAGCCAAGGAACCTAATGCATTATACCTGAGGTTGGTAGATGATGTAATTGATTTCTCCGAGAATCATGATGAAATTCCTGAATTTCTTGATGTAGAGCGAATTATAGAAGCCGCCAAAAAAGCAAAGGTCGATGCCATCCATCCCGGATATGGCTTTCTTGCTGAGAATCCTTATTTTGCCAGACGTTGCGAAGAGGAAAAGATCATTTTTGTCGGACCTTCGGCTTCCGCCATTTATAAAATGGGCAACAAAACCATTGCCAAGCAGATTGCACAGAAACATGAGATTCCGCTTTTACAGGGTAGCCAGGGAAATGTGAAAAACGCGCGTGAAGCTGCAGACATTGCCTCAAAAATTGGTTATCCCGTAATTCTTAAAGCGGCGGCAGGAGGAGGAGGCAGGGGGATGCGCATTGTTGAGAAGGCGGCCAATATGGAAAAAATGTTTAAAATGGCAGCCAATGAATCGGTAAAAGCTTTTAATGATGCGTCATTGTTTATTGAAAAATATGTCAGAAACCCACGGCACATCGAATTCCAATTGTTAGGGGATCAACACGGTCATTATATACACCTGGGAGAAAGAGAATGTTCCATCCAGCGAAAGCACCAGAAGCTGATCGAAGAGTCGCCTTCGCCGGCAATTGACGACAGGTTGAGAAAGGAAATGGGAGAAGCTGCCATAAAAATTGCCAGGGCTGTTGACTATTATTCTGCCGGCACGGTTGAATTTTTGCTTGATGCTGATAAGAATTTCTTCTTCATGGAAATGAATACACGCATACAGGTTGAGCATCCTGTTACCGAAATGGTATCGGGGATCGATCTCATTGAATGGCAAATAAGAATTGCAGCGGGGCAGAAGCTTACACTCGAACAAAGCGATATTCAACTTAATGGTTGGGCCATTGAGTGCCGGATAAATGCCGAAGACGTGCAGGCAGGATTTTCCCCTAACCTGGGTATAATCGAAAAGATTTCGTTCCCGAAAGGCAAAAATATAAGGATTGATACCGGAATAACAGATTATTCCGTGATTACACCTTACTTCGATTCAATGGTGGCCAAGCTGATTGTGCATGGCGAAACGCGGGAAAAGGCTTTGAGTGCAGCTACAGCGGCATTGAAAAAAGTATGGATCAGGGGAATTAAAACCACGATTCCTTTTTGCCTGGCCGTGCTCAATAACCGCAAATTCAGAAAAGGTGACTTTAATACTTCCTTTATCGAAAAGGATATGGAAACCACTTACTATAATGAAGAAGATGACGAGATGCTTGCCGCATATGTAGCCACCTTTGATTTTGCAGCCGAACTCGAAACAAACCGGATGGCAGTGCCTGATTTTGAAAGAGGCAAAAACATCAGCCCATGGGTGTTGAATAAGCGTCTGAAGTCATTATAAAAACAAAACGTATGAAATTGCTGAAAACCAAGAAGAAGGTTGATCCCGAATATATTGCGGTTAATCCGCGGGGCCGGAAATACGTGATCAGGAATCCGTTTAGCGAGGAATTAAAGATCAACGGCCACAAGCACGATATAAAGATCTTTGAGGATGAAGAAGGCTTTACCGTCATCGAATATAAAAATAAAAAGTACCTGGCCGAGATCACCGATAAAGATCAGAACAAATACACAGTGCTGCTCAACGGGCTGAGTTATCATTTTACCATTGAGTCGCCGATTTCATACCGGCGTCGTAAATTTCTCGAAAAGCATAAGGAAGCCAGTAAGGTAGAAACCGTGCCTGCTCCTATGCCAGGCAAAATTGTTGAATTGCTGGTTGAGGAAAACGCGAGGGTAAAAGAAGGGGAAGCTATCCTGATACTTGAGGCCATGAAAATGCAGAACGAAATTATTGCGATTGTGGCCGGAAAAGTTAAAAAAATTCATGTTAAGCCCGGAGATTCGGTGTCCAAGGATGAAGTGCTGATGGAAATCGAACGATAATTGCTACTTTTGAAATAGCTAAAATTTCTGAACATGCTTGATAAAGTTAAGAAGGCAGTTGATTTCATCAGGTCCTCGGGTATTGATAACCCGCAGGTTGGTATTGTCCTGGGAACAGGACTGGGTAAGTTTGCCGACAGGCTCGAGCCACTTTGTATTATTGATTACAAAGACATCCCGGGCTTTCCTGTATCAACAGTCGAGTCACATTCAGGCAAACTGATTTACGGACGGTTGCATGGCAGGAATGTATTAGCCATGCAGGGCAGGTTTCATTATTACGAGGGATATTCTCTTCAGGAAGTTACTTTTCCCATCAGGGTTTTCCGGATGCTGGGCATCAGTTACTTGTTGCTGTCCAATGCAGCCGGCGCCATGAACCTGAATTTTAAAAAAGGGAGCCTGATGCTCATTACCGATCACATTAACATGCTTCCTGATAATCCTTTACGGGGCAATCATTCAGACTCATTTGGCCCGAGATTTCCCGATATGAGTTGTCCGTATTCGCCCCGCCTGAACAACAAAATGCTGGAAATTGCCTTACGTGAGCAAATTGTGCTGCATCAGGGAGTTTATATTTCAGTAATGGGGCCAAATCTCGAAACCCGTGCTGAATACAGAATGTTCAGAACCTTTGCCGATGCGGTGGGGATGTCGACCGTTCCTGAGGTTATTGTGGCACATCAGATGGGATTGCCCTGCGCGGCTGTTTCGGTGCTTACAGACGAATGTGACCCTGATAATCTTATTCCAACCAAACTTGAGGATATTCTTCAGGCCGCCTCCACTGCTGAAACGGCCCTTGTCAAGCTCTTTTCAGGTTTAATCAGTGAAATGGAATTGTAAAAGAGATGATTCTGGTTACCGGGGCCACCGGCTTTGTAGGATCACACCTGCTTTATGAACTCACCAGATCCGGCAGGGAAGTCAGGGCTTTATACCGCGACGGGCAAAAAATTGCTTTCACACAAAAGATTTTTGGCTATTACCAGGCCGAAGACATTGTACTTTCCGGGAAAATCGACTGGGTAAAAGGAGATGTGACGGATCCGGTTTCGCTGTTATCGGTCCTGAACAATGTAGAGCAGGTTTATCATGTTGCCGGAAAAGTTTCTTTTATCGATGGCGAACGGGGACAGCTCAACCAGGCAAATGTTGCTGGTACAGCCAATGTGGTTAATGCCTGCCTGCAAATGGGAGTGCGTAAACTTTGTCATGTGAGTTCCATTGCCACACTGGGTGAGTCTGCCGGTTCTCAGCCCGTTAATGAGGAAATCCTCTGGAATGAAGGAGAAACAGCTTCCGCTTATGCACATAGCAAGTATTTGGGTGAAATGGAGGTATGGCGGGGAATACATGAAGGATTGGATGCTGTTATTGTAAACCCGGCCGTCATTGTCGGCCCCGGTATGTGGCATGGGGAAACCGGTGATCTTTTTGCAAGAATAGTCAGGGGGCTGCCTTACTACCCCTCGGGCGCATCTGGTTATGTTGATGTTCGCGATGTGGTAAGGATAATGATACAGCTTACGGATAGTGAAACAACAGGTGAAAGGTTTATTCTTTGCTCGGAAAATGTTACCCACCGTCAATACCTGGCTCAATTGGCTGATGCCCTGGGCAGCAAAAAGCCCGATAAGATGATTACACCCGTAATGGCTTCGATAGCTGTATTTTTAGAATCACTTCGTTCATTACTTACGGGTAAAACACCCCGGATAAGCAGGCGAACCATGCAAATTGCCAGGGAAAGTTTGTCGTATTCCAGTGATAAAATCCGCGAAAAACCGGGTACTACTTTTGTTCCGGTTGATGAATCCGTAAAGTTTCTTGCCGGTCATTACCTGCGCGAGATGAACCTTTTTTCAAAGCATAAATAATTTTTTCAGGACAGGGTTACCTTTTTAGGGTAAATAGTATTAAGAATAAACCCTAAAACAATAACCATCATGAAAAAGTTAGCTGCTCTATCCCTTATGTTAATCACGTTTTGTGTGTTGTCATGTCAGCGCGAGGAAGTTACCCCGCCATTGGCAAAAGGAACCTTATCTGTTTATATTGGTCTGTTTATCAGTGTCAGCGATGTCGAAAACACCCTCAAGTCTACTGCCGACGCGGGTGATTTCAAAGTTA
>CAZUBW010000018.1:0-52123 GCA_964618645.1 uncultured Bacteroidales bacterium | reverse complement strand
GATGCTGGATGCTGGATACTGGATGCTGGATACTGGATGCTGGATGCTGGATACTGGATGTGTGAGAATTGGGAGTAGAGATTTGGCTGCCGCTGCTCCTGCTACTGCCACTTTCCCGTTTCCTGTCTCTCGTCCCTTGTCCCTTGTCCCTTGTCACTTCTCTTTTCTCATTTCACATTCTTCATCGTCAGCTGAATCCGTTTACGGGCCAGGTCCACCTCCACTACCTTCACCTTTACATGCTGGTGAAGTTTAATCACATCGGCCGGATTGGTGACATACCGGTCGGCCAGCTGTGAGATATGCACCAGTCCGTCCTGTTTCACCCCAATATCGACAAAAGCGCCAAAATTGGTGATATTGGTAACAATGCCCGGAAGTACCATACCCGGCTGTACATCTTCGATGGTATGAATATCGTCCGCAAACTCAAAAACCTTAATGGCAGCACGCGGATCGCGTCCGGGTTTGGCCAGTTCATTCATGATATCAGTTAGCGTTGGCAAACCGGCTTTTTCGTCGACATACCTGCTGATATCCAAATTCTTACGCAACGATTCGTCTTTCAGCAAATCATCTACCGGATGGCCCAGGTCGTGTGCCATTTTTTCCACCAGGTAATAACTCTCTGGGTGAACCGCGCTGTTATCGAGGGGATGACGGCCGTTCCTGATCCTGAGGAAACCGGCGGCCTGTTCAAATGCCTTGGGGCCCATGCGGGGAACCTTTTTAAGGTCTTCGCGTGTGGTAAATTCACCCTGTTCTTTGCGGTAATCAACAATGTTTTTGGCAAGCTGAAGTCCCAGACCTGAGACGTACGTCAGTAAATGCATGCTGGCTGTGTTCAGGTCTACGCCCACTGCATTCACACAACTCTCCACTACCTGGTCGAGCGATTCTTTGAGCTTATGCTGGTCGACATCGTGCTGATACTGCCCCACACCAATTGATTTGGGGTCGATCTTCACCAGTTCGGCAAGCGGGTCCATCAATCGCCGCCCGATGGATACCGCACCACGAACCGTTACATCGTAATCGGGAAACTCATCGCGGGCTGTTTTTGAAGCTGAATATACCGATGCGCCTGCTTCGCTGACCACAAATACTTTAATATCACGTTCGAACTTGATTTTACGGATAAAGGCTTCGGTTTCGCGACTGGCTGTACCGTTTCCGATGGCAATGGCCTCTATTTTATAAGCGTTTACCAGTGTACCAACTTTTTTAACAGCCTGGGTGGTTTCCTGTTGCGGTGGATGTGGAAAGATGGTTTCGTTGTGCAATAAATTCCCCTGTGCATCCAGACAAACCACCTTGCAGCCGGTTCGGAAACCCGGATCAATGGCCAGCACACGCTTTTGACCCAGGGGAGGTGACATCAGGAGTTGTTTCAGGTTTCCGGCAAATACCCCGATGGCCTGTGCATCGGCCTTTTCCTTGGAAAGTGCCCGGAACTCGGTTTCAATCGACGGCGATAACAACCTTTTATAAGAATCCTTAATGGCCAGGACAACCTGGTTGGGACCTTCACCCGCTCCCCTGACAAAATGCCGGTTGAGTTGCGTAACGGCTTTTTCAGCATCAGGCTCAATGCTCAACCGCAGAAATCCTTCGTCTTCGCCCCGCAACATGGCCATCAACCGATGCGAAGGACACCGGTTCAGCGGCTCGGCAAAATCAAAATAGTCTTTGTATTTAATTCCTTCTTCTTCCTTACCTTTAATAATCTTCGAGGTAATTACCGCACCCTGCGAAAACTGCCTTCGCACCAAATTTCTGGCCTGTTGGTCTTCGTTTATCCGCTCGGCCATTATATCGCGTGCGCCCTGCAATGCATCTTCAACCGTTTCTACCTGATCGGTAAGGTACTGGGTAGCCACACCCGTAACATCCTTTTCGGTTTGCTTAGAAAGAATGTCGGCAAGAGGCTCCAACCCTTTCTCCCTGGCTACTGAGGCCCTTGTTTTTCTCCTGGGTTTATAAGGCAGGTATATGTCTTCGAGTTCAGTGAGGGTCATGGCTTCATCGAGCCTTTTACGAAGTTCTTCGGTAAGTTTATCCTGCTCTTCAATACTTTTAATGATGGACTCACGCCGCTTTTCCAGCTCCTGGTATTTATTAAACAGGTCGCGTATGTCGCCTACCTGCACTTCGTCGAGACTTCCTGTGGCTTCTTTGCGGTACCGGCTGATGAAAGGTATGGTTGCGCCGGCGTTCAACAGCTTCATGGTATTCTCAACCTGCCAGGGCAATAGGTTCAGCTCCATGGCCAGCACATGTATGTATTTGTTCTCCATTCTTTAAATGCAAACTTATTCTCACAAATGTAGGTAATTGTTCTTACATTAGAAGAATGAAAAAGCAAGCGTTTAACGCATTCAGGCTTAACCGGCACGAAACCTTGCCTGATTTCTTTACCCGTGTAATTGCAGCACAGATCAACCTTTGCATTGATCTTTGCCATGGTTTTGCTGAGAACCCCGACTATGCCGTTCACGAGATCCGAAAAGCAACCAAACGTATCAGGGCTGTATACAGGCTTCTTCATGCGGGAATTGAAAACGATATTTACGAAAATGCACGCAGGCAATATGCAGGCATAAGTGACTTACTGGCTGGCGCCAGGAGGAACGAGGTTTACCGGCAAAGTCTCGCGTTGCTGACCAGTGACCGGAGACTTAAACCTGTTCACCAGGCAGCAGAAAAACTGATGGAGGAAGTCACCACCCGCCATCATTCCATAATGATGAATATGATCAAAGATGACCGGTTGCCGGAACAGATTGTGGCTATTCTCAATAAGGAAAAGCAATTATTGCTGAATGCAAACCTCGGTGGTGCAAATATTAACGTGGTTTGTGCAGGTTTGGAACACACTTACCGGCAGGGGTGCAATAACCTGAAAACAGCTATACAGGATACCCAGGCAACCTCCATGCACAATCTTCGCAAACGCGTGAAGATGATCTGGAACCAACTGCTGTTGTTTCAGCCCATATGGCCGGCGATTTTGAATGGCTACATCGGTCAGTTCGACCGGCTGGCAGAGAAACTGGGTATGGACCACGACCTGGCTGAACTGGAGGAATTCATCAAAACCGAGCCCCACAACATATCCACGGATGAAGTTGCAAAAGTGCTTGTTGTAACAGCTAAAAAGCAGCAGCAAATAAGGCAAACAGCCATTCCTTTAGCAACGAAACTTTTTGCTGAAAAGCCTGGGGCTTTTGCCCGGAGAATGGCCGTTTATTGCAGCACGTTGTTAATCAAACCCTGAGGAAATACTGTAATTATGTCCTCACCGCCCGGTTGCTTTGATGTTTACCTCACTTTTTGTTCACCGATCCTGCACTGGAGGTATTGATTTCAGCCAGCCTCGGTTCTCCTTTGTATTGAATACTGGCTGCACTGCTTGACCTGAAACGTGCCTCCTCGGTTATAAAAACCCTGGCCGTGCTGGCGCTGGATACGGTTACATCTCCTCTTTTTGCTTCGAGTTCAAAAGCATCGAGATCACCGGCACTGCTGAGGTTGACCTTTAATGCCTGCGTTATTCCTTTCAGTTCGGCGTTACCGGCGCTCGACATGGATATACTGACTTCGTTGGCATCGATTTCCAGGTTCAACTCGCCTGCACTGCTCATGTCAATATCGAGTTTATCGGTTTTAAGCCGGTTGATCCCGGTAATTTCAGCTGCACTGGAAATATCAATATTGTTAATGTTCTTACAGGTAATATTTATTTTCCTGGTTTTGGCCATCCGGATCATCTTTTCGGAATATATGTGCAATACGCCTCCGTTAACCTCCGTGCGTATCCATTCCTGGAGATTCTCATCGGCTTCCACCTCAACAATCTGGGGTTCACCCTGGGTCAGGTAAACATCAAGACCGGCGGATGCCTTAATACCGGTAAACACGGGAAGATCACGTGTTTGTTTTATGACTTTTCCGTTTCCACTAATGGTGTCCTGAACATTAATTACGCAACCGGAAGCAGTTGCAATAAGCGCCATAAAGGCAAAAAATATTCTGATGGTTTTCATATAGTGATGGGTTTTAAAAACATAGATGGGTTTTAAAAACATACGTTGAATATATGAAATTGCTGCAAACTTTCTGCTATCAGGAGAATAATTTGATGTTTTTTTTACTATCTTTAGGATACCTGCCACCATCCCATGGAAGACATTGATACTATTCTGGTCATTGACGATTCCAGCACTGCCCTATTGCTGATGGAATACGCACTAAACGAAGCCGGTTATTCTACCCATACCGTAACGAATGTCAGACAGGCGATAGATTATCTCAATGAGAATAACCCCCGGTTGATTTTACTCGACCTGAGCATGCCGGAAATATCCGGATTTGACTTTCTGAACATGAGATCTGAGTTGCATCTTGATAAAACTCCCATCATAGTTGTTTCAGCTTTCACCTCGCAGGAAACCATTCATAATGCCATGGAACTGGGAGCAAACGATTTTGTTCCGAAGCCGATATTAATAAATGCGTTAATGGAAAAAATCAAAGCAAACTACTAAGGTAAACGGATTGTTAACATGTATTCTGAGCAAATCCTTTATGGTTTTGATTTTTTTACTGATATTAGCATGAACATCTAATATACATCAGCTATGTCAAAAAAGGCTAGGACAATATCCATGGCAATAGTAATTGCGATTGTTGCAACAGTGCTCATTTTGTGGATGATGCGAAAGACCATCGCTAATAAAGCTCTTGATGAAGGCAACAGACTATTGGCAGAAAAGAGCTATGAATCCTCACTGACTGCGTTTGAAAAAGCATACCGGTGGTATGGAAAATCTACAGAAGCGTTGTACGGTATAAGTCAAAATGAATATCACCTGGGACGATTTGCTGAAGCACTTAACCATGCCAATCTATCCATTGCCCTGGACAGCCTGCAATCGAAGCTCTTTGTGAACAGGGGACTGATCAGCTTCAAACTCGATGATAAAAACAAGGCCATGGTCGATTTTACCAAAGCCATTTCACTTGATACATTGAATGCCCAAGCCTTTTACCACCGCGGAATTGTAAAGGCAAGCCTGGCCGATTTTACAGGTTCAGTTGCCGATTACCGGAAAGCTATGAACCTGGATAAAGAAAACATCGAAGCTTACCTGAAAAGCATCGAAGCCCGTTCAGCCATGGACGATTTCAGGGGAGCCATAGCCGATTATGACAAATTGCTAAGTATCGACTTGCAAAACGATGAAGCTTATGCAAACCGGGGATATCTTAAGTTAAATATTGGTGACCACGAGGGTGCCATTGCCGATTTCAATGATGCCCTGGCGATCAAACCCGGAAATGCAGACGTTGTTTTTAACAGGGGCAGCGCTTACGCCCGAAAAGGAGATTTTCAGTCGGCTGTAAACGATTTTACCGACGCCATTAATAATGGCCACAGGGTAGATGATGCATTATACAGCAGAGCCTTGTCCAATATCAACCTGCAAAAACCAGGTGAAGCTATACGTGACCTGAATACCCTTATTCAAAAAAGACCCGGTAATTCAGATGCAATATTTTCACTGGGCGTAGCTTATTCGGCTCAAAAGGACTATGCCAAAGCAATTACTTACTTCGACCAGGTAATTGTCATGAAACCTGACCTGGCAACTGCCTATTTCAACCGTGGAGTGGCCCGTGGCAATCTCAACTTACACCAGGAAGCCATTCCTGATTTTAACAAGGCCATTGCGCTTGATCCCTCACACCCGGTGGCTTATTATGGACGCGCTGTATCAGAACTAAACCTGCAGCAGATGAAGCAGGCTTGTGAGGATCTGAAAAAGGCAAAATCGTTGGGATACAAACCTGCAGATGAACTAATTGCCATTCATTGTGCCGAAGGTTCCATCACCAAATAAATTAGAAAAAATGAAGAGATGCCATTGCTTTACAGTGCTGGCCGCATTGCTCCTGTTTGCCACCATACAAGGATTTGCCGCTGATACCCTGAAAATACACCTGACCTATAAGCATAACCTGAATGATGCCGGCCGCACCACGGGTTATTATACACTAAAACAGCAGTTTTTTACACCCGACAATGTGCTGTTCCGTGAAATCCACTATGATGAAAAGACCCACCAGATTGCCCGGTATACCTTTTATTTTTACCAGGCAGGTAAACTGTTTACTGAAGAATGTTACAACAGTGAGGACAGCTTACTGTATATCCTTAAACACAACTTTGATCCCTCGGGATTGGAAACGGGACTTGAGTCACTGGTGCCAGGTAAAAACGGACTTGAAATGACCGGAAAAACAGTTTTTAAATACAATGCACAACAACAAAAACTGCAACAGAAGGAGTATTTTGGTAAACGTGCGGGAATTATCACAAAATTCAAATACGATGCCGCCGGTCGGCTTTCTTTGGAAACATCCCAATTCAAACCAGCGGCCGCAGGCAACCTGAAAACTGAGGTGAAGGCCATTACCTATAACAGTGACAATAAAACTGCAACTATTAGCTATAGCGGAAGATATAACAGCGGTAAGGCTTTTCAATACAAAGAAGAATACAACTATAACGATAAAGGATTGCTATCATCGGTTGTCACCGATGGTGATGAAACCGGAAAGCCTTCCAAAAAGTCTTACAAGTACCTGCCATCCGGTACCATCAGCCTTTATGAAGAATACAACCATGAAAACAAGTTGACGTTGCTGTTACAGTACGATTATAAGAAACACTTCATGGACAAAGGAAACCAGGTCAGCTATTATGAAAATCTTTGACACCGGAACCATACGTGAAATTGACCGGTATACTATTGAAAATGAACCTATAGCTTCTGCCGACCTGATGGAAAGGGCCGCCGGTGCCTGTGCCAGGTGGATTACTGATAACATCGGGAGAAATCATCCGATAGCTATATTCACCGGACCCGGAAATAACGGAGGTGACGGATGGGCCCTGGCCCGGATTTTAAAGGACCTTCGGTTTGAACAAATAAGTGTTTTCCACCTGCAAATAAGTGATAACCTTTCAGCCGATGCAGCTGTCAACCGCGACAGATTGCTCAGCAATAAAAGAGTTCCGGTTCACTATTTGTTCACCCCGAAAGATTTTCCTGTATTTGGGCCTCCCACTGTTATTGTTGATGCACTTTTCGGTTCAGGACTTTCGCGTCCGCTCGAAGGCCTTTCGGCCTTACTGGTCAACCACTTAAACCAGCTTGCCTGCCGGGTAATATCCATTGATATCCCAAGCGGACTTCCAGGTGACGATAACAGTGCAGGATACAGCCATAGCATTATCAAGGCCTCAGATACGCTTACTTTTGAATTTCCTAAGTTATCGTTTTTCTTTTCTGAAAACGAGTTTTACACCGGACATTGGCATATACTTCCCATTGGCCTGCATCCGCAAATAATCTCCGAAAAAGAAACCACTTACCATTACACCCTCAACGCAGATGTGTTGCCAATCCTGCACAAACGGAGAAATTTTTCCCACAAAGGTGATTTTGGGCACGCATTACTGATAGCCGGATCCTATGGCATGATGGGAGCCGCCATACTTGCTGCACGTGCCTGCCTGCGAACCGGAACAGGTTTGCTTACCACACATGTTCCGGGTCTTGGTTATCCCATGGTGCAGACATCGGTTCCCGAATCGATTTTCAGCATTGATGACCACAACGCTTCATTTTCTGTTTTACCGCTTTTGGAAAAATATGCTGCCATAGGTGTTGGTCCGGGTATTGGCACCAGTAACCTTTCGGCCCTGGCGTTAAAAAACCTGCTGATCGCGTGGAAAAATCCCCT
Source organism: uncultured Bacteroidales bacterium (assembly GCA_964618645.1). Taxonomy (GTDB): domain Bacteria; phylum Bacteroidota; class Bacteroidia; order Bacteroidales; family UBA10428; genus UBA5072. The sequence continues at coordinate 44,311 of CAZUBW010000018.1, read as the reverse complement.
GGTGATAGATGCTGACGCCATTAACCTGCTGGCCGCAAATAACGATTTAACAGGTTACCTGCCAGAAAATTCAATTCTAACGCCACATCCGGGAGAATTTGACCGGCTCACCGGGAAAAACAGCAATGGTTACCTTCGGCATAAAATGCAACTGGACTTTTCGGTCAAACATAAAGTAATCATAGTATTGAAAGGAGCCTACACATCCGTTGCATTGCCTGATGGTCGTTGCTTTTTCAACAGCACGGGTAATCCCGGTATGGCAACCGCAGGATGTGGTGATGTACTAACCGGTATGATTCTTTCGTTATTATCGCAGGGATATACGCCCCGTGATGCAGCTGTTTTGGGTGTTTTTTTACATGGTTTAGCCGGCGATATAGCTTGCAGGGCTACCGGAGAAGCCGCCCTTATCGCTTCAGATGTAATTGATAATATTGGTAATGCATATAAAGCCCTTTTATAAAATGAAAAACCAAACGTTTAAATACACCTTTCTCATATACCCTGCCCTTCTGCTAAGCTGTGCCTCCACCGGAAGCATCACGGTAAACAATGTTAACGATTCGGGACCTGCTGCATCATTTTCCTATATTTATGCTTTGCCACAAACGGTAATTGATGTACATATTAAAGCCGAAGAAACCTTAATCATTCCGGGACCTTTTCACAAATTTGCTGAAAAGTACCTGGGTATTCAACATGCCCCATCAAAAACAGAAAAACACTTTAAGCTCACCACAATACTTCTGAAGAAGCACACCGAAGCCGATCCCGACTTTATATACACGCTTAAGGGCATTACCAATCCGGAAAGCAACCCGGGTATTGCTCAATTGCTAAATAACAAACTAATACTGAATAGTAAGGATTTTTCAGCTGACGAGGCCAGTTTATACACGCTGCCTGTTGACCCCGACGCCATTCAGTATACCGACCTTTCGGTAAAACGTAATTTTGAGGCTGAAAAAGATATTGAAGTAAGCCTTACAATGCCCGACACATTATACGCAACCAGACCAGCAAGTCGAAATGTATTAAAGGAAAAAACCATTGAACAAAAAGCCGAAGAGGCTGCCAATTTTCTGATCAAATTAAAGAAGCGGAGGTTTAAACTGGTTGCCGGCCAGTACGATTATATGCCCGAAGGTGAAGCTATGGCTGATGCACTTGCAGAACTATCACGCATTGAAAAGGAATACCTGGCCCTTTTTATTGGTCGCAGGATTGTAACTCCCATTGAACGTACCCTTCATTACACACCGGTTTCCGGCAATAACAGCGACAGGGTTGTGCTTTTCAGGTTTTCTGAATCGGACGGGTTTCTCGATGCAAAAGAAGCGGGTGGCATACCGGTTATCTTAAATATCGAAGCTGCCAATAAAACAGCCGGGCTTGAAAAACAAATCGTCCCGCTGAAGCCTTCCGCCAATACCCTGCCCTACCGAATACCGGATCAGGCATCTCTAAAGATAACAGTAGGCGAACAATTGTGGACCGAAGCCATACTTCCGGTTTACCAATACGGCGCTATGGTAAGTGCAGACCTACAAAACAGGTGAAACGTAACTTGCAGTGAAGTCTTCCCATTTGGTGGTCTTATAGGCATCTCCGCCGATGAACTTGAGAATTTGGTCAAAAGGTTGGGCTTTAACAAAACCTTGCATAGGATATATCATGTTGGTTTTTTCATCCAGGAAAACCACCGAAGGATATCCAAGTTGACCGTTCAATAACGATGCTGCAAGCTGATTATAGCCCCTGGTTCCATTATTCACATATTTGTAGGTTTGCCCGTTAAGCACTACGTCGGTCTTTTGTTCGGCGTTGAATTTTACCGCGTAAAAATTGGCATTGATGTAGTCAGCAATAACAGGGTGACTAAAGGTCTGATTGTCCATTACCTTGCACCAGCTGCACCAGTCGGTGTAAACATCAATCATTATCTTCCTGGGTTCTTTTTTAACCAGTTCAAAAGCTTCTTCGATGGAATGCCATTTAACAGCGCCTTGTGCACCAACGTGGGCAGTAAAAAGAATAGCAGCGAAAAATATGATTAAAACTCTCATAAATATCAGATTTATTCACAATTAACAATAATTACGCCAAATTTATAAAAAGGTTCCGGTGGCCGACGTTAATAATCTGTGAAAAATTGTGGTAGGCCAATAAGGTGTAAATACATTCCGGAAGTATTGGACATACGTTTATATAAACCAAAATATATGATAAAAATCTTGGCACAAAAAACGGAATATCGGTAATTTTAGCATTTACGTCACTCATTAATACGCAACATATGAATACAAACATCGAAACACTTGCCCCACAAGGTATTTGGAAAAATTTCAAAAGCCTTACCCAAATTCCCAGGCCCTCCAAAAAAGAAGCGCTGGTGGTTGATTTTGTCAAAAAATTCGGCGAAAACCTCGGGCTCGAAACCAGGGTCGACAAAGTAGGCAACATCATCATCCGTAAGCCAGCATCACCAGGTATGGAAAACCGTCAGGGTGTTATTTTCCAGTCGCATGTTGATATGGTCCCCCAAAAGAACACCGACAAAAATCACGATTTCGAAAAAGATCCCATTGAAGCATATATCGACGAAGAATGGGTTAAAGCCAACGGAACCACACTCGGCGCCGATAATGGTATTGGTGTTGCAGCCATGCTATCGGTACTTGAAGATAAAACCTTGCAGCATGGCCCCATTGAGTGCCTTTTCACTGTTGATGAAGAAACCGGGATGACAGGAGCTTTTGCCCTGCAACCAGGACAACTTAAAGGTGATATACTTATGAATCTCGACTCGGAACATGAGGGTGAGTTGTTTATTGGCTGCGCAGGCGGTGAGGATGCCAATATTGAATTCGACTATGTGGCTGACACAGTACCTGGGGAATACCAGCCTTTTACACTAAAAGTATCGGGACTAAAAGGAGGCCATTCCGGACTAGATATTAACCTGGGAAGGGGAAATTCAAATCAGGTTTTGATAAGACTTCTCCGCAAGGCAGAACATGAAACCGGTTTACGTTTATGTGAGTTCGAAGGAGGCAATATGCGTAATGCCATTCCGCGTGAGGCACATGCTATTGTGCTGGTTCCGCAGGACAAGGTGAACCTGTTCAAAGAACTTGTTGAAAAGTATACAAGGGTAGTTCGCAAGGAACTTTCTGCAACCGAACCGGACCTTCAGATTACCATAACACCTGCGGACAAGCCTGCCAGGGTAATGGAACCCGGCTTGCAAAAGAGGTTCATTGCCTCAGTTTTCAGTTGCCCCAACGGGGTGATACGAATGACCGATGGTATTGACGGACTGGTGGAAACATCAACTAACCTTTCGATTATTAAAACAAATGGTCCGGTAATAGCCATCAGTTGTTTGTTACGCAGTTCTGTAGATTCCGCAAAAGAAAATCTTGCCGAAGTTATAAAGGCTTTGTTTGAACTGGCAGGTGCCCGTGCTGGTTTCGCCGGCGCCTATCCGGGCTGGAAGCCCAATATGAATTCCACCATTATGAAAACGATGGATACGGTATATCACAAGAAGTACGGTAAAAATATGGAAATCAAAGCAGTGCATGCCGGACTCGAGTGTGGGCTCATTGGCGGGGTTTATCCTAACCTCGACATGGTATCATTTGGTCCTACCATCAAACATCCACATTCACCTGATGAAAAGGTGCATATAGAAAGTGTTCAGAAATTCTGGGATTTTCTGGTTGAAACACTTAAGAACATACCAAGTAAATAGAGTTCGTCAATATAGTTGGCAAAATGCTTAACAGGATATGTGTCTGTCTAAAAAGTCCGATAATCGAAGCCGTCATTGCGAACGAAGTGAAGCAATCTGTTAAAATACAGATAGATTAACTTCGTTGAGCTCCGCTTCGCTCCGGTTGCTTCAGTCGTCCCTCCTTCGCAATGACGATTTCTGACTTTTTAGACAGCCTCGTTTTATTTGCTATTTTACAGGTTCTATATATTCCTGAGAAGTAAGGTTTACCAGTTAAAGTCCCCTCATGTCCACGATTTCCACCTTTTTGTATTTGACAGGATCAAATACAAAGGTGGCATCCGGAACTTCTTTACCGAGTGTGACGTTGGAAAGGGTAACCGTAAAATCCACACCATCTTTGCCAATTGAACTGACCCTAACAGGAAGATTGGTTTGGGTATTCACAAACACTTTAATGCGCGAATAAGGCTGGTTCAGGTTTTTCGGAAAAAGATCCAGTTCGTGGCAAGGTACTCCGTTTTTACTGGTCTGCCTTATATAGCGATATTTGAAATCGCGCTGATAGGAATCAAAAAAACCCGAAGGGTTGCTCATAAAATCCCCCGGTTGCACTTCGGGAGTGGTAATGGTTACCTCGTTTTTACCGGCATCGTATGTCCACATGGTAGTACCATCAAAAAAAATGGTTGTTTCACCATTCACCAGCCGGTACATTTTGTTTTTCAGCAACAGGTTTCCCGAACTTGCGTTTTGCGAATGGTCTTTACGGTCTTCCACCAGCAGTTCATAGTCGCTTTGCAGTGTTTCAATATTTTTAAACCTGTTGGCAACACGTTCGAGTACTGCACCTGCAGCAGGATCCTGGACAATCTGGTTCTCCTGCGACTGTGCATATAAAGTACCAGCCAACAGTACGGCAATTGTTAAGAAAAATCTCATGGTCATCCGTTTTTATCCAGTTGATTCAAAAACTGTTCCAAATTATATTCGTCGGGATACAAAACCTGACGCGGCTTACTGCCATCGGGAGGTCCGACAATACCGGCGGATTCGAGCTGATCCATGATGCGACCGGCTCGGTTATAACCTATTGAAAACTTGCGTTGTACCAATGATGTGGATCCCTGCTGATGGATAACAACCAGTCGGGCAGCATCATTAAACAACCCGTCGCGTTTAGAAAGATCAATTTCACCAATTTCGGCATTACTGCTTTCATCGACATACTCAGGCAGGTAGTGTGCCGTTGCAAAACCACGCTGTACAGAAATAAAGCGGGTAATGGCTTCGGTTTCGGGAACATCAATAAAGGCGCACTGTATTCTGATCATATCGCTTCCCGGCGCAAAAAGCAGGTCACCCCGTCCAACCAGTTGATTGGCGCCAGGCGAGTCGAGAATTGTCCTGGAATCAATCATTGAGGTAACCCTGAAAGCTATACGGGCCGGAAAATTAGCTTTAATCACACCTGTAATAATATTGGTAGTAGGTCGCTGGGTTGCAATTACCAGGTGAATGCCAATGGCGCGTGCCAGCTGGGCAAGCCTTGCCAGCGGTGTTTCAACTTCCTTGCCGGCTGTCATAATCAGGTCAGCAAACTCGTCAACAATAACCACAATATAAGGCAGGTAACGATGACCTTTTTCGGGGTTAAGTTTTCGCTTGATGAATTTATGGTTGTATTCGCGGATATTTCTCACAGCAGCTTTTTCAAGTAACTGATAACGCTGATCCATTTCAATGGTCAGGGAATTGAGTGTGTAAATCACCTTTTTGGTGTCAGTTATGATTACCTCCTCGGCATCCGGAATTTTTGCCAGGTAATGCTTTTCGAGGTTGGCATAGGCTGTAAGCTCCACCCGCTTGGGATCGATTAGCACAAACTTAAGCTGCGAAGGATGCTTTTTGTATAACAGTGAAGTAATGATACAATTCAAACCAACCGACTTCCCTTGTCCGGTTGCTCCGGCCAGCAACAGGTGGGGCATTTTTGCCAGGTCAAACACATACGTTTCGTTGGATATGGTTTTTCCCATGGCAACCGGCAATTCAAAGGTAGTTTCCTGAAATTTGCGTGAATTCAATACCGATCGCATGGAAACAATTTCGGGATTCTGATTGGGCACTTCAATACCAATGGTTCCTTTACCGGGCATTGGCGCAATAATTCGGATCCCGAGCGCTGCCAGGCTAAGGGCAATATCATCCTCGAGGCTTTTGATTTTTGAGATCCGCACACCAGGTGCGGGAACGATCTCGTATAGGGTAACAGTTGGCCCAATAGTAGCCTTAATTTTATCAATCTGTATTTTATAGTTCGAAAGTGTTTCAACAATCTTATTCTTGTTGCTGATCAGCTCTTCGTTGGTAACCGATGCGTTTTCTGTATCGTGTTTTTCGAGCAGGTCAATCGGGGGCATTTTATACTGCGACAAATCGAGGGTCGGGTCATAATCCTCAAGCTTTTCATAGCCACCGCTGGAATCTTCTGAATTTGCAGCTGCATTTTCATTTTCGGCAGGTTTGTCGAGCAGCAATTCAACATCCTCAGGTTGCGGAGAATCTTTTTTAGGTGAAGAGGCTGTTGGAACATTCCTTTCGTTACGGTTAAACTCCGTTTCAAAAACAAGGTCATTCGTTGCCTGGCTTACTTCTTCCCTAATCACTTTTGCGGTATTATCCGCGGCTGGCTGATTGTTGCCTTTGAAAGCAGTCATGGGAACCCTTATTTTGAACATACCTGCAAGCCAATCGAGTGTTTTCGGATGTGAGAAGACCATCCAGGTAAGCGTACCCGGAATCAGTATCAGCGCTGTGCCAAAAGTTCCTGAAAAAGCTTTTAACCATTGACTTACATATAAACCATGTTTACCGCCCGGACCACTGCCCAGCATTCCGTTCATGCTTCCAAACAGGTAACCCATCCAAATTGAAAACAAAATCATGCCAATGGTTGAAACCGTAATGATAAACCATAACCTTTTTATTTTAACCTTCATGAGGGTAAACCCTATCAGTTGCAAAAGGAAGGGGATTACAAATGAAGCTATACCAAACCACCGGTTCATGAAAAGGTTGGCAAAATAAGCGCCGACCTTCCCCGACCAGTTATCAACCTTGTATTCGGGTTCAGAAAACACCCTCGACCATTCAAAACTCTGGTCGGTTTTCCAGGTAAACAGGTATGAAATAAAAGAAATAAACAAAAGCACAGCAAATCCGGAAACAAAAATGCCGGCGGCAACTTTCATCCGTTCATCGGTAAAAAAAGAACCCGATTTGTTTTTTCCGTTTTTCTTTTCCTGCGTGCTGCTTTTTTTGGCCATGGTTTTTATATTGTTCAAACAGGTGCTAAAATTACGCAAGTAGACAATACAAACTCATACAAAGCATCAAATGTTATTCACACGGAAAATATTTTGCAAACCGGCATTATTATTTGTATTCATTCTAAATTAGACAAAAATGACATTTTGGGGTATAACGTTGGTCTAACCTTACTATTTTTACTATTTTTAAGCAAATCCTCCCATGGAAGCTTCTGTTTGTATAGCACAGAAGGGAACAGTTGAAAAAGTCGCAGATACCCTGGTAAAAGTAAGGATACACCGCGATACAGCATGTGGCCACTGCCATGCCCGTGGTTTTTGTGAAATGGGTAGTCAGCATGAAACCATTATTGAAAGTTCCGATTTCTCCAACGGGATCAAAACAGGTGACAGCGTGGAAGTTTTCATGGCGCACCAGCAAGGAAACAAAGCCGTTTTGCTTGCTTATTCAATACCATTTGTATTGCTGATGGCCACACTATTGATTATGGAATCATCAGGTGCCCGCGAGTGGATTACAGGATTGGTGGCCATTACCGCGCTAATACCTTATTTTTTATTGCTGTATATTTTCAGGAAACGAATAAAACGAACTTTCTCATTTACTGTAAGAAAAACCGACGTATAATGGGCCTTACTATTTTATATACCATAATCACGTTAAGCCTGCTGGGCGCTTTGGCTGCCACAGTGCTCTTTTTTGTTGCACGTCGCTTTAAAGTGTATGAAGATCCGCGGATCGACCTGGTTGAAGCCGCATTACCGGCGGCAAATTGTGGCGGATGCGGATTTGCCGGCTGCCGTAACTTTGCAGAAGCACTCGTAAAATCTGAAACGGGAGAAGGTTTGTTTTGCCCGGTTGGTGGAAACGATGTGATGGGGAAAATTGCAAAGCTGCTTGGACGAGAAGCCGTCGCACAGGAAGCCAGGGTAGCTGTACTGCGTTGCAATGGAACATGTGAATACAGACCCCAAACAAACAAATATGATGGCGCTCCCTCATGTGCCATAGCATCTGCGCTTTACAGCGGTGAAACAGGCTGCACATACGGATGTCTCGGATTAGGCGACTGTGTGGAAGTTTGTAATTTCGGAGCCCTGCATATTGACCCGGTTACCTGGCTGCCTGTTGTTGACAGTGAAAAATGTACTGCCTGCGGAGCATGCGTTAAAGCTTGTCCGAGAGACTTGTTCGAACTTCGAAAACGATGGAAGGGCAATAAACAAATATATGTAGCCTGCCGAAACGAGGATAAGGGTGGCGTAGCCAAAAAGAACTGTTCGGTTGCCTGTATTGGCTGCTCCAAGTGTTTCAAGGTCTGCCCCTACGATGCCATTGTTATGAACAATAACCTTGCCTTTATCGACTCGGATAAGTGTAGACTATGCCGTAAATGTGTCACAGAATGTCCCACCGGATCGATTATTGAAGTGGGATTTCCACCAAGAAAAGTGGTACAGGAGGCAACCACAGAAGATCATAACCTAACTGCAACTAAAGAATAATATCGTGCTGAAAACATTTAAAAAAGGGGGAGTACATCCTCCCGGGAATAAGTTATCGGCTCATCAGCCTGTTCAGGCATCACCGCATCCACAAACGGCCACCATATTGCTGTCGCAACACATGGGAGCTCCGGCTAAAGCGCTGGTTGCCAAAGGTGATACGGTAAAAACTGGTCAGCTGATTGCCAAAGGTGAAGGATTTCTCACAGCAAACGTTCATGCTTCGGTAACCGGAAAGGTAACTAAAATAGACGAAGTTCAGGATGCCAGTGGTTATAAACGGCAGGCCGTTTTCGTTGAAGCAGCAGAAGAAGTAGAAGAAGAATGGATGCCGGGTATCATAACCGATACAACCCTCGACAAAACCATCCGCCTTGACGGGCCCGAAATTGTCAGTAAAATTGCTGATGCAGGTATCGTTGGACTTGGCGGGGCAACCTTTCCTTCGCACGTAAAACTAACAGTTCCGCGCGGTAAAAAAGCTGAATATCTTATTGTCAATGGTGTTGAGTGTGAGCCCTACCTCACGGCCGACCATGCGCTAATGCTCGAAAAGGGTGAGGAAATAATGGTAGGTGTCCAACTGCTGAAAATAGCCCTGAATGTAACACAGGCGCACATTGGCATTGAAAATAACAAGCCCGATGCTGTGGCACATATGAAGACGCTTGCTGCATCGTACGAAGGAATTACGGTTCATGCCCTTAAGGTTAAATATCCGCAGGGTGGTGAAAAGCAACTTATTAAAGCCATTACAGGCAGAGAAGTGCCTTCGGGCGGATTACCGGTAGATGTTGGCTGCGTTGTATTTAACGTAGGAACCGTGTTTTCGGTATACGAAGCAGTGCAAAAGAACAAGCCGCTGGTTGAAAGGGTTGTTACCGTTACCGGCGTGCAGGTAAAAAAGCCGGTTAACCTGCGGGTTCGTATTGGTACTCCGGTAAATTCGCTTATTGAACAGGCCGGAGGATTACCCGGGCAGACAGGTAAGATTATTATGGGCGGCCCCATGATGGGCAAAGCCATTGGCAGTGCTGACGTACCAGTTGTAAAAGGAACATCGGGGATTCTGCTTTTACCCGATGCTGTTTCTGAAAGAATACCCATGCAACCCTGTGTAAGGTGTGCCAAATGTGTTTCGGTTTGCCCGATGGGGCTCGAACCTTACCTGTTAATGCCATTATCACAGCAAAAAAACTACGAGAGGCTCGAAGCAGAACACATAATGGACTGCATTGAATGCGGTTCATGCAGCTATACATGTCCAGCCAGCCGGCCCCTGCTTGACTATATCAGGTTAGGCAAAGCCAGTGTCGGTAAAATTATCAGAACCAGAAAAAAGCCATGAGCAAGTTATTAATCGTATCCCCATCCCCCCACGTCAGCAGCGACCAAACCACCAGCAAACTGATGTATGGTGTGGTCATTTCGCTGGTACCTGCTTTTGCGGTAACGCTTTATGTTTTTGGTATAGGGGCGCTTATTGTCACTGCTGTTTCCATAATATCGTGTGTGCTTGCCGAAGCCCTGATACAAAGGTTTATCCTGAAAAGTGAAGTAACCATCCGCGATGGCTCTGCCATTGTTACCGGTTTGCTCCTTGCCTTTAACGTACCCGCCAACCTACCCTGGTGGATGGTAGTTCTGGGAGCGCTATTCGCCATAGGCATTGCCAAAATGACATACGGCGGCTTGGGAAATAACCTGTTCAACCCGGCACTGGCAGGTCGTGTATTCCTGCTCATCTCTTTTCCGGTTCAGATGACCAGTTGGCCATTGCCCATTGCCTCAAGACTTCAGTACCTCGACGCGTCAACAGGCGCCACTCCGCTTGGTATTGTCAAAGAAGCTGTAAGAAACGGCGAAATGGTACCCGATATCATGCAGCAAGTGCCTGATCACATGCAACTTTTTATGGGCCAAATGGGTGGGTCATTGGGTGAAGTATCTGCGCTGGCCCTTTTACTTGGCTTTGGGTGGATGTTGTACAGGAAAATTATTACCTGGCATATTCCGGTATTTGTCATTATTTCCATAGCTGCCTTCACTGGCATCTTATGGCTGGTCGATCCCCTGAAGAATGCCTCTCCCCTCTTTCATATTCTTACGGGAGGTGTTATGCTGGGTGCCATTTACATGGCAACCGACCTGGTTACCTCGCCCATGACGCGCACCGGCATGATCATCTATGCGATCGGGATTGGCATTATAACCGTGGTGATCAGGGTTTTTGGCGCTTACCCCGAAGGTGTTTCCTTTGCTATTCTGATTATGAATGCTGTTGTTCCACTCATCAACAGGTACATAAAGCCAAAACGTTTTGGAGAGGAGGTAAAAAATGGCTAAAAAACTGGATTCCACGCTACTTAACATGATCCTTTCACTCGTAGTTATTTCATTAATAATGTCTGCTGCATTGGCATTGGTTTATCTCACAACCAAGGAACCTATTGAAAAAGCTGCCCGGCAAAAAGAAGCAGAGGCCATAAAACAGGTAGTCCCGGCATTTGACAGTGACCCCGCTGCAGGCAAAACCGAGAAAGACGGGATGGTCATTTACATGTTGAGCAACCAAAACCAACCTGTTGGTTTTGCAGTAAAGTCATCCACCGAAAAAGGTTTTGGCGGTCATATCGAAATAATGGCAGGATTCCTGCCCGACGGTTCAATCCATAATGTCACGGTATTGCAGCACAAAGAAACCCCCGGGCTGGGCACAAAAATGAGTGAGCCAAAATTCAGTGGGCAGTTCCCGGGAAAACACCCGTCCGACTTTTCACTAAAAGTTAAAAAAGATGGCGGGCAGGTCGATGCCATTACTGCTGCAACAATCAGTTCAAGGGCCTATTGCGATGCGCTGCAACGGGCCTATGACGTGCTAAAACAGGTAACCGATTCCACCACCACTCAACCTTAAAAGACCAATTGCTATGGGAAGTCTCAAGTATTTCACAAACGGATTGTTAAAAGAAAACCCTGCCCTGGTGCTGGTGCTGGGAACCTGTCCGGCCCTGGCTGTAACCACATCGGCCGTAAACGGACTGGGTATGGGCGCGGCCACCACTTTTGTGCTGCTGTGTTCCAATGTGATCATATCCCTGATCAAAAACCTGATCCCCGATAAAGTGCGAATTGCTGCCTTTATTGTTGTCATAGCAACCTTTGTAACCATTGTCGACCTGGTTATGAAAGCCTATGTTCCCGATTTGTACAAAGCGCTTGGCATATTCATCCCCCTGATTGTGGTAAACTGTATTATCCTGGGCAGGGCTGAAGCCTTTGCACAAAAGAACAAGGTATGGTACGCGTTCCTCGACGGACTGGGTATGGGCCTAGGTTTTACCCTGGCCATTACTGTCATGGGTGCCATACGCGAGATATTGGGAAACGGCTCCATTTTTAACTTACGACTCGTAAGTCAGGATGCCTCCACCATCCTGCTTTTTGTTTTGCCTCCGGGCGCTTTCGTTACCTATGGCCTGTTGATTGCCGGCATGAATAAACTCAGGGCTAAGTATAACCTGTAAAATACTGAAAAACATGGAATATATTCTGATAATCATATCGGCTGTACTGGTTAACAATGTGGTGCTTGTACAGTTCTTAGGCATCTGTCCTTTCCTGGGGGTTTCAGGCAAAATCGACACTTCACTGGGGATGGGCATGGCCGTTGTTTTTGTTATGTCGCTGGCCAACCTGGTCACTTACCTCATTCAGACCTATGTGCTTACGCCATTGGAAATACAATTCATGCAAACCATTACCTTTATATTTGTCATTGCCTTCCTGGTGCAGGTTGTGGAAATTATTCTCAAACAGGCTGCCCCTGCTTTGTATCAGGCCCTGGGCATTTACCTCCCGCTGATTACCACCAATTGTGCTGTTTTGGGAACCGCCATTCTGGCCGTTCAGAAAGACTACAACATGGTTATGAGCGTGGTTTACGCGGCCAGCATTGCCATTGGTTTTACACTTGCACTGGTATTACTTGCCGGTATGCGCGAACAACTTGCACTTAATAATACACCCAAAGGCATGAAAGGTTTTCCAATCACACTCATTACAGCAGGATTACTCTCCCTGGCATTCATGGGATTCTCGGGAATAGTAAAATAACCCGGGAACATGACTTTCAAATCAATATGGTGTTATTTTTATCAATTAATACTGTATTTTTGCCGCTAAAATGAGGTCATGCTATTTAAGACGCTGAAAGATAACCGATTATTTCTCATCCCTTACCTGCTTTTATTATTTGCGGTCATACCCGTGTTATGTATCTATCCGAAATCAGAAATACATCTTGCCGTCAATAAATTTCATTCACCCATTGCAGACTGGTTTTTCAGGCATGTTACCTACCTGGGCGATGGATGGTTTCTGATAGTTCCGGTATTGCTGTTGCTGTTCTTTTCGCTCCGGCATGTTGTTTTTCTGATCACCGCCTACTTCTCCACCGGCCTGATTACCCAAATACTTAAAAGACTTGTTTTCCACCAGGTTGACAGACCCTCGGTTTATTTTGAAGGTAACACATCCCTGCACCTGGTTGACGGTGTAAAAATGCTTGGTAGCTATAGTTTCCCGTCGGGCCATTCCACCAGTGCTTTCGCACTTTTTCTTTGCCTGGCGCTCATCTTCAAAAATGGAACGCTTAAAATGATTTGTTTTTTGCTGGCATGCACTGTAGCCTTTTCCCGCATATATCTCTCGCAGCATTTTCTCATGGATACAGTTGCAGGTTCTGCCATTGGCGTACTTGGTACCCTGGGGTGTTATCTGCTTTATTACCGGCATGAGAGAACATGGCATGCCTGGTCTCTTCAAAAAATTACCCGACATGATCACCATGCATAATAACCGAATCGGAATATACCAGTTTGTGATAGCTGCCTTAGCAGCCTTGTTGTTTTTCCCCTTTCTGGGCCAGGTAAACCTGTTCGACTGGGACGAAATAAACTTCGCCGAATCGGCACGTGAAATGATCAGCAGTGGCGATTATCTTACCGTGCAGATCAATTTCATACCTTTCTGGGAAAAACCACCCCTGTTTATTTGGATGCAGGCCATTTCCATGAAGATTTTCGGGATTAATGAATTTGCGGCACGTTTTCCGAATGCTTTATGTGGTGTAATTACGTTGCTTGTGTTGTTTAACATAGGCCGCAGATTGAAAGACCTGCAGTTCGGACTGCTCTGGACATTGCTATATGCCGGATCAATACTACCCTTCTTCTATTTTAAATCGGGTATCATCGATCCATGGTTCAACCTTTTTATTTTTCTGGGTGTATACCAAATGTACTGGTATTTTTCAGGTACCGGCAACCGGTTGCAATTCGCAGTCCTTTCAGGTCTTTATATAGGCCTGGCCATCTTAACCAAAGGTCCGGTTGCATTGCTCGTGGTTGCCATTACCACCGGATTGATGTTGGTAATAAAGAAATTCAGGATTGCGGCCAGGTTCCGCGATGTGCTGGCTTTTACGCTGGTACTTGCCTTTACAGGAGGCTTCTGGTTTATTCTTCAGATGCTCAGCGGTAATTATGGCATCATCGTTGATTTCATCGAGTACCAGATACGCTTATTCCGCACCAAAGATGCAGGGCACGGCGGGTTTATGCTGTATCACGTGGTTGTATTGCTTGTTGGCGTATTTCCGGCTTCACTCATGGCTATTCCTTCACTGATAGGCTTACCCCGTAATAAAGAAAACCCTGACGAATTTCGTAAATGGATGATGATCTTGTTTTGGGTAGTACTGGTGGTATTTACCATTGTAAAAACCAAAATCGTCCATTATTCATCGCTTTGTTATTTTCCACTCACTTTCCTTGCTGCATGGTCGGTGTACCATTGGAAAAGCCTGTCGGTAAAATGGCAAAAAGCCATTATCCTGCTTGTTGTATTAATGGGTATTATACAGGCGGTCGGGACTATAGGCATAACCAATATCGAAAAGTTCAAGACATTGTTAATAAGTAAGGGCTGGATTGGCGATCCCTTTGCCATTGGATGTCTTGGAGCTGATGCCGGCTGGAAAGGTTACGAATTTGCCGCCGGTGTACTGCTTTTGGCCGGAGTAGCGGCGTTTGCCGTCTTTTCCAGAAAAGGAGGAATGCTAAAACCAACCCTGGTGATCACAGCTACAGTACCCCTGTTCATGTTCCTGGCCATGTACCTGATTGTTCCCCGCATCGAAGCATATTCGCAACGTGCCGCCATCGACTTTTTCCGCTCGGTAAGCCGCGAAGATGCCTACCTGGAAACCATTGGCTATAAAAGTTATGCCCATCTTTTTTACGGGCGCTTACGCAACCATACCCATGAGCAGGCCCGCGACAAATCGTGGCTGTTGGAAGGTGATATTGATAAACCGGCCTATTTTTCCATAAAAATCAACCGGAAAGAGAAATTCATGACAGAATACCCGCACATTGAATATATGTATGAAGAAAACGGCTTTGTTTTTTTCAGCAGAAAACCCGGCATACAGCCACAAAGAACAGATAATGATCAATAATAAAACAATTACGGTGGTCTTACCGGCCTACAATGCCGAGAAAACACTTGAACAAACCTACCATGAAATACCTTTCGACATTGTTGACCATGTAATACTGGTAGACGATCGCAGCAGGGATAACACGGTAAGGCTTGCGCGGGAACTGGGCATAAAACATGTTGTGCAGCATGCCAAAAACAAAGGCTACGGCGGAAACCAAAAAACCTGTTACGACAAAGCACTTGAGCTCAAATCGGACATTGTAGTGATGTTGCACCCCGATTATCAGTACTCTCCCAAACTAATCCATTCGATGTGTTACCTCATTGCCAACGGAGTTTACGAAGTTGTGCTCGGATCAAGGATTTTAGGTAAAGGAGCACTGAAAGGCGGTATGCCACTTTACAAATACATTGCCAACCGCCTGTTGACCCTGGCACAAAATATATTGATGAACCAGAAATTATCGGAGTACCACACCGGCTACAGGGCATTCTCGGGCAACGTGTTAAAAAAGGTCAATTACCATTTGAATTCCGACGACTTTGTATTCGACAACCAGATGCTGGCGCAGTTATTTTACGCAGGTTTCGAGATTGCCGAAATCACCTGTCCTACCCGTTATTTCGACGATGCATCCTCTATTAACATACAGCGTAGCATCAAATACGGACTTGGAGTACTGGGTGTTTCGGTTTCTTATTTATTACAACGGACCGGAATGTTCCGCTTCCGGATTTTTCAATAGCATTATCAAAACCGGTAGTAACGCTTTTTTTGATTGTTGATATTGCTTGAGGAACAGATAAATATTCTAATTTTGACCAAATACCGCTCTCATGAAACCGTTATCATCCATTTTTCTACTATTGATTATTTCAGGCACCCTTACCTCATGCAAACTGAGAACCAGCAATGAAAATGTGGCCAACGATACCATTTCGATGAAATTAAATGACTTTGCCCCTGTTGACCTGACAACGGACATCAGCAAATTAACCGCGAAGGAGAAGCAGTTGATTGCTATTCTAATTGAAGTCGCCGATATCATGGATGAAATCTTCTGGATACAGGCCTATGGCGACAAAGATACCCTGCTTGAAAACCTCAGCAGTGATGACGAGATCAAACTGGTAAATATTCATTACGGCCCCTGGGACCGTATGTCAGGTAATGATCCTTTTTTCAGGGAAATTGGTCCCAAGTCTCCGGGAGCCAATTTTTACCCGGCTGACATGACCATTGAAGAGTTTGAGAAACTCGAAGACACGCGAAAAACAAGTTTGTACACACTTATCCGGAGAAACGAGCATGGACAGTTGATTGTAATTCCTTATCATCAGGCTTTCCGCGAAAAAGTGCAAAAGGCCTCCACCCTGCTGACCCGCGCCGCATCATATGCAGAGGATCCGGGACTGAAGCGTTATCTCAAATTGCGTGCAAAAGGATTTCTGGACGATGATTACAGGGCAAGTGATATGGCCTGGATGGAAATGAAAACCAATACCATCGACTTTGTGGTTGGACCTGTTGAAACATACGAAGACCAGTTGTTTGGTTACAAGGCTTCGCATGAAGCCTACCTGCTGGTTAAAGATACCGTTTGGAGCCGGCGGCTAAACCAATACCTGGCTTTACTACCGGCGCTCCAGCAAAGCCTTCCTGTTGACAACCGTTATAAGACGGCATTACCCGAAAAAGGTTCCGACCTGGGCGCCTACGATGTTATTTATTACGCCGGCGAATGTAAAGCCGGCAGTAAAACCATTGCCATTAACCTGCCCAACGACAAATATGTTCAGCAGGTGAAGGGAAGTCGCAGGGTGCAACTCAAGAATGCCATGCAGGCCAAATTCGACAAAATTATGGTCCCCATAGCTAAGGAAGTTTTAGCCTCGGAACACCTTCCCAATGTAACATTCGATGCCTTCTTTACCAATACCATGTTTCATGAAATTGCACATGGCCTTGGCCCGGCAAAAACAATCATCAAAAATGGCAACATACGTGAAGCCCTCATGGAATACCACACTACCATCGAAGAAAGCAAAGCAGACGTAGTGGGTATTTACCTCATTGATCAGCTGCGCAGCATGGGCGAAATTGAACTGAATACGAAAGATTCCTATACCACCTTTATGGCCGGCATCTTTCGTTCCATTCGTTTTGGCGCATCCAACGCGCACGGAAAAGCCAACCTCATAAGATATAATTACTTTATGGAAGCCGGTGCCATAAGCCGGGACTCGCTGGGATTTTACCATATAGATTACCAAAAGACCCAAGAGGCTGTCCATTCGCTATCGACATTGCTTTTAAAACTGCAGGGTGATGGCAATTATCAGCTGGCAGCAGACTTGCTTAAAAAATATGCCACAATTGGTCCCTTGTTGAAAACCGACCTGGATAGAATAACCAGTAAGGATATCCCGGTTGATATCTGTTTTGAACAAGGCCTGGCTGTCTTAGGACTGTAATGATATAATCACCGGATAATGATAAGCTCGGTATCAGAAACCCACAAACGCCAATTAAGCCGGCTGTCACTTTTCTTTTGTCTGGCAGTTGTTTTCGCTTATTTTACCTTTTTTAACCGCTATCACTTGCTGTATCTTGAGCAGACTCAACTATTCCGGTTTAATTCAGCGTATATCTTCGATTTCTTTAATAAACCCGGAGGACTGGCTGATTTGCTAGGCGCTTTTTTTACCCAGTTTTTCATTACGGGTTGGTCAGGAGCCCTTATTATAACCCTTTTTTGCTTCCTGGCCTATAAACTCAGCTCCTGCATTTTCAATAAATACGGACTGAAAGGTATTTTGTTCTCCCTGGTTCCTGTGTTGATACTGGCCGGATTACACAGTCACCACCAATATCCCCTGCAATTTACCCTGGGGTATCTTTTATCACTGGCCTGTTACAACTGGCTTACCAATATATCAGCAGAACGTAACAGGCTATTTGCCGCTCTCCTGGCTTTTACGCTGCTTTACATACTTACTGGTATGTTTGCCCTCTTCTTCCTGTTTTTATACTTACTGCATGAACTAACCTGTACATCAGGACTTAGCCGTTATGTACATATTGCAGCAGCACTGTTATTTTCTGCAGTGGTTACCTTTACTGCCTGGCGTTTTATTTACCTGATACCTTTTGAACAATTTCTGACTATACCATTTCACCTGTTAACAATCCCCCGTATTAAACTACTGTTGCTGGCCCTATTACTGTATTATCCCTTGATCATACTTTTGATAACTTCCTGGCAGCGTTTATACAGCAAGCCAGTTCCCGGCTTTTCATGGAATATTTCAACAATCACCGCCAGCCTGCTGATATGCGTTTCGTTGACATTTATAATTGGAAAGTATTGTTATGACCGGAAAACCGAACTTTTTCTGCGTATAGATAACAATTATCAGAAAGCCGACTGGAAAGGAGTGCTGGAAACAGCTGAAAAATATCCCGGACAAAATCAGCTTGTGATGTATATGACCAACCTGGCTCTTTTTCAGAGCGGGAAGCTTTCGGACAGTATGTTTGAATACCCGCAATCGGGCACCAAAGGTCTCTGGCTTGCCTGGGAAAGAAACGAAACGGCACCCTTCTTCGGAGGCGAAGTATATTACCACCTGGGGTACAACAACGAAGCTTTCCGTTGGGCGTTTGAAGCCATGGAAGTAAAAGGGTTAAATCCCAGATCGTTAAAACGGCTTATCATAACCAGCCTGGTTAATTATGATTACCTGATTGCCTCAAAATATCTGAACTACCTTCACCAGACACTTTTTTACCGCAAATGGGCCAACCATTACAAAGCAATGGTAAATGATACTTCACTGATATCAAAGGACAATGAATTGATGGGAAAAAGAAAACTACTATTAACCAATGATTTCATTGCCGTAAATAATGCCCATACCATTGGTCTTGAGCGACTCATTGAAAATCATAGCGATAACCGTATGGCCTTTGAATATATGATGGCGTCGTATTTATTGAAAAAAGACCTCGGCGCCTTTTCAGCCAACTTGCACCGGTTAAACGATTTTGGCTATGACGATATACCGGTTCATTATGAAGAGGCTATTTTGCTTCATTCGGGGCTCACCGGTAATAATCCGCTTCCGAAAGGATATACCATCAGAACCACCACCCGCGAAAGATACCACAACTATGCCAGGATTTTTGCTGCCAACCGGCATAATATGTCAAGAGCAGCTGATGTGTTGTTTCAACAATATGGTAATACCTTTTGGTTTTACATGCAATTTGTCAATCCTACAATAAACCAGGATAACCCATGACACTAAAACACAAAACACAAAAGCCCCTGACCGGTATGTCCCTTATTGTTCTGCTGACAATAATGGCTTTCGCCTGTGGAAATAACAGGTTGACCGATAACAGCAAACCCATGGGTGAAGCAAAGATATATCCCGACTATACTGCCATTACCCATCCGGTAAACATCGCACCCCTTCATTTCAAAATCATGGTCAAGGCCGAAAAATACCGGGTAAGTTTTAAACCCGTTACGGGAAATGCATTTATTGTAGAATCGAAGAACGGAACCATAACCATCCCTTCAAAAAAGTGGAAAAGGCTGCTCGAACACAGCAAAGACAGCAATTATACCGTTCAGATCTGGTACTACCTCAAAGGCCAATGGTATCATTATGCACCCATTAATAACCATGTTTCATCTGATGTCATTGACCCCTATATTGCCTACCGGAAAATCGAACCGGGATATGAAACCTGGAACAAAATGGGTATTTACCAGCGGAACATCGAAAATTTTGATGAAGATGCCGTGATCATCAATGACCTTACCGGGGGAAACTGCATGAATTGTCATTCATTTGCCGCCCATAATCCTTCTACCATGATGTTTCACGTAAGGGCTGCCCACGGAGGAACCATTATCAGCCGAAATGGAAGCATCACTAAAGTCAATACACAAACCGACAGTACCATTTCGGCCGGTGTATATCCGGCGTGGCATCCCGGTGGAAAATACATTGCTTTTTCGGTCAATCATATTGTACAAAGCTTTCACGCCCTGCCTGGACGCAAAGTAGAAGTAATAGACACCTTGTCTGATCTGATCCTTTACGATGCCGGAAACAACAAGGTGATGGAGGAATCGCGGTTGTCGTTACCCGACCGTTACGAGACCTTCCCCACGTGGTCGCCCGATGGCAAGTTCCTCTATTATTGCTGCACCAACAACCAGCATTACAGGCAATTCGAAGAAACAAAATACGATATTCTCCGTATTTCATTTGACGCTACTACAGGAAAATTCGGGCAGGCAGACACTGTTATCGATGCATGTAAAAACGGCTACAGCGCGAGTTTCCCCCGGATATCGCCCGACGGAAGGTATTTACTTTTCACCAAAAGCAGGTATGGTAACTTTACCATATGGCACAGCGACAGCGACCTGGCTTTGCTAAACCTGGAAAATGGCGATATAACAGATTTGAAATTATTAAACAGTCCGCAAGCCGAAAGCTACCATGCCTGGTCATCTTCGGGACGCTGGATTGTTTTTAGCAGTCGCCGCGATGATGGTCTGTATACACGGCTCTATTTCAGTTATTTCGATCGCAATGGTATAATGCACAAACCTTTCATGCTGCCCCAAAGAGAGCCTTCGCAAAACACAGCATCACTTAAATCGTACAATGTACCGGAATTTATAAAAGGCAGGATAACTGTTGACCCGCGTGAACTGGCGCGCATAATAAAAACAGACGCCCTGCAGGCTTCATTCACAAAAATCAGATAACAAACCATGTCTTCATTCAGTCAGGATATTTATTACAGGACCATCTTGCCCGTTAATTCCGGTGATTTTATCACCGAACTGTCCGCATGCATCAGTAACTTAAAAGAAATTGAAAAACAATCATCATCAACACTTTTTAAACTGGTTGTCTTTCATGATCCTTCAGATGAAAATGAAGAATCGGCGCGCATTCAGGATGCCGGTGAAATGCTGCAAAACCTGTTTCCCCTGGGATGTCCTGCCTATACGTTTGTGTCACAAAAGCCCGTTTCACCCTGGAAGTTATCAATAGAAGCTGCGTTTATCGCAGGAAATGCCTGCAAAATTCATTTCAGGAAGCTCGATAAAACACCTTACGTGGTAATCGAATGGAAACAATTTAGGGAACTTTGGGCTGCAGGCCTTTCATTAAACAGTATTTCAGTGCATTATGAAAACAAAGCCATTGCGGCATTCGAAATGATGCAGACCCTGCTTGCAAAAGAAGGCATGGATTTCAGCGACATTGTCCGGCAATGGAATTACCTCGGAGGCATAACCCGGAAAAATGTGATCGACGAGACAACCACCACAAATTACCAGATATTCAATGAAATCCGGCACAAATTTTACAAAAAACACCGGAAATCGGGTTTGTTCCCTGCAGCCACTGGAATTGGCACAAAATTCAGCCAGGTAAGCATTGATATTTGTGCCATCAGAGCGCTCAATAACGACTGCCATACCGTTGCCATTAACAATCCAAACCAGGTTGATGCACATCGGTACGGTCAGCAGGTGCTGGAAGGAATGCCTTTACATGCCCAAGCCCAAAAACACCCTCCGGAATTCGAAAGGGCCGTGCTGTTTGTTGCACCAGACCATGGCAGACTTTTTATTTCGGGAACTGCGTCCATTGTCGGACAAAACACCATTGGTGTGGGCGATATTCAAAAACAAACCCTGACAACCATTGCCAATATCGCGCAACTAACACATATCAGCCATTTACAACATTGTTATCCGCTTCTGCCCCAGGGATCTTTCCATTACAGCTTTTTACGGGTGTATGTAAAAAACATGCAGGATTTGGAAACAGTAAGCGCCATTTGCAGCGAAAAATTCGCCGGTATCCCGGTCAGCTATGTTGTTGCCGATGTATGTCGCGATGATCTGCTTATGGAAATTGAAGGTGAAATGCATTTCAATGCCTCCGGTGATGTCAGCTGATCTCACTCCAGTCGTTTACCGACTTACTCAGGAGCGACAGCTGTTTCCTGCAAACTGCGTTTTCAGGCAGCGAAAGTAACGGGTCTTTTTCGAGAACACTTGTGGCAATATCACGTGCAAACTGCAGCATCTGGCCATCTTTTCCCAGGTTGGCCAGTTTAAGGTCAAAAGGTATTCCGCTCTGCTGAGTGCCTTCGATATCGCCGGGTCCGCGTATTTTCAGATCGGTTTCAGCAATTTCAAAGCCATCGTTGGTCTGCACCATGGTTTCCAAACGCTTACGGGCTTCCTTACTGAGCTTGTACGAACTCATCAACACACAATAACTCTGATCGGCGCCCCGTCCTACCCTTCCCCTGAGCTGATGCAATTGTGAAAGGCCAAACCTTTCAGCATTTTCGATGACCATAACACTGGCATTTGGAATGTCAACTCCTACTTCAATTACCGTGGTAGCTACCATAATATGGGCTTTCCCTGTTACAAACAATTGCATACCGTCTTCCTTATCCTCGGGTTTCATCTGGCCGTGTACACAAACCACCAGGTAATCCGGTGGCGGAAAAGCTCTGACAATGGCTTCGTAGCCTTCTTCGAGTGCCACATAATCGAGCTTTTCCGATTCGCGGATCAATGGATATACAATATAAACCTGGCGTCCAAGCGCTAATTGCTTACGCAGGAAGCCAAACAGAACCAACCGTTTCGATTCGTAATAATGAATGGTCTGAACCGGTTTTCGTCCCGGTGGAAGCTCATCAATTACAGAAACATCCAGATCGCCATAAAGGGTCATGGCCAGGGTACGTGGTATAGGTGTTGCCGTCATCACCAATACATGGGGATATTGTTCCGTTTTCTTCCAGAGCTTTGCGCGTTGTGCAACGCCAAAGCGGTGTTGCTCATCAATAATTACCAGGCCCAGGTTATTGAACTGTACTGTGTCTTCGAGCAATGCATGGGTTCCAATCAACATGTGCAGCTCACCTGAGCGAAGTTGTTCATGGAGTAATTCTCTTTCGCTCTTCCGGGTAGATCCGGTGAGAAGTAACACTTCAACACCCAGGTTATCGAGAAAACGTGTTATGGTATTGTAATGCTGCATAGCCAGCAGTTCTGTGGGAGCCATCAGGCATGCCTGGTAGCCATTATCAAGTGCAATCAGCATGGCCATTAATGCCACCAGGGTTTTTCCACTACCCACATCACCCTGTAACAAGCGGTTCATTTGCCTGCCTGATCCCAAATCTCTCCGGATCTCCTTAATTACGCGTTTCTGGGCTGCGGTAAGCTCAAAGGCAAGTCTTGTACTGTAAAAATTATTGAAAAAATCCCCGACCTTCGAGAATACAAAACCCTTCACGAACGATTGCCGTTTGTATTTCTGCTGCAAGATGCTAAGTTGAATATAAAAAAGCTCTTCAAACTTCAGCCGGTAAGTAGCCTTCTTCAGGTTTTCGGCGCTTTCGGGGTAATGCATATTGCGTATGGCCATATCGAGGGGCATCAGCCTTAACTGGTTGATAATGCTGACCGGAAGCGTTTCTTCCAGCGGCTCTAACGATACAAGTAACTGGCCAATAATCCGGTGTATAGTCCTCGAAGTAAAAAAGTTATTCTTAAGCTTCTCAGTAGTACTGTACTGGGGTTGCAAGGGTGTATACATTCCGGCATCTTCTTTCCCGGCAATTTCAATTTCGGGATGCGGAACAGAGAGTTTCCGGTTATAAACAGCCGGTCGTCCGAAAACGATATATTCAACATCGGGCTGGTAATTACGGGTAACCCACTGCAAACCCTTAAACCACACCAACTCAACAGTTCCGGTGCCATCGGTGAAAAAACCTATCAGACGCTGCTTATTCCGCTGACCTTCAATGCGGAAATGGGTAATTTTCCCCTTCAGTTGAATGTAAGCAAGTGTACTGTCAATTTCTTTAATGGCATAAATTTTTGAACGGTCGATGTATTTATAAGGGAAAGTATATAGCAAATCGCGACAATTGCGGATACCCAATTCCTTTTCGAGTAGTTCCGCCCTTTTTGGACCTACCCCTTTCAGGTACATTATTTCTTGTGTGGCTTTTATGCTCATAACAACGGACAGCGAGTGGTAAATATCGCAAAAGTTTAAGCAAATTGACAAAAAGATTTGCACACGATATGAATTGTTCCGAAATTTCAGGCACTATGTACCCGCTGCTGCTTCTATTACATTACCTTAAATACCAGGTGAAAAAAAACGGAAAAACCTGTAACCACCCGTTTATTATCGACTTTCGTAAGCATGTATTACATGGAAGTAAAAGGGTTGACGCATTTGAAACCATCAACAGCATCAGAAAAAGTCTTGCCCGTCAGGTTGACTTGACCGATCTGCACGACAAGGGAGCAGGTTCCCGTAAACACCGGTCGCAGGTAAGTCTCGGGAAAAAAGCCCGAATGGTATCGGTGCCGCATTCAACCGGCAGGTTACTTTTCCACCTGGTAGGCCATTATAAACCCGACACCATTATTGAACTGGGCACAGCGATGGGTGTCAGCACCCTGTATCTTGCAATGGGCAGGCCTGAAACACCTGTATTTAGTGTCGAAGGTAACCGGCAACTGGCACTTATTGCACAAGACGTTTTTGCATCCCTGGAATTGAACAACATCCATGTTATCATCAGAAGCTTTGACGATACCCTGGAACAACTCACCCAAAACCTGACAGGGAAAGTGCTGGTTTTTATCGACGGAAATCATACACGCGATGCTGTTCTTCGCTATTACAATGCCTTTGCCAATAACGGCGAAGCAAATGTCATTATGGTTTTTGATGATATTACCTGGTCGGCCGGCATGATGAAAGCCTGGCAAACCATTTGCTCACTTGAAAAATACAGCTGTTGCATCGATTGTTTCAAGGCAGGAATTGTATTCCGGAACCAGGAACCCGGGGGATGTACCTGCTATTTGTAGAATATTGCTAATTTTAAAACATCAAATACGTTCCTTTATGCAGAACATAATACACCTCGAATCGATTGTCAAGGATTACTACCCGGGTACTGAGGCCGTGCATGCTTTACGTGCCATTTCGCTTGATATCCGTAAAAACGAATATGTAGCCATCATGGGGCCCTCCGGTTCTGGGAAATCAACACTGATGAATATTATTGGTTGCCTGGATACACCAACATCAGGCACCTACATCATAAACGGTCAGGATGCAAGTAAACTGGTCGACAATGAGCTGGCTGACATGCGTAACAAAGAAATTGGTTTTGTTTTTCAAACATTCAACCTGTTGCCGCGTTACACGGCGCTTGAAAATGTTATGCTTCCATTGGTCTACGCCGGCGTAACAAAGGCATCGAGAATCGAAAGGGCAAAAATTGCACTGGAAAGCGTTGGCCTGGCCGACCGTATGGAACACCGTCCAAATGAATTATCTGGCGGACAAAGGCAACGGGTTTCCGTTGCACGTGCCATGATTAACAACCCTGCTATAATACTGGCCGATGAGCCAACCGGGAATCTCGATTCAAAAACTTCGGTTGACATCATGGCTTTATTCACAGAAATTCACAATAAAGGAAATACCATTATTCTGGTAACGCACGAAGAAAGCATTGCCCGCCATGCCCATCGTATTATCAGATTGCTTGACGGCCACATTGAATCGGATGTGGTAAACGAAAATCCTGTTGTTGCGTAAAGATAACCGTTCCCTTGCCGGAACGACCAGATAACTAACCTATTTAACTTAGATATTGTCAATAAAGTTGGAAAAATGCTTAACAGGTCAGCTGTCTGTTCAGAGAGTTCTATTTACAAGGCTTGCGCAGTCCGAAAATGCGGCGTAAATGAGCAATTTTCGGACAAGCGTAACGCGGCAAATGGGACTTTATGGACAGACACTACTTATAAAACGGCATTTTAACCACCCTGGCCGCCAGCATTTTGTCCCTTATCCCAACCCTGATTTCCGTACCGGGCAAAGCATATTGGGTTTGAATATAGGCCATCCCAATTCCCTTTTTGAGCGAGGGAGACATGGTTCCGGATGTAACTTCGCCAATGACTTCACCCGATTGGTTATACAAGGAATAATGCTGACGGGGAATTCCCCTGTCGATCATTTCCAGCCCGGAAAGTTTGCGCGTGACGCCCCTGGTTTTCTGTTCCAGCAACAATTCACGATCGATAAAATGTCTGCCATCATTGAATTTTGTAATCCAGCCTAAACCGGCTTCGATGGGCGAAGTAGTATCATTAATGTCGTTCCCGTATAAACAATATCCCATTTCGAGCCGCAACGTATCGCGGGCAGCCAGACCAACAGCACTGATATCAAACGCTTTGCCGGCATCAAATAATTGATCCCATATACCCTGCGGATCTGAATCGTTGTTCATATAAATTTCAAATCCACCTGCCCCGGTATAACCTGTTGCGGCAATCAGAATGTTATCCTGGCCGGCAAAAGATCCGGTAACAAAAGTAAACGGTTTGACAGCCGAAAGATCAATGCTGGTTAGCTTTTGCATAACCTTCACTGCATTTGGCCCTTGAATGGCCAGTTGCGACATCCGGTCAGAAGCATTTTCCAGCACAGCTCCAAAAGTGTTCTGTGCATTCAGCCAGTCCCAATCCTTTTTAATGTTTGAGGCATTTACCACCAGCAGGTACTTTTCCTCGTCGTACATGTGAACGATAAGATCGTCTACTATCCCGCCCTTACCGTTAGGGAAACAGGTATATTGCGCTTTACCAGGGAAAAGCTCCCCAGGGTTGTTGGAAAGTACATAATCGAGCAATTTGCGCGAAGAGGGTCCTTTAACCCAAATTTCACCCATATGCGAGACATCAAAAACACCTGCGGACGATCTGACAGCTATATGTTCTGCATTCACCCCGGTATACTCTATGGGCATTTCAAAGCCCGCAAACTCAACCATACGGGCATTCAACTGCTTGTGCTTTGCATTAAAAACGGTTGTCTTCATAGAAATTATTATTTGTATTTCTCAGTGTCAGTATAGATTTCATTAACCCATGGACATATCAAAAGTATATTAAAATCCGTTAATCATTTATGATTTTTTCCCAACGTAAGTCTGTTAAATGATTTCAGCTAAATACTAAAGTGATTTCGTTCATTAAATTAACAACAATTTTTTCTTACAATGATGATAAAAAGGACAACAATAGAAAAAAATGCTTAATTTCATCAGGATAAAATTTGCTGTTTGTTGCTTGTTATTTTCTTATTTGAATTGCTGAACCCATGATCATTGATCTTTCATACCTGCGCGAAATGTCCGGGGGAAATAAGGAACTCATATTGGAGATGATTACGATCTTCAAAAGTCAAACCCTTGAATTCGGATCCGAAATGGATCAATTATTGCAGAACAAACAATATGAACTGTTGGGAAAACTGGCGCACAAAGCTAAATCGTCGGTATCGATCATGGGAATGGAAAAGCTGGCTGCCCGGCTTAAAGAGCTTGAACTGGCCGCAAAAGATGGTGTTAAAACAGAATCTTATGGCGACATTGTAGATGAATTCAAAAGAGACACCGCAACAGCAGTAAAAGATCTTGACTTAGTTGTGGAAAACCTGGAAATTTACTTTTAAAAACATCGATATGTTAAAGATTGAAAAAATAAACAATATTACGGTTGTTCGCTTCAATAATATAGACAGGTTTAACGCCCTGATAACCGAACCAGTTAAGGAGGACCTGAAAAGTTTTTACAATGCACCAGGGACACAGCTCATACTCAACCTCGAAGGGATAAAGTATGTTGACAGCTCGGGGTTTGGCGTTTTTCTTTCCATACTTAAAGCCGCAAGTAACAGCAAGGGTGTTTTCAAAATATGTGGCATCAGCCCCGAATTAATGGAGTTGTTCAAACTGCTCCAGCTGCATAACGTGTTTACACTCTATCCCACACTCGACGAATGTCTCGATAGTTTTTGATGCAGGCCGGAGATCCTTGATCACTTATTTTTGAATACGATTGTCTGCTCATCGCTGTCGATGAGAACCGATTGTTCGCGTTTTACAGATCCATCGATTATTTTACGCGATAATTCGTTTAAGATGTTTTTTTGAATGAGTCTTTTGATTGGCCTTGCCCCATACTGAGGGTCATAACCCTGCTTACCAATGAGTTCAATAGCTTTATCGGTTATGCTGATATCAATGGATTGATCTGCCAGTTTTTCGACAACCTGTTGAAACTGTAACCTTACAATATCAATCACTTCGGTGCGCGACAATGGTGTAAACATGATCACTTCGTCGATTCGGTTGAGGAATTCGGGACGCATCACTTTTCTGAGTTCTTCCATAACCTCGCTGCGCGTGCGTTCCAATATAATTTCCCTGTTTTCGTCATCCAGTACTTTGAGGTTTTGTTGTATTACCTGCGATCCTACGTTAGAAGTCATTACCACAATGGTATTTTTAAAGTTGACCATCCTGCCCTTGTTATCGGTTAATCTGCCGTCATCCAGCACCTGGAGCAGCACATTGAAAACATCGGGGTGGGCTTTTTCAATTTCATCGAGCAATACAACCGAATAGGGTTTTCGCCTTACAGCCTCAGTCAGCTGACCTCCCTCTTCGTATCCGATGTATCCCGGAGGGGCACCAACGAGTCGCGAAACCGTATGCCGCTCCTGGTATTCCGACATATCGATCCGTGTCATCAGGTTTTCGTCGTTAAAAAGCAACTCGGCCAGCGCTTTGGCCAGTTCAGTTTTTCCTACCCCGGTAGTTCCCAAAAAGAGGAACGATCCTATAGGTCGCCGCGGGTCCTGTAACCCGGCCCTGCTCCTGCGTACAGCATCTGCAACAGCAGCAATTGCCTCATCCTGGCCAATAACCCTGCGATGGAGCTCTTTCTCAAGGTTCAGCAGTTTATCGCGCTCACCTTGCAACATACGCTGAACCGGAACGCCGGTCCATTTCGAAACCACTTCTGCAATATCCTCAGCCCCGACCTCCTCGTTAATAAGGGCATTTCCTCCCTGTACAGAATTGAGCTTTTCATTCAATGCTTCAATTTTCCGTTCAGCTTCCCTGATAAGCCCATAGCGAATTTCGGCTACTTTGCCGTAATCACCCTGCCGCTCGGCCTGATCGGCTTCGGTTTTCAGGTTCTCAATTTGTTGTTTCTGTAACTGTATATCCTCAACAAGTTTCTTTTCCGATTGCCATTTTGCCTTTAATT
This sequence comes from uncultured Bacteroidales bacterium, assembly GCA_964618645.1. Lineage (GTDB taxonomy): Bacteria > Bacteroidota > Bacteroidia > Bacteroidales > UBA10428 > UBA5072. Next base: position 14,987 of record CAZUBW010000018.1, on the reverse strand, counting down.
GGGTTCGTGCCTCGTTTAACTCACTGATTTCGCGACTTAGGGCAGTCACTTTCTCCACGTTCTTTTCGCGCTTAAGCGCCTCGCGTTCAATTTCGAGTTGTTGAATTTTCCGGTCAAGGCTATCAATTTCATGCGGGAGTGAATTCATTTCGAGCCGTAAGCGCGATGCCGCCTCATCAATAAGGTCAATGGCCTTATCGGGAAGAAAGCGTTCGGTGATATAGCGGCTCGAAAGCTCAACTGCGGCCACCACCGCTTCGTCCTTAATTCTCACCTTGTGGTGGTTTTCATAACGCTCGCGAAGTCCGCGTAGAATAGAAACCGCGCTGGGAATATCGGGCTCATTAACCATAACCACCTGGAAACGACGCTCCAGGGCCTTGTCTTTTTCGAAGTATTTCTGGTATTCGTTCAGGGTTGTAGCGCCAATGGCACGCAGGTCGCCTTTCGCCAAGGCAGGCTTAAGAATATTGGCAGCATCCATTGCCCCTTCGCTTTTGCCTGCTCCAACAAGTGTATGAATTTCATCGATAAACAGAATGACCTCTCCGTCAGCGGCCATGACTTCCTTAACAACAGCCTTAAGCCTTTCTTCGAACTCTCCCTTGTATTTTGCCCCGGCAATGAGTGAACCCATATCGAGTGAAAATATCTGCCGGGTTTTAAGGTTTTCCGGCACATCGCCCGAAATAATCCTGAAAGCAAGGCCTTCGGCAATGGCAGTTTTTCCCACGCCCGGTTCGCCAATGAGGATAGGATTGTTTTTGGTGCGTCTCGATAGTATCTGAAGCACCCTTCGGATTTCCTCCTCCCGCCCTATAACCGGATCGAGCTTACCGTTCCGGGCTTGCTCATTCAGGTTAATGGCATACCGGTTGAGTGAATCATAGGTGTCTTCTGCTGTCTGACTGTTTACTTTTGAACCTTTGCGGACCGATTGAACAGCTGATTGCAATTCCTTTTCCTTTACGCCAAAATCCCTGAGCATTTTGCTTACCTGATCGCCCGTACCCAATAACGCCAGTAATAGATGCTCAACCGATACATACTGATCCTGCATAGATTTTGCAATATTCAGTGATAATTGCAAAGCTTTTGAGGCATCGGATGAAAGGTACTGCTCTCCACCGGTAACTTTCGCATACGAATCGACTATACGGTCCACCACCCTGGTCAGATCATTCACATTAACACCAAGCCTGCCCAGCAAATGACAGGCAACATTATCATTATCGGTCACCAGCGCTTTTAACAGATGCCCTGTTTCAACAGCCTGGTGCTGATGATCGCGTGCTACAAGAAAAGCCTGTTGAACAGCTTCCTGCGACCTTATTGTAAAATTATCGAGATTCATGTCGTTATGGTTTATTGCCATATCTGCAATTACTGAACCAACCGGAATCCCCTAACAAAACAAGTCAAAATGACTGTAGTATTCACCATAAAAACGTCATATTGGCAGCTCCCGGTCTGCATTATTACATCAAATTACACATCACTGCTGAAACCCCCTCTGTTGATTTACGTAATATCAATGAATCATAAATCAGGTATATCGGAAAACCAGCTTAGGTAATGAGTGAAAAAATTCTCAAGGCTTTAATGGAGTTATTTGCAATAATTGCCAGTCCCGAAGGCCATACCAAGGACCGGAGATCGGTGGTGTTGTCTTTTCTGAGCCGGCAGCTGAACCAGGGATTGGTAAAGGATTATATCCGTACTTTCGATACCTATTATGAAAAACACCAGGCGCTGAACATCGAGAGAGGAAACAAGCGAATTGGCGCCGATTCGGTAAAAGTTCTCCGCATCTGCAATGAGATCAATAAAGAATTAACCCAAAAGCAAAAGGTTATAGTACTGGTTCAGTTGTTTGAATTTGTGAAGTCAAACACAGGGGAGATCAGCGACCAGGAATTTGCTTTTATAACTGCAGTGGCTGACTCGTTTTACATTCCCACCGAAGATTACCTGCTTATCAGGAGTTTTACGCTGAACACCTTTGATAATATTCCCGATAACAAACAATTGCTGGTTATTAACAACAGCAAAATACCGGTACTAAACAACAATAAGCACATTTATTCCGAATACCTGACGGGCAATATATGGATCATCAATGTACCTTCGGCCGGCATGTATTTCCTGAGGTTTATCGGCGAAAATGAGTTATACCTGAACGGGCAAATCATCCAGCAGGACAAGGTTTTTGTATTGAATACCGGTACATCTATCCGTAATCACCACGTTAAACCTTTATATTTCAGCGATGTAGTTAGTGTTTTCAAGGAGGACTCCGAACAGTCGAAAATTGTTTTTGAAGTCGAAAACGTTAGTTTCAGGTTTAAGGGAGGAAATGCCGGTTTGCACGATATCAGTTTCTGCGAAGAATCGGGAAGACTGGTAGGCATAATGGGCTCAAGTGGTGCAGGAAAGTCAACCCTGCTGAACATCCTCAACGGTTCAATGCCGCCAGCTGAAGGCAGGGTACTGATCAACGGAAACGATATCTACCTTGACAAGGTAAAGTCGAACGGGCTCATTGGCCATGTATCTCAGGACGACCTGCTGATCGAGGAACTTACTGTTTACCAAAACCTATATTATAACGCCAGGCTTTGTTTCGACAATTACAGCGAAGAAGAAATTGTGCAGCAGGTAAATGCCATGTTATACAATATGGGGCTTTATGAGATCAGGGATATACAGGTAGGTTCACCCCTTAACAAGAAAATTAGCGGAGGCCAGCGCAAACGGCTAAACATAGCGCTTGAACTCATACGCGAGCCGTCGATACTATTCCTGGATGAACCCACATCGGGATTATCATCCAAGGATTCCGAGAATATCATGGACCTGCTGAAAGATCTGACGCTCAAAGGAAAGCTTGTTTTTGTGGTAATCCACCAGCCCTCTTCGGATATCTTTAAGATGTTCGACAATTTGCTGATTTTGGATACGGGTGGATACCTTATATATAACGGTAACCCGGTTGACTCGATTATGTACTTTAAATCGAAGGTGCACCAGGCAAATTGGGCCGACAGCGAATGTCATATTTGCGGAAATGTAAACCCCGAGCAGATTTTCAACATTGTTGAGTCGATGGTTATCGACGAATATGGAAAGGAAACCCGGACGCGGAAAATATCCCCTGAAGAATGGCACGAGTATTACATTCAATCGGGCTTATCGGCTAAACAAAAACCGGATACAGATTTCGACCTGCCGGCGGTAACTTTCAAAATACCGAATGTTCTCAAACAAATTGGAGTGTTTGTAACGCGTGATGTACTTTCGAAGCTTGCAAACATGCAATACCTTATCATCACGCTCCTTGAAGCACCCGTTCTTGCTTTCATCCTCGCCTTTATCATCAAGTATTTCAACGTAAGCGAAACCAACGAAACAGGGTATACCCTGCTCGACAACAGTAATTTGCCGGTTTACCTTTTCATGTCGGTGATTGTAGCCACCTTTATGGGGCTTACTGTAAGCGCCGAGGAAATTATAAAGGACCGGAAAATCCTAAAGCGCGAAGCCTTTCTGAATTTAAGCTGGTCGGGGTACCTCATGTCGAAGCTTGTGATCATGGCAGGTATTTCAGCCATTCAGGCTTTCACCTTTGTGCTGATTGGTAACTCCATACTGGAAATCAAGGGTATGTTTTTCGAATACTGGCTGGTTTTGTTCAGCGCGTGGGTCGCTTCAAATGTAATGGGGTTACTCATCTCCGACAGCTTTAAAACAGTGGTGACCATTTACATATTAATACCTTTCCTGGTAATTCCCCAGATTATTCTTAGCGGAGTCATTGTTAAATATGAGAAACTTAATCCCAAAATATCATCACCCAGCAAAATACCGGTATATGGCGAGCTGATGACTGCAAGGTGGGGTTATGAAGCACTTGCGGTTGAGCAATTCATGCATAACGACTACGACAGGGTATTCTACCCTGTAAATAAGGCGATGAGCATTGCCGAATACAAAAAAAATTACTGGATAAAGAACCTGGAAAACAAAATCGACTACATCGAAAACGACCTGAAAGAGCCAGGCATCAACGAAAAAACTACTAACTACCTGGTATTGCTGCGAAACGAACTTTCGGTAGAACTGCCGAATATCCGGAAAATTCCAATTCAGAATGTTCAGCAGATCCACTTTAACTGTTTGGATAAACTCACGCCCGAACATATCAACCAATCTGTGATAGATTCCACACGCATGTTCATCAAAACCCTGAACAAGGTATACATACGTATTTACAACAATGCCAATGACGCCAGGGATAACCTCATCAGGGAGCGCGAAAAAAACCAAAACGAGAAATACAGGTTCCTGGAATTAAAACGCAGAAACCACAATGAAAAACTTACCGAGTTTGTAGAAAACAACACCGAACTGGTGCGCATCATTGAGTACAAAGGCAGGTTAATACAAAAAACCGACCCGATATACCTCGACCCGGTACACCCTTTTATTAAAGCACACTTTTACGCCCCCCGTAAGATGTTTTTTGGAAAATACCATAACACCTTTTGGGTGAATGTAGCCGTTATCTGGGCTTTCTCACTGCTTCTTTACGTTTTGCTTTACTTCAGAATACTGAAAAGGTTCCTCGATTATCTCGAAATGGTTTTCTCGATAAAATCCAATAACACATAAAAAAAGGCTGTTCTCTTCATCAAGAGACAGCCCTGTTTTTTGTTGGTTCTTATTTGTTGTTCTTAATCAACAACCTCTATCATTTTAAACGGAACCCGTATAATTGACTCGTAATCCTCTCCGGCTTCGAGCATATCTTCATCATCTTCCTCGTAAAACCAGTTAATTACAATATCATTCTTTGCTTTATGAATGGCTTCAAGCTTTTTAAAAACATCCAGGATGCATTTGGATGAACTGGTATTGAAATATTCCAGTTGAACATTCACCTGGGTTTTTTTTAACGGACTCTTTGCATAGTCTTCTAACCAGTCAACCAAAGGCTTATAAAATTCAATGGAATTTTCAGGTATCGATCTGCCTTTGATCTCCAGAACACCCTCTTCCTGGTTGAATTTTATCGAAGGCGTTTTAGGAGTGCTATCCAAGTTTATTGCTTCCATAATTAGTAATTGTATATATCAAAAACACGTTATCTAAACACTTATTGTAAGATTAAAGAAATAATAATCGTCGTTATACTGGTAAAAATCGTATTCAAGTTTATTGCCTGACTTCCGGGCTATGTCAACCAGGCCAAGTCCGCCACCACCTTTGGCCGAAAGCCGCTGGTGATTGAGAATGAACTTGTACATATCTTTAAGTTCGTCTTTGGAAAGCGAATTTATCTTATCGATTTTTTCCTTCAGGAATTTAATACGCTTCGCATTGATAAAGTTTCCGGTAGTCACTTTATACAGGTCGCCATCCTTAACCACAACCAGCACTCCGAATTTAGGATCAAGGGGTTCCTCAATGCCCTCGTGTACGGTTTCGATGTGATGGAAGAGATTCTGAAGGCTTTCGACAAGGACATTATAGATTTTCTTTCGGAGTTTGCCGTCTTCGTCAGCATCTTCCAGCCTTTTCTCAACCCCTTCGAGGATATCGTTTATGAGATCGGATGTAATGCTGCCTTTATACGCCAGCACAACATCGCCCTTACTAAGATTTGAGTAGTATTCCGCTAAATTAAAACTCATAAAAGGCCGGGTTGCTTATATTCCGTGTTAATGATCAGTGAACAAATATATAAAAAAAAATGCTTGAAAAAATTAACACATTTTGAAAGAATTGGTATGGATTGAATTACGACACCTGTTCCTTTCTAAAATTAGCCATTTTTCAGTTATCATTCACATATGGAACGAATTTTTGTTTATTGTGTTACGAAAAATAGGCGGAATTACTTAACAATAACATAATTATTGATAGAATGTTAATATGTGGTTACGAAACAGGAGATTTTGACTGTTTTTTTGAGCCTGCATAAAGCGAATATCGGTTAAACCGGCATTCCAACTGCCCGTTGTATACAACAATTTTCGGAGCAGGCTTCAACCCGACATGCTTCATGGCTTCGGCGTTGTTGCTGATTATCCAGGCATCATATCCGGCATAGGATTTTTTCAACTGATTGCCGATACTGGTATATAAATCGTTGAGATTTTGCTGTACTATCCGCTCGCCATATGGGGGATTAATAATTACCATTCCGGGTGCCGAAGGGGGTTGAAAATCTACAAACGGGCAGGTTGAAAACCTGATTATACCCAGCGCCCCTGCATTACGGGCATGCCGTTGTGCCAGTTGCACTGCCTCAGGTGATATATCGGAAGCAAAAATACGAACGTCAGGCAGCTTTTTTTTGCGTTCTCCTGACGCTACCTCGTTAAAAAGCGACGGTTCGTAATCCTTCCATTGCTGAAATCCGTAATGCTCCCGCAAATCTCCGGGAGGCAGTCCCAGCGCCATCATGGCAGCTTCTATGGCAATAGTGCCCGACCCGCACATGAAATCCACCAGTGAAATATTGCCAGGCCAGCCCGAAAGCCTGATCAATCCGGCAGCCAATACTTCATTCATGGGTGCAGGCCCTTGCCTTACCCGGTAACCACGCCGGTGCAACGAATCGCCACTGCTATCGCGCGAAATTACAATATTTCTGTCGCTGATATAGGCATTTATCCGCAGTGTAGGCTTGTCGAGGTCAACCGAAGGCCGGCTGCCAAATTTATCCCGGAACTGGTCCACCACCGCATCTTTTATTTTTTGTGCAATATATTGCGTGTGCGTGAAAAGGGGTGTTTTCATGGCCACATCCACAGCCAATGTATCATTAACTCCCATAAACCGGTCCCAGTAAATACTGCGCACAAACTGATACAGTTCCTGTTCATTGTTTATTTCACCCTCTTTAACAGGAACCAGTATTTTTAGCGCGGTTCTTAAGTGATAGTTAGCTTTGTATAGTATCCGCTTATCACCGGTAAATGAAACCGCCCGGGTGAGGGTTTTTACCTCACCTGCGCCAAGCGCCTGAAGTTCATCTGCTAGTACACCCTCAAGTCCAAACAACGTTTTGGCTACAAATTCTGGCATAGTTAATTCTGATGTTTTAAGTGTGGCGAAAGGAATCCAGCCATGACGAAACTTCCTCCAGGGCCTTGTTTACGCGATCGTTCCCAACGCCGGTTATTATTCTGTAATTGCAACCGAAATTTTCCAATTCATGCAGGTACCTAAGGTACAACTTTTCGCGCATTTCACCGCCGTTTTCTCTAACCGGATCAGGTTCCCAGGGAATACTGGTATCGCAAAGCAAATACAGATCGATTTTATGCTTCCGAATTTCGTGGTCAATCCATAGCGGGTGTTTTCCATAAACTACATCGAGCCATACTTTGGTTACAATTAAATAGGTATCGAAGAAAACCAGGCCGCTGTTGGCATTATTTACATCTGAAACCTGCCTTTTGGCAATATGCAGCACATCATTACGCGTATAACTGCGGTCAAGCGCTGCAATATAATCCCTGGCATATTCAGGAACGTATCGCCCTCCGAAATTTCGGGCAAGCTGAACCGTAAGGGTAGATTTACCAGTGCATTCGGGCCCGGTAATTACCACCCTGGTTACTTTTGTGTCAGACCCGCCTTGTATTCTTTTCTCCATTGAAAGTATCCGTTAAGCGCCAACAGGGAATAGGCCACAAATAGCAATGCACTTGGATTTAAACCTTTATATATCATTACGGCTACCGTTACCACGTCAATAATTATCCAAAACAGCCATTGATCAATCAGCTTCTGCGTAAGCATCCAGGTGGCCACCATTCCCGAGGCTGTCAGTATGGCATCCACAAGCGCCATATCCGAATCCGAAAATTTCTTTAGCGCGATGAACACGGGTATAGCTGTCACAACTATGATGAGCAGGTATATGAGAAGCTCCCGGCGCGTGGCATACCTTATGGGTAAAGCTTTTTCTCCATTTGTTTTTTTAGCAGGTTTTAACCAGTTATACCAGCCATAAAAACCGATAATTACATAATATATATACAACAGGGTGTAGGCATAAATCCCCGAATGGTAAAACACCCAAACATACAGGGCTGATGAAATGATTCCAAATAACCACAAAACAGGTTTTTCCCGGATTGCGTATACCAGGTAAAGTAATCCGGTAATTACAGCAAGCAGTTCAATGTAATGCAGATGAAACCACGACAACAGTCCGGACCAATTCATTGCTTATTTTTCATTAAGCAACATGGCATCATATTGATCCCAGTTCTTTAAAACGGTAACCGCTGTTTCAAATTTGGGATCGTTTACGTTGCTGATTTCATAAAACTCACTGGTCGACCACAGGTCGCGCGCAATATAGGCTTTCAACAGCATCTTAATCTGTTCTGCAGACAGCGTATATTCCTTCTCATCATAGGGCACGCCTTTTTCTTCGGCAAAACTGAAAAACCGGCTCATAAAAGATTCATCGGGTGAAAAACCCGCACTGAAAGTTTCCATGTTGGGATAAGCCTGAAGCAATTGATTGCGGTTAAAGTCGACGTATCTCAAAACAAACTGGTCAATGACCCTGTTGCGGTTCAGCTGCCGGTAATAATCAGAATAATGGCTGGTATCGAGCGATACAAAGTAGTCGGGCATAATACCACCTCCTCCGTATACCGGCCGGGTATTCTTAAGTGTAAAATATTTAAGTGAATCGGGAAAGTGAATACTGTCGCGGTGCACAAACTCACCATGGTTATACCGGTTCAGCAAATCCTTCTCATATTCATCGCGACTCATGTCATAAGGCTTTTGAATCAGCCTTCCGGTAGGCGTGTAATACTTGGCAATGGTAAGCCGGATCATCGACTGGTCGGGCAACAGTAAAGGCTTTTGCACCAATCCTTTCCCATAGGAACGCCGGCCAATAATGATGCCCCTGTCCCAATCCTGGATAGCGCCCGAAAGTATTTCGCTGGCCGAAGCAGAACCCTCGTCGATGAGAACTACCAGGTTACCTTTTTCAAAGTTTCCTTCGCGGGTAGCCGTGTATTCTTTTCGTGGACTGTTGGCCCCTTCGGTATACAATATCAGTTTGCCGGCATCGAGAAAATGATCGGCCAGCCGGATGGCTACTTCGAGGTAGCCACCACCATTTCCTGTAAGATCAAGAATAAGGTCCTTTATCCCTTCGTCTTTCAGTTTGGCAATTGCCCGACTGTATTCATCAAGGGTAGTCATCGAAAACCGGTTAATTTTTATATAGCCAATTTTGTCATCTGCTTTGTAAGCAGCCTCAACACTATAAATAGGTATCTTATCCCTGGAAATGTCAAAATCAATAAGCCCGGGTACACCTCTTCGCTGCACCGAAAGCTTTACATGCGATCCTTTTTTGCCCCTGAGCATGGTATATACCTGTTCGGTAGTAATGCCCACCCCAGCCACATTTTTATCATCCACCTTTACAATACGGTCGCCGCGAAGTATACCAGCCTTATCAGAGGGGCCACTTGTTATAGGGGCAATAACATAAACGGTGTCATCCAACAGGTTGAATGATACCCCTATGCCCTCGAAGTTACCCTGCAGGGGCTCATTCATGGCTGAAACTTCTTCGCTGCTGAGATATGACGAATGCGGATCGAGTTCTTTTAACAGGGCGGTAATTGCGTGTTCAACCAGTTCGGGCTGGTTAACCGAATCAACATAGTATTCATCGATCCACTCCAATACCTTGCCAAACTTATAGGTCTGTTCATTAAACAATTGGGCATTCAACCCTGACAAACAGCCTGTTATGCATATAATCATCCAAAAACTTATCAACCTGCTCATAATCTTCCCCAAATTATTTTTAATAATACGCCATCGTTACTGATACGATTATTCCCATTCAATAGTTGCAGGTGGTTTTGAACTGATATCGAATACCACCCGGTTAACGCCTTTTACCTTATTAATAATGCGGTTTGAAATATGGCCAAGGAATTCATACGGCAAATGAGCCCAGTCGGCCGTCATGCCATCGGTAGACGTTACAGCGCGCAACGCGACAACACTTTCGTATGTCCGCTCGTCGCCCATAACGCCGACCGAACGTACCGGAAGCAGAATGGCTGCTGCCTGCCATACCTTATCGTACAATTCATATTCCATGAGGCCTTTAATAAAGATATCGTCTACCTCCTGCAACATGCTTACCTTTTCGGGAGTAATGTCGCTGATGATCCGTATAGCCAGTCCGGGCCCGGGAAACGGATGCCTGTTAAGGATAACAGGATCAATGGTCAGCGCTTTCCCCACCCTTCTGACTTCGTCTTTAAACAATAATTTAAGGGGCTCAATAACCTTAAGGTTCATTTTTTCAGGCAGGCCGCCCACGTTATGATGCGACTTGATCGTTACCGATGGTCCGTTTACCGATACCGATTCGATAACATCGGGGTATATAGTTCCCTGGGCCAGCCATTTTGCACCCTGAATTTTAAGGGCTTCACGCTCAAAGACCTCAATAAACTGCTTACCAATGCTTTTTCTTTTCTTTTCGGGATCCTCTATTCCGCTAAGAGCGTTCAGAAACATATCTTTGGCATCAACACCGTGTACATTAAGGCCCATATGTTGATATGAATTCATTACACTGACAAATTCATTCTTGCGCAGCAATCCATTATCGACAAAAATACAATGAAGGTTGCTTCCGATAGCTTTATGAAGCAACACGGCAGCGACGGATGAATCAACGCCACCCGACAGGCCGAGTACAACCTTATCGTCCTGCAGTGTTTCCTGAAGATTTCCAATGGTTTCGGAAATGAACGATTCAGGTGTCCAACTCTGTTGACAGCCACAGATATCAACCACAAAATTCTTCAGCAATTGCAGACCTTCGGTGGTATGATATACTTCGGGGTGAAACTGAATACCAAAGGTATGTTCGCCTTCCACCTCAAATGCACCTATGCTGACATCGCGGGTACTGCCGGTTACCCGGTAATTCTCCGGTAATCTCACAATAGTATCGCCATGTGACATCCAAACCTGCATACCGCTGTTCATACCGCCAAACAACCGGCTGACAGGTATGGTTATATCCAGCGAAGCCCTGCCATATTCGCGACTATCCGACGGGGCCACCTCACCACCAAAATAATGCGACAGGTACTGGGCACCATAACAGATTCCCAGTAATGGCAGCTTTCCCTTTACAGCCGTCAGGTCAGGTTTGGGCGCATTCTTATCTCGCACTGACGAAGGACTTCCCGAAAGAATTACCCCCTTAACCCCGCCGTCGATCTTATTTGCTGAATTAAATGGCCATATCTCACAATAAACATTTAATTCCCGAACCCTGCGCGCTATCAATTGGGTATATTGTGAACCAAAATCAAGAATTATTATCTTCTCTGTTACCATTTGTGTTAATCATTTTAATGGGCAAATATATCATAATTAAAGGTGTCGGCCCAGCCTTTCCTGTACCAGTTCATATTTATCACCATCGGCAACAGCATAGGTTTCCGGAAATATCTCCCGGGCTTCTTTCAACAGACCGTTTATACTTTTATAACGGGTGGAAAAATGGCCGATAAGCAATTTCCCAACGCCTGCCCTTTTGGCCAGGGTAGCCGCCTGGGCTGCTGTTGAATGACCGGTGATTTTGGCCAGCTTTTTATCTTTTTCCGAAAAGGTAGCTTCAAAATACAGCATATCAATGCCGGAAAGTATAGGTACCAGTTTTGCAAAAAAGGATGTGTCGGTACAAAAAGCGTAAGACCTGGGCTTAAATGGAGGCAGCGTGAGTTCAGCATTGGGTACGATTTCATTGGCAGGGCCAATCAGGTCCATTCCCTCCTTGATACACCTGATTTCCCGAATACCTAAATTATATTTTTCAATGGCTTCCTTGCGCAGGTTTAACAACCTGGGTTTCTCCCTGAAAATGAATCCTGCCACCGGCACACTGTGCCGCAAAGGCAGTAACTCAACAGTCATGTGCTTATCGCTGTATATTTCTATTTGCTTAACTGCCACAAATGGATGAAATACGATCTGGTATGTCATCCCTTCGCCAAAATATCGCCGGTAGTGGTCCAGGGTTATTTCAAGATCTTTGTGGGCATAAACATGCAAGTCGTTCTTTCGGCCCAGCAGGGTATACGACGAAAACAACCCAAAAAGCCCAAACAGGTGATCGCCATGCAGATGACTGATAAAAATATGGTTGATTCTGGCAGGGTTAATTCCGAAGCGACGGAGTTGAATCTGGGCGCCTTCACCACAATCAATTAAAAAAAACCGCTCACGTACATTAAGTACCTGAGCGGTTGAAAATCTTGTCGATGTAGGAATAGCTGAACTACTACCCAACACCGTAACAGTAAAAGACATAATTGATAATCAGTCTAATTTCCGGCCTCGGCAAAAAGCTTTTCTGCCTCATCAACGGAACCAGCAATGTTCAGCACCGTATCGAGCTGAGAAATGGTAATCAGTCTCTCAACCGCATCGTTTAACCCGGTGAGTACAAATGTGCCATTGGCATTTTTGCACAACCTGTTTGCTACCAAAATCGCACTAAGCCCCGACGAATCACAGTATCGGCACTTGCTTAAGTCAAGGATAATGTTTTTTTCGCCGTTACCGGAAACCAGCACAAGCTCCGATTTCAGTGTCGGTGCAATATGTGTATCCAGCTTCTCCTCTAACACCTGAATTAAAGTATAATTCTGGAGCTTTTCGATTTTGAATTCCATGATGAAAGAATTAATTTATGTTGTTTTTATTCGTTTTCAGCCTGGTTTTCAACCTGATCATCTGCCGGTGCTTCGTCTTCTTTTTCGGCAGCCTTCTTTTCAGCCTTCTTCCGCTTTGACTCTTTCTTTTCCATTTCGGTTTTGATAGCAGCCAAATCGGTTATATCACCCAGCGTTGTCTTTTCCATGCTGGTTTTCAGTTTTTTAGTCGCCTTAGCGGTGTTCTCGGCTGAGGTTTTACGTTCACCCTCAGTGGAAGCACGCTTGGCATCTTCGTGGATCCTGCTGTGCGATACAATGATCTTTTTGGATCCCTTTGAGAATTCAATGACCTTAAAGGATAGTTTCTCGTCGAGTTTGGCTGCCTTTCCATCTTCTTTAACCAGGTGTTTGGGCGTAACAAAACCTTCAACACCATAAGGAAGTGCAACAACAGCACCTTTATCAGTCATTTCAATGATGGTTCCTTCGTGAACAGAATCAACCGTGAACACTGTTTCGAAAACATCCCAGGGATTTTCCTCAAGTTGTTTATGGCCCAGGCTCAGTCTCCTGTTATCCTTGTCAATTTCGAGAACCACTACCTCGATATTTTCACCGATGCTGGTGAATTCAGCCGGATGCTTGATCTTTTTGGTCCATGAAAGGTCCGAGATATGAATCAGGCCGTCAACACCTTCTTCGATTTCAACAAAAACACCGAAGTTTGTAAAGTTACGAACTTTTGAGGTATGTCTGCTACCCAGCGGGTATTTTTCTTCAATCTTTTCCCAGGGGTCGGTCTTAAGCTGTTTCATGCCAAGTGACATTTTCCTTTCCTCACGGTCGAGCGTAAGAATAACAGCTTCCACTTCGTCGCCCACTTTAAGGAATTCCTGTGCACTACGCAGATGCTGCGACCACGACATTTCGGATACATGGATCAGACCTTCCACGCCGGGAGCTATTTCGATAAAGGCACCATAATCCGCCATAACAACCACGCGACCTTTCACCTTGTCACCTACCTTAAGGTCAGCATCAAGGGAATCCCACGGATGCGGGGTAAGTTGTTTCAGACCCAGTGCAATTCTCTTTTTCTCATCATCGAAATCGAGAATAACAACCTGCAGTTTCTGATCGAGCTGAACAATTTCCTCGGGATGATTAATTCTTCCCCATGACAAATCGGTGATGTGTATTAATCCGTCTACGCCGCCGAGGTCGATAAACACGCCATAGGAGGTGATGTTCTTAACCGTACCTTCGAGTATCTGTCCTTTCTCGAGCTTGGCAATGATTTCCTTCTTCTGCTGTTCGAGTTCTGCTTCAATAAGTGCTTTATGGGAAACCACCACGTTTTTAAACTCGTGGTTGATTTTAACCACTTTGAATTCCATGGTTTTTCCCACGTAAATATCGTAATCGCGAATGGGCTTAACATCAATTTGCGATCCGGGCAAAAAGGCTTCGATGCCGAAAACATCGACAATCATACCACCCTTTGTGCGACATTTGATATAACCCTTGATAATTTCGTCTTTTTCAAGTGACTCATTCACCCTGTCCCAGGATTTCAAAGCCCTTGCTTTCTTATGCGAAAGAACCAGCTGACCTTTTTTGTCCTCCTGGCTTTCAATATACACCTCTACTTTGTCACCAACCTTCAGATCCGGATCATACCTGAATTCGTTCAGGCTGACAACACCTTCGGATTTGTAACCAATATTGACAACAACTTCGCGCTTGTTCATGGAAATAACAGTACCATCTACAACTTCGTTAACCTTGACAGCGCTCAGTGTATCGTTATACATTTTTTCCAGATCCGCTTTCTTGAATTCGGTCTGGTAGTCACCTTCTTCATACTTACCCCAGTCGAACGAAGGATCGGACTCAACGCCCAAATCTTCAGCAGGGGCTTCCACCTTACTTGCTACGGATTTGGTTTTGCTTTTTGCTGCAACTTCAGTTGCAGTTTCTTGTACTTCAACAGATTCTTCAACCACCTGCGAATCAGCTGCCTGCTGAACCTGGTTTTCTGTCTGCTCTACAGATTGTTCCAGGTTGTTTTCCAAATTTTCAGTCATTAAATAATAAATTAATAATTAATAAATTAGACATTATGTTGTTTTAATCGAGCAGCAAAAGTATAATTTTCCCTTGTAAAAAACTAAAGATACAAAAAAAATTAGAAAATCACTGCCTAAATTGATATTGATTCACAATGGATTGTTTGCTATG
>CAZUBW010000017.1:0-53050 GCA_964618645.1 uncultured Bacteroidales bacterium | reverse complement strand
CAAATTGTTATATTCGTGCAAGCCAAAAATTATAACATGGGAAAAACAATCAAGATAGTGTCGTGGAATGTTAACGGCATCAGGGCACAGGTGGGGAAAGATTTTTATGGAACCGTCGGTCGTCTGAATCCTGATATACTGTGTATCCAGGAAACCAAGGCGCAGCCCGAAACCATGCCTGACCTGGCAAAATCGCTTACCGGTTACAACCTCTACCTGAATTCGGCAGTGCAGAAGGGTTATTCGGGAACTGCTGTGTTGTCAAAACACAAACCGCTAAGTCATTCCATAAATACCGGCAATGAAGCGCACGGTCAGGAGGGCAGGGTAATTACCCTTGAATTCGATGCCTTTTACCTGGTGAATGCCTATGTACCCAATTCGGGCCAGGAATTGAAGCGACTCGATTACCGTAAGGAATGGGACCTGCATTTGGCAGATTACCTCCGCAGGCTTGATGCCCAAAAGCCTTTGATATTTACAGGCGATCTGAATGTGGCCCACGAGCCCATCGATTTGGCAAGGCCCGATGAAAACTATAACAAAACGGCAGGTTATACCCAGGTGGAAATCGATGGCTTTAAAAACTTCCTGGGTTTAGGGCTGGTGGATACCTACCGGAAATTAAACGGTGACAAAATACAGTATTCATACTGGAGTATGCGTTTCAGGGCAAGGGAAAAAAACCTGGGCTGGCGTATCGATTACTTTCTGGTAAGCGAGCGGTTGATGCCCCGGGTAAAGGATGCTTTCATACTCGACCAGGTAATGGGGTCGGATCATTGTCCTGTGGGGATAGTTGTTGAGCAATAGTATGTCTTTAACAATACTCAGTAATCTGAAATAAATGAATTGTCATAAGCTGACAAATATCGTTTGGTTATAAAAAGGACTTTCATTATATTTACAATCGTACCATTTAAAACAACCTGTTTTTCCCAAAACAATGGTGTTTTATTAATGGTAGTGAATTAATTTGTATGGTTTCACTAAGCTTGTATAACAATTATGGGTGCAGCAGAAAGAAATATCTCGAGCCTTGATTATCTCAGGTTGATGAATCAGCTATACAATGATGTAGGGCAATCGAAAGTACCGGCTGAAAACCTGCATCAGCTTTATCTGATGCTTAAATCAGCACACAAAGTTAAATCGGAAGATATACCGGCCAATGTGGTAACCATGAATTCTGAAGTTACCGTAAGGTATATTGTATCGGGGAAAACAAAAACCATCAGAATTGTATATCCCCACGAGGGGGCAGGCGATAACGCCAATCGCGATCCCGGTGATAGCATCAGTGTTTATAATCCACTGGCTTTATCGGTTCTTGGTTTGAAGGAGCATGATCTTTGCTATAGCAGGGAGGACAATACCGACACCGAGGAACCGGTAATCGTTGATAAAATACTGTTCCAGCCGGAAGCTCACCGGATATTCACCCTTTAATTTACAGGGAAAAGCTTGATGATCGGCATTGGGCTTAGGCTCGATGCCGATCATCTTTTTTTATAAAGGCCATGAGCCATTAATTGTTAGCCATGAGCCATGAGCCATGAGCCATTGGCCAGCCAACAGCTATTATAACAGAGGTTAAATTTTAAAACAAACAGATCATGAAAAGGAGTAATAAAGCAATTATTGTAACCCAACGCGACTATAACCGTTTGATGGGTTTACTAAGCAATACCGAAAAGCAAAACAAGGGAAGTGCGGATAACCTGGCCAGGCTGGCCGGGGAACTGGCCCGTGCCAGGCAGGTAGAGTCTGAAAAAGTATCACCCGATGTCGTTACCATGAACACGGTTATAGAGTTTACCGACCTCGATAATCAGATTACCAAACAGCTGAAATTGGTTTACCCCAGCCAGGCAGATATCCGGCAGGGGCATGTTTCCGTCACAGCTCCCATAGGAACAGCATTGCTTGGCTATCGAAAGGGCGATGTAATTGAGTGGGAAGTACCAGCCGGGAAAAAGAAATTTTTGATACGGGATGTTTTATACCAACCCGAGGCAAACGGGGAATACACCGTTTAGTATCGGATTATTAATGGAGTTTCTGGAACCGGTTCAACTAAAAATCCCCTTTGCAGGTATAACCACAAAGGGGATTTTTAGTTGTGGTGCCACGTGGAGTTGAACCACGGACACACGGATTTTCAGTCCGTTGCTCTACCAACTGAGCTATGGCACCTTGTTTTTTCGGAGTTGCAAATCTAAGGAAAAAAAGTATTCAACAAAATTATTTTGCCAAAATATTCGCATGGGCATAACATAGCGGGTAACACCTTTATTGTTACTTTTGCATCCGAGATGTCAAAACCTGAATATCATATTCACACGCTGTCAAACGGAATAAGACTTATTCATAAGTCGGTGAACAGCAGAGTGGCCCACCTGGGTCTTTTTATCAATACCGGTTCACGCGACGAAGAGAAAAGTGAACACGGACTGGCACACCTGATAGAACATATGCTGTTTAAAGGAACAGCAAAGCGTAAAGCATATTATATTCTCAGCCGCATGGAAGATGTAGGCGGTGAAATCAACGCCTATACCACCAAAGAAGAAACCTGCATTCACGGTACTTTTTTTAATGAGTATTATGCACGCGCGCTCGATCTGATCAGCGATATTGCTTTTAACTCTTCCTTCCCTGTAAACGAGTTAAAGAAGGAACGGGAAATCATACTCGATGAGATCAATTCCTACAAAGATTCTCCATCTGAATTGATTTTTGATGAGTTTGAAGAAATATTGTTCGACGGTAATTCCCTGGGCAGAAATATTCTGGGCAGTGAAGAAGGCCTCAGGCGCTTTACCCCTGAACATATACGGCAGTTTATCAATCGCAACTACAGTACCGATCAGATGGTGGTATCCTCTGTGGGACGAATAGAATTCAGCAAACTGGTTAAATTATTTGAAACCTGTTTCGGTGGTCCAAACCTGCGTTCGTCTGTTAAACGGGTCAACGCTGCTTATGATAGCAAACCGGGTAAACGAAAAGTAGATCGGAAAACCTACCAGGCGCACTGCATTATCGGCAACCTGGCCTATAAAGTAACCGACCCAAGGCGTCTGCCCTTGTACCTGCTAAACAGCTACCTGGGAGGGCCTGGTATGAATTCGAGGCTGAACATGGCATTGCGTGAGCGCAAAGGTTATGCATACAGTATCGATTCGATGTACACAGCCTATTCCGATACCGGCAACCTGACCATTTATTTCGGTACCGATAAGTCGCTGGTAGAAAAATGCCAGGATATAATCCTAAAGGAATTACGTCTTTTAAGGGAAAAGCCGCTGAGCACATTGCAATTACAACGGGCAAGGCGACAAGTGCTGGGGCACATTGCCATTTCCTCGGAGCACAATGAGAATTACATGCTTTCCATGGGTAAGAGCCTGATGATATTTGACAGGATAGAATCGTTGCAGGAGACAGAGAAAAAGATCGAAGCCATTACCGCCCTCCAATTGATGGATATTGCCAATGACGTGCTCGACGAAGGCAAGCTTACATATCTTTTATATCAATAAGTTATGCCGGACGAAGATCCAATTTCGGAATATGCTATTCGACATACCTCGCCCGAAGATGATGTGCTTTACAGGTTGTATCGCGAAACAAACCTGACTACTGTTTACCCGCGCATGTTATCGGGTCATTTGCAGGGTAAACTCCTTGAATTTATCAGCCGCATGATAAAGCCATCCAGGATTCTGGAAATTGGTACCTTTACCGGGTATTCCGCCATTTGTCTCGCGAAAGGCCTGCCCCCCGAAGGAGTGCTGCACACCATTGACATTAACGACGAACTGTCCGATACCGCTTTGAAATATATAACCCTGGCAGGGCTGGGGAAAAAAATAATCATGCATTGCGGGGATGCACGCGAGGTTGTGCCAACCCTGAATGAAAAGTTTGATCTTGTTTTTATTGACGGCGACAAGGAGCAATACCCCGATTATTATGAACCGGCATTGGCGAAACTCAGCAAGGGTGGTTTTCTGCTGGCCGATAATGTGCTGTGGGGAGGAAAGGTTACGGCCGAAATCATTCGAACCGACAAGGAGGCTGAGGGTATCCGGGTATTTAATGAATTGGTGGCCCGCGATACCCGGGTTGAAAAGTTGTTTTTGCCATTCAGGGACGGATTGTATATCTTGCAAAAACTGACCGGCTGATTAGCGTTGAACTTTTCAGCATGCCAGTTGTTAACAACAGGGAAACAATTATAATTATGGGTGCATATACCATACGGGAACTCGAAAACCTTTCCGGCATAAAGGCGCATACCATTCGTATCTGGGAAAAAAGGTACGGACTGATAGCGCCACAGCGCACCTCAACAAATATTCGTACCTATTGTGATTCGGAGCTAAAGAAACTGTTAAATATTTCTATCCTCAACCGCAACGGGTTGAAAATTTCACGCATTGCAAAACTGACACCCGAGGAAATGGTAGCCCGGATCAACGAGGTAACCCATGAATCAGGTAATGCCGAAGGTCATGTGGAGAATCTTACCCTGGCCATGATTGATATGGATGAATACCGTTTTGAACAGGTGCTTGCCCGTGCCATTATTCAGTTTGGGTTTGAAGATACCGTTACGCGTGTGTTATATCCTTTTTTTATGCGGATTGGGCTCATGTGGCAGACCGGCTCTATCAATCCGGCCCAGGAACACTTTGTTTCAAGCCTTGTGAAGCAGAAATTTTTCGTAGCGCTCGATGGTTTGTCAGGAATGGGAAAGCCTGCAATGCCCCGTTTTGTTTTCTTTCTTCCCGAAGGAGAAATGCATGAGTTGGGGTTGTTGTTCTCGTGTTACCTGGCCCGTAAAAACGGGTTCCGTACCATTTACCTGGGGCAATCGCTTCCGTTAACCGACCTTGAGGATGTTGTCAAAAGCAAGGATATCGATTACCTCTATACTTCCATTACTTCTACTTATAATGGTGGACAGTCCGACGAATATCTCAGAAGACTTGCTGCTACTTTTGCGCCCCGCATTATTTACCTGTCGGGATCCATGGCCGAACGGCTGTCAGATGATCTGCCATCCAATATCCGGAAGCTGAAAACCCCTGAACAGTTTATTCTGGAGCTAAAAGCCATTGCGCAGTAATTAAGCTTATTATTTTGTCCTTCTCAAATGTTGTTTTTGTTTAACAATGCCTTAAACAGGATAAAAAGATCATAAAATAGAGTGTTTATGTTAAAAAGATATTAAATTAAACAATCATTTAACACTATTTTAACACCTGCTTTTATTTAGGCCTTATTTGGATTGACCCTCTGAAAGTATTGATAATAATGATAAAAAGTTTAATTTGTTATTTAGAAATTAACATATTAATGCCTTATATGGAATAATTATAGATTAAAATAATTTGGATAATGTTTAAGGAATACGTAATTTTGATCAACAAAATAATTCGTATAACCTAAACATAATTCATATGACTGCCATAGAGTTTAATTACCAGCTAACAAGTCTCACCGACAGTCTCGAGCGTTTTGCTTACAGTTTGACAACAAATAAGGAAGATGCCAAGGATCTGCTGCAGGAGACTTTTGTCAAGGCAATTTCCTATCGCGACAAATTTGCCGATGACACAAACCTGAAAGCCTGGACTTTTACCATTATGAAGAATACTTTCATCAATAATTACCGCAGAATGGTGAAGTCGAACACAACCTTTGATCATACCGATGATTTGTATTATCTCAACCTGAGTAAGGAATCGGGCTTTGAAACACCGGAGTCGTCTTATTCAGCCATGGAGATTGAAAAACACATCGATCAGCTCGAAGAAGAATTCAGGGTCCCGTTTAACATGCATTTGCAGGGATATAAATACAAGGAAATTGCCGATAACCTGGGTCTTAAAATCGGTACCGTTAAAAGCCGGATATTTTTCACCCGGAAAAGACTTATGTCCTCATTGGGCGCTGCATACAATTAAAAAGAGAGATAGGGATAGGGTTTATCAGATGAGAGTGGTTTGTTTTGAGGCTGTCTAAAAAGTCATAAAAAGAGCGTAGTCTGGAGACTACGCTCAGCATACAAAGCTGACATTCTGCACAATACGCTAGGCGTAGTTTCAAACTACGCCTAACAAATTGACTTTTTAGACTGCCTCTTTTTTTCAACTCTTTTATTAACTTTGCACCACTTTATAATCTTCTGATGCATGAGCCAAACCTCCAGGTATAATCAACGCGGTGTTTCCTCGAAAAAAGAAGACGTACACCGTGCTATCCAGGATTTTGATAAGGGTTTA
The DNA here is from genome assembly GCA_964618645.1 of uncultured Bacteroidales bacterium. Taxonomy (GTDB): domain Bacteria; phylum Bacteroidota; class Bacteroidia; order Bacteroidales; family UBA10428; genus UBA5072. Next base: position 46,754 of record CAZUBW010000017.1, on the reverse strand, counting down.
TACCCCAATGCTTTCTGCAAAATTGTGCCGGATTATCTTGGCGGCGACGACCTTTGGTGCAACGTAATGCATGCCGACGGTGCCGGTACCAAATCCTCACTGGCATATATGTATTGGCGCGAAACCGGTGACCTGAATGTTTGGAAAGGGATAGCCCAGGATGCACTCATAATGAATACGGACGACCTCATTTGTGTGGGTGCTGTTGATAATATTCTTATGTCGTCCACCATTGGGCGCAATAAGCTTAAGATCCCGGGTGACGTACTGATGCATATCCTCAAAGGTTTTGACGAAACCATTGATATGCTTCGGCAGTATGGTATCCATGTTTATCTTACGGGCGGTGAAACAGCTGATGTAGGCGATTTGGTCAGGACTATCATTGTTGATTCAACCGTTACCTGTCGCATGAAACGATCAGACGTAATTGAAACCCATATACAACCGGGTGATGTAATCGTGGGATTGTCATCGTTTGGAAAAGCTGTTTACGAAAATGAATACAACAGCGGAATAGGAAGCAACGGACTTACTTCTGCCCGGCACGAGATGTTTGCCAATCACCTGGCAGAGAAATATCCCGAATCGTATGACGATCTGATTCCCAAATCGCTGGTTTATACCGGCAAGTACCAGCTTACCCAGCACATTCCGGATTTGGGTACCGATGCCGGCCGCCTGCTGCTTTCCCCTACACGTACCTATGCCCCTGTTGTCAAAAAAGTGCTCGATAATTATCGAAACGCTGTGCATGGTATGATACACTGTTCAGGAGGAGGGCAAACCAAAGTGCTGAAATTTGTTGACAATGTACATATCATTAAAGATAACCTCTTTGAATTGCCGCCCTTGTTCAGGCTTATTCACGATTCTGCCGCAACCGACTGGGATGAGATGTACGAAGTTTTTAACATGGGACATCGCTTTGAAATATATACCGGCGAAGCATCTGCCAAAGGAATCATAGCCATTGCCAGGGAGTTCGGCGTTGATGCCCGGATTATCGGTCGCGTTGAAGCAGGCACCGGTCGTAAACTTACCATTGCAAGTCCGTTTGGAACCTTTGTGTATTGATGTAACTATTGTTCACTATTTATATTTATGAGTAAAAACTTTATACTGGATAAACTCGAAGGCGTCAAAATGCGGTTTGAGGAGGTGGGCAGGTTGCTTACAGCACCTGATGTGATGAATGACATGAAGAAATACATCCAGTTGAACAAGGAATACAAGGATTTAGATCCGGTTGTTAAAGCCTACTTCGAATACAAGAACACATTAAGCAATATCGATACGGCCAAGGCAATGCTGGCTGCTGAAAAGGACGAGGAATTGCGCGAAATGGCCAAGGCAGAACTGGACGATCTTTCCGGGAGAATTGATGAAATGGAAGAAAACCTTAAAATTCTCCTGCTTCCGGCAGATCCCCAGGATGATAAGAATGCCATACTCGAAATCAGGGCGGGTACCGGTGGCGACGAAGCAAGCATATTTGCAGGAGACCTTTTCCGCATGTATTCCAAGTTTTGTGAACAAAAGGGCTGGAAAATTGAAATAAGCACACTTACCGAAGGTACAGCCGGTGGTTATAAGGAAATTATCGCCAATGTCAAAGGCGATGGTGTATATGGTATTTTAAAATATGAATCGGGGGTGCACCGCGTTCAGCGTGTTCCGCAAACCGAAACACAGGGGAGAGTGCATACCTCAGCAGCTACAGTAGTTGTGTTGCCCGAAGCGGAAGAATTCGATATCGATGTAAAACAGGAAGATATTCGGATCGACCGGTTCTGCTCTTCAGGACCTGGCGGTCAATCGGTGAACACCACCTATTCCGCTGTAAGGCTTACCCATGTCCCTACCGGTGTGGTGGTTTCATGTCAGGACCAGAAATCGCAGCTTAAAAATCTCGAGAAGGCGATGACTGAATTGCGAACAAGGCTTTACAATATCGAATACCAGAAGTATCTCGATGGTATTGCAAGTCAGCGCAAAACAATGGTTTCCACTGGCGACCGATCGGCCAAAATCCGTACCTATAATTATCCGCAAGGAAGGGTTACCGATCACCGCATAAACCTTACCCTGTATAATTTACCCAATATTGTCGACGGCAATATACACGAGATCATCCATCAACTGCAAATGGCGGAAAATGCCGAAAGGCTCAAGGAAAGCGCCATAGGCTAAGTATATACCCATGAACGCGGAACAATTATACCGGCAGATCAGGCTTAAAAAAAGCTTTCTTTGTGTAGGGTTGGATCCTGAACCGGGAAAAATACCCGAAAAACTGAGAAACACCGAATATCCGCTTTTTGAATTTAACCGGCAGATATTGGCTGCCACACACCACTTTGCCGTTGCCTGCAAGCCCAATACCGCTTTTTACGAATGTCACGGAACCCCAGGATGGAAACAACTTGAGCTGACCATAGCACATATCCGCGAATATTACCCCGACCTCTTTGTCATTGCTGATGCCAAGCGCGGCGATATTGGCAATACTTCAAAAAAGTATGCCGAAACTTTTTTCAGCCAGCTTCAGGCTGACGCCGTTACTGTTGCGCCTTATATGGGCGCCGACTCGGTTTTGCCTTTTCTCGGCTATCCCGGAAAATGGGTAATTGTGTTGGCCCTGACCTCAAATCAGGGAGCGGATGACTTCCAGTTTTTATCGGGCGCGAATGCAGAAAGGCTTTTTGAAACGGTTCTGCGCAAATCGGCTGGTTGGGGCAATCCGGGTAATATGATGTTTGTGGTGGGCGCTACAAGGGCTTCCATGTTGGTAAAGGTAAGGGAAATTGTACCGGAACATTTTTTGCTGATTCCGGGTGTCGGGGCACAGGGGGGCGACCTGGACGAGGTTGCCCGGTATGGTATGAATGAGCATTGTGGCATGTTGGTAAATTCGTCCAGGGGCATCATACATGCCGATTCAACAGATCGTTTTGCCCAGGTGGCCGGGGAAAAGGCAGCGGAATTGCAGCGTCAGATGAGCAGTATCTTAACAGAAAAGGGACTGGTATAAAGTTGCATCCGGAAGCCTTCTGCATGGTTTCACATGGATACCAGACGGTATGTTTTGTTTTAGATCGTTTTAGGTTGGTTAAATGAAATAGTCATGACTGAAGAATTTTTGCATTTTATCTGGAAGTACGGGTTATTCCGGCGCGAGGACATGGTTGCCGATACCGGCGAAGAAGTCAGCGTTATTTCACTTGGTGAGCATAACCATGATGCAGGCCCCGATTTTTTGAATGCCCGTGTAGTTATTGGCAATACCACCTGGGCCGGAAATGTGGAAATGCACCTCCGGTCGTCCGACTGGATGGCCCATGGGCACCACCAGGATAAAGCCTATGATAATGTCGTCTTACATGTTGTTTACCAGTATAATGGTGAAGTGAAACGATCGGATGGAGAAATTATTCCTACAGTGGAATTGTCGTTTAACCCCGATCATTATGAAAATTACCGTGGGTTGCTGGACCGGCAAACCGAACTGCCATGCGGTGATAAGCTAAGCCGGGTGGACAATATGGTGGTAAGTTTGTGGCTGAACGCACTTGCAGTTGAGCGACTCGGACAGAAAACGCAGATGATAGCCGGAATGCTTGAACAGTACAAAAATGATCTGGAAGCGGTATTTTATATTGTGCTGGCACGTTCATTCGGTTTCGGGCTGAATGGGGATCCATTTGAACTGCTTGCACGGTCACTTCCTTTTCATATACTGCAGCGTCACCGCGATAATCCATTGCAGGCAGAAGCATTGCTGTTGGGTCAGGCCGGATTTCTCGAAGACCCGCTATTATTTGAAGATTACTACAGCAAGTTACGAGGTGAATACCTGCACCTGAAAAACAAATACCAGCTGAAACCTCTTCCCGGACACATCTGGAAGTTTCTGCGACTTCGCCCCATGAACTTTCCCACTGTAAGGATTGCCCAGTTTGCTGCATTAATGAGCAAGACAGGCGGTTTGTTTTCACGGGCTATTGCCTGTTCGCAGGTCAAATGTCTGTATCAGTTGTTTAATGTTTGTGCTGCTGAATTCTGGAACACACACTATACATTTGATACTCCGTCTCAGGAACGCCCCAAGGCTCTGGGTGCCGGTTCAGTGAACATACTGCTTATAAACACTGTAATACCTTTTCTTTTCCATTATGGCAGTATCACTGGCCGGGAAGAGCCAAAGGAGCTTGCCCTTACCTGGCTAAGTCAGCTTCCCCCTGAAAAAAACCGCATCGTAAGCCGGTGGGAGCATTTCGGTCGCAAACCCGTTTCCGCCCTTGACAGCCAGGCATTACTTCAGCTTTCCCAGGGTTATTGCAAGCGGAAAAGATGTCTTTCGTGTTCCATTGGCGTGCAGGTAATCAGGGCCATGTAATTTTTCCCCCTGTACATTTTTTATTTAAAAAAAAGATTGTATATTTGATATCAAAATGATATCATTAATATATCATGCTTTTAATTATTCAACATAAAAATGCCTACACAAATGAAAACAGAAAAAACATTGGTCCCGGTTAACGGCTATTTGATGTTTGCAGCAGATTTAGTTTCTATAGCTGCTTTAATCTGGGCAGGAATGAACGAGATCGTCTGGCTGGCCATTGGGTTAGCATTGCTGGTGGTTTTTATTTCACCAGGTTTTTTTATCATTAACCCGAATTCTTCCAAGGTTATGTTGCTCTTTGGTGCATACAGGGGCAGTGTTAAACAAAACGGTTTTTTTTGGGTGTTGCCCTTTTACAAAAGGACTGAAATGTCGCTGAGGGCCCGCAATTTTGAAAGCGACAAGATCAAGGTGAACGACAAGATAGGCAATCCTGTACTGATTAGTGTTATTCTGGTTTGGAAAGTCAGGGATACTTATAAAGCAGCTTTTGAGGTTGACAACTACGAGAATTTTGTAAAAGTACAAACCGATTCGGCTGTGCGTAAGCTGGCCGGTACTTATCCGTATGATCATTTTGAGGATGAACGGGCAGAGATCACCCTGAGCTCGAATTTTGAGCAGGTGAATGAGAACCTCGAGCAGGAAATCTCTGAGCGGTTACTGATGGCTGGGTTGGAAGTGATTGAGGCACGTATTGCCTACCTGGCCTATGCTCCTGAAATTGCCCAGGCCATGTTGCGCAGGCAGCAGGCTACGGCAACAGTCGCTGCCCGGCACAAAATTGTTGAAGGAGCTGTTGGCATGGTTGAAAGTGCCCTTGAACTTATTTCGCAAAAGGGCATCATTAACCTCGATGAAGAGCGAAAAGCTGCTATGGTAAGCAACCTGCTGGTAGTGCTTTGCGGCGATAATCAGGTTGAACCCATTGTTAACGCGGGTACTTTACATCACTAATGTATGGCGGAAAAGAAACCTTTTGTCCTGCGGATTGATCCGGATACGCTTAAGAAAGTTGAAAAGTGGGCGGCTGATGAGTTCCGGAGTGTGAACGGGCAGATCGAATGGATGCTGAACAAATGCCTGCGGGAATCAGGACGCCTGAAAAAGAAAGATGAAGGCAATGGAGATTAAAATTTTGGTTGTAAAACATTGGTAAATGAAAAAAAATAAATACTTTTGCAACTCAAAATTGGAAGAAGTGTAATTATTTATAACCTATGTATTTAACAACCGAAAACAAAAAGGAGATATTCAAGACGTTTGGTAAAGCTGAAACCAACACCGGATCAGCAGAAAGCCAGATAGCTTTGTTTACAACCAGGATCAATCACCTTACTGAGCACCTGAAATCCAGTAAAAAAGATTTTGCCACGCAGCGTGCACTGCTCAGGTTAGTGGGAAAGCGCAGGAGATTGCTCGATTATCTCCGCACCCGCGATATCGAAAGGTACCGTTCGATTCTAAAAGAACTGAATCTACGTAAATAATCAAGAAAAAGGGCAATTCTGAAATTGCCTTTTTCTTTTCATGTCAGGGCGTCAGGCCCTTTTTATTTAATACCAAAATACAATTATGTTTAAGACGTTTGAAAAAACAATCACCCTTGATGATGGCAGAACCATTACCATCGAAACCGGAAAACTGGCCAAGCAGGCCGACGGATCGGTAGTGGTACGGATGGGCAACACCATGTTGCTCGCATCTGTTGTATCGGCCAAAGAGGGAGCACCCGACAGTGATTTTATGCCCCTTCAGGTTGAGTATAAGGAGAAGTTTGCTGCAATTGGCCGCTTTCCGGGAGGGTTCCTGAAAAGAGAATCACGCCCGAGCGATTATGAAATACTGATTTCGAGATTAGTCGACCGTGCGTTACGGCCGCTTTTCCCAGATGATTATCATGCCGAGACTTTTGTCAATGTAATGCTTATTTCAGCCGACAAGGATATTATGCCCGATTCGTTGGCCGGTTTGGCCGCCTCTGCCGCCCTGATGGTTTCGGATATCCCTTTTAAAGGCCCCATTTCTGAAGTCAGGGTTGCCCGTGTCGACGGAAAGTTAATGATCAATCCTACCTTTGGTCAGATAGCATCGGCTGATATCGACATTATGGTAGCCGCCACAATCGATAATATTGTTATGGTTGAGGGCGAAATGAGTGAAGTATCGGAAGACGAGATGCTCGAAGCGCTCAAATATGCACATGAAGCCATTAAGGTACAATGCAAAGCCCAGCTTGAACTCATGGAAGACGCGGGCAAAAGCCAGAAGCGTGTTTACTCCCATGAGGTTCATGACGAGGAACTGCGCAAACGGATATGGGAAGAAGGGTATGACAAATATTATCAGATAGCCAAAACAACACCTGCCAAGCACGAGCGTCATGATGCACTGGAGAAGGTTAAAGCCGATTTTATTGCTTCTTTCCCTGAAGGAAGTGAGGTAAACGAAGCATTGGTCAACAGGTATTTTCACGATGTTGAAAAGGAAGCGGTCCGTAATCTTATCCTGAATGAAGGTCTTAGGGTTGACGGCCGGAAAACCAATGAAATAAGGCCTATTTGGTGTGATGTGGATTATCTTCCGGCAGCGCACGGTTCGGCCGTTTTTACCAGGGGCGAAACACAGTCGCTTACCTCGGTTACGCTGGGTACCAAGCTCGATGAAAAAGCAATTGATGAGGTGTTGATCCAGGGTACGGAAAAATTTGTGCTTCATTACAATTTTCCGCCTTTCTCCACCGGCGAAGCCCGCCCGTCACGTGGTATCAGCAGACGCGAGGTAGGTCACGGCAACCTGGCCCATCGCGCGCTGAAGCGTATGATGCCTGCTGACAATGTTTATGCTATCCGCGTGGTATCAGATATTCTTGAATCAAACGGTTCGTCATCGATGGCAACTGTTTGTGCGGGTACTATGGCGCTTATGGATGCCGGTGTGAAAATACGCAGGCCAGTTTCGGGCATTGCCATGGGACTGATTACCGATACCAAAACAGGTAAATATGCCATTCTCTCTGATATCCTGGGCGACGAAGATCACCTGGGTGACATGGATTTCAAGGTAGCCGGAACCCGTAACGGTATTACCGCTACGCAAATGGATATTAAGGTGGACGGACTCACTTTTGAAGTGCTTAAGAAAGCCCTTGCCCAGGCTAACGAAGGAAGAATGCACATCCTCGATAAACTGGTAGAAGCTATTCCCGAGCCCAGGGCAGATTATAAACCCCATGTTCCCCGCATGATCCAGATGATCATTCCTAAGGAATTCATTGGCGCTGTTATTGGACCGGGTGGAAAAATTATCCAGGATATTCAGGCCAAAACCGGCGCTGTTATCAATATTGAAGAGGTTGACGGAAAAGGTGAAATATACGTTTCATCGGCCGACAAAGCTTCTATTGATGCAGCCATGGCACGTATCAATGCCATTGTGGAACAACCCGAAGTTGGGAAGATATATAAAGGTATCGTAAAAGGTATTCAGACCTTCGGCGCTTTTGTGGAAATCCTTCCCGGAAAACAAGGATTGCTGCATATTTCAGAAATCGACTGGAACAGGGTAGAACAGGTAGAAGATGTACTAAAGGAAGGCGATGAAGTAGAGGTAAAATTACTTGAGATCGACACCAAGAATGGGAAGTTAAGTCTTTCAAGAAAGGTGTTGTTACCTGTACCTGAAGGTTTTGTGCCACCCGCTCCCCGTCCTCCAAGGGAATCAAGAGGCGATTCAAGGGGTGACTCAAGGGGCCGGAGAGACCAGCGCGACGGTCGCGACCGTCGTGAACATCGTGGTGGAGGATATCACGACCGCAGAGACTGATGCAATTCTTAAATAACATAATAAAGGCTGCCGAAAATTTTTCCGTGCAGCTTTTTTTATTTTGAGAATGACTGACAGGCTGCATGGATTTAGAAATGCCTGTTCTGTAATGTTTTATAATTAAAATCAGCCTTTGGCAAGGTTTTTGATTCCCTGCCTGGCGTGTAACCAGTAACTGATAATGCTGTTCATCATGACGTGTATATTTTTTTTGCTAACTTTGCTTAAAATTTATGAAAACCCGATGGGTAATTTCTTTCTTTATCCATAAAACATTTGTAAGTTTGTTAACACCATATGTTTACATAGCTTTTTTATTTTTATAACAAATAATTATTGTAATATGAAGAAAATTAGACTGAACTACCTAATCATTGCCGTTGTTGGCGCTTTTGTGATCAGCAGTTGCGCCAGCCTTACCAAAATGAGGGAGGAGTCTCCTTCAGTGGGCTACGAAGTGAAACCCAATCCCCTGGTTGCTAAAGGCGGTGAAGTAACCGTGAACGGCGACGTGAAATTTCCTGAAAAGTATTTCAACAAAAAAGCCGTTGTTGTAGCTACTCCTGTACTGAAATACGAAGGCGGACAGGTTGAATATCCCTCCACAACCTTACAGGGAGAGAAAGTTGAAGCCAACAATAAGGTAATTCCTTATACCGGCGGAAGCTATTCCTACTCAGGTACCATCCCCTACAAACCTGAAATGGCTAAATCAGAACTGTTTATCAACTATTCAGCCCGTATTAAAGAAGGTGACCCGATTGAATACGGCTCGTTGAAAATTGCTGACGGTGTGGTTGCCACTGAAGGCCTTGTTAAAGTTGATCCCCAGACCATTGGTCTGAAAGACAATTTCAAACGAATCATCCCCGAAAGCTACACCGCTGATATCCATTATGTTATCAACAAAGCGGATGTGCGTCGTGCTGAATTGAAATCCGAAGACGTTTTAGCGTTGGAAACAAAACTTGCTGAAGCCAAAGCCGATTCGACCCGGCAAATTAAGGGTGCAAAAATTTCGGCTTATGCCTCCCCCGATGGCGCTGTTGAACTGAACGAAAAATTGTCTGCAAACCGTGGCACTTCTGCTGAGAAGTATTTCAAGAAAGCATTGAAAGATAAAAAAATTACCGAAGCTGAAGCCACTGAGTTCCTTAAGTCGATGACTACACCCGAAGACTGGGATGGTTTCAAAGCCCTCATGGAAAAATCCGATATCCAGGACAAGGAACTTATCCTCCGCGTGCTTTCGATGTATGCCGACCCGGTTGTTCGTGAGAAAGAAATCAAGAACATTTCTGCTGCCTACAAGGAAATTGCTGATGATGTACTTCCGCAACTGCGTCGTTCGGTTCTTTCAGTAGATGTTGATGTTGTTGGTAAATCCGATGAGCAATTGCTGAGCCTCGGACTCTCCGATCCCAAGTCGCTCGAGCTCGAAGAAGTGCTCTATGCTGCTACACTTACCAATAACCTTCAGGAAAAAGCTGCTATTTACAAGGCTGCTTCTGAAAAATATCCCGAGTGCCTCAGAACTTTCAACAACCTGGGTGATGTATTACTGAAACAGGGTAAGGTTGAAGAAGCCAAGAAAGCATTTGAAGCTGCCAAAGCACTCAACGACAATGCTACGGTAAAAGCTAACCTTGGTGCCATAGCACTTGCCGAAGGCGATCTGAAAACTGCAGAGGAACTGCTTACCGCTGCAATGAGCGCCGGCGATGCTCCCAGCTATAACCTGGGTATTATTAAGATCAAACAGGGCGACTATGCTGCTGCTGTTAATTATTTCGGCAACAAACCGTCTTTCAATGCTGCCCTTGCTCAGATGCTTAACGGCAACAACGAAAAAGCCATTGCTACCCTTAACGAGCTTGGCGATGTAAAAGACGGCTGGGTATATTACCTGAAAGCCCTTGCCAATGCACGCGGTGGCGTTACCGATGGTGTGGTTACCAACCTCCGTCAAGCGCTGACACTCGATCCTTCCATTAAGGCATATGCTGCTAAAGATGCTGAACTGTTAAAAGCAGTTGAGAACGAAGCTGTAAAAGCTCTTTTGCAGTAACTGATTGCAAATAAATGAATAAAAAGGCGGCTTTTGGCCGCCTTTTTTTATGGTTGTTGAAAATACCTGAAGAATTCCCAAAGTACAATGCCGGCACAGACTGCAATATTAAGTGAGTGTTTGGTGCCATGCTGCGGTATTTCAATAGCACTGTCGCACCTGTTTACAATTTCCTGATCAACCCCGTTAATCTCATGTCCAAAAATGAGCGCGTATTTCTCATTTTGAGAAAATGCAAATTCATGCAACCTGCAGGCATTTACTGTTTGTTCAATGGCTATCAGTTGATAACCTTGTTTCCGGAGGTGTTCAATGGCCTCAAAGGTCGTTGAGTAATACTGCCATGTAACCGATTCGGTAGCGCCCAGGGCGGTTTTACTTATTTCGCGATGCGGAGGTGTGGCCGTTATGCCGCACAGGATAATACCTTCCATCAAAAAAGCATCGCAAGTGCGGAATACCGATCCGATATTATTCAGGCTTCTTACATTATCCAGCACTACCATCACCGGGTATTTGCCGGCTTTCCGGAATTCCTCCAGTGTTTTCCGGTTTAGTTCTTCGTTCAGCAGTTTTTTCATGATACACGATAAAGACGAATTCACTGCAATGTTAACAATTGATCGGAAAAAACATTTATTTTCGTAACCTGAAAAACAGCAAATATTCAAAGCATGAACATCCACGAGTATCAGGCTAAGGAAATTCTGGCCAGTTTTGGAGTATCGGTACCGGCAGGCATAGTGGCTGAAAATGTAAAACAGGCAGAAGAAGCAGCTTTGGAGCTTCAACAGAAAACCGGAACATCAGCCTGGGTGGTTAAAGCGCAGATTCATGCCGGCGGAAGAGGTAAGGGGGGCGGTGTTAAGCTGGCAAAAGACCTCAGCGAAGTTACAACCCATGCCGGGAATATTTTGGGTATGCAACTGGTGACTCCACAAACCGGCCCGCAGGGAAAAAAAGTAAATAAGGTGCTTGTTCAGCAGGATATATATTACCCGGGCGAAAATCCCATACGCGAATTGTACATGAGTGTACTGCTTAACCGTTCCACAGGCCGGAACATTATCATGTATTCCACCGAAGGCGGTATGGATATCGAAGCGGTAGCCGAGAAAACGCCACACCTTATTTTCAGGGAGGAGATAAACCCGGCTACTGGGTTGCTTCCTTTCCAGGCCCGAAAAATTGCTTTTAACCTTGGCTTAAGCGGCAAAGCATTCAAGGAAATGAGCCGGTTTGTTGCTGCACTTTACAATGCATATATGGCGAGCGATGCTTCGCTTATCGAAATAAACCCATTGTTAAAAACTTCGGATGACCTTATTTTTGCCGCTGATGCCAAAATCAACCTCGATGACAATGCACTCTTCAGGCACCCCAACTATGAACAGATGCGCGACCTGAGTGAGGAGGATCCAACAGAAACCGAAGCTTCGAAATTCAACCTGAATTTTGTGAAACTGAATGGTAATGTGGGTTGCATGGTTAATGGCGCAGGTTTGGCCATGGCAACTATGGATATCATCAAGCTATCCGGGGGTGAGCCTGCCAACTTTCTCGATGTAGGGGGTACCGCCAATGCCAAAACTGTAGAAGCCGGATTCCGGATTATTTTGAAAGACAGTAATGTAAAGGCAATTCTGATCAATATTTTCGGGGGTATCGTCAGGTGCGACAGGGTGGCCCAGGGGGTGGTTGATGCATACCGTTCCATGGGGACCATTCACGTGCCCGTAATTGTCAGGTTACAAGGCACCAATGCCCAGGAGGCCAAAGTACTTATTGACAATTCGGGACTGGAGGTTTTTTCAGCCGTTTCGTTGCAGGACGCAGCTGACCTGGTCAGAAAGTGTGTTTAGTTGGCAACGCCAATTTTTACATGTGTACCATCGCACCAGGGCTTGGATGACGATCCACCACAACGGCAGATATACAACTCCTGTTCTCCTTGTGTTATTTTGCCGGATGAATCGCGGAAAGTAAAATTACCCCTGATCATGATAGGGCCGTCTTTGAGTATTCGCACCTCAGCAGTTGGCACAGCTTTTTTTTCCTCGTCATTCATGTCACAATTATTTACCAGTATATCCAACTTTCCTGTGGGTTCCGTCGCAGTATGGCAGGTCGTGAGATGCCCCGCAACGGCATATTGAAGTCATTTTCATCGCGCGCAACGGACGATTGTCAGTACCATAAATAGCAAAATTACCTTTTAACACCAGCGGGCCGTCTTCCATAATTCTGGCTTCAGCATTGGTTTCCTGAACACCGGACGAAACAGTTTCGCCTTCTGAATTAAGTTCATTATTGTATTTGAACGAAAGGGCTTGTGTGGGACAGAGCCTGACCACCCTGACGATTTCTTCTGTCGACGCACCGTTCATATTAACCCAGGGCCTTTTCCTCGGGTTGAATACTTCGATCAGTTCGCGGTAGCAGGTGGTTGCATGAATACATTTACCTGGCTTCCAGAAAACCGTAATCTCACCATTCGTATAGGTCCGGTCAGTCTTGTCCATTTGTTGTTTTTGTAAAATTAGCAAATTTTATCCGGTCGTACATCCAATTGCAGAAAACATTGACCGGGTTCATCCGTTTAATTGGAAACCAGATTGGCAAATATTTTGTTACTTTAACCCACATGCAAAGGGTATTAACCATATCATTTTTTCTGATACTGGCGACGCTGAAGACGCCGGCCCAGGATACCATTCATATGGATATGGGAGGATATCCTGTTATTGCAGTTATTAAGGACGGTGATACTTCATTTGTATCTGAACTTGAAATGGCGGTTATCCAGCCGCGCAAAAGAGCCGTGGCTGCACGTCATACAAGGCAATACATCCGTCTGGTTTATAATGTCAGGAAAGTATACCCCTATGCCAAACTGGCGGGCGAAAAATTCGGTGAGATTATGTCGAACATTGACTCACTGGACTCGGGCAAGGATGAAAGGCAATATATAAAGCAGATAGAAGATGAAATTCTGGGCAAGTATGAAGCCGAACTGAAAAATCTTACGGTTACCCAGGGGCGCATTCTGATCAAACTGATCGACAGGGAAACCAGTAAAACTTCTTACGAAGTGGTGAAAGATCTTCGGGGTGGGTTTCAGGCTGCTTTCTGGCAGGCTATCGCCAGGCTCTTCGGGTCGAACCTGAAGGTTGAATATGATCCGGAAGGCGAGGACAAGGTAATTGAAGAAATAATGGTGATGATTGAAAATGGTCAACTATAGTAAGGCCAACAGCCAACAGCCAACAGCATACAAACCAAATGATGATACGGACATTTATTGCAGTGGATATTATTCCTGCTCCCGCGCTCAGGGATGCCTGTGAACATATCCGGACCTTGTTAAAGTCTGAGAGGATCAGTTGGGTTCCCGAAGGTAATATGCACCTTACACTTACCTTTATGGGAGATACCGAGGTGGAATTACTGCCCCTTATTGACAGTATTCTTGACCGCGTAGCTTCGGCATACAACCCTTTTGATATTGAAATTGCCAATGCCGGTGTGTTTAAAAGCCTGAACGACCCACGCGTACTCTGGCTGGGATGCAATCACTGCGAAACGTTGGGCATGATCAGGAAGGAGCAGGAGGTTGCTTTGTCGACGCTGGGTTTTAGGGCAGAAAACAGACCTTTTTTGCCGCATCTTACGCTCGGCAGAATAAAAAGGCTCCAACAGTCTGATCCATTGCAGGAGGTGCTTTTAGCATACAAGGATGTTGTTTTCCAACGCCAGCGAATTGACAGGTTATTGTTGTTCGAAAGCAGGTTAACGCCACGAGGCGCTGAATACAAGGTGATAGAGCAGTTTAAACTGGGCAGTTAAACATAGTTGATTGACTGACCGGGTAATTGCATGGTTCAGATGCCCGATCGTTTGATAATGGTCAGGATGGTATAAATAAGTATCTTAAAATCTACAAAGAGCGACATATTATCGAGGTATAACAAATCGTATTTCAATCGTTGGATCATCTGGTCGACGTTTTCGGCATAACCATATTTGACCTGTCCCCATGATGTGATGCCAGGTTTAACCTTAAGCAGATGAAGGTAATGCGGCGCTGTTTGAATAATCTGTTCGATGTAGAATTTTCTTTCAGGCCGGGGTCCCACCAACGACATTTCCCCCCTCAATACATTGATAAAATTGGGTATCTCGTCGTAACGTGAGCGCCGCATGAACCTGCCAATGGGGGTGATCCGCCCATCGTTTTTGGATGATAGTTCAGGTCCGTCTTTTTCTGCGTCGTTGTACATCGATCGGAATTTGTAAATGTGAAAGGGCTTTCCGTATTTGCCAATCCGTTCGTGACTGTAAAAAACCGGACCTTTAGAGGTAAGTTTTATGGCCAGGGTAAGGAAAAGGGTAAGGGGGAGAGTGACTACCAATGCAAAAACGGCAATGAAATAATCCAAAAAGGTTTTAACATTTTGTTGCCAGGCAGGCATTGGGTTGTGTGAAACCGATATGAGTGGAGTTCCCAGAATAGAACTCATCCTGACCCGTCCGGTAAGAATATCATAAAGGCTTGGGATGGCCTTAATCTCTACATCAACGTTTATCAATTTGTTAATGATGAGATTGATCATATCGTGCTCAGTATATTCAATGGCAATAATTACTTCCTGAACGTTCTTTTCGGCTATGATATTGTGTATATCATCAATTTTTCCGAGGTTGGGCAGAAATTTATCCAAACCATTTTTGTTGCCATTGTTAACTGTCACGAAACCAATGAATTTATTTCCGCTGCTTCGTTTCTGGTTCATCATTTCGCGCCAGATTTCAATAGCTTTTGCATTACTTCCGATCAGCAGGGTATTGAATCCGATTTTGCCGCTGTGAACTTTACGGGTGGTCAGGGTAGTGCAAATCAGGCGGGGCAGGTAAGTGATGACAAAAAAAAATGAAAACAGGCTCAGAATGGGAGACAGACTTCCCTGTGTTCTATTAATAGGGGTATCACCTATGTTTAATACCAGATAAATGACCGTTGATCCAAGCATTATATTGCCAAATGTTTGCCAAAGTTCTGACAACCTCGATTTACGGAAGACATCGTTATAATAACCCGTAAAATAGTAAATGAGCAGCAAAACCATTGGTGCCAGTATCAGTCCCCTGAAAAACAAACGGTACAGTAATTGCTCTTCGTGATTGGTGTAAACAGGATTGGCCGGCAATTGCGTCCAGTAGAGGATAAACAAACTCCAACCGGCCAATGCGGTAGTCAGGTCAGCTGTTACGTATTTTAGTACTTGTAGCTTCTTGTTCATAGAATCCGGAACTATCCGGTGAAAACTCGCGACCCTCAGGCATATTGTACCAGCGTTTTCGAGGCTTTTTCAATAATGCGGTCGGACAGCATGTAGGGCTCAAATCCGTTGTCATAAATCGAAAGAAAAGCAGGTCCTGACCGTATCAGGCTGAAAAAACCTGTCAGCTCCTCATTAAGACGATCTGACGATTCCACCCGGATATTTTTCATAAAGATAGGGTTTTCCTTTTGATTAACGGCATGTTTGAAATACCAACCCGACAGGTCGTTATTTATCAAATTGTATCTCAGGACGCTGTCCCTTAACATTACTGTAATAAGGTGTTCGTCCTGCAGGCTGAGCATGTTGCAGCAGTAGTTTACGGCGCTGCCGTTGTCGAATTCCAGGCGGGCATTGATGATGTTTGGGTGTGAATTGAATATCCCAAGTCCTTTAGCTTTTATAAAGGTATTCCGGGCTTTTATCAAGGCATTGATTATTTCGATATCAGAAAGCAGAACTTCTGATATAGTGGTTGGAGGAGGTGGATTTGTTATCCTGATCCCATGTTGAAATTCAATCATGGCAATAGCCCTGGGATCAGGGATAGATTCCAGCAGACCTTTCAGGTTATACTTCCCTGTTGCGGCACATTTTAAAATAACATTAGCTTCCCGGGCCAGTTTAATCAGCGGATAAACATTACCCGACGACCTGATTACCCAGGGGTAGAGGAAAACATGCTTTGCCTTACGAAGTGCGAGGGTCAATATTCGGTTGATGAAGTTCCCCGCGTTGCAAAAAATCCAGGCATCGGCTTTGGCAAGAATTACCTCAGGATCTGTACATTTTGCACCCGTTCTTGCGTCAACTGCTCCATCCTGTGCGTCATCGGTTATCCAACGGTCTGAAATACTAACCTGCGGTAACTGATCCAACGCACGGGCATGCCTGTTTACCTCATTGTAATAACCTGCAATTCCTACGTTTATCATTCCACCGGCATTTGCACAAACATAAATTATTTCGAAACAAGGGATATTTTTTTTAGATTGAACTTATCAACTAATTTTGTTGATAAAACCGCATAATACAATCCATGGAAGACACATTTCAGCACAAGGGCCTGCGCAGAAAACTCGTTGAAGAAATCCGCAAGAAGGGCATTACAAGCGAACGAGTGCTGGATGCCATTAATAAGGTCCCCCGTCATTTGTTTATGGATAGCGGCTTTATAAAGTTTGCCTACCGCGATCAGGCTTTCCCGATCAGGGCAGGGCAGACTATTTCGCAACCTTATACGGTAGCGATTCAGACAGAATTGCTGCAGGTTGAGGCAGGCCATAAGGTGCTTGAAGTAGGCACCGGTTCGGGATATCAGGCTGCTGTGCTGGCGGAGTTAGGCGTAAGGGTGTATACCATCGAAAGGCAAAAGGAGCTTTATCTTTCCGCTCAAATATTACTGAATGCACTGCATTACCGTGTTCAATTTTTTTATGGCGATGGTTACCAGGGGCTTCCTACTTATGGTCCTTTCGACCGTATTCTCATTACGGCCGCTGCACCGGTAATTCCTGAAAAGCTGCTGGAGCAGTTAAAGCCGGGTGGCAGGCTTGTGGTGCCGGTTGGCGGATCAAATGCCCAGGTGATGACTTTGCTGGAAAAAACGGAGCATGGCGATTTCAAAAAATCGCACCATGGTTCTTTTGTTTTTGTACCAATGTTGGGAGGAAAACAATAACTTGCGGTTCAATTAATGTGCCTCTTCCATGTCTGCCATAACCTTAAAACGCTTTGTAGTTAATCAATTGGGGGTAAATGCTTTTGTCCTGCACGATGCCACCGGCGACTGTGTAATAGTAGACCCGGGATGCAATACCGGCGAAGAATTTGATGCCCTGTTGACTTACATTCATGAACATGGTTTAAAAACCGTTGCCATTGTCAATACACACGGTCATTTCGATCATATCTTTGGCAATGCCCGTTTCCAATCGGAATTTGGATGCCCTGTTTATATGCATAAGGACGATCTGATGCTGGTAGAGCATGCAGATAAGTATGCCGGCATTTTTGGCTTCGCGATGGACAAACCGCCTCTGCCCGCGAAGTTTTTATCGGATGGAGATACCTTTTCCTTTGGCGAAAGCAGCCTCCAGGTTTTGCATGTACCCGGTCATTCTCCCGGAAGTATATGTTTATACAGTAAGCCCGATGGTTTTGTTATATGCGGTGATGCACTGTTTTACGGTAGTATAGGCCGTACAGATCTTCCGGGTGGCGATCATGCTGTACTAATTGATGCCATAAAGAAAAAACTCATGACCTTGCCCCGGTCAACTGTGGTTTGGCCCGGTCATGGACCAAAAACCACCATTGGGCGCGAATATGATACAAATCCTTTTTTAACTTAAACGAAGGGAACAATTTTGTTCCGTTAACCGATTCAAATACCAATATAAACCGCTGTTATGCATTCCGATCATTTTGCTTTCAGACATACAGGTCCCGGACAGGAAGATATTGCCATTATGCTTGAGAAAATTGGCGTTGGTTCACTGGGGGAATTAATTGAAAAAACCATACCGCCGGACATAAGGCTCGGAAAGGAGCCTGAATTGCCTGCAGGTATCAGCGAAGAAGCCTATCTTGCAAAGATAAGATCACTGGCGGACCTGAACAAAACCTACAAGACATACATTGGCATGGGTTATTACGGAACGGTTATGCCTGCCGTGATTCAGCGAAATGTGCTGGAGAATCCGGCCTGGTATACTTCCTATACACCTTATCAGGCCGAAATTTCGCAGGGAAGGCTTGAAGCCCTGCTTAATTTTCAAACCATGGTAACCGAATTGACGGGCATGGAAATTGCCAATGCTTCGCTGCTGGATGAGGGTACTGCCGCCGCCGAGGCCATGATTATGCTGTATAATGCCAGGGGCAAAGACGCCATTGCCTCAGGAGCGAATTGCTTTTTTGTTGAAGAACAGGTTTTCCCACAAACTTGCGACGTAATAAAAACAAGGGCGGCTGCTCTTGGTATTGAGGTACATGTTGCACCGGCAACAGAAGTTGGCCAAGCAACGGGTGTGTTTGGCATGTTACTGCAATACCCGGCTTCCGACGGCAGGATAACCGATTACCGGGAGATAGTTGAACTGGCCCATGGAAAACAAATAGCAGTTGCCGTTGCAGCCGATATCATGAGCCTGGTTTTGCTTACTCCTCCCGGAAAATGGGGGGCTGATGTGGTGCTGGGCTCAACCCAGCGCTTTGGAATCCCTATGAATTACGGTGGACCACACGCGGCCTATTTTGCCACACGCGAGGCATATAAACGCAACATGCCGGGCAGGATCATCGGTGTTACCGTCGACAGGCAAAACAGACCGGCACTTCGCATGGCCCTGCAAACCCGCGAGCAGCATATTAAACGTGAACGTGCAACTTCAAATATATGTACTTCCCAGGCATTACTGGCCACTATGGCCGGCTTTTATGCAGCATACCATGGACGCGAGGGCTTGCAGAAAATTGCACTTCGTATCTTCCGGAGTGCTGCTGCATTGCGGCAAATACTTGTTTCCACAGGAATCACTGAAACAAACCATGTTTTTTTCGATACTCTTCACCTGGTGCTTCCTTCCGGAGTATCGGCAGAAGAGGTCAGAAAATGCGCCCTGGCAAAGCAAATCAATTTTCGGTATTTTGCCGATGGTTCCCTGGGTGTGAGCATTGATGAAACCACCGGTGTAGAGGATCTGAATGCCATTGCTGATGTTTTTGCGCAGTGCCTGAAAATTAATGTAAAAAGGATTACAGATGCCGATATGGAGCAATACAGTCCTAACAGTGCTTTGCTGCGTACCGATGATTTTATGAAGCTGAACCTGTTTAGTAAATACCGGAGCGAAACCGAAATGATGCGGTATATTAAACAGTTGGAAAGAAGGGATTATTCACTGGTGCATGGCATGATCCCGTTGGGTTCGTGTACCATGAAGCTGAATGCTGCGGTTGAAATGCTGCCACTAAGCTGGCCTGAATTTGGCAATATGCATCCTTTTGCACCGGCAGATCAGGCCAAGGGTTATCACCGGTTGTTTGATGAACTTGCCGGTTATCTCAGGGCGATTACCGGCTTTGCCGGGGTGTCGTTCCAGCCGAATTCAGGAGCCGCGGGTGAGTACGCCGGACTTATGGTAATACGTAAATACCTTGAACACATAAACCAGGGCCATCGCAATGTTGTGCTGATACCCTCTTCAGCACACGGAACCAATCCGGCCAGTGCAGTTATGGCCGGTTTTAAGGTGGTGGTGGTAAACTGCGATGAAAAGGGAAATATTCAGCTCGATGATATGCGTACCAAGGCCATCCTGCACAGTAATGAACTGGCAGCTTTTATGGTTACCTATCCGTCTACCCATGGTGTTTTTGAATCGGCTATACGCGAAATGGTTTCTCTTGTGCATCAGCACGGCGGTCAGGTATATATGGACGGGGCCAACATGAATGCACAGGTTGGGTTAACCAACCCTGCCATTATCGGAGCTGATGTATGCCACCTGAACCTGCACAAGACCTTTGCTATTCCGCACGGCGGAGGTGGTCCCGGAGCCGGTCCCATTTGCGTGGCAGAACACCTGGTGCCTTTTCTTCCATCGCATACGGTGGTTAATCCGGGCAGTTCAACCGGAATGGGTGCAGTGGCATCTGCTCCGTGGGGAAGTGCAGGTATTTTATGTATATCCCATGCCTATTGTACCCTGATGGGCAGTGAAGGACTGGCCTATGCCACTAAACTGGCCATACTGAATGCCAATTACCTGGCCGCACGGCTTAAACCCTATTATAACGTGCTTTATACCGGCGAGAACGGATTTGTTGGTCATGAGATGATCCTGGATTGCCGGAATTTCAAAGTTGTTTCTGAGGTTACTGAAACCGATATTGCCAAACGTTTGATGGATTATGGATTCCATGCGCCCACGCTTTCTTTTCCCGTTCATGGAACCCTCATGGTTGAACCTACCGAAAGTGAATCGTTGGGTGAACTCGACAGGTTTGCTGAAGCCATGGTTTCTATTTATAACGAAATTCAGGCAGTTATGGCAGGTGGCAGTAAAACTGATAACCCGCTCAGAAATGCACCTCACACCCAATTGGTTGTTACCGAATCGGAATGGACACATCCATACACACGGCAACAGGCAGCTTTTCCCGATGAATGGAACAAGCGAAATAAGTTCTGGCCTATGGTCAGCCGGGTTGATGATGCATACGGCGACAGAAACCTGATTTGTACCTGTGCTCCAATTGACCAATATCGTTGAATAGCCGATACTTGATTACAGCCGGGCATTGGCGCACAATAACTATTGTTTATACAATTTCTTTGATTATTTTTACATTGCTGGAGTTAGAAAAAAGTTTGTTGCACCAGGATTACTTTTTATCAGTATACCGTATTAAACAATAGACAAGGCTGTGGTTTTTTCAGATGCGGAGCTTCTCAATGGGATTATCTCAAGTGACAGACGGATACTTAAGGAGATATATGCCCGTTATTTTCCGCGGATACGTAAGTATGTATTGCTGAACAGCGGAGCAGACGAAGATGTAAGGGACCTTTTCCAGGACACGCTGTTGGTGTTGTTTCAAAAGGTCCGCAGTGGTGATTTTCGCCTTACCTGTTCATTGGGTACATACCTTTATTCGGTATCGAGGTATTTATGGCTTAAAGAACTTTCCAGGCGCAAATTCAGTCATTGCCACGCAGAAGAGCTTGAAAACTACATCGATCCCGACTCGGATATAGTAGCCATCAGCGAAATGAATGAAAGGCTGCTATTTTACCGGAAGTGTTTCGAAAAACTATCAGCCGGGTGTCGCAAGGTATTGTCACTTTTTGCTGAAGGGCATTCCATAACCCGTGTTACGGAAATACTGGGTTTCAAAAGTGAACAGCATACCAAAAACAGGCGTTACCGCTGTAAGCTGATGCTTATACAAACTATCAGATCGGTATATAATTATTCTAATACCCCGCAAGATGGAAGCAGCTCAACTGATCGAGAAATACCTTGATGGATCCCTGGAAGAGAAAGAACGTCAACAGGTTGAAGAGCGCGCTGCCAAAGACAGTGCGTTCCGGAACCTGATCCGGCTTCACCGCGAAGTCGACCAAAGCATAAGCGACAATGAGCTGGCGGCATTCCGGCAGACAATCACAGAAGTTGAAACAGCCTATTTCCGATCAGCAACACCTGCAGAGAATTCTCTTTCGGTAAGCCACAGGCAACAATGGTTAAGTCTTTTACGCATAGCCGCTGTGGTTATACTTATTGCCGGGGCAGGGGTTACAATTGGCCACTTGCTGACGCATAAGTCTGTTGCAGAAAAACTTTACACCCGCTATTATGCAGCCTATGAAGTTGATGGAACGCTGCGGTCTTCATCTCCTTCAGGCAATCTGGTTGCACCCGCCATTGCGGATTATTCGCGGGGAAATTATGCTGAAGCACTTGAAACGTTGAATAATGTTGTGAAAGCCGATGCAGGTAACAACCTCGCATGGTTTTTCAGGGGACTGGCTTGCCTGGGCACGGGCGATACTTCTGAAGCCATCAGATCTTTCAGCGCAATTTCCGGTACATGGGATAGCCCTTGTGTTGAGCACCGCGACTGGTACCTTGCACTGGCTTACCTCCGGGCAGGTAAGATTGATGAGGCATCCCGCATGTTTTCAGCTATGGTACAGTACAACGGTTATTATGCCAAAGAAGCTGCCAGTATATTAAAGCGTCTCAGGTCCTGATTTTCTTTAACACCAACAGGAATATTAGTATTAACAATAAACCTCCGGGTATAACAAACCATGCCGGAGATTTTCTGACAGGCACTTTTTCAGGTCTGCCTATAATAACATAATTAGCCCAGTAATACGGATGAGCCTTAACCGGATCAGTGGTGCTGAGTATATCCAGTTTGGCATTTTGGAGCGCTTTATCAAGGGTCTGCTGTTGTTTGAGGTTTTTGTAGAAGGCAGTCATCAGTTGTGACCCTGCATTATCTGCAACCGGCCATAGTGTAAGGACTATGGTGCGCACACCTGTGTAAAAGAAGCTACGCGCCAGGCTTATCAGCCCTTCGCTCGACCTGAGCTTGCCATAGCCTGTGTTACAGCCGCTTAATACTACCAGCTGGGCATTAATCTTCATTTGCTGCAATTCAAATGAATATAATAGCCCATCACTTTTTTGGTCAGAAGGGGCCGAGAATAACAAATACGAATGTTGGTGCTGCATTTCATCGGCAACCGAATGGGATGCTATATGCAATACCCTGAATCGGGAGGCATTTCGCTTAAACCTGATTTCGTCGGCATATTTGCCATGGTAAAGTCTGCCCTGTGATATCTTCCGGATGGCTGTTGCTTCCGCTCCGGCGCCTGTGAGTAATTGAATGTTATTTTTACCGGGATTGTTTTTATACGTACTGTAATCGGGCAGAAATATACCTATTCCCCGGCCATATTTTCCGTTGGGCTGATCAAGTAAAAAATTAGCAGAATAAGCATAGGATAACGGAAATTCTTTTATCAGGTATGACAGTCCACGGTAATCGGGTTTTGCCGTATTTTCAGGCAGGGCCGCGATTAATATTTCAAAAGGGATTTGCGTGAGCTCGTTATGCGGGATGATGATCAGTCGATTGCCCCGGATGTAATTGTAAAAGGGTTTGATGAGGTGTTGATAAAGGCGGTTTGAAGCGCCCACAAAATGGCTAAACGGTTGGTCCACTGCTGAGGAAAAAGGACCCAGCGACATGATCTTACGAATATTCTGGATATCGGCGTAGAATGATTGGGGAATCGATTGTAGCAGAATAGAAAAGGTATCCCTGGAAATAAACAAAGTTATGAGTTCAGTATGCATGAGCTGGTATTCCAGGATAACCTGATCGTTACCAAGCATTTGCTGTATACTGTCAATATTGGCCATTTGAACACCAGGGGTGGCAAGTTGATTGGTATGATATTTTTCTTCCAGCAGAATATTCAACGCCTCGCGTTTGTTGTATATACCCGAAAGGACTTTCATCAGTTTTTCTCTTTCAGCTTTGTTGCTGTTACCTGATAACAGGGAAAATCTGTTTTCGAGTTCCAGCATTTGCGCATTCAGTTTTTCTTCCAGATCAATTACTGAGTCAGGCACACCTGCCTGTGCCAGGTAATCCTTACGCGCAGTTTTAATGCGTAATAGTTGCATTTTACTTTTTTCGGAATACAACAGTACTTTTTCAGCATAAACCTTGTTACTGGTCAGTTGGTAGAGGCGGGTTGCATAAAAAACGGCGTTATTGAAGATTCTCTTTTTCTGATCGGCCAGGTTTAATATATGTCCCTCTTCGCTGGTATTGGTTGCACCGTATTCAATTATCCTGGCTGCAAGCTCCAGGCTATTGAGGGCAGCTTTGAGATACTCAGGGTTATCAGGTGCAAGCCTGTACAATGAATTGCCTTTCAGGGCAAATATGTCGGCAAGCGTAATATTGGGCTGCAATTGTTGTAATGAGGGGTTGGCTAATCCCGAAGTGTCTTTGAAATCGTTGGACAATGCAATGATGGATTGCTGAACCTGTTTGAGTGCCAGGCGGTACCTGCCCCTTTGAAAGCTCAGCCAACTCATATTATGATAAATTACCCCAATTTTAGGCCCTGTGGATGAGATTTCTTTTGAAGCTGCCAACGCCTTTTCGAGGTATAGTTGCATCTTGTCGGGTTCCTTGCGGAAAGAAATGCTTCGTGATAGGTTGTAGTGAGCATCAGTTCTGACGGATGCTGACCCATAGGGGCTATCAGATGCAGACAGGCTGACCGCCTTTCGGCAATACCGTTCCACCATTTGGGAATCCTTCAACTTCCCGGAAAGGTATACTTCCCCATATTTGCAATACAATCCGGCTGTGTTAATACCTGCTCGTTCTGCTTTGGCAATTCCCTCCAGAATGGTTTTACGAGCTTCCTCCTGATTGTCCTCCTCAAGCCAGATGGTTGCTAATTTCTTGTGGGCAGCGACCTGGAAAGTTATCAACCCGCCAATCGCCGGGGAGTTATTTATGCAAAGATTGTAGTAATGGACAGCATTGGCATAATCAAGTTTTCTGAAACTTATCTGTGCTTTCAGGTAGTTCAGTATGCCATAACGGTAGTTGTTTGGCGAGAAGTGGTTTTCCAGGATATGGGTGGCTATCTCGGTATATCTTTCGGAAAGACTATTGCTTCGGACTGATCCCATATTGGCGTCCGCCATTATCAGAAAGAGGTCTATCAGTTTGCTGTTGTAAGGGTCAGGGTGGTGCTGGAGATAAGCATTACATTCACTTTTCAATAACATGGACTCCCGGATTTGCAGATTTTCGAGGTAAGCTTTGGAAAGTCTTGACTTTAGCAGTATTGTTTTTGGGGAATTATGCAGGTGAGTGGTATTGTATATTGCAATGGCAGATTCGAAATTGCTGATAGCTTCGGAAATAAGGCTCATCTGCAGTTGCACAGTACCGAGATAACCATAGAAGGATGCTGCTTCAATCGGGAAGTCCTCTTTCAAATCCGATATCCATTTATTGGTTTGGTCAAGCAGCAGCAATGCCCGGGCGTTATCGCCCGAAAAGCCCTGGAGTTTTGCCAGCCGGGTATTATATCTTACGTGCAACAGTGCATCAGGATTGTTTATTTGCTTGAAAAGCTTTTCGGCCAAATCCATAGCTTTTCCTGCATTTTCCAAATCACCCATGAAAATACAGCTGTCGATATTTTCGAGCAGATGTTTTATTTCATTTTTGGTGTTATCGTTATTGGAAGGTGAGGTCAAAGCCTTTGACATTGCAGGTGTCCATGCAATAAGCATAACCAGTATAAAAACACGACGGCAGTTTCTCATCAGACGCTTGACCACTTTATCAGGCTAAATATAAGTAATTACAGGGGTTTGTCATAATAATCTTTTCGCGAAAACTTCGTCCGGTAAGCTTTTAATTATTATTAAAAGGCCGTCAGTCTTTTGTTAATGGCGCATTTGGCTACCTGACAATACATTAGTTGACGAATAAATTGACTTTTGGGTCAAAATGGTTTACATTTAGTATAAGTATTACCTAATTCCAATTACTATGAAGTCAGTAAAACACTTAAAAACTATGGAAGCCTTGTTATTTAGCGTTCCAAAAGATGATCCGCCTCCGGATGACCCTCCAGGTGATGGAGACGACGGGGATGGAGAAGTTAAAAAATAGCCATTCAGGACTCGCGATTTACAAGGTAATTCCTCCATTTTTCGACCAGCAGTTGCATATCGGCTGGCAGGGATGAATCGAAGTACAAAGCTTCACCGGTTTCAGGGTGATTGAAACCCAGTGATTTGGCATGGAGGGCTTGCCTGGGCATAATTTCAAAGCAGTTTTCGACAAATTGTTTGTACTTGCTGAATACTGTGCCCCTTAGGATTCTGTTGCCTCCATATCGTTCATCATTGAATATGGGATGTCTGAGGTATTCCATGTGTGCCCTTATCTGATGTGTACGGCCGGTTTCGAGACGGCATTCAATGAGACTTACGTAGCCCAGTTGTTCCAAAACACGGTAATGTGTGATGGCCGATTTGCCATTTTCACCATTGGGAAACACCTGCATTTTTAACCTGTCTCTTGAACTTCGGCCTATGTTTCCGCTAATGGTTCCTTCGGGCGGGTCAAAGGTGCCCCAAACAACAGCCTGGTAAGTTCGTTGGGTTGTGTGATCGAAAAATTGCCGGGCCAGTTTGTTAAGTGCCAGTTCGGTTTTGGCAATTACCAGAATACCCGATGTGTCCTTGTCGATCCGGTGAACCAATCCGGGTCGTATTTCACCGGTTTGGAATAATGGCAGGTCTTTCAGGTGCCAGCACAGGGCATTTACCAATGTGCCGGTGTAATTTCCATGTCCCGGGTGAACCACCATTCCGGCTGCTTTATTTACCACCATCAGGTGATCATCCTCGTAAAGGATGTTAATGGGTATATTTTCGGGGACAATCTCATATTCGCGATGGGGATAGGGGAGTACCACGGCTATGATATCGCCTGGTTTAACCCTGTAATTGGGCTTGACCGGATTATTGTTCACCAGTACATTACCGGCCCTGACCGCCATTTGTATTTTGTTGCGTGAGACCTTTTCGAGCCTGCTGAACAGGAATTTGTCCACCCGAAGCAGCCCCTGCTTTTTATCGGCTACAATACGGTGATGCTCATAAAGTTCTTGCTGCTCCAACAATTCTTCGTCCATTGTTCAGCAGGTTAATGGCTTTTTATTATTTTCCGGGTTATGCGCAGGTTGTTTTCTGTTATCATTACCACCTGGTAAACCCCGGGGGCCAGTGATGAAACATCAATTACGCGGTTTACGCCGGGGTGCTGCATGATCACCCTTCCGCTTATATCTATCAGAATTATCTCCGTCAGTGTTAAGTGCCCGGCCTCAATGGTCAGCATAGCTGAAACAGGATTGGGATATACCTTTACCTCGTAAGCATCCTCGCTTAAAGGGTCTGTTGCGGTTACCGTGCCCAAACTGCCAACCACTGCCCGCATCATTATGGTTCCCGGTTTGAGGCTTCCCCCCGGATTGAACCAATTACCCGAGATATTAACAAAGGTCCTCCCCAGCGTATTGCGGTTAACATCGTACCCAAGATTAAGGAAACTCTCGGTTTGTTGTTTCCAGCCAATGAAAACCGATGTGTCACTAATGTATATTCCTTTCCCGCCGTCAATCAGGTAATCTTCGAATACGGTAGGGCGGGTTTCATCGAGGTTCGGATAAAACTCCTCCGGCGATAGGTACAAAAGCTCACCCGGTTGCCCGTTAAAGTCTTTCCATACACAAATACGGAAACTTTCGTTTGCATTGACAAGATTCCTGGCTTTGTTGAAAAGCATGCTGACGGCCTTTAGCGTATCGGTCTTGTAAAGTCTGAACCGGAGCGCCAGCAAAGCCCCGTTGGTTGAAGGCCCTTCTATGCCGAAGCCATATTCGGGCGTGCCATCATCGTATGCGTACTGGTTCCTGAAGTGCAGGAACACCCTCGAGGAATCGTTGGGCTTATACTGGTCGGCCGGGGTTTCGATGTAACTCACCAGTTCGTACAACCCTTCGGAACTGAGATCCCCTGCCGGCACGGTAAGCGGAATATCAAAATCAATGGTTTGCAACGAAAGGGTGTCGGGTTCAATCTGCAAAACTTCTTTCTCGTGATGAACGGCCATACCGGTATTTACATTTTTCAGGTAAAAGCTCCGCGTCAGCAAAAGCGGACTGCTTCCCGCAGGCTGGAGATTGCGGATATCGAACCGGATGGTGTTAAGTGTAATGTTAACCGCACTGTTAAGGTGTTTCCAGGGAACAATTTCGTAGAAGTCGAGCACCTTCCGGGGCAAATCTACCAATGCAGCATCGTTTACCCAGCGGTGCATTTCGGGTGGATCAGTATTCAGCAATACATAGTCGATATTCCAGCAATCGGCATTGCTTACTGCGCCTTCACCCCCGTCGAGATCATTGGCGGATACGCTCACTACATTCCGGAAGCGAAAACGGAAGTCATCGTGGTAAAACAAATCCGGGATGGGGAGTATTACCTGCTGAAACGAACTTTCTTCTTCGGTTATCGCAAACCACAATGTTTCCCAACCGGATAAAGGCGTGTAACATTCGAGAATGAGTGAATCGGTAATTTCTGGTGCTTCGCCACGACCGCCGCTTTGGTAATAAAAGCTTAGTCTGACCGTATCAGTGGTAGTTGCATATGGCGAAAGGTCAAAAGCATGTGATGTAAGGTTATCGGCAGGTTCGGGTTTGTCGGTAACGGAATATACATTGCCATTCTCATCAATGCCGTCGAGGGTGGCAACGCCTACCGTTATTGGATCGAGCGAAAATGAATTGTTGATGAAAACGTCCCTGTCTGCCCACTTGCCCGGATCGGGAAATACCCCGGAGCCTGAAAAGTCATCCATAAAGGGTAGCGATAATTTAACATCGGCTGTAGCTTTTTTCCGGACCGGGTATTTTTCAAGGTGTTCCTGTATGACCGGATTGTCGTGCATTCCACGAAGCTGCTGCGCGGATACTTTTACGCAGGAGAGTAACAAGAAAATCAGGCCTATGTTTTTATACCAACGCATCATTCGGTTGAAAGGGTGTCTGAATACTGGCTGAATACCGGTACCTTGGTTGAATCGAGGGTAATCCACACATCAATGGAAGAGCCCATTGGCAACGTTGTTCCATCGCCAGGTTCAGGTTTTTGCCTGAAAATAACAGCTATTTGTTCATCCTCAGGAGTTATAACAGACTGGTCGCGGACTGCTGCTCCGATACTCAGAAATCTTTCGGAGGCCAGTATATTTGCAGCCTCCAGCGACATGCCAAGCAGACTGGGGACGGCAGTTTCTTCATCACTCAGGCCCTTGCCCAGCACAAGATCAATCTTTGCACCTTTTACAACCGAATCGCCCGGAGGGAGGTTTTGCCCCTGCAGCCGTTGGGCTAACACCATATTCTGACCCATATTGGGTTCATAGGATATGCGGCCTACCTTCAGACCAAACGATTCGAGCTTTGCCCGTGCCTGAATAAAAGTCAGGTCAACCAGGTTTGGCATGGCTACCCGGTCGGGGTTCATGGCGTTCATGGTGAGGAAAATCTTTCGGTTTTTCTTCACCATAAATCCTGCCCTGGGATGCTGTTCAACCACGGTTCCGCGTTCAAAATCTGCCAGGAATACCGAATCAAAAACTTCGAGCCTCAGGTCGCGGCCCTGCGCTACCTTGACTGCCTCGTCGAGGCTTAACCCTGAGAAATCCGGAACACTCAGGTTGTGGTTATGCCGTGTGTACCATTTGAGTGTCTGCATAATGATGGCTGTGCCAATAATCAGTATGAAAAAAGCCAGCACAAGGTTGCGTAAAACAATATGCCCGCGGATATAACTTACCAGCTTTCTGATGTATGCAATTATGTTTTCGGTATTCATGACAGTGTTGAATATGTATTAACGGACAGACAAAGATAAAATTATCCGTAACATGTGTTTGGTATAAAAAGTAATTAAAGAAAGTGCTTCAGCAAAAACAACAGGGCCAGGATATACAACGTAATGGAAATTTCTTTCCACCTGCCTGTGAATGCCTTGATCAGTACAAAGCTGAGCAGTCCGAAAGCAATACCTTCGGATATGCTGTAGGCCAGTGGCATGATAATAATGGTTAAAAAAACCGGCAGTGATTGGGAGTAATCCTCGAGGTCGATTCGTTGAATGGGACTGATCATGAAAAGGCCCACAATCACTAGCGCCGGTGCAGTGGCGGATCCGGGAATCATCAGAAAAACAGGTGCCAGAAAAAGCGAAACCAGAAAAAGTACGCCCACTGTGAGGGAGGTCAGACCTGTTCTGCCACCCGCCTGCACACCTGAAGCGCTTTCGATATACGCTGTTACCGTGCTCGTCCCTAGCATAGCCCCGGCGGTAGTTCCAATGGCATCGGCCAGCAATGCCTGACTGGCTTTCGGAACATTTCCCTTGCCGTCGAGCAGGTCGGCTTTGGCACATACGCCAACCAGGGTCCCTACTGTATCGAAAATGTCTACAAACAGGAAGGTGAAAACCACAAGCAACATATCAACTGTAAACACCTTGCTGAAATCGAAAGAAAACCAGACAGGCTCTAGTGAAGGTGGCAGACTCACCAGCCCGTTTTCAGGCCATTGCGTAATTTCCAGCGGAATGCCAATCAGCGTGGTGATGATGATGCCAAAAACCAGGGCTCCCTTTAATTTGAATACGAGCAGGATACCCGTTATTACAATGCCCCCCAACGCCAGCAATGCTTTTGGATCCGACAAGTCGCCCAGTGAAACCAGCGTGGCATCGTTCTGGACTATAATGCCTGCATTGCTGAAACCAATCAGTGCAATGTATAAACCAATACCCACCGAAATGGCATGCTTCAGGTTAATGGGTATGCTGTTGATAATAGCTTCACGTACTTTGAAAAATGACAGTACAATAAACAGGATGCCTTCGATAAAAACGCCTGTTATGGCCACTTCCCAACTATAACCCATTTGAATAACTACTGTATAGGCAAAAAACGCATTGAGTCCCATGCCTGGTGCCAGTGCAATGGGCAAATTGGCAAAAAATGCCATGAAAGCAATGGCAACAAAAGACGAAAGCGCTGTGGCGGTAAAAACGGCATCGCGATCCATTCCGGCTGCGCTGAGTATAAGCGGATTCACGGCCAGAATGTAAGCCATGGTCATGAAGGTGGTGATACCCGCAATGATTTCGGTACGTGAATTTGTATGGTTTTCCTTTAAGTGGAATAGCTTATCTAACATAGCCGGGTGGTTTTTTGTACGGAAAATTAATCCTAAAAATAATAAAAGCCGGCGATGTACACATCAACCTCCTGAAGATAATGCCATTCATTTGTGTATTCGCATTAATGCCTTATATTTACACGCCCGAACATGCACGGGTATTTAGTTCAAAACAATGATTGATTTTCGCCACCTCGAACATGTTGAAGATGCCAGGTTTTCGATACTCATACCCACCTGGAATAACCTTCCCTTCCTGCAGTTATGTGTCAGGAGCATCCGACAGCATTCGGCTTTTACGCACCAGATCATCATTCATGTGAACGAAGGAACAGATGGCACCCTCGAATGGGTTCGGGAAAACAGGTTCTCCTATACTTACAGCAGCAAAAACATTGGTGTTTGCTGGTCAATGAATGCCATGCGGAATCTGGCAGAAACAGATTACCTGGTATTTCTCAACGACGATATGTATGTGTGTCCGGGATGGGATTCAGCCCTGGCATCGGAAATTGCCTCATTGCCGGATAACCGTTTCTACCTGTCATCAACGGTTTTGCAACCACGCAGGTTCTGGTGCAAAAGCGTTATTTCACCTGCTTCATTTGGCGAAGATGTCCGGTCGTTCCGGGAAGATGATTTGCTGAAGCATTTCCGCGATATCCCCCATAACGACTGGCGGGGGGCTACCTGGCCGCCGGCAATTGTTCACAGGCAACTGTGGGATCTTGTTGGTGGATATAGCATAGAATACTCCCCGGGATTGTATTCCGACCCCGATTTCTCGGCCAAATTATATATGGCAGGTGTGAGGTATTTTAAAGGTGTCAACAATAGCAGGGTGTATCATTTCGAAGCCCGTTCCACCGGAAGGGTTAAAAAGAATAAGGGAAGCAGGCAGTTTCTGGCCAAATGGGGTATTACCGCGTCAACGTTCACATCGGTCATCCTTCAGCGGGGTTTACCCTTTGATAAAAGCACCGGTAACCGGAAACCCGGGTTTGGTCAGTTATTCCGGAACAGGCTTAAAAGGGTTTTCACCTGCATGCTTCCTTCGGGCAGCAGGGACAGGCTTTGGGAGAAGTAACAGAATAAGGGACAAGGGACAAGGGACAAGGGACGTTGAGCAAATGAAGGAATGAAAAAATGAAGGAATGAAAAAATAGCTGGACATACTGACTGCAAGACTGCAAGACTGCAAGACTGCAAGACCAGCAGATAAGCAGTTAGCAGTAGCAGCGGCAGTGGCAGGAGCAGTGGGGAAGGGATAACATTAAAGTAATTTCAATTTCTATGCAGATCGGAGCATTATTACCACATACCCGGTTATATGGCGGGGTGAAAAGATTTATCGAACTGGGCAGGATATTCCAGGAAAAGGGACACCGGTTTACCATTTACACACCTGCCGGAGAACCCCCCGACTGGACCGACCACGATCTCAGGTATGCCACTTTCAACGATTTGGGCAAGGTTGAGCATGATATGCTTTTTACTACCGATCGTAAACACAAAAACCTGATGCTGGGAGCCAATGCCCGGTACAAGATATATTACCATGTGGGACTAAGGCACAAATCGAGAATAATGGTAATGGATAAACGGTTTCATATTTTTGCCTGTTCAACAAATGTTTACCGGCACGACCGGTTTTGGTTTCGCAGAACGCCATTTCTGGCAGCAGGAGGCATTAATTGCGGGCTTTTTTATCCCAGGATGGTTGAAAACCGTAAACCTGGCGATTCTTTCACCATTATGCTCTATGGTCGTATGTCCGAGGGCGTTAAGGGAACTGATATGGTGGTTAAAGCCTGCGAACGGTTATATGCCAAATACCCTTTTATCAGGCTCCTGCTTTTTGATACGCCGGTGAACCCGACCATGGAGGCCCTCGACAGGTCATTCACAACCTTTGTACCTTTTGAGTTTGTATTCAATCATCCGGTGAAAAAAAACGTAGAACTCTTTCACCGGGCTGATCTTTTTGTTTCGGCCGAAAAGCAAACCGGTTGGGCAAATACCGTTGCCGAGGCAATGGCCTCGGGAATACCGGTTGTGGCCACGCGTTCGGGAACACTGGATATGCTTGTTGATGGCGAAAACGGACTATTGGTGAAGCGAAACATAAACAGCCTGGCCAAAGGAATTGAAAAACTAATTCTTTCTGATGAACTACGCCGTATGTTTTCACGCAATGGCAGTGAATCTATAAAGAAATTCGACTGGCATAACCTGGCCGATCGGATTTTACAATGGTACGAAACCCAGGAGCAATCGGTGAAAAACAGGTGATACGCAGGTAATGCTACTCGTGAAAATATACCCTTTTTACCCGCTCGGAAATTCCGGTGAGAATCTCATACGGAATGGTGCCTGATTTTTCGGCAACCACGGAAATCGGGATTTCCTCGCCAAAAATGATTACTTCATCGCCTTCTTTAGCGCCAATACCGGTAACATCAATCATGGTCATGTCCATGCAAATGTTGCCGATAACTGGTGCCTTCTTTCCGCGTACCAGCATATAACCATTGCCATTGCTTAACTTTCGGTTTAGTCCGTCGGCATAGCCTACCGGTACTATGCCTATAAGCGAAGGTTGTGATGGCTTGCCCATACGGCTGTACCCCACTGTTTCACCTGGTTTAACCGGTTTTATCTGTAGTATGGTGCTTTTGAAAGTGCTTACATTGCGTAACTTATCCTGTTGGTTGACACTAATGCCGTACAGGCCAATTCCCAGCCTTACCATGTCGAATTGTGCCTCGCGGAACCTTTCAATGCCCGAAGTGTTCAGCATATGCCGGATAACAGGATAACCCAGCGTATCTTGTATTTCGCCCGAGAGTTTTCTGAAAAGATCTATTTGTTGATGGGTGAACTCATCAAACACGGCTTCATCACTGCCGGCAAGGTGCGAAAAAACCGAAGCGACTTTCAGGTGCTTCAGCCATGCGAGCCGTTGACAAAGCTGCCCGACTTCTTCCTGCAGGAAGCCAAGCCGGTGCATGCCTGTGTCGATTTTTACGTGTATGGGATAATCGACTTCCTGGTTGCGCATGGCCGATTTATTAAATTCATCTAGCATGCCAAAGCTGTAAATTTCAGGTTCCAGCCTGTATTGAATGATTATATCAAACGAATGGATTTCGGGGTTCATTACAATAATGGGCAGGTTGATCCCGGCTTGCCGAAGGCTCACACCTTCATCCGCTATGGCTACACCTAAATAGTCGACTCGCTGGAACTGAAGCACATTGGCTACTTCGTGACGGCCACTACCGTAAGCAAGCGCCTTAACCATTACCATCGTCCTGATACCGGGGGCCAAAAGCGACCGGAAGTAATTGAGGTTATGGGCCAATGCGCTCAGGTTGATTTCTACCCGGGTGGTATGTTTTTTATGTTCGAGTACGGCGGCTATTTTTTCGAATTCAAATTTCCGGGATCCTTTGAGCAGTATGGCTTCGTTATTAAAGCCGGCCGCATCAAACGTCGCAATAAATGATTCGGTGTTGGCATAAAAACTGCCCGGAATGGTAAACCGACTGGCATTTTCAGTGATTGTACTGCCAATGCCTATTATGCGGGTTACACCTTTTTCCTTTACCAGCATGGCTACCTGACTGTATAGGTCGTCGTTACTTCTGCCGCTCTGGAAAATATCGGAAAGAATCAGTGTTTTGTGTTTATGCTGCAACTGCCGGTTTAGTACATCCAGGGCAATGGATAGTGAATTGAGGTCGGAATTGTAACTGTCGTTTATGAGTGTGCAGCCGTTAATGGCACTTTTTTGTTCGAGCCGCATGGCTACCGGTGGCAAATCGGCAAGTCGTGCTTTTATTGTAGCCCGGTCGGTTTTTAAAAATAACAACATGGCCAGGCAATGGAGTGCATTTTCAACTGATGCGGGATCGTCGTAAGGAATGGTAACCATTAAAGGCTGTTGGTCATATGTAATTTCAATACTTGTCCGGCCGGATTCCCGGCCGGTTACCTTAATATTAACGTGGCCATTGCCCTGCGTTGACCAGGTAAAAAGTTTTGTACCTTGCATCTCGGGTGTTTGCTCAATCACCTGTTTTATGGCGGCATGATCAGCACAGTAAACAAGCGTCTTACAGCCATGGAAAAGCTTTAGTTTTTCACTTATTTTTTCTTCGGTGGAAGCAAAATTTTCCTGGTGAGCTTCTCCAATATTGGCAAAAATGCCGATGTCCGGACGGATGATTTGTTGCAAGTGTTGCATTTCGCCTGGTTGTGAAATGCCTGCTTCGAAGATTCCCATTTCGGTGGCGGGTTCAAGGTGCCAGAGTGATAATGGTACGCCAAGTTGCGAATTGTAGCTTTTCGGACTGCGCGTGATGTTATATAGCGATGAAAGACAATGATAAAGCCATTCCTTGATAATGGTTTTACCATTGCTGCCTGTAATGGCTATTATGGGGCATGTAAACTGTGCGCGGTGAAAACGGACCAAATTGTGCAGTGCCGATAAGGTATCGCTGACCTTTACAAAGCCTGCATCGGGGAAGGCTGGCAGGTCAGGTGGTTCCGAAACCAGGAAGGCCCTCACGCCCTGTTGGTATAATTCGGGTATGTAGTGGTGACCGTTGTGCTGTCTTCCGTTTATGGCAACAAAAAGTGAATCGGCAGGTAACGTGGAATTACGACTGTCGGTTACCAATTGCCGGAAGTTATGCTGTTGCCGGCCGGTAAGCTTTCCTCCGGTGATTTCAGCAAGCTTTTGTAGCGAATATTCGGGCATAGACGAGCAATGATTTGCGGCAGTATTTTACCTTTGCAAAAAAGCATGGCATAAAGCCACACAAATATAAAAGCAATAATCCGAAAAAAGTTGAATACATATAAACACCTTTTCTTTGATCTTGACAATACATTGTGGGATTTCAAAGCCAATGCCAGGGATGCATTTGTTGAAATATTCGATGATCTGGGACTTACCGCCAAATTGCCAGGCATTGACAGCTTTCTTACCGTTTATGAGAAATACAATGAACACCTGTGGACTGAATATCGAAAGGGGAAAGTCAAGAAGGAACATATGCGTATTGAGCGCATTGTGCTGACATTTGCCGAACTGGGTATTGTCGACAATGAACTGGCACGCAGGGTGGGCGATTTATATGTCGATAGCGCCCCCCGTAAAACCAATCTTTTCCCCGGTGTACGGGAAACCCTGGAGTACCTGAGTGGTAAATACAGGTTATATATTCTTACCAACGGTTTTTCCGAAATCCAGGTCCGGAAAATCGACAATTGCGGCCTCAAAAACTATTTCACCAAGTTGTTCATGGCAGAAATGGTGGGTTACCAGAAACCCGACCGGCGTTTTTTTGAATATGCTGTTAAGTCGGTTCACGCACATAAAAATGAATGCCTGATGATTGGCGACGACCCCGATGCAGATATCCGTGGTGCCTGTAATGCCGGTATGGATCAGGTGTTTTTCAACACAGGCAATAAAAAGCCCATTATTGAAGCTACCTGGGAGATCCAGGAAATTGCTGCATTACAGGATTTTTTATGAAACACGTAGAGGCTGCCTAAAAAGTCATAAAAAGAGCGTAGTCTCCAGACTACGCTCAGCATACAAAGCTAACATTCAGCACAATGCGCTAGGCGTAGTTTCAAACTACGCCTAACAAATTGACTTTTTAGACAGCCTCTACGAAAGATATTTATTTCTTGGAATTGTTGTCGCCTTTGGCAATTGAATCGCGCATCTGTGTGTCGGCATCGATGTTTTTCAGCCTGTAGTAATCCATAATGCCAAGGTTTCCCGAACGGAATGCTTCGGCCATGGCAAGTGGTATTTGTACTTCTGCTTCGATAACCTTTGCACGGGCTTCCTGGGCTTTTGCCTTCATCTCCTGTTCCAAAGCAACTGCCATGGCTCTTTTTTCCTCGGCCTTGGCCTGTGCAATGTTTTTATCGGCATTGGCCTGGTCCATTTGCAGCACGGCACCAATGTTCTTACCTACATCAATATCTGCAATATCAATAGAAAGGATTTCAAATGCAGTTCCGGCATCAAGTCCTTTGTTGAGCACTACCTTTGAAATATTATCAGGGTTTTCAAGTACTTCTTTGTGTGAGGTGGCAGATCCAATGGACGATACAATACCTTCACCAACGCGGGCAAGAACAGTATCTTCGCCTGCACCACCCACCAATTGGCGGATACTGGCCCTAACTGTTACCCTTGCTTTACAGATTAGCTGAATACCATCCTTGGCAACAGCGGTAACCGGTGGCGTATTGATTACCTTTGGGTTTACCGACATCTGAACGGCTTCAAACACATTTCTCCCGGCAAGGTCAATGGCTGTGGCGGCTTTAAAATCGAGCGGTATATTGGCCTTGTCTGCCGATATGAGTGCATTTACCACCTGTTTCACATTTCCACCGGCCAGGTAATGGGCTTCAAGTTCATCGGTTTTTAGTTGCAAGCCTGCCTTGGTTGCACTAACCAGGTTATTGACAATGACCGAAGGGGGTACCTTTCTGATACGCATACCCACCAACTGCCAGATAGAAACATAAACCCGCGCAAATATGGCGCTGAACCAAAGTCCAAGCGGCACAAAATAAAACAGCAACCATATGAGCAGGATAACAACGATTGCAACGACGAAATAGATACCCATACCAGATCCAACCATAGTATTTAATTTTTAGGTTTAACAATAATTTGTGTGGTCAATACCTTAATTACTTCTATATCTGTATTTTCATTAATGAATTCGCCGGTGGATTTTGCCTCGCAGATGACATTGTTTACCTGGGCTTTGCCCATGGGAGCAAGCCTGGTAATGGTTTTTCCGGTATCGCCGGCATGAATACTTGCCTGGTCAAAGGGTTCAACCTTACTGTCGATGCTCGTTTTCAAACCAATTTTTGTCCAGGTTTTCTGTTTGAAAAGATAGTACATCACCCCCAACGATACAACTACGGTGCCCATAAGTGTAATGGTTCCCGCGGTTGGCCCATGATAGAAATAGGCCGACCCTACACCCAGGAACATGAATAAAAAGCCGCCGATGCCGAAAACCGTAAAGCCTGGAATAATTAGAAATTCCACCAGCAAAAGGAATATGCCCAGCAGAATAATGATGATAATGGCCAGTATCGACATGTTAGGGGTTATAAGTGTTGGTTAATCAATGGTTGCATTAAGTTCACGCATAATCAAACCTTCTTTAAAGGGCTCAAGTGCTTCGTAAGAGCCTTTTTTTATATCGCATTTTCCCTTGTAATGAACCAGGTAAGTGCATTGTTCTGCCTGAACAGCTTCCATATCACAAACCTCAATAAGTGTATTGATAACGTAATCGAAACTGTGCACGTCATCGTTGTGCAGGATCAGAAAACGTCCCTGCGATTTTCCTTCATCAACAAGTTCTCCGAATTCCGGTTTGGTTTCCCTGTATTCTTTTGGTTTCATCGGTAAACAGTAAAATTTTAGTTGGCTTACTGATAATCCGTCACCAAAGTTACGAAAAATATTGCTTTTTTATTTACAATTTGAAGCCGGCAAATTCAACCTCCTTTGCCTTTTCGGTAGTAATGGGCTGTCCGTCCAAAAATGCCACGATAAAGGCATCGGGGAACCCGGCCTGCCTGACCCTCGCAAGGGCGTCTGTGACCCTGCTCATGCTAAAAAAGAGTCCTGCATAATATTTCATCACAGTACCACCGGGAACCGGTACATAAAAAACCGGACTGATGCCGCCGAAGGCATCATAGCGTTGCGGTTTGCTGAAAACGCCAAGCTGAATCCGGTAAATGAGCCCCGGGACGTTTTCGGTGCCCATGGGTATGGGATTTGCCTGGCCATAAGGACTGGTTGCCTGCATCACAAATTTATCGGTACGCTCCGGCACCGATGCAGAAGCGTTGACATGGGCAGTATCTGTGGCTGCAGGCACAGGCACAGGGGCAGTTTTGTCGGGAGGTAGGTTTTCAGTCGTTGAATCCGTTTTGTACTGGTAAACCAGTATACCGTTGATTTCCTTTGATTTTACTATTGGCGGATGGCCAGGGTAAAGGGTATCGTTTAGGACAGGTTTCAGTTTCCTTGCATCGGCAAATTTTGCGTCGGCTTCACGTTGCATGCTTTTAGCCTCCTTGTCGGTTCGGACAATGGCAGTAACCAGTTGTTTTTTCAGCGCTTCATCGGGGGTTTCCCTTGCTTCAATGCGTATATCGCGCACAATACGAGCCAGTGAATCTGCCCTGATTTGCAAAACAAGCGCCTCGGCCAATACTTTTCCGTAGCTGTCTGCCGCGGTGATTTTAATTGTTGCGGTTGTTCCGGGTTGGTTTTGACTGTCGTTCAGGCTTCGGGATGAATCGGCTGACGCTAGCTCCGGGGCAACGGTTAACGGTTTAGGCGATAATTTTGAGGCCTGGCGGATTTCATCAACCGACCCAAAAATAATCCCGGGTGTATCCTGCTCAAGTTTTATACGGTAAACGGTTAGCTGGCCCGGTAAGTTATTACGGTTGGAAATAAAGGAGGCTGTCAGGTTAAAATCGTCGGTTATAAAAGCAAAATCGTCGTAAGGCGAATTGATGGGGAATCCCAGGTTCTCGGGCGCTGACCATGTGTTGGTGTTCCAGTTGTAAACCGATTTGAAAATGTCGTATCCTCCCATGCTGGTATGACCTTTTGAACTGAAATAGAGGGTTGAGGTCTTTGGATTAAAAAACGGATATTCCTCGTCATAGGGTGTGTTTATACCTTGATTAAGGGGTTCGGGAAATCCCCAGGTCTGGTGGTTTATGTTTTTTATGCTGAAAAGCTGTTTCCGGCTTTTTTCGCCTTTTTCATAACCCGATGTGTAAATGTATTCATTCACTTCGGTATACAGGGGCATAAACATCCAGGGCCTGTAATCTTTTCTCTTATCGGCTTTTGAGCAAAACTCAGCCGGCTTTTGCATCAGTTTTCCCGTACTGTTTATGCCGGCTACCAGGTATGGCTGATCATGGGGAATGACAGTTGTATCATGTACTATAACCGGTTTCCCCGAGCGCGTGAAATTCAGCCCGTTTCGGGCCATCATAATCAAACGCTCTACCTCATGCGTTTTTTTGTCGGCATTTCTTCCGGTAAGCATGAATTTGGAATATGCCTTAATGGCATCATCAAAAGCATAATAAAGGTGCAGGGCACGACCCAGGTAAAAATGCGACAAAGGTTCGAAATCTTTCAGCGATACAGCCCTGAGCAATTGAATAGCTTCGTGGAGACTGGTATTCAGGTTAACCAGGCAAACTCCGGTACCATATTGATAGGCGGGCTCAGCAGGGAACTTGTCCAGCAATTTACGGTAAAGCGGTAAGGCTTTTTCAAAATCTCCGGCAGCGAAATAGCCGGCAGCTTCGGAGCGTATGGCAATAAACGCGGAATCCTGCGACATGGTTTCGTTACACAGGGCAGTTAAAAGGAAAAGGCACCATAACAGGCCGGAAGTTTTTTTCATGGGCTGAGCAGGTAAATAGCGTTGATTAATAATGTTGGAAAATTACAAATAACACAGGTAAGAAATGAAAAGAATTTTAACTTTTTACGCACCGTATGCCATATTTAATTTCTATATTCGCTGCTTAAATTTTAAAATCTAAAATCTAAAGTACAATGAAAAAGATCTCAAGTCTTTTGATCATATCCGTATTCAGTTTGATCATTATTTCATCCTGCGGCAATGAAAAAAAGTATGCCACGGTAAAGGTTAAAAACGAAGCCGATTCAGTAAGTTACTACATAGGTCTTGATTTTGGCACCAAGCTTAAACAAGCCAAAATCGACAGCGTTATGAATTACAATGCATTTATGAAGGGTGTTACCGAGGCTGTTTACGGTGATACGCTTCCGGTTTCCACTTTTGAAATGCAAACCTATATCAATCAGTATTTTATGAAGTTCCAGGAAGAGCAGATCAAACGTGAGTATAAAGATTTCATCGCTCAGAATGAGGAGTTCATGAAGGAGAATTCAAAGAGAGACAGTGTAATAACACTTCCCAGCGGACTGCAATATGTAGTTATCCTTGAGGGTCAGGGTGTTAAGCCTACCCGTAACGATGTGGTTAAGGTTCATTACACCGGAAAACTCGTTGATGGCACTATATTTGACAGTTCCTATCAGCGCAACGAGCCCGCCGAATTTCCGGTCGGCCAGGTTATTCCCGGTTGGGTTGAAGCGCTGCAACTTATGCCTGTTGGCTCAAAGTGGAGGGTTTTCATTCCCGAGAACCTTGCTTATGGCAGCCAGCCTCCCCGCGGTTCGGTAATTAAGCCTTACGCAACCCTTATTTTTGACGTGGAATTACTCGACATTGTAAAGCAAAGTAATTAGTATCTGTCCATAAAGTCCCATTTGCCGCGTTACGCTTGTCCGAAAATTGCTCATTTACGAATAGTAAACTCCGCATTTTCGGACTTCGCAAGCCTTGCAAATGGAACTCTCTGGATAGACACATGTCCGGTTAAGCATTTTACCAACTATATTTATAAGACAAAATTATTAGCCTTTTAGCTTAACAAAAAACCCTTTCGTGCAGCGTGCGGAAGGGCTTTTTTATTATCAAATATTGTATTTCCGGTGTTTGTGGTGTAACCACAAATCGAAGCCTATGAGCAGGCCAATGTTGGCCATGGCAAAGGCAATGAGTTGCAGTGTATGGTTGCTGCCATTAATCGAAAAATCAATTCGCTGCAATTTTGCTGTAAGGGAATTGACATAATCAGGCATGTAAAATCCGGTTCCTCCTGTTGTTGATAGTACAATCCACGACAAGGCCGTAAGAAGGATAGCACCTGATGTAAGCAGCACCCAGGCTTTTTTACCCAACAGGGGTTTATAGGCTGCAGCGGGTTTGTTTACTTCCGTAGCAATAATCTCCATAATCCGGGCGGTACTATTGGGCGGGGCAGTCAGCAAACCTTCAGTCTTGATCAGGTTTTTTAATTCATCATCGTTTAAAAAAAGTTCTTCCATGGTAACGATCAGTTTGGTTAAACACAGGTTTTTTCGATTGCCGAGGCCATCCATTCGTGGAGTTTTTTACGCGCCCTGAAAAGTCTTACTTTGATATTGGATCTGGAAAGTCCGGTCACCTTGTTAATTTCTTCCACAGTACATTCCTCGGCGTAGTACAACGTAATCAGCACCCTGTCGTCTTCAGTCAGCATTTGCAAGGCTTTTTCGAGCAATGCTTTTCTGTCTTCGAACAATTCATTCTCAGGTTCCCTGCTCAGGGCAATTTCTTTGGATACGGATAAGTCGTCAATACTTTGATTATTATGTTTTTTCAGCCGCTTTTTCGAAATGGCGGTGTTGTAAACAATCCGGAACAACCAGGTGGAGAACTTTGACTCCTTGCGGAAATCTTTCAGACTACGATAAGCCTTAACAAATGCATCCTGCATCACCTCCTCGGCGTCCTCGTGGTTGTTTACCACCCTGAAAGCCAAGGTATAGGCCAGGTTCTTATACCTGTCCACCAGTCGGGCAAAATCGCGAACATGGCCGGCAAGCACCTGGTTTATCAGTTCTGTGTCGTTAAGCTGCATCATGCAT
Organism: uncultured Bacteroidales bacterium; assembly: GCA_964618645.1. Lineage (GTDB taxonomy): Bacteria > Bacteroidota > Bacteroidia > Bacteroidales > UBA10428 > UBA5072. Next base: position 4,130 of record CAZUBW010000017.1, on the reverse strand, counting down.
ATGTTTGACGCCGACAGCGTAAAGTTGGTTACAAAGATAATACGCAAAATAAACGGAAGCAGCAAAAATGCAATAAACAACAGGTAATTGGCAAATAATAATAATTGCTAAATGGTTTTGTAACCGTAGGGGATTTTCCGGCGTCAAAGATCCGGAAACCAGTATTAACCACAAAAACTAATTTATCATGGACGGAGGATTTGTAGCCATCATGTTTTTCATAACATTTTTCGGTGCCATATTTGGGGTATCGTATTTTTTCTTCACTACCCGAAATCGCGAGCGGCTTGCACTGATAGAAAAAAATGCCGACCCTTCTATTTTTAAAACCGAGCCGGTGAATATACTAAAGAAGTTTTCGATAAAACTCGGTATGCTGGCCATTGGTGTTGGGGTTGGCATATTAGCCGGAAATCTCTTGTATATGACTGGCATGGAGGAGGAAATAAGCTATTCCTCGATGGTCTTTATTTTTGGAGGTGCCGGGCTTATGGCATCCTATTTTGTAGCCCGCAGGGTGAAAGACTAGATCGTTTTAAGACTTTTTTAACCGGCTTAGCGGGGTTGAACAATCCTGCGGCCGGTTTTTTAGTTTGTTCAAATAGTAACTAAATCAAAACCATTTCGTAATCACGAGGGTTATTTTTGAAAATCTTATTAGATTTGTCAATTAACTAATTTTTGAGCGACAAAACACCCTTATATACCTCATCTGGCTTTAACTAAAAACTATGAAGATAAAAGCAATACGATCAATAATATTGACATGGTTTTGTCTTACGCCTTTTTTACTGGTAAATGATATTACAGCACAGAACCAGGATTTTAATATCAGTACCGTTGATTTTACAAAGATCAGGGTGGATGACATCAGCGATGAGCAAATCAGACAGTTGGTAAGTAAAGCAGAAGAAAACGGGTACACGCAGCAGCAAATAGAAACCGCCGCCATAGCCAGGGGCATGTCTCAATCTGAAGTACAGAAACTTCGTTTCAGGATGAATTCGGTTAAAACGCTTGGCGGGGGAAGGACATCACTTACAGGGTCAACCAGGGGACAACTCCGGCAGGAAACACAGACTTCGAAACGAACCGATTTAAACCCGGAGGATATCCTGGCACCTTTGTTTGCCGAGGATTTAGATAGTCTGGCTGTGAAGGAAGATCCGCGTGCAAAGATTTTTGGGTACACATTGTTTAACACCCAGGATCTCACTTTTGAACCCAGCATCAATTTGCCTACTCCGGCAAATTATGTCCTGGGCCCCGGTGATGAAGTCGCCATTGAAATATGGGGGGCTTCACAACAGAACTATAACCTTATGGTTATGCCCGATGGTTATATATTTATTGATAATGTCGGTCCGGTTAATATCAGCGGCATGACAATCGAAGATGCAACAAAAAAGATAAAGTCGAGACTTTCAACTATTTATGCTGGCTTAAGAGGTGCCAATCCAAATACCTATGCGCAGGTCAGTCTGGGAAACCTAAGAAGTATCAAAGTGGTGCTTTTGGGTGATGTATATTTACCCGGTTCTTATACATTGAGTTCGCTTTCACGTGCATTTAATGCACTTTATTTGTCCGGTGGGCCAGATATTAACGGAACACTCAGGGATATTCAGATCATACGCGACAGCAAAGTGATTGACACTATTGATGTTTATGATTTTATGTTTAAGGGAGATATCCGGAAAAATATCTTATTACATGATCAGGATATCATAAAAATCAACCCTTTTAGTACACGGGTGATTATATCCGGTGAGGTTAAGCGCCCCCTGATATATGAAATGAAAGAAGGTGAAGTACTGAATGATTTGATTCGTTTTGCCGGAGGATTTTCAGGCAAGGCCTATACCGGCAGAATCAAGGTATTCCGGAATAATATCCGGGAAAAAGAAGTACTTGATGTCCCGATAGAGGATTATGGAACTGTTTCGCTTTGCAATGGTGATAGCGTTGTGGTTGAACCTATTCTTGACAGGTTTGCCAATCGCGTTGAAATACGTGGAGCCGTATACCGGCCTGGAACCTATGCAGTTCAGGATAGTCTTACGTTGCTTAAGCTTATTGAGAAGGCTGATGGACTAAAGGGTGAAGCATTTTTGAGTCGTGCCGTCATTTACAGAACAATGGAAAACTATAACCTGGAGACCATACCGGTTGATCTTGAGGCCCTTCTCGATGGAAAACTGGCAGATATCATGCTGAAAAGGGAGGATATTGTTACGATTCCCTCAGTTTTTGATCTGCAGGAAGAGTATTATGTTCAGATTGACGGGGAGGTAAGGAGTCCAGGGCAATATCCTTTTATGTATAATTCAACAGTGGAGGATATTATAATACAGGCAGGAGGCTTGCTTGAATCGGCTTCTATGGCTCGCTTGGAGGTTGCCCGCCGGGTAAAGGATGCGCAGTCAACCGCTGTCTCCAATAAAGTGGCAGACATTTTTTATTATCAGATATCCAAAGATTTACGATTATCTGACGCAGGTAAAGGCCTGGTACTTGAACCATTCGACCGCATATTCATCCGCCGGTCGCCTGGTTATGAAGTGCAGATTACGGCTTTTGTCGAGGGTGAGGTTATTTTCCCCGGAGAATACAGCATCTCAGGAAAAGACGAACGAATATCTGATATAATCAACAGGGCAGGAGGACTTACGCCAGATGCCTATCCTAAAGGGGCAAGCCTTATTCGTATGTATAAAATTGACGAAAAAGAAAGGGCTAAAGCAATTCAATCCGGTGATTTATTAAGGCAAAGCTTTTTTGCACAAACAACCAATTCAGGATATTACCCTTATGAAAGAACCAACGCTGACATACTTAAGGATGAACGTAAGCGACAAGTGCTTGATTCAATTATAACAGCTGCAACCCTTTATAGAGATGAGCAGGCAATTGGTATTGATCTTGAAAAAATTCTGGCAGAACCACATGGCAGGCATGATATACTTATACAGGAGGGTGACCGTTTGGTTATACCCAAGGAGTTGCAAACAGTAAGTTTATCAGGTGAATTGCTTCATCCCATTACGGCCAGGTATGACCAACGTAATCATTTCAAGGATTATGTACGCAACGCTGGCGGATTTACATCAAATGCTAATAAATCGAAGTCTTTTGTTATATACGCCAATGGCAGTGTGGATATAACCCGTGGATTCGTTGGAATTAAGAATTATCCTAAAGTTGAGCCCGGAGCTGAAATTGTTGTACCCAAAAAGGATGCTGTAAAGCGTATGACCGCTTCGCAATGGATAACACTGGGATCTTCGTTGACTTCAATGGCGTTGCTGGTAGTTACGCTAATTAACACCATGAAGTAACCCGCTTATTCTTTCGATTATAAAATAAAAGAATGAAAGAAGTAATAGAAGAAGGAAAACCGAAAAGCACCGGCAAGTCAGATGAGATTGATCTCATAGAGTTGTTCCATAAGATATGGGATCGCCGTAAAACCATTTACAAGTCCATTGGCGCATGTTTCTTACTTGGATTATTCATGGTTATTTTGAGTCCCCGTGAGTATAAATCAGAGGTGATTTTGCTGGTGGAGTCATCCTCTTCATCGGGCATGAATTCACTGCTGCAACAGTTTGGCGGTCTGGCCGGGCTATCCGGGTTAGGTTCTGTGTCTGGCAAGGAGGCATTGACGCCAGCGTTATACCCTGATATTACAAAAAGCACACCCTTTTTGCTTGAAATGCTGGATGCAAAGCTTACTGATTCGAGATTTGATTCAACGCTATATGTGGAAAATTTTCTGGACCGACATACACGACAAAGTCTGGGGCGTATCCTGACCGGTTATACCATTGGTTTACCGGGCAAGTTATTCAGACTGGTCAAAAAAAGGCCGAAGACAACTGTTATTGAAAATGCCGATACAATCACTGGCCCGTTAAAGCTGACGAGCAGGCAAAGTCGATTTGTCGGAGATTTATCCAAAAGAATTGAGACAAAGGAGGGAGAGTCGCCCAACACTTTGCTTATCAGTGTTGAAATGCAGGACCCCCAGTTAGCCGCCCAGTTGGCCGAAGCTGTAGCAGATAAATTAAAGACCTATATTATTGAATACCGTATCCAGAAAGCCAAAACTGATTTGCAATTTGTGGAGG
>CAZUBW010000016.1:327-54222 GCA_964618645.1 uncultured Bacteroidales bacterium | reverse complement strand
GCTACATCGGCAATACCCTCCAAAATCGGTTCGCAAATGTATAACAATTTATTTAGATCACAAAAATTTTTTTCGAATTATACGCCACGGAGTTTGTCCTTGTGTTTGAGGATTTGTTGTTTTAATGCATCTACGGCTATATCGGTGGATTCTTCAAACGACTTGCTCTGCTTGCTTGCGAAAAGGTCACTGCCGGGAATATCAAGCTTTATTTCCACTATTTTGTTTTCCAGTTCAGCTGTGTTTTCAACTTTCAGAAAAACCTCGGCATTGATGATATCATCGAAGTAACGGGCCAGTTTGTTCACTTTTTTTTCAATAAACTGAACCAGCTTGGTGTCTGCGTCAAATCGCACTGCGTTAATTCTGATATTCATGACTATTCCTCCTAAAATTTATGCTCGTGGATGAGCTTGTTTATATACTGATTTTAACTTTTCGAATGTATTGTGTGTGTATACTTCAGTGGCCGAAAGGTTGGCATGTCCGAGCAACTCTTTAATAACATTCAGATCGGCCCCCTGGTTTAACATATGCGTAGCAAATGTGTGGCGCAAAACATGGGGACTTTTCTTATCGGCGGTGGTGACCATTGTAAGATATCCACGCACAATCCTGTAAACCATGCGAGGATAAAGCTTAGCTCCTTTATCTGTAAGAAATAGCCAGTCACCGGCCGGCGTTTCAAAGGTTCGGGAACGTAACTGCATATATTGCTTCAACCCTTCAACAAAACCGTTGCTGAGCGGTATCATACGCTCCTTGTTTCTTTTACCCAGTACTTTAAAAACTTTCTGACCGAAATCAATGTCGCCGGTTTTCAGTCCCGTAAGCTCCGATAAACGTATGCCTGTGTTGTAAAAAGTTTCAATGATCATCTGGTTGCGGACACCGCGGTAATCATCGCCGAAGGTTACCTCATCGAGTAACTGATCCATTTGCGGTTCACTCACAAAAACGGGCAGCTTTTTTTCCATCTTTGGCGTAAGTACACGGTTCACCGGATTTGCGTTAACATGACCCTCCTTCATCAGAAACCTGAAATACGTCTTTAGCGCTGATATCTTTCGCCTGGTGGTACGGGCCGAATGGCCCTGCTCCATCAACTCCACTATCCACTGCCTGATTTGATGATGCGTTACTTGCACTTCATCATCGGCATCACTATACCCGCAAAATGCAAAAAACTGCTCAAGATCGTTCCTGTATGAAACAACCGTATGAGCAGCATAATGCTTTATAAACTGTATATATTGTAAAAAGTCTCCGAAATGCCTCATTGGTATCGGGATAATTAATTGCCTGGACTGATTAGGTGCTTTGGATTATCCCAACCTTTGAAAATGCTATTCTTCTGACTGCTGTAAGTGCTGTACGTAAATGGCTTTCTTAACTTCTTCACGCTTGCGCATGGACGGCTTCTGAAATGCCTGCCTGGCTCTTAATTCTTTAACAACTCCTGTTTTTTCAAACTTACGTTTGAATTTTTTGAGCGCCCTTTCAATGTTTTCGCCTTCCTTAATGGGTACAATTATCATACTTCGTTTTTTAAATGAGCCGCAAATTTATCATTTTGCCCCAAATCTACCAAATTTTACAGCTAAAAATTTGTTAATGCACAGTAATCCAAAACAATAATTCTAAATCAGTCCAAACCGTTCATATGGTATAAATTTAGTTAAAATTTCCGCAATCGAAAAGTTAAACCTTATTAAAATCCATTAGATTTCGAGGTATCTTTTAAGCTTTCTAAGTTGTACGGTGGTGAGCAACCCATTAATTGTCAGTTCATCCAGTTTATTTATCTTCGCAACTTTAGTCCTGTACAATACAATTGCCCTGGCTGTGTAGCGGCCAATATAGGGATGCATTGCCATTTCGTGTTCGGAGGCTTCATTCAGGTTTATCTTTCTCAGCGACAGGGTATCAGCATAAAGGTAGTGTGCGATTTGTGCGTAAATGCTATCGGATAATCCGTAGACCTCCTTCAACTGCTCCGTCCCGTAAAATCCGCCCAACAGGTTCCGGTACCTTACAATTCGCTGTGAGAGTACCGGCCCTATTCCCGGAAGTTTTTCCAGTACCACCGAATCGGCCTGGTTGATATCGGATAAAAACCTCTCCGGTTTTTTATTCACTGTCGCGGGCACTGCTTTCAGGGCTTTTTCCTCGATACTGATATAAGGCTCAAGACGTGCATATAATTCGGGGGTCATTCCGTAGATCTTTTTCAGATCGCCACTGTTTTTAAACTTTCCCCCATGCCTGCGGTATTTCAGTAAATTGCCTGCCAACCTGTTATTCATACCCAGCCTGCGCAGGTCCTCGGCTGTGGCATGATTTGGATCAAACACGAAATAACCGTCAGCCGGCAGGTCTATTTCACCCCGTGTGTCAATAACAATATTTTCAGCCAATGTATCTGCCCTGTCATGCAGCTTGCTTTCAAACATACTGAGTTCAGCGGCAAGTTCCGGATCGGTTTTTTCATCTGCCGGAACAGGGTGCAATGTCAGATAAGCATTGATTGCCGTTAAAACCAGCATCAACGCAACCAGTGCAATAACTCCTTTTCTTTCAAGCGCCGAAAGTGAAAGAAACTTCTGCAACATTTTTTTCATCTAACCTCTGTGTGTGGCTTATGTTAACGTAAATATAGTTTATGGGGATGAAAGATGCAAGAACCAAGAGCCAAGATTAGGGACGAGGGACGAGAGACGAGGGACGAGTGGCAGTGGCAGTAGCAGTGGCAGTAGCAGTGCTTCCACTCCGCTCAGCATCCAGACAGTGGCAGTCAAGTCCCTAATCCCCATACCCAACACACACACATCCAGCATCCAGTACCCAGTACCCAGCACCTAGCACCTAGCACCCCTAAAACGGATACCCGATACCAAATTTCGGATGTAGCCTGAAATCCTTGAAAAATGGAATCCAGCGGCCTTCTTCTTCGGTACGGGCCGGATCACGTAATTTGATACCCAAATCGATCCTGAGCAGGAAGAACGAAAAATCGAAACGGAACCCAATCCCCGAACCAACTGCTATTTCCTTGTAAAACCTGTTGAAGTCAAACTCAGCATTAGGCTTATCTTCGTCTTTTTTAATTAACCACACGTTTCCAATGTCAAAAAACAGGGCGCTTTCCATTTTCCAGAATACCTTAAAGCGATACTCGGCATTAAACTCCAGCTTTATATCGCCGTTTTGGTTTGGAAAATAAAACAAAAACGAATCTGCCGGTGTTGGATCTACATACGAGCCGGGACCCAGTTCACGCGTACTCCATGCTCTGAGGCTATTGGCGCCACCGGCAAAGTACTTCTTTTCGTAAGGCAGGGTTTCTGAATTGCCGTAAGGATATCCTACACCCACGAATAAACGGTAGGCAAACCGGTTCTGCTTATCAATCACATTGTAATAACGTAAATCGATATCGCCCCTCACGTACTGGAAATAGGGTACCTTGAATAATTCAAAGGGTTCCCCGGTATCCTCGGTATCAATGACCCTGGTATTGACTAAGAACGGAATGTTACCGGCCGACTCGAGATTAACGCGGGTGTAAATAAAATCCTTGCTTTTGCCTATAGCCTGGTTGTTCAATTCAAAACCATACCGGGCAACGTTAACCACGTGATCTTCGAAACTGTATCCCAGCGGTGTGTCCCTTATCGAATCGAGAAATTCGCTTTGGGAGTACTTTTCGTAAATCTGCACATAGCTAAACTCCAGTGGCCAAACGGTATGGGTTATGTGGGGTGATCCTTTCCACCGGTATGAAAACGAACTGTTGGCTATGGAACGGGTATAGTCGTGTCGCGACTGGTAATTAAAGGACAAGGAAATGGAGGTCTTTGGCGCGTATTTGGTTACAAATTTCCTGAAACGAAGGGGGGAAAAGAACTGCGGGAACAGGATATTGGACTCGGCTCCAATCTCTTTCATGCTGCTGTACTGGCCGTCTGTCCTTATTTTAAGCGACTCAATGGCCCCCGTAAGCTTGAAGTTGAAAACCTGGGCGCCCCTGAAAAGATTCAGGTGCTGGTACAAAAGGTTTCCCCTTACACCCAGGTCACCTGAAGAATTGGTTCCTGCAAGTTCGGTCTGGAACGACTGCAGTTTTTTTTGTGTAAGTTCAATGTTGCAATCGAGGTATCTGTCGGTGCCAAAGGCAGGCAAAGTATCCTTTTCCCGGAATGTTATGTTGGTGTAACGGATAATGCCCAGTTCCGATAGGTTCCGGTAGGTGCGGTTTACATCGCTCAGCCGGTAATAATCCCCTGGCACGATATCGTTGTTGGCGGCCAGAATTCCGGGTTTAATCCTGGGTTTTAAGGGATTCAGGAAAAAAAGTCCGTCGTATTGAACGGTATCCGTTATCCGCTTGCCGGCATCCACAAACGAAATAGCAGCCTGATCGGTATAGTCGGGATGCATATATACCTTGCTGATCCTGTAACGTGGATGAAAACGTATTTTGGTTCGCGGATCAGGATCTCCTTCGATGTATTCTTTTACATGCATTACCAGGTCCACAGCATAGCTTTCGGGGTCCGTTACCGCATCGTAAAAAATGTATTCCTTCGAAAAATTAAAAAATCCCTGTTCCTTCAGCAATGTTTCAATTCTGATCCGTTCCTGCTGAAGTTGATCCTTGTCGAACCTGATTCCTGTGCGCACAAGCGAATTGAGGGTGTCGGCCAGTATGCGTGATAATATGGCCGTATCTTCGGAGGTATATCTAATCTTTCTTACCTTGTAAGGCCGGTTTAGCGAAATACTGTAGTTTACCCTGGCATTCCGGCGTTTATAGGTGGTGGTATCGGAAACTTCGTTGTTGTAATACCCTTTGTTTTCCAAAAACTGTCTGAGCTGTGTCGTACTGTTGCGGGTCAGGGTTTCGTCGTAAACAACAGGTTCTTCACCAATTTTACGTAACCAGCCATGCGGCCATTTTTCTTTTTCGAGGTTCGAAAGATTATGCAGAAAAAGGAAAAACCTTGTTCCAATCACACGCTTGTTGGGTTTTTGCAGCAGGTAACTCTTCAGCTGACTTTCGGGTATGCTTTTTTGCTCACTTGTTACACGGTTCCGGCTAAGCAAATATTTGCCGTCAGGCACATGCCGGGCTGGTGAACACGATACGAACAGGAAGGCAGCCAGGATAAGGATACCCTGAAACCAGCGCCTGGCCATATGTCGGAGTGAGCTCAATGGTGTATGATATAGAAATGCAAGGGATGCCGCTTGCAGTCGTAAATTTACTATCTTCGCAAAGATAATTTTATTAGCCATAAAGTGCTCGGCAGGAACAAAATAAAATACCTGGCATCGCTTCGGTATAAGAAATTCAGGGTGATGCACCAGCAGTTCCTCATGGAAGGGGACAAAATAGTGAAAGATTTGTTACTTAACCTGCAGGTGGATATCGGCCAGGTTATAGCCACCGGGTCCTGGATCGACATCAATATGCCATTGCTCACAAAACCCGCAACTGAGGTAGTGGAAGCCACTGAATCCGACATGGAGCGCATAACAACACTTGAAACCCCTCCGCCTGCCATAGCGCTCCTTACTATAAAGCCCCCGCAGTATAATGAACATGAAGTAGCGAACTCACTTTCCCTTGCGCTGGATAACATTCAGGATCCGGGAAACCTCGGAACCATTGTCCGCACAGCCGACTGGTTTGGTATTCGCAATATATTCTGCTCTGCGGGTTGCGCCGATTTGTATAACCCCAAAGTAATACAGGCTTCCATGGGCGCCATTCTTAACGTGAACCTGCACTACAGCGACCTGACAGCAGTATTCAGGCAGTTCAGCACTATACCTGACTTCACCATTTCCGGCACCTTTATGGACGGACTCCCTGTAAACAGCATCACACCGCCAAAGAAAGGAATGATTGTTTTTGGTAACGAATCACGCGGCATAGCACCTGAATACCTTACGTATATAAATCAGCGGCTTACCATTCCGGCCGGCGATTTAAACCGCATCCACGTCGAATCGCTTAACGTGGCCTCGGCAGTAGCAGCTGTCTGTGCCATATTTCAATGCAACAATTGAATGCTAACCATTAAATATATGTGTATGAAAACGAGAATGATACTGTCTGCTGCTTTTTTTATGCTGCTTTTTGCGGCCTGTGGTGAATCAAAAAACAAGAGCGGCGCCCATGAAACAGGCGCAGCCAGCGATACTCTTCAGGGGCACATGGTTATCCATGCCCGGGTGTTTGTAAAACCAGGGAATGTTACCGATTTTGTAGCTGCAGCCCAATCAATGGTCGATAGTTCCAATATGGAGCCCGGGTGTATCAGCTACCAGTTATACCAGCATGCATATGACAGCACCCAGTTTATATTTGTAGAGGAATGGAAGGATCAGGCAGCAATTGATGCTCATTTTGCCATGCCCTATTTTATTGCATGGGGACCTAAAACAAACGACTGGATGGCAAAACCCGCAATACTTAATATTTTCAGCGCCAATCCTAAACAATAAGTGCTTTGTCGGTCTTATCTATTTAATAACGCGATTATGAAAAAATGGCTATTCGGGTTACTGGCATTTGCCATGATGGTTCAAGGCTGTACATCGCCAAAAAACCAGGGTAATTCCAATGCTTTTATTATGGAAAGTTCAAAACAGCAGGTAGTTGATTCACTCATCAAGAAGTACGGTGAGTCGCAGAAAGAGCGAATCGAAAGCGGTGTTAACAGTGTTGCTTCGCTTTGGCAGAGCGACGACGGCGATCAACAGGCTTTTATCGGTTTTTGTACCAGGCAGTTTGTGGGTGATTCCGGTAAACGAAATGAATTGTTCAGGCGCATATCAGAAAACATGGAAGTTATCCGGGGCAGCTTCAACGCCATTACGGTCGGGCTTCAGCGTCCGCTCCATGTAGATACCGGCGCCATGTTGCCAATAGATGAAGTATTCGGATCCTACAGTCCGGGTGCTCATTTCACCGACGATTTCTTCAACAACAAACTGGCATTTACCATCATGCTTAATTTCCCCTATTATTCCCTTGCGGAAAAAACCTCACTTGCGGGAAATTGGGGACGAAAAGACTGGGCATATGCCCGCCTCGGCGATCTTTTTGATTCGAGGGTTCCTTCGGCTGTTACACAGCAGATTATCAATGCCAATACACGGTCGGAAGTTTATATTGCCGCGTACAATATTTTCGCAGGCAACCTGGTAAATGATGAAGGACGGCAACTTTTTCCAGCGGACATGAAGTTGCTCAGCCACTGGAATATACGCGACGAGATTAAATCGAACTACGGTGCAACTGATGGACTGGAAAAGCAAAGGATGCTTTACGAAGTTATGAAACGGATCGTATCGCAGGAAATTCCGCAAAAGGTTATCAATGCCAATGAATTTACCTGGAATCCATACCAGAATAAAGTCTACCGGGAGGGTGCCGAAACAGACGCTTTACCTGAACCATCAACCCGTTATGAAGTCCTGCTCGACTTTTTTCATGCACAGCAAAAGGCAGATATTTACTATCCGGTGCTGGATACCTATATTAAAAGGACTTTTGAAACGGGCATGGAAATACCCCTGGAAGATGTTGAGGCGTTGTTTACCACCTACCTGTCATCGCCCGAAGTCAGGCAGGTGGCTGAACTGATCAGGAGCCGGCTGGGACGGGACCTGGAGCCATTTGACATATGGTACGACGGCTTCAAATCACGTACCGCTATTCCGGCTGAGACGCTCGACAAAATATCCCGGTTGAAATATCCCGATCGTGCTGCTGTTCAGCGCGATCTTCCGCAAATGTTGATTAAGCTTGGATTTACAGCAGAAAGGGCGCATGAAATTGCCACCAACATTCAGGTCGATCCGGCACGCGGGTCGGGTCATGCCTGGGGAGCCGAATCACGCGATCAGTTATCGTTGTTGCGCACCCGCATTTTCAGCAATGGAATGGACTACAAGGGATATAATATTGCTGTACACGAGTTCGGGCATAACGTGGAGCAAACCATTACCCTGCACGATGTTGATTATTATATGCTGCACGGCGTCCCCAATACTGCTTTTACCGAAGCGCTGGCTTTTATGTTCCAGAAAAACGACCTGAAACTGCTGGGCCTGCAGGAAGAAGAGAATATTCAGGTTCATTACAACAGCCTCGATGTATGCTGGTCGCTTTACGAGATTATGGGCGTTTCGCTGGTTGATATTGGCGTTTGGAAATGGCTTTACGAAAATCCCGATGCCACCCCTGAAGCATTGAAAGATGCTGTTAACCGCATTGCCAAAGAGGTGTGGAATAATTACTATGCTCCTGTTTTTGGCATAAAAGACCAGCCTGTTCTGGCCATTTATTCGCATATGATCAATGCACCGCTTTATTTGCCCAATTACGCCTACGGACATATCATCGAGTTTCAGCTGGCCGGATTTATGGCAGACAAGGATTTTGCCGCTGAAATTGAGCGTATATACAGGCAGGGAAGGCTAATACCCCAGGAGTGGATGAAAGGCGCCGTGGGTAGTGAAATATCGGTGGAGCCGGTATTACAGGCTGTCCGGGAGGCTTTGGAAAATATTTAAAGCATTTCCGGGGCTGTGTAAAAAGTCATTTTAATAGCCGCGATATCCGCCCGGAGGGCCTCCGCCTGGTCTGAAACCACCCGGAGGTGGTCCGCCGGGGAAGCGGTTTTCCTGCTGAGGTTTCTCCTGCTGTGCCTGACCGCGATTGGCCCGCAGGTTATAGGTAAACAATACCAGGAAATAACGCCTGTAGGCGTTGGTGCGGGTGTCAACAATTTCCGTTGCCGATACCGATCGCGAAATGCTCCGGTTCTGATCGAGTATGTCGTAAGCGCCAATTCGTATTTCAGCCGCCTGGTTTTTCAGGAATTTCTTGCCCATGCTGGCATTCCATACAAAATAAGTTTCGCTGTATTCATCAGCCAATGCCGTTCCTGTATTATATTGTCCCACCACATCGGTATTCAGCACAATACCTTTCCAGAAAACCAGGTTAAATTTTGCACTGGCTGATTGGTACCAATACCGCTCATTTTCCATGAAGTCGAGCGAATTTTTCCTGTAACTCACATTGGACGTGTACGAAAGCGTGAAATCGACATTTGAACTGATGTTGCTGGTGATGATTAAACTATTCAGCAGCGAATAAGAATCCTGGTTGTTGATCAGCGATTCGGCATAAGTCGGTGATTGCGCATATTGCGGCGATCTGGAATAATTTCCACCCACCACAAAGCTTACATTGCTTTTAATGGGTTTTACAAAGTAGCTCAGGTTGACCATTGAGTACAGACTAACCTCGTGATCGAGGTTAACCGGATAGGTAAGTTTATCGCCGGGATATAAGGTAACATCAATGCCTTCGGGCCTGATCAGCGTATCACTTTCGGCGTAAATGGTTTTGGACGAAATGATATTACGTGAATAACCTGCCCGCATGAAGATAAAGGTATTAAAACCTGTTGTGGGATTTGCGTAGGAGAAATTCGACATAATCCGGTGATTATACTCCTGTTTCAGGTTCGGGTTACCGGTTTGGATCCTTCTCCGGTTCGAATTGTCGATGGCGTTCTGTAACTCGCTGATGGAAGGTACATCGGTACCGGTACGATAAAAAATTCGCCAGTTGGTGATATCTGAAAACTTGTAATTCAGCATCATGTGAGGAAGCAGGTTCTGAAAGGTTTCTGAAACCTGTGCCTGTTGGGGAAACGACTGGTCGCCTGTTAAACTGGCCCTTTCGTAATTCAACCCGGCAGAAAAATTAAGCTTTTCGGTTCTGTACAGGTAGGCCATACCCGCCCGGTTCGAAACGTAGTCGTTGTCGTAAATGTTTGACAGGGAGTCGAGGCGTCGCGAAACTTCCCGGTTGTCAAGGAGTTCGAAAACTTCACGGCTGTCGTCGCTCCGGCGGAACCGGTTATTGAGGTTAAGTTGCAACTGGCTTTGCTTTCCAAGGGGTTCGGTGTAGTTTAAATTGGTGTTGACCGTGAAGTTGTTGGTTGAACCATCGGTATACTGAAAATCCGGGACCGAATCAATGGTGGCCAGGTCGGTGGCATCATTCCTTCGTTTGTCAAACGATACGGAATTCCGCACAGAAAGCGTTCTGCCTTTTTTGGCAAATTTGTGACGCCAGGTGATGTCATTGCCGAGGTTATAACCAAGGTTGTCCGACATACTTTCCTCGATGGTTTGGGTTAATATGGATCCGCCGGAGATGATACCGTCGAACTGACTGCTGCTGTTATTGTTCTGAAGACTGAAGCGGGGAACAATAATCAGGGAATTCATCGTGTCGATGTCGTATTCAATGCGCAGGTTTGCCCGGTGGTTATGGTTCTCAGAAAAGGAATAGGTAGAATCTGTTTCAAACTTGCCGTCTTCAATAAAGAGGTTTTCGGTATTACGGTTGGTGATCCGGGTGGTGGATGAGGTATTGTAAAAATAGCTACCCGAAACTTTTGCCTTTTTCCCCCAATTGTCGGTGTAATTGAAGCCGAGCGAACTGTTTTTGCTGATGCCGCCCCATCCGCCAAAACTTCTGCCGCCCCAACCGCCGCGACTGCTTCCGCCGCTGGTGGATCCTATCAGGTCCTGCATGGCAAAATTCTGCTGGTTGATGTTATTGGTCATGCCGCTGAAGGTAAACCTGCGTGGACCGCTGAAAACATTCAGGGTTCCACCCACCAGGTATTTCGAATCGAAATCGGTGCCGCCCGTGATTTTGCCAAAAGAGCTATACCGGTTGCTTCGCTTGGTAATAATATTAATGGTACGCGACGATTCCCCGTCGTCGAACCCGGTGAGTTCGGCCTGGTCACTAAGCCTGTTGTAAACCTGAACCCGGTCAATTACTTCGGCAGGAAGATTACGCAAAGCCACCGAGGGGTCGTCGCCAAAGAAGGGCCTGCCATCAACCAATACCTGCTGTACATCTTCGCCCCTGGCTTTGACGGTACCATTCTCAACGGTGATGCCCGGCATTTTTTTAACCAGGTCTTCGGCATTGGCGTCGACATTCACCTTAAAGGCATCCGCGGTCATAATGGTGGTATCACCTTTCTGAACGGCAGTGCCCTGGCCGGTTACCACTACTGCCTGGAGAACCTTGCTCTCAACCGACAACAGGATGGTGCCCAAATCGGTCACCGGGTTTTTGAGGGTCAGAACCCTTGTTTCGCGCTGGTAATTAATGCTTTGAATGGTAAGTCGGTAACTCTTTTTTTTCAACCCGGTGAAGGTGAATTTTCCGTTAACATCTGAGGTAGTAGCCACCCGTTGTGTTGAATCGTTTGCATCGCTCAGGTAAACATAAGCGCCAATGACCGGCTGTTTATCGGTTTTGTCGGTTATCATACCGGTTACCCGGTATCCTTGTGAAAAGGCAGCCGAGAGGTTACTGACAGTCAGCAGGCAAATGATGATAATGCGTGCCGGCCTGAATGAACGGCGGGTATATGCAGGTGAGAAAGTCTTCATAAAACCTGAGATTAACATTATGGGTTATTGTTTGGCAAACCAAAAGTATACCAACGCATTGCCGACAGCAAAAATATTATACCAACCGGATGAATTAATAGACATAAGCTTTGGTAAATAATGTTAGCTTATATTAGACCTGATGATTACTTTTACAACAACAACCCAAAGGTTGAAAAGTTATACCCGCATTTTATGATTAGGAATGTATTGCTCGTTGGCTTTGGCGGTTTTCTGGGAAGTGTAGGCCGTTATTACCTGTCGAGGCTCAATTTACGGATCGAATGGCTTTCGGTTCCGGTTGGCACACTCAGTGTGAATGTCATTGGCAGTTTTGTCATCGGATTTCTGACAGGGATTGCTGCCAAAAGCGAATTGCTATCAGCCGAATGGCGACTTTTTCTAATGGTGGGGTTGTGTGGCGGGTTTACCACCTTTTCAACCTTTGCCAATGAGAACCTGATGCTGATGCACAACGGGCAGTTCTTTTCCATGTTTCTTTATACAGGCCTCAGCCTTTTATTAGGCTTTGTAGCTGTTTATCTGGGTTATGCACTGACTAATCTGTTATAGCCATGGAAACTTCTGAAAGCAGTGTTTTGAAGATCTATGCCAGTTCAACCGACCGCCTTGGTTCAAAACTTTTGTATGAACATGTGGTTTGGAAGGCGCGCGAAAAAGGTATTTCAGGTGTTACCGTCTACCGGGGCATAATGGGATACGGCAAAAGCAGCAGCCAGGTCAGTACGTCGAGGTACTGGGAACTGACCGAGAAACTACCCATTACCGTTGAACTGGTGGATACCACCGAAATGCTCGAACACTTTTTTCAGTTGATTGAACCCGACCTGGTAAAAACCAAAAAAGGGTACCTGGTAACGCTTGAGCCGGTGAAAATTCTCCTTCAGCGTCCGGGTATGAAAACCGAAACGGACTTATAAATTGTTCAGGTAATTTACACAAAAGGCAGCCATATTCTCGCCGTCAATGGCCGATGAAACAATGCCTCCTGCATATCCTGCCCCTTCGCCGGCTGTAAAAAGATTGCTGATATGGGTATGGTTTCCGGTTTCCGGGTTACGTGGAATTCGTATCGGCGACGATGTGCGCGATTCCACTCCGACAATTACGGCATCACGCGAAAGAAATCCCCGCATGCGCGTATCGAATTTTTTAAAACCTTCCTGCAGGTTTTTCCGGACAAAGTCGGGCATCCACTCGTGCATGGGTGAATTGACGGTACCGGGCAGGTAGGAGCATACCGGCAGATCAAGCGACGACCGGTTACTGACAAAATCGGTTAGCCTTTGCGCAGGGGCTTTTTGGCCGCTATGTGCCAGTTTGTAGGCTTTCTGTTCCAGTAGCTCCTGTAGATGCAATGATGCCAGTGCCTGCATGTTTTGGTAGGAACGGTAGTCTTCGGGCAATACCTGGACCACAATACCGGAGTTGGCAAATGGTGAGTTACGTTTGGAAACCGACATGCCGTTTACAACAATTTCGTAACTGGCGGTTGCTGAAGGTACAATCTGGCCGCCGGGACACATGCAAAATGAGTAGACACCCCTTCCGTTGACCTGCTCAACCAGGTTATAGGAAGCTGCCGGCAGGAATTTGTCTTTGCGGCCGTGGTATTGGATATGGTTGATAAGTTCCTGCGGGTGTTCCACCCTTACGCCCATTGCAAAGGGCTTGGCTTCGATGGTGATGCCCCGCGAATTAAAAAGGTAGTAAATATCGCGCGCTGAATGCCCGGTGGCAAAGATGTAAGCTGCCGCGGTTATTTTCTCATTACGGTGGGTCAGCAGGTGGTTTATTTTACCGTGGGTAACGGACAAATCGGTAACCCTGGTTTCAAAGTTGATGAGTCCGCCTGCATCGAGGATGGTTTTCCGGATGGAACTGATGACCTCGGGCAGTTTGTCGGAGCCAATATGCGGATGCGCCTCATAAAGGATGTTTTCATCTGCGCCATGTAGGTAAAGAATTTCGAGAATACGGGTGATGTCGCCGCGTTTTTTGGAACGGGTGTAAAGTTTTCCGTCAGAGAAAGTACCGGCTCCGCCTTCTCCAAAGCAATAGTTCGAATCGGTGTGGAGTTCATGGTTGCTTTCGAGCAGGTCAATGTCTTTTCTGCGTTCATGTGTGGGTTTTCCCCTTTCGAGCAGCAAGGGACGAAAACCCAGTTCAATTAGCCTGAGAGCGGCAAACAAACCGGCAGGTCCGGTTCCGACAACAACAACTTCGGGTTTGTTATGCACCGGTTGGTAATGGAAACTATTCTCTACCGGCGAGGCGGGTTCTTCACCTGAAAACACCTCCAGGGCCATGTTAATTTTTATCTGGCGTCCCCGCGCATCAACCGATTTCCGGATGATACGCATGCCTGATAGGGCGTCAGGAGGAATTCCGGCTGCCTGTGCGGCAGGCAAACTGTACCCTTCAGTGGTATAAGCCTGCGCAGGGGTGAGTATGAGATTTACTTCTTTTTTCAACCGCGTTGAATGAGCAGGTAAAATTACTCAAAATGCACCGATATCATGAACATTCGCGAAAACAACTTATCGATGGCGTCGGTAAAAATGGCATCCTGGGGGTCAGGAACAATGACTTCACCATTTTTGTTGATACTCGTCCGCAACACATTGGTCATGCCTACCGAATATTTCACTTCAACTGTTACCTTAAGCTTGTATTCGAGGTAAAAATCCATTCCGGCGCCAATTTCGTAATACATGTCAAAGGGCTTGAGCAATACAAGATTGTTTTCTTTACGCGACCGGCCCCATGTTTTTTTGGTGGCCGCCAGGTCGAGCCGGGTGTTCAAACCGCCAATCAGGTAAGGCCTGAAATTGTTGAGCCGTTTCGATTTATATTTGACCAGTAAGGGGAATTCCAGAAAGTTCGATTCAATTTTTACCGGGTTATCTTCGGTTTCGATGAGGGTACTGTTGGGATCGGCCAACCTGTAATTAATTTCCCGGATGCCTCCAAAGGCAATGCCAGGCGTGAATCGCAGGTCGAAATTATCCGCGAGCCTCAGATTGGAAATGGCGTGTACATGAAACCCCGGTTTGAGGAATGAAACTTCGGGATATATGCCTGAATCGACGGCTGTTTGCGAACTTTTGATGTTGAAATCCATGGTGTTGATACCCAATGAAAAACCAAAATGTAGCCAGGCATCGTCGTGGTTGGGATCGCGTTTTACCTTGTCCTTTTGCGCAAAAAGGACAAGGGGTGAGAGGATCATCAGAAAAAGGAGCAGTCGTTTCAAATCTGTAAGTTAATAATGAGTAATTAACGTGAAGGACGTAAAAATAGTATTTTATTGGGAATATGCTATTAATGGCTGCGAGGTGCGAGCTGTGAGCTACGAGCAGCTCAAAGCTCAAAGCTCACAGCTCGCAGCTCGCAGCTCACAGCTCGCAGCTCGCAGCTCGCAGCTCATAGCTCACAGCTCGCAGCTCGCAGCTCATAGCTCACGGCTCGCAGCTCATAGCTCACGGCTCGCAGCTCATAGCTCACAGCTCGCAGCTCGCAGCTCATAGCTCACGGCTCGCAGCTATATAAAACTTTATTGCTACTTTAGCACACAATTATAAAATTGTCAGACATGTATACCGAGCAATACCTTCGTTCGTTCACCAGGGATGTATTTATTAAAATGGGCTGTTGCGCTGTTGATGCCAGCCGGATTGCCGATGTTTTTATTGCTGCCGAGTTGCGTGGCCTGCCTTCACACGGAATGATCAGGCTGAAGGATTATTTTCAGCTTTGGAAGGCAAACCGCATCAATGTAAAGCCCAATGTGCGGATTGTGCATGAAACACCATCGACAGCTGTTGTTGATGGCGACGGTGCAGTGGGCATGGTTGCGGCAACGCGTTCCATGGAGATAGCCATTGAAAAAGCGGCCAGGGTAGGTACAGGCTGGGTTTCCACGCGGAATTCAAACCACTATGGTATAGCAGGGTTTTATGCTATGATGGCCCTGGAAAACGACATGATCGGCATGTCGATGACCAATGCCAACCCGTTGGTTGCCCCCACTTTGTCAATTACCCCGATGCTTGGCACAAATCCAATTGCTGTTGCCATTCCGGCTGGCATGGAACCGCCATTTGTAGCTGATTTTGCCACCACACCCATTGCACGTGGCAAGCTGGCGGTAGCAGAGAAAAAAGGCGAAAAAGTGCCTTTTGGTTTTGTTCAGAATAACAATGGCGAACCCTCGGATGACCCGGCTATTCTTAAATCGGGAGGATCCATGCTTACCCTCGGAGGCGACTATGAGCACGGGAGTCACAAGGGTTTTTGTCTCAGTTCCATAGTGGATATCTTTTCAGCTGTTTTTTCTGGTGCCAATTTTGGTCCGTTTGTTCCGCCTTCAGTAGCTTATCTTCCTGTACTCGAAACCAAAGTAGGAGAGGGTACCGGTCATTTTTTCGGCGCGATGCGTATCGATGCTTTTCAGGAAGCATCGGTATTTAAGGCTTCGATGGACAAGTGGATACAAACTTTTAAAAAGGCAAAACCGGCCAGTGGTCGTGAAAAGGTTATCATTCCCGGTGAGCCCGAACGCGAAAAGGAAATGAAAATCCGGGCCGAAGGCATAACCATTCTGCCTGCCATAGCCAAAGACATACGGGAGATTGCCGATGAGTTGGGAGTTCCTTTTGAAGCCGCGGGTTAATTAGCCGGGGTGCTGGGTGCTGGGCGCTGGTTGCTGGATACTGGATGCTGGATACTGGATACTGGATACTGGATGCTGGATACTGGATGCTGGATGTGTGTGTGTTGGGTATGGAGATTAGGGATTTGACTGCCGCTACCACTGCCGCTGCCACTGCCGCTGCTACTTGTCCCTCGTCGCTCGTCCCTCGTCTCTATTCTTGGTTCTCATCTCATTCCCCATTATTCATAAACCCCTGCTTTTCAATCACATCCAAATATTTCTGAGAAAACAGCACATTGTCTTTTCGTGTATATCGTTTTTGGGTAAAGATCTGGGCCAGCGTTTCCAGCTGGTTTTCGGCAAGCAGGCTTTTGGTAAGAGGCAGTGCTTCTTTTTCGGCATAAAGCCGGTCGATATTGCCGGGGGTATAATGATTATACTGCTCGGCATGAACAACGGCTTCCACCGGCAGCCTGTCGGTAAGTTCAGGCGATTCAGCCGGATATCCGATGACAACGGTGGTAACGGGAACAACTGATTCGGGAAGGGCCAGTATGTCAATCAGCTGATCGGCATTATAGGTGGTGGTGCCCAGGTAACAGGTACCCAGTCCGTGCGACTCGGCAGCCAGAACACAATTTTGTGCAGCCAGCAAAGCATCAATGGCGCCTGTCATAAACGACAGGAAATTGTCGTACCCGGGTTCGGCTTTTCTAAGCCTGCACCATGTGTTAAAACGGTTGAAATCGGCACAGAAGGTAAGTACAACAGGAGCCTGCAATACCATGTTTTGCCTGAAATGGGCGTTCCAGAGTTTTTGTTTCATTTGCGGGTCAAGCGTGACAATAATACTGTAGACCTGCATATTACCTGTGGTTGCTGCCCGGGTGCCTGCTTTAAGAATGTCATCGAGCACTGCCTTTTCGACAGGTTCAGCGGTAAACTTGCGGATACTGCGATGTTTGAAAATAGTACTGAGCATATTTATTATTTTTACCGGTAAAATTACCCGAATACTTTGGAATAACCTTGCTTGAGATTTGCCAACCGATCACTAAATTTGTTCATAATTTATCATAACCTTGATGATCATTCAATTATTTTGTGGTTAATTTTATTTCTTCAATGGTGAAAAAGCTAATGCTAAATGCTTCGTTGATTGAGAATTTCAGGGTGTCGGTGGTTTCCATCCGGACCAACATGTTACGCACTGTGCTTACCATGCTGATTATTGCATTTGGTATTATGGCACTGGTAGGAATTCTTACTTCTATTGATTCGATAAAAAATACCATAACCAGGCAATTTGCGGCCATGGGGGCCAATACTTTTTCAATCGAAAGCCGTGGCTTTACCGTTCAGATGGGCAGCAACCGATACCGCAAGAAGAACCATCCCTACATCACTTATAAACAGGCCCGCGATTTTAAGAAACGTTTCGACTTTCCGGCCCGGGTGTCGGTTTATACAACGGCCACCGGCATGGCCACGGTGAAATTCAGGTCAGCAAAGACACATCCCAATGTTACGGTTATGGGTGCGGATGAGGACTATTTGCATACTGCCGGTTTTGAAGTAGAGCTGGGTAGGGGATTATCTTACCACGATGTGTTGATGAACAGAAATGTGGTATTGATTGGCAGTGACATAGCCAGTAAACTGTTCAGGAGTAAGGAAGAGGCTTTGAACAGTCGCATTACCATTGGTGGCGGAAGATACGAGGTTGTTGGCATACTGAAGAAAAAAGGTTCTGCCGTTAACAGCAGCGATAACATGTGCCTTGTTCCTTTTACCAATGTAAGGCAGTACTTTCCCTCGCCCCGACAGGATTATTCCATCAATGTTACACCCGACAACGAGTCGATGGCTGAATTTGCCGAAGGCTATTCCGAAGCGCTTTTCAGGTCGGTTCGCCGGTTGGAAGTGATTGACGAAACCGATTTCAACATCGTAAAAAGTGACTTTCTGTCGGATATTTTCAAGGATCTGATCAGCATAGTGCTGGTAGCAGCTACCATAATCGGTGTGGTAACGCTGATTGGCGCCGCCATCGGGTTGATGAATATAATGCTGGTTTCGGTTACCGAACGAACTACCGAAATTGGTATCCGAAAGGCCATTGGCGCCCGCAGCAGTACCATCCGTCAGCAGTTTTTATTTGAAGCCATCCTTATTTGTCAGTTAGGAGGTCTGCTGGGCATCGTGCTTGGGATCCTTATCGGAAACATAGTGTCGCTGATCATGAAGTCGGATTTCCTGATACCCTGGGTGTGGATGATAGCCGGGGTTATGCTGTGTTTCCTGGTCGGGCTGGTTTCGGGGTATTACCCTGCACAAAAGGCTTCGCGGCTCGATCCGATTGTTGCTTTACGATACGAATAAACCCAATAATGTAAGTATATATGAAAGAACTGAACATTAAAAAAACACCCAATACACCAGCGGTCAGTTTTGATCCCGATACCGGGGTGATGAAGATCGAAGGACGGTCCATCCCCGAAAATCCGGGTGATTTTTTTGACCCATTGATCGATTGGCTCGAGGAATATTTCAAGAACCCGGTGGAAACAACCAGTTTTGAACTGAGTCTCGAATATGTAAACAGTGGCTCATCGAAATACCTGCTTGGCATTTTCAGGATACTGAAAAAGAAACACGACGAGGGTAAACTTTGTTCGATCAACTGGTATTACGAAGAGGATGATGAGGCTATCTTCAGCCTGGGCGAACATTACCGGAATACGGTAAAGATGCCCTTTAAACTGATCGAATACATCTGATACAGGCAAAAAAAAACGTTCCGGGTCGAATTGATCCGGAACGTTTGCAAATTATCCCTTTATGAGCAGGTGAATTTATTTCACCGTGTTCATGTAAACAATCATATCGAGCAGTTTGCTGGAATAACCCCATTCATTGTCGTACCAGGCAACCACCTTTACAAAATTGGCATTCAGCATAATACCTGCTTTGGCATCGAAAATGGAAGTACGTGCATCGCCGATGAAATCGCTGGATACCACCTCGTCTTCAGTATAACCAAGAATTCCTTTGAGTGAAGTCTCAGCAGCCTTTTTCATGGTTGCCTTGATGGTTTCGTAATCCGTTGCTTTTTCGAGCTTGCAGGTAAGATCAACAACCGAAACATTAAGGGTAGGAACCCTGAATGCCATACCGGTAAGTTTACCCTTCAGTTCGGGAATAACTTTGGTAACAGCTTTAGCAGCACCGGTTGATGAGGGAATGATATTTCCTGCTGCAGCGCGGCCACCCCTCCAGTCTTTGGCTGAAGGACCGTCAACCGTTTTCTGGGTTGCCGTGGTGGAATGAACTGTAGTCATCAGGCCTTCCACAATACCGAAGTTATCGTGCAATACCTTGGTAACAGGGGCAAGACAGTTGGTGGTGCAGGATGCATTGGAAATAATGTCCATTTCCCTGCTATAGGTATTGTGGTTCACACCGTAAACAAACATGGGGGTGTCGTCTTTGGAAGGTGCCGACATAATAACGCGTTTGGCACCGGCTTTGATGTGCGCCTCAGCTTTTTCGCGGGTAAGGAATAAACCGGTAGATTCAATAACATATTCTGCGCCTACTTCATTCCATTTCAGGTTAGCCGGATCTTTTTCGGCTGTAACGCGAATGGCGTTGCCGTTAACAACGAGTTTACCGTCTTTTACTGCAACTTCGCCTTTAAAACCGCCATGAATGGTATCGTAGCGAAGCATATATGCCATGTATTCAACATCGATAAGGTCGTTGATACCAACAATTTCAATATCGTTGCGGAGTGTGGAAGCCCTGAAGGCAAGACGGCCGATTCTGCCGAAACCATTAATACCTACTTTAATTTTAGCCATATTTATATGTTAATTAATTGGTTATAAAAAGAGAAAATACTTAGTAACTTCTATGCTGCAAAGTTAGTAAATTTCTCTGTTTTTGAAAAAAAATAGGAGGTTTTGCTTATTTGGTAAGGAGTTCTCCTTCTTTTGTTATACGGGGAGGTTTGTATTTCGCATCCACAATCCAGCCAAAACGATAGGATAACGAAAGGGTGAAAAAGAGCTGGTTGTTATGCTCGGTAAACATGATGGGGATTTTTTTGTTGAAGGCATCAAAAGTAACACTAATATCAAGGGCGCTGAGCAGACGGTTAACAGTGCTGTATTCAAAGCTGATCCCTGCATTTGCATGTAGGCCCGGGTAAACGGAAATTTCGTCCATGCCTTTCCAGAAGGATGCCCTACCGGCAATCGCATAGGAAAATGAAGGGTGTTGAACGTATTCGTATCTTTCGTCAATAGTATAATAACCTCCGTCCTCGGTTCCGATGATCATGGTGTAATAAACAGGCTTGGCAATGCCCAGGCTGGGACCTCCTCCAAAATAGTATTTAACAGCAATGCTGCCCCTGTCTTCTTTCGAGAATATTTCGCGCTGAATGCCGATGGAAGGCCTGATGTTTACAAATAAATTAAGTTTACCGTTTACGTATCGCCGGCTGGTAGTGTAAAAATAGGCATTGGGAGAAACTTTGGTTTCTTTGGGATGCCGGATATAGGCTATCTCAATATCATAAATGGTTTTGTTCAGGTATGTCTGGCGTTTACCAAAACGATAGCCTGCGCCAAAACCATTTGAGCTAAGTGTGAGGGAGACACTTCGTTCGTTCTGAAATATCAGCTTCTCTTGTGTGTCAATTTCTCCCTGCCCAAGGGTTATCTGGCAAAGTGAAAAAAAAAGAAAAACGTTGATAAGCTTTTTCACTTCACTATGTTGTTAAATTTGTTATGCTGCCCATAGCAGCAGTTTCGGCCACAAAATCTGTGCCGAAACCAAATGGTTTAACTGTTGCTGCCGGGAGTCACCTCTTCGGTGGTGGTATATGCCGGGCAAATGTTCTTGGTGCCGCTGCAGGCAACAACTGTCAGTGCCAGAAAGGCCAACACAACAAGCGAAACAAAAACTTTCCTGATTGTCATAATGTCAAGTTTTATTATTTAAAATTAATCAAAAATTCCAAATCAAAATCGTTAAACTTTTTTAATGCTTTGGTAGGCTGTCACCCCTTCGCCTGCTTTTGTGTTATTCAGACATCTAAGTTTTAGTACGGAAATCATTCCGGCGGGGTTACAATATTTACAGAAACGCCTTGTAAATAACTGACAAAATGCCTGTATAGTATGCTGAAAGTAAAAAACAAAGCGGTTGTGTAAAAAAGTCATAAAAAAAGAGCGTAGTCGGGAGACTACGCTCAGCATTGTGAGACTACGCTCAGCATTCAGAGACTACGTTCAGCATTTAGAGACCACGCTCTGCGCTCAGGGCGTCATTGCGAACAAAGTGAAGCAATATGCTGTATACTAGGATATTGCTTCGGTAGTACCTTCCTCGCAATGATGGGGGAATGATTTTTTACACAGCCCCCGGTTACTCTTCGTATTCCTTGAGGATATCCTTCACCATTTCGGGTGATACCCTGCCGTAGGTTTTTTCACCTACCATCACTACCGGCGCCAGTCCGCATGCGCCTACACAACGCAAACAACTGATGGAAAATTTGCCGTCGGCAGTAGTTTCACCAACCTCTATTTTCAGGGTCTTTTTAAATTCGGCAAGCACATTTTCAGCACCTCTAACATAACAAGCCGTTCCGGTACATATCGAAATCGGATGCTTTCCTTTTGGTATCATGGAAAAGAAAGAATAGAAGGTTACCACACCATAAACCTTGGCAACCGGAACATTGAGCTCTTTTGCGATCACTTCCTGTACCTCGGCAGGGAGGTATCCGAATGTATGCTGCGCCTGGTGTAAAACGTTAATGAGTTCCCCGGGCTCGTTGTTAAAGGACTTGCAGATCGTTTTTATAGTATCTACATCCTTCTTTTTCAGTTCAACTTTTATTCTGGACATGTTGTTTTTTCGCTTTAAGAATTAAGAACTTAAATGTAAATGATTTTTTTGCTCTTATCTACATAGTGCGTATGGAGCAGCTTGTGCGATTTTTCGCTCATCGGCTTACCCAGGAATTCCTCGTATAGCTTGATGATATATGGGTTTTCGTGCGACTTACGGATGGCCTTTCCGGCATCTTCGCGGTAAATGGCTTCCATGCGTTTTTTAATGATGTCGGAATTCCCATGGTGCAAAGGCTGACCACCGCCACCAATACATCCGCCCGGACAGGCCATTATTTCAATGGCATGGTATGACGATTTGCCGCTGCGTATGTCTTCGAGCAGCTTACGTGCATTTCCTAATCCATGAGCAATACCAATTTTCAGGGGCAGCCCGTCGAAGTCGATGGTGGCTTCACGTATGCCCTCCATACCGCGCAACTCAACAAAATCAACTTTTTCCAGCTTCTTTTTGGTGAAAATTTCATAAGCGGTTCTCACGGCAGCTTCAATAACGCCGCCGGTTGCGCCAAAAATCACACCTGCTCCGGTTGATTCGCCTAAGGGGGCGTCAAATTCCTCATCGGGCAGGCTATGGAAATCAATATTCGCCTGTTTGATCAGCTGACCCAGTTCGCGTGTCGAAATGGAGTAATCCACATCGGGATTTCCATCGACCTTGAATTCATCCCGGGTACACTCGTACTTTTTGGCCAGGCAGGGCATGATGGATACCACCACCAGGTCTTCGCGTTTAACTTTAATGATGTCGGCAAAATAGGTTTTGGCTATGGAACCAAACATCTGTTGCGGCGAACGTGCAGTGGACGGAATGTCGAGCATGTCAATGAACTGCGATTCAAAGAAATTAACCCAGGCCGGACAACACGAAGTAAGAATGGGCAGGCGAACGGTTTTATCCCCGTTCAGGTGCCGTGTCAACCGGTCGAGTAATTCGGTGCCTTCTTCCATAATGGTCAGGTCGGCACTGAAATCGGTATCGAAAATATGTTTGAAACCAAGCTGGCGGAGCGCCGCGGTCAATTTTCCGGTTACCAGCGTACCAGCAGGCAAGTCGAACATTTCACCCAGGGCGGCCCTTACAGCAGGTGCTGTTTGTACGATAACCGTCTTAGCCGGGTTGGCCAGGTCGCGTATCAGCTGCCGGGTATGATCAACTTCGGTGAGGGCGCCTGTAGGACACACTGCCACGCACTGTCCGCAGTAAGTACATACCGAATCCTCGAGATCCATTTCAAAGGCCGGGGCAACAACCGACATAAACCCTCGGTTTATGGCCGACAAAGCGCCAACAGTCTGGAAATCGTTACACATGGTTTCGCAACGGCGACACATGATGCATTTGTTCAGATCGCGTATGATGGCAGGGGAAGTATCCATCCGATAAGTCGACATTTCTGCAATGTCTTCGTTGTGAATTTCCCGAACACCCATTTTAATGGCCAGTGTCTGTAAATCGCAGTTGCCCGATTTTGCACAGGTAAGACATTCTTTAGGATGATCCGAGAGCAGAAGTTCCATCACGGTTCGCCTCGCATTCAGCACCCTTATGGAATGTGTTTTTACTACCATCCCTTCAGCTACTTCGGTTGAACAACTGGGAGCAAGGTTGCGCCTTCCTTCCACTTCAACCACACATACACGACATCCGCCGGGTTTATGTTCAATATTCAGGTCCTTAAGATTCATATAGCACAGTACGGGAATTTCAATGCCAACCTGTTTGGCTGCCTTATATATGGTGGTTCCCTTCGCTACCTCAACCTGTTTGTTATCGATTGTGAGTTTTACCATTTCCATTTTTTAGTCAATTATTTTACGATTACAGCATTAAATTTACACCGGTCCATACAGGCACCGCATTTGATACATAGTGATGGATCAATATGATGTATCTCTTTCCTTTCGCCTGTAATGGCGCCAACCGGACAGGCCCTGGCACATGCCGTGCAACCCACACAGTTTTCAGGCACAATTTCGTATACCATCAGCGCCTTGCAAACGCCGGCCGGACATTTCTTATCCACGACGTGGGCTTCATACTCTTCCCTGAAGTTTTCGAGAATTGATAGCACGGGGTTGGGAGCCGACTGGCCAAGCATACACAGCGAAGTGTCCCTGATGACATTGCCCAGGTTGATCAGCCTTTCGATATCGTCTTTGGTGCCGTTACCTTTGGTTATATTGGTCAGTAATTCGTGCATCCGCTTATTACCCACACGGCAGGGGGTACATTTTCCACAAGACTCGTCAACAGTGAAATCGAGGAAGTATTTGGCCACGTCTACCATGCAATCGTCTTCATCCATAATGATCATACCGCCCGAACCCATCATGGCTCCGGCAGCAATCAGACTTTCGTATTCAATGGGTACATCCAGGTGTTTATAGGTGAGACATCCGCCTGAGGGGCCGCCGATTTGCACACCCTTGAACTTTTTGCCGTTTTTGATACCACCGCCGATTTCAAAAATCACTTCCCTGAGGGTAATGCCCATGGGTACTTCAATCAGCCCCACATTGTTTACCTTTCCGGCCAGTGCGAAAACTTTGGTTCCTTTTGATTTTTCAGTACCAATACTACTGTACCATTCCCATCCCTTGTTAATAATCACCGGTACACTGGCAAAGGTTTCCACGTTGTTTACGTTGGTAGGTTTGCCAAGGTAACCCTTTACCGATGGGAAGGGGGGTTTCATGGTGGGTTCACCGCGTCCTCCTTCCATGGAATGGATGAGGGCTGTTTCTTCACCGCACACAAAGGCGCCTGCACCGTAACGCAGGTTAATGTCGAAATTGAAACCGCTGCCGAATATGTCTTTGCCGAGCAATCCATATTCCCTGGCCTGGTTAATGGCTTTTTTAAGCCTTTCGATAGCCAGCGGATACTCGGCACGTATGTATACCAGTCCGTTTGAAGCGCCGGTACAGTAACCGTTAATGGCCATGGCTTCAATAACTGTATGGGGGTCGCCTTCGAGAATGGAACGATCCATAAAGGCACCGGGGTCACCTTCGTCGGCATTACAAACCACATATTTTTCAGTGCCGGGCGACTGGCGGGTAATCTCCCATTTCAAACCGGTGGGAAATCCAGCACCGCCCCTTCCACGAAGTCCTGATTTTTTGATCACCTCAATGGTTTCTTCGGGTGTCATGGAGCTAAGAACCTTGCCCAATGCACTGTAACCATCGCGTGCAATGTATTCCTCAATGTTTTCAGGATCAATCATCCCGCAATTACGCAGGGCAATACGCACCTGCTTTTTATAGAACTCCATACCCTTGGAGTCAGAAATGACCTTGTTGGTTTTCGGATCTTTATAAAGCAGTCGCTGCACTGGTCTTCCTTTTACCACATGCTCCTCAACAATTTCTTTTGCATCCTCAGGTTTTACCTGGGTGTAAAATGTGTTGTCGGGAATAATTTTTACAATAGGTCCCTTTTCACAAAAACCAAAACAGCCGGTCCCTACTACCTGGGCATAATCGCTGAGCCCCTGATTTTCGATTTCGGTGCGCAGGTGTTCTGCCAGGATCTGGCTTTGCGATGACTTGCATCCGGTACCACCGCAAACCAGTAAATGAATTTTATAATCCGCCATGGATAAGTGCCTCCTAGTTTATATGATTAGTCAATTTTTTTATAGTTCACCGGGATAATACCTTCTACCAGCATGCCGCCCTTGATGTATTTCTCAATGATCTCATCGGCTCTTTTGGTGTCTACATAACCAAATACCACGGGTTCCTTTCCGGGAATGATTACTTCAATAGTCGGTTCGGCATAGCAATAACCCATGCACCCTGTTTGGGTCACAACGGCATCAATATTCCGTTTGTCCAGCTCGTCAACAATATAATTCATTGTTTCCCTCGATCCGGAAGCAATACAACAGGTTGCCATGGCTACCTTTATTTGTACCATCTGCTCAGGTACCTCACTCTTGTCGCGCAGTTTGGTCTTCGACTGAACCTTTTCTTTCAGGTTCCGCAAATCCGCAAGATTCTTTATTTTATCCATTTGCTTGTTAATTTGGTTCGCTAAATTAATTGCTATGTTGTTTATTATGTATGATTTTGTATATCCTGATGTTATTTATACTTAGTCTTATTAAAGCTGAATCGGACCTATTTCAGTTCTTTCAGGTTACTGTATATGAAGCCCGACAGGTAATCCAGCACTTCGGCGTGGTTTAACGGAACTTCACCAAGTTCGGTACGGACCACCCGGGTGTCCATACAGAAACCGTGGTTGTTGTAACGGTGATTATACACAAAGTCACGGTCGGGATTGGCAGCTATCAGCATTTTAAAAGTTACAGACATATCACCCATGGGTATCATGTCGATATGATTGTTGTTGAAAACTGCTGTAACCGTTGTTCCTTTGTTTTCCTCTGATATTATGGAAAAGGTTCCGCCGGTGAGTTCTGCGTTCTGTTTCAACAGCGGTAGACCCAGTCCTACTTTTTTGGTTACCGATGTGGTGAAAAACGGATCGGTAACCTGCCTGAGCAGTTCCCCTGACATGCCCCGTCCGTCATCGGCAATGCGAAGTGTCAGCCGGTCGCCGGGACTTTCCTGCAAGATATCCACCGTAATGGTTTTGGCGCCTGCATTCAGCGAGTTTTGTACTACATCCATAATATGGTAAGAAATGTCCTTCATGGCCAACTTACCTTTCTCCCGTCTTTGTTTTTAAGCGCCAGGCGTATCTCCTTAAAGCTGGGTTTTTCCAACAGGTATCTTGTATACGAAACGCCAATGTGTTCGAGATGATGGGCGTCGGAGTTGGTGACCAGGCAGTAACCGGCAGTTTCGGGATGCTGGTCGATAAACTCTTCATAGCCTGGCATACGGGCAACTTCAAGGGCATCCATCTTAAGGTAACCGGGAATAAAACCAAGCTGGCTGTATAATCCATTGTGCGGACGATTGATGTGTGCCGGGATGAAGATGCCGTTAAGTGCTTCAACCGCAGCTGCCACTTTGTCAATACCCGACTGCAGCGAGGCAACCAGCAACCGCTCTTCCTCCCCGAGAATATTTTCGGCTTCGTCAACAATATATTGATGTCCGAAAATCTCCGGTTTGTTCCGGACCACCATAAGCTGTTCGTCAATGAACTGCTGAAAATGATCAGCTTTATCAATATCCTCAAAGAACGTAAGACAGTGAATCTCTTCAACTGTGTTGATCTCAGCCCCTGCAAGCACGGTAATACCGTTTTTCTTACCGATTTCCTGCGCCAGCCGGCAGTGTTTTGTACTGTTGTGGTCGGTTATGGCAATTATGTCAAGCCCTTTTGCCACAGCCTCCCTGATAATGTTCACCGGGCTCATATCCAGTCCACCACAAGGCGAAAGCACCGTGTGAATGTGCAAATCAGCATTATACCATTGCATCACGCTTCATCAATAGGTAAAGTCGTCCGCAGATTGTATAAGTTCCTTCATCTGTTCCAAGCAGTACAATTTTTTCCGATTCGGCCAGGGCCAGGGTGTCATCATCGGGTTTACTACCGTTTACAATCAGCACCGCAGCAACATCCTTCAGCGAAGCAACGGCCACGATGTTTTTGTGGGTCTGCATGGTCACCCATAGATCACCTTCCTTTGCCCTGCCCATTACATCGCTGAGCATATCCGATGCATAAGCGCCTTTTACCGGATGCTGCAATAACGATGCACCGGTAAAAACCACCACTCCCAGTTCCTTTATGATATCTTCAATCGTCATCTATTCTTCAAATCAACAAATCAACAAATCAACAAATCAACCAATCAACCAATCAACAAATTTTCACTCCGGCAACATATTCTTAAACCGGTCCTTTCCCCAAATTTCTTCGGTATAGTCAACTACCTGGTTCATGCTTTCGCCTCCCTTTACCTTAATGGAGACAAATACGCAATCGGAAGTACGGGCACGTCCCTGAACAACATCTTCGGCCAGGGTACGGCATGTTGGTGATCCACAAGCTCCGCAATCGATACCCGGCAGGAAATTCTTTATTTTTTCAATTTTCTTCATTTTACGCATGGCCTGAACCATATCTTCGTCGAGCTTCATGATCGACCGTGGTTCAATGGTTCCCAGCGAGGCATTCTCAACAAGGTATTCGCGGTTGATGAGTATGGATTTGTTGTCCACAATTTTACCCTCGTTTTTATCGATAATGTATTGCTCGGCACGGTTGTACAGTCGCTCACTAACCAGGAAACGGTTGTTGGTTGAAAGGATACCACCGGCACAACTCTCATCGCAAGCCCGCATTTCGAGATAATCAAAATTTCCTACGGTTCCGTTTTCGAGCTTTTCGAGAAATTCAATAGCATTGGATATGCCATCGATGGAAAGACACCGTCCGTTAATGTGCCTGGCTTCACCACCGGTGAGTGTCCATACCATCTCGTCGGGCAGCAGTTGCTCCTTCTCGGGAACAATACAGTATGCTTTTTCCTCACGTCTAATTACCGAGTAAATTCGGTTATACAGGGTATTCAGGTTGATGACCCCGTTAATAGGTGATTTCTCTTCACCAACGGGACTCTTCACCGCAGCAATTTTGGCGGCGCATGGGGTTATGTAAAAAAGACCGACCTGCTCGGGAGCAATGCCTTCGTCAGCAAGCTTTTTCCGGAAAGCGATGGCGGCCAGGTCAAGCGGTGCTTTCACCGGTAGGATATTCCCCACCAATGAGGGGAACCTTACTTGTATCAGGCGCACTATGGCCGGACAAAATGAGGAAATAACAGGCCTTATGTCGGGGTTATCCGCCAGGTAATTATTGATCAGTTCTTTTAAAATACCAGTGCTGTGTTCCACTTCGTATACATGGGTGAAACCGTCTTCGAGCATGCCACTGTATATTTTCCGTGAGGTGATATTGCGGGGAAACTGCCCGATAAATACCGACGGCGCCAGTGCCACACGGTATTCGTAATTGAATATTTTACTGAAATCGTCTTCTTCTATCATTATAGCATTCACAGGACATACACGCATGCATTCACCGCAATCGACACACCGCCCGGCAATAAGTTTTGCCTTCCCCCCTGTTACCCTCAGTGCCTCGGTGGGACAGGCCTTAATGCAATGGGTGCAGCCGATGCAGACCTCTTCCTGAATTTTCAGTGCGTGATGGAATGCCATGACTACGCTTCTTTTGGTTTGGTGCAGGTAGTCATTTCAACTACCGTTCCCTTGTTAATGGTGCTCCTGATCACGAGCTTATCTGTATTTTTCTTAATATTCGATAACCCCATACCGGCACCGAATCCCATTTCCCGCACTTTTTCCGATGCAGTGGAGTATCCTTCCTGCATGGCTTTTTCAATATCAGCAATACCCGGTCCCTCGTCCTCAACCCTGACCCTTATTTTTTCCGGACTGATGAACACCTTCATGGTTCCGTGATATGCATGAGCCACAACATTTACTTCAGCTTCGTACATGGCAACTGCTATGCGACGAATTATCGCAGGATCAAGGCTGAGCTGGTTCAATATCTTTTTTACATTACTGGATGCATGCCCTGCCTTAATGAAATCGCCCCCTTCAATGGGAAACGCATACGTCATCTCCTTCATCTCACCCGGTTTGACAGAACTCATGCCGGTCTATCAGTAAAGTGGTTTCAAACCATTCTCGTATAGCTTGCCACTGTTACCAAACATCGATCCCGGACTTTCTATAATCATTAATCCGTTTTCTTTAGCCAGGTCAATCATCTCCTGCGTGGCTTTTTTATTCCGCACAATCAGGACACAGGCAACTTCTGCCATTTCAGCCGTTCTGATGGTTTGCAGATTGGCCACCCCGGTAATCAGCAGTATGCCAACCCGGTTAATGGTCAATACATCACTTAACAGGTCCGACGAAAAGGCATGCGTAATTTCCTTTTCTTCCGCAACACTGCCGCACACCACCTTGCCGTTTGTAATCCTGACAATATCCGCTATGTTCATGCTTTAAGCCTCTTAATACTACCCCCGAATGCTTTCATACGCAAGGGAAAAAATTCTGTTACAAAAATAACAATTTTAATGTTATTTAAATAACAGAAGACCTGACCGGGTGTAATATATATTGATTCTAAATAACTTCACTGTCATCCGGTGTCGACCCGGGATGGTTCAGCGATGGTTTTAGGATGATTGCCCAAGCCATTCGAGCCAGGCCGAAAATCCTTCACCTGTTTTGGCTGAGAGGGAAATAAATTGTAAACCGGGGTTGACCTGCTTGGCATACTTGCTGAACCTGGTCAGGTCAAAATCCACATACGGCAGCAGGTCGGTTTTGTTAACCAGGCAAAGCTGCGCGCTCTGAAACATATTGGGATACTTGAGGGGTTTGTCTTCCCCTTCGGTGGTACTGATGATCACCACCCTGAATTGTTCGCCCAGGTCGAACAGGGCAGGACAGACCAGGTTACCTACATTTTCAATCAGCAGCAGTGATCCTTCTGCCGGATCGAGCATTTTCACCGCGTGGTTGACCATGTCGGCATCGAGGTGACAGCCGTTACCGGTGTTTACCTGCATAACGGGTACGCCTGTGGCATGTATCCGGTCGGCGTCGAGCGATGTCTGCTGGTCGCCTTCAATAACATAAATCTTACGCTCCTTATACTCCCTGATGGTTCGCTCGAGCAGGGTCGTCTTTCCCGAACCGGGGGAACTTACCAGGTTAAGGGTGAATATTTTCCGGGCTTCGAAATAGCCCCTGTTGCGCATGGCAAGCAGGTTATTTTGCTGCAGTACATCGGTTTCGATGCTGATTCGCTGATGATCATGGGTGTGCTCGTGCGTATGGGGATGCTCATGCTCATGCGGATGAGGATGAGGATGATCGTGGTGTGCATGCACATGGTTGGGATGATGTGCATGTTCATGATTATGCCCGTGATCATGGGTATGGCTGTGGTCAGCCGGATTGATGATGGTGTATCCTCCACCGTTTTCGCCGCATCCGCAGGTATCGCACATGGTGAATGTTTTGTATGGAGTAAAATTAATGAATATTTTGAAGTCTGCAAAGTCTGAAAAAGCTTCGAGCTTCGAGCTATGAGCTATGAGCTTCGAGCTATGAGCCAGAAAACTCGCAGCTCGCAGCTCGTGACTCACAGCTTCTTTCTCATGTTTCAATCGCCACCACCCGCAGTTCCTTACCCGTTATGATCTCCGGGTTGACATCACCGCAACCCGGACATACCTCATAGATCTCCGCGGGTTCATACTGCGTGCCACAAGTATTGCACCTCACCAAAAGCGGAATTTCCACTATTTTCAATTCAGCGTTGCTGAGTAGTGTGTCTTTGCGTGCAGCTTCCCACGCGAATTCCATGGCGTCGCGAATGACTCCCGAAGCTTTGCCCACCTCCACCTCCACTATGCTTATGTGGTTTATCTGTTGGGCAGCAGCGGTTTCCAGTGCAATGTCAACAATGCCCTGTATGATGGAAAATTCGTGCATAGATAGAGTTGTCTTCTGGTCATCTAAGTCAAAAAAAGCTTCGAGCTTTGAGCTATGAGCTATGAACTTTGAGCTACGAGCTACGAGCTTTGAGCTGTGAGTTAAAAAAGTATCCTGTCTGCCACTGCCACTGCTGCTGCCGCTAGTCTTAGCTCGCAGCTTTCTTCAATCAGCAAATCCTCGGCAACTGTTCACCAGCTAATTTGGTCAGCAGTCGCGTTCCGCCGTATACCGACCTCAGCAGGACCTTGCCGGAATTGTCTTCAGTTATGGAGCCGATACGGCAGGCATCCTTGCCCAGTGGGTGACCCTGCATGACTTCCAGTGCACGGTCGGCAGTCCCCGGTGAAACCACCATGAGCACTTTGCCCTCGTTGGCCAGGTATAGCGGGTTGAAGCCGTAAACTTCGCAAATGCCGGCTACCTGCTCCCGCACCGGCAATGCCTGTTCATCAACCAGCAGGCCTTTATTCACCTGGGCCGCAATTTCGGCCAGTATGGTGGCAATGCCTCCCCTGGTGATATCGCGCATGAACCGTACTTCAACGCCGGCTTCGAGAACCCGGCTGATCAGCCCGTTCAACGGGGCCACATCGGATATCACAGGCGTTTCAAATTGCAGGTTTTCACGCGCAGCCAAAATGGCAATTTCATGGTCTCCCAAAAAACCGTTAACAATCACCTCGTCACCCGCGCTGATGTCCCTGCCTGTTGCTATACCGGCATATTTTTTTTCAACGGTTCCGATACCGGCGGTGTTGATAAACACTTTGTCGCATTGCCCCTTTTTCACCACCTTGGTGTCGCCGGTGACAATTTCAACACCTGCCTTCCGGGCTTCGTCTGCCATGGACATCACTATCTTTTCCAGTTCGGACATGGGAAATCCTTCTTCAATAATGAAGGCCGAACTCAGGTACTTGGGCAGGGCGCCGGCGACAGCCAGATCGTTTACGGTTCCGCAAACCGCCAGCCTGCCAATGTCGCCCCCCGGAAAAAAAACCGGGTCAACAACAAAGGAGTCGGTGGTAAAGGCAATCAGCGTTCCTCCTGCATCTGCCAAAGCCGAATCGCCCATTGCATCCAACAGGGGATTGTTGAAATGCCTGACAAAAAGATGGCTGATGAGGTCACCTGTCATTACCCCGCCACTACCGTGTCCCAAAAGTATGGTTTTGTCCATTGCCGATTCGGTTTTGGTAAATATAACAAAAATGGACTAACATTTCCGCCCGGCATTTGTTATTATGGGTCGTTTGGGGTTAAATTGCAGTCCTTAATACTGCAAAAAATGAAAGCCTCAAATTTCCTGATGATTTTTCCTGCGATATGCCTATTTTCGTGCGCGCAAAACCATGTTAAAACGGAGAATCCGCTTATGATTGAATTTAACACACCGCTGCAGTCGGTTCCATTCGACCGCATACAAACGCGACACTACAAGCCGGCTTTTGAAGCGGCCATCGACGAAGCCCGGAAAGGACTTGAAGTCATTGTGAACACAACAGCCGAACCCGGTTTCGACAATACCATCGAAGCACTCGAAAGGCTCAATTACAAGCTTAAAAGAATTGAACAGGTTTTCTTTAACATTAACTCAGCTGCCACCAGCCAGGAAATTCAGCAAATGGCGCAGGAAATATCACCGATGCTGACGGCTTATTACAACGACATTACCCTGAATGAGCGGTTATTTGAAAAGGTGAAACAGGTTTATGAAAACCGTGCGGCCCTGAACCTCGATACCGAACAGTCGAAACTGCTGGAAGACACTTATAAATCGTTTGTGCGCAACGGAGCTAATCTCAGTAAAACCGATAAGGAAGAATACCGCCGGGTTACCACCGAACTTTCCACCTTGTCGCTTACCTTCGAAGAGCATTTACTTGCTGAAACCAACGTCTACCAGTTACACCTGACCCGCGAGGAAGAGCTGGCCGGACTGCCCGGGTTTGTCAGGGAGGCTGCCGCGTTAGACGCCAAAGCCAGGAATCTCGAAGGCTGGCTTTTTACCCTGAAGGCTCCCAGCTATATCCCGTTCATGAAGTATGCCGATAACCGGGCGCTACGCGAACAGCTATTCAGGGCTTACAGCTCACGATGCTTCAAATCGGATGAGCTGGACAACCAGGAAGTGATTCGCAAAATTGTCAATAACAGGCTGAAGCTGTCAAAATTGCTGGGATTTAACTCCTATGCCGAATATGTGCTGGAAGAGCGAATGGCCAAAACGCCTGGAAAAGTGAATGCATTTTTGGCGGATCTGCTGGAAAAATCAAGGCCGGCAGCCCAACAGGAATATGCCGAAGTTCAGGCTTTTGCCCGCAAAATGGGTGCTGATTTTGATATAGAACGCTGGGATTGGGCCTATTATGCTGAAAAGCTGCGGAATGAAAAATTTTCCATTACCGATGAAATGACCAAACCCTATTTTCAGCTCGAAAAGGTTGAGGCAGGTATTTTCGGACTGGCCAACAAGTTATACGGCATTTCATTTGAGGCCGACACCACTATCCCGGTTTACCACCCCGATGTAAAAACCTTCAGGGTGAAAGATACCGACGGATCGCTGCTGGCCTTGCTTTATGTCGATTATTTTCCGCGTGAAAGCAAGCAGGGCGGGGCATGGATGACAAATTACCTCGAACAGTACCGGCAGAGCAGCACAGATGTACGTCCACATGTTTCGCTGGTGATGAATTTCACCAAGCCAACGGCCGACAAGCCCTCACTGCTGACTTACGATGAGGTGCGGACGTTCTTGCATGAATTTGGTCACGGGTTGCATAGCATATTCAGCCGGGTGAATTATATGAGCCTTTCGGGTACCAATGTTTACCGCGATTTTGTGGAACTTCCCTCGCAGATTATGGAAAACTGGGCCGAAGAAAAGGACTGGCTGAATGAGGTGGCGGTGCATTACCAGACGGGCGAGAGGATGCCTGCTGAAATGCTGGAGAATATATTAAAGAGTCGTAATTTCAACAGCGGGTATGCCTTTGTGCGTCAGTTGAGCTTTGGCCTGAACGATATGGCCTGGCATACCCTTACCGATACGCTTGACAAGGCGGTAAGCGAATTTGAACTGGCCGCCATGGCGCCAACCGAATTGTTTCCACCGGTTGACGGGGTCTGTTTCAGCACGGGCTTTCACCATATTTTCGGTGGCGGGTATGCAGCCGGTTATTATGGTTATAAATGGGCCGAGGTATTGGATGCCGATGCCTATTCGGTATTCAGGCAAAAGGGAATTTTTGACCAGGCAACGGCCAGGGCATTCCGCGATCATATTCTGTCGCGCGGCGGCACCGAAGATCCGCAGGTATTGTATAAACGTTTCAGGGGACAGGAGCCATCGGCCGAACCGCTGCTGAAGCGGAGCGGGTTGAGGTAGGGATTGTGAAAAGTGACAAGTGACAAGGGACGAGGGACGAGGGACGAGGGACGAGTAGAACCAAGAACCAAGAGCCAAGACCTGCCTGCCGGAGCGGCAGCGCAGGCAGGGCCAAGAGCCAAGAGCCAAGAGCTAAGACAGGGACGAGGGACGAGTGACAAGTGACGAGGAAGGAAGGCATTACTAGCCCCGGGCTTCAGGCCGGGGTTTCGGATAACGGCAATTTCCAATTAAACAGGGCTTCAGCCCTTTCAGCCGGAAGGCATAGAGTGTGCTGACTTGTGTCATGCAGAGCCTGCTACTGCTACTGCTACTGCCGCTGCCACATTTTTTATGATTAGCTGAACATCGTATCAATAAAACCCTTATATTTAACTTTTTGATGGAAATTGCGGGAGAAAAGCAGGGCAAAGATGTTTCAGTGAAAACCAGTAACAGGACGAAGGTGCACGGAGTGTGAAAAAACGCGAACATAAATTGGTTGTATGCCATGGAAACCAGGTGCAATTCGGTTTATAAATATGTAATGAAATACAATCAAAGCGAACCTGAAAACAATGAATGTATATAGACGTTTAAAAAGGATTGAACGTTTTATATGTCTAATATTCAACAGTATAACAGAATCCAAAAACAAGGACATACCTTACAAAATCATCCAAACCAACCCACGCTATAAGTAAAATTTGCCTACCTTAAGAAACTATATTAAATTGTTTAAGCGCAATTCAAACGCTCCGTAGCCAAATTTTCGGTTGATAATATGGTTAGTATTTTATATTGGAATTATATTGATTTGATGTCATATAAATTTAAATTTGTGTTTTATAAGTGAACTATATGGAAAAAATAAAATTTATAGACCTATTTTGTGGAGTTGGTGGCTTTAGGATAGCAATGGACCAGGCTTGCATCGAAAACAACCTTATCCCAGAATGTGTTTTCTCGTCTGATATTGACACATATTGTCAAGATAGTTATGAAGCCAACTTCGGACATAGACCAGCTGGTGACATCACTAAAATTGATGAAAAAGATATTCCTGACCATGATATATTATTTGCAGGTTTTCCTTGTCAACCGTTCAGTATTATTGGACAAATGCAAGGTTTTAACGACATTCGTGGAACTCTTTTTTTTGATATAGCAAGAATAATCAAATATAAAAAGCCAAAGGCTTTTATTCTTGAAAACGTTAAACAACTTGTTGGACATAATGGTGGCAAAACACTAAAGACAATTTTAAAGACCTTAGAAAAAGAATTAGGATACAATGTTCAGTTTGCTGTACTAAATGCGCTTGATTATGGACTACCTCAGAAGCGAGAACGCGTTATTATAGTTGGGCACCGAGAACCAATATTGTATAATTATCCTTCTCCAGTTAGACCATTTAAACCTCTTTCTGAAATCCTTGAAAAAAAAGTAGACAAAAAACATTATGCTTCTGAGTATATTGTCAAGAAACGTAAAGACAAACATAAGTCAGCTTATCCACTTTCAATTTGGCACGAAAATAAAGCTGGTAATATTTGTTCATACCCATATTCTTGCGCTTTACGTGCTGGCGCTTCTTACAATTATTTACTCGTAAATGGTGAAAGGCGTTTAACACCAAGAGAAATGTTTCGTTTACAGGGTTTTCCAGATAGTTATAAGATTGTAGTTAACGATGGTCAAGCAAGGAAGCAAGCAGGGAATGCAGTTCCAGTAAATATAGTGAAAGCAACTATTTTAAAATTAATTCCGTTTGTCGCTACCTCTTTGGATATGACTTCGGTATTAAGAGAATATGAAGTAAGCTATGGGAAACGATAAATCACCAAAATTAAGAACCGTAAATAAATCTGTTGCGGCTTTCCCTGTAAATGATTTTCCTAAAGAATTCCCTTTTTTACTAGGCAAAGAGTTAATTTATTTACTTGCCTCAAAAGGAAAGCCTGAACTTGAAGGTTCTGAATGGGAAAGTATTTTTGCAAATTGCATTGGCGCTGCCTGGAAACCATCAAATGTTGGGCTTGATGATGTTATAATGGGTAATACAGCTTGGGGAGCCAAAACAGTTAAAGCAATAAATCCTGCCACACAGAAAAAAGTAAGATTGATTTCAGGTCGCAACTCACCTAACTATTCATTTGGTGAACGCAGTGACCAAAAAGCAGATGCAAATTTAATCGGAAAACTTGTTCTTGACATATGGAATGAAAGAGTTTCTGCAATTCGTGAAAAATTTAAACATTTGCGAACTGTCGTGCTTATCAAATCAAATGACCTTTCTGAAGTTGTAGTTTTTGAATTCGATACTATTCGTTATGACCACGAACTTTATAATTGGGAGTGGAATAAAAACAATAACCTTGTTGGAACTCACAAAAAGACTGGTGAACATTGTTTTACATGGCAACCACATGGTTCGCAATTTACAATTGTTGAAGATGTCCCTGATAAAAGCTTGGTAATTCAAATAAAACAACCACCAATTTTAGATAAAGAGCAAGTATTAAAAGCTCTTGGATTTGATAAATCATGGATTACTGTGATTCATAAGAATGACTGATACCTTTACTAAGGAAAAACGAAGCCAGATTATGCGACAAGTAAGAAGCAGTCGCAATAAATCTACGGAGATAAAACTTATTGAATTTTTCAAAAGAGAGAAAATAAAGGGTTGGCGAAGGAATTATAAATTATTCGGTAAACCTGATTTTGTTTTTCTTAAGACTAAAACAGCAATTTTCGTTGACGGATGTTTCTGGCATGGGCATGATTGCAGGAATACAATACCAAAGGACAATAAGGAATATTGGGAAAGCAAGATTGGCAAAAACATTCAACGAGACAAACAAGTGACGGATAATTTAATTACAAAAGGTTGGCATGTTATTCGATTATGGGAATGTGAATTAAAGATGGATGAAATCTTAAAGAAAAAAATAAGCAACAGCGCCTTACATGCGGTATAGTTAATTGCCGTTGCGGTGCCGGTTTCAAGGGTTTAGCCCTTATTAAAGTCAGGTGTAACTTGATAAGGGATTGCTTCGAAATCGACAACTAACCATACCGCCAGCGTTTGGGCACCATGTTAAAAATACATACTACTTATGATTGATAATCTTACCAAATTAAAGGACTATGTGCCTTTATTCCAGACAATGATCTGGATTGGATTCATAGTTGTCTTTTTTCTGATTTTTAAGAAGACTATAAGTGATGTAATTACAACTTTGATTCTTAGGATTAAGAAAGGTAGTTCAATTAAGGCAGGACCGATTGAAATTGGTGAAGAATTGAAAGGTATGCAATACGCCAACCAGACTGAATCTTCGACAGAAGTTAAAACTGGAAGTGATGGTCAACAAAGGGAAGATCATCGAAAAAGGATTTACGAAAAAAATAAAGGATTATTCCTGACACACTTGATTTATCCTTCGGCAAAGTCCGGACAAAAGTTTGATATTTATATCTATTTAATTCGACATAAATCTTCCGACTTATC
This sequence comes from uncultured Bacteroidales bacterium, assembly GCA_964618645.1. Lineage (GTDB taxonomy): Bacteria > Bacteroidota > Bacteroidia > Bacteroidales > UBA10428 > UBA5072. Next base: position 15,736 of record CAZUBW010000016.1, on the reverse strand, counting down.
TGATATTGATAAAGCAGAATTCTTTTTTGGCCATATGTGGGGTAATAAGGTTTTTTCAGAGAAAAACAGAAAAGGTATCATCGGTATTTCTACATCTGCGTATGCCCCATTTCTATGCACATGCATAGTCAGGTTTAAAAATGGTGATGAAATACAACTTGACAGATACATTGACTTTGAGATTAGTAAAATTTACGAAAAGATAGAATAATACGGTGCCCAGCCCGGTCATATGCAATTATTCGGCTATTGCCTCATGAACTCCCTATAGTCGGTTGCCGTGCCGAAGGGTTGCTAAAGTCAGTGCACTTGGCTACCTTTCGGGTAACACGACCCGCCTCCACTCTGTTACGGCGGGCAAAGCAAGTGAGCGCCTATGAATTCATGCTTGCCTGGCTTGAGACTGCGCGATGGCAGGCAGGGGCAACTACAAATGCCGGTGAACATTGGGAATAATTGAAAGATGAAATGGAACTTAAAGCAGTAATTGAGAAAAGACGTACTATTCGGGATTTTAAGGAACCGGATATCTCAAATGAGATTATTAGATACGCGATTGAGAATGGTTTTAAAGCTCCGTCCTATAATCATCTTAGAGAATGGGACTTTATAATTATTCGAGCTTTGGAAGCAAAATGGAGTTTGATTAGATCTGAGAATCTGGATAAAGAAATTAACTTGGAAGATATTGAGAATTTGTTCAAAAACGAGGAACTGATTAAGAAAGAAATGTATTTGGATGCTATTCCTAAACAAAAAAGAATGATTCTCACAGCGCCGGTTGTGGCAATAGTAGTGTTTAAACCTAAAACATTCGTAGAGAAAGCAAAGACGGTTTATGATTTGAATTGCTTAGCCTCTGTATGGTGTTGCATAGAAAACTTTTTACTAAGTTTAGCTGAGCATGATATTTTCGGTGTAACATATATCCCTCAGAATGCCGAAAGGATTAAAAAGGAAATGCAAATACCTAAAGAACTTGAAATAGCGGAAATAATTCCTTTTGGCTATAAAGTCGAAAATAGTAAAACTTTAAAACAAAAACCTATAACTATTACAGATCGAATTCATTACGAGAAATATTAACACAACTATTCAATAAGCGAAAAGCCGATATACCATCTAACGCTGTTCATTGGTTGATCCTCGGTTTCCTGATAGAAGGAAAAAGGAACCCTGTCTGTGTCTGACAGTATTTAACAAGTCCAACAAACCGCTTTAAGGAACCTTTGGTAATCCTTTTAAGCGAAACCTTTGGGGCATATCCCTTTTTATGTTATTTTAGTCGGATTGTATTGATTTTATTTAGATATTATAAACATGAAACGCAAAACACTATTATTGACGCTGGGTTCGCTGTTATTAGCGGCACTGGGATTGCAGGCACAACCCGTTACAACTGGCCGGCAGATGAACGACCCAGCCTTAACCGACACTGCTGGAAGAAGCATTGCTGCATACTTTGCTCCGGCCACAAAGGCAGCTAAAAAAACCGATGCAGAAGGATTCATTCAGCGCTGGTTACTCCTGGAGCCAATCAGCAAGCCCAATCGTACCAATACCGTTTTCACCGACAGCTATATAAGAAGTGCATTTGATACCTTGTACTTCCCTAACCAGTTTACCACGGTACCCAAAGACGGGGAAAAGGTTATGGTGGGAGAACAGGAATTGCAATGGCATGCTTTGGATAGTAAGCTTTTCAACGTCAAGTTATTCCGTTTTGCTTTTGGCTTGAAAAAACCCATATACGGAGTTTTGTTTTGGGCTGTAACGGTAGTTAACAGTCCGCAGGAAATGAAAAACGTAAGAATGGCAGTTGGCTCAAACTCGGCATCCATGTGGTGGCTCAATGGAAAGGAAGCTGTGATACTTTCGGGTGACAGGCGCATGGTTATGGACGATTGTGTCTCTCCCCGCCTGACACTTAACAAAGGCAAGAACATCATCAGGGGAGCCGTAATCAATGGTCCCGGAATGAGTGATTTCTGCGTTCGCTTCCTGGATGAAAAGGGAGAACCGATCAAAGATATCACCATTACTTACGAATAACACTCATTACTCAGTCTTTTAAGATCACATCCATAAAGCCATTAAAATTATGAAATCAAAAATATTCATATCAGGCGCAACAGCCTTTTTATTACTGTATTTAGCAGGAACTGTCACGGCACAGATAGGAAAACCCTTTATTCATGATCCGTCAACCATCATGGAATGCGAAGGAAAGTATTATACTTTTGGCACTGGTGGTGGCGGGTTGATTTCCGAAGACGGCTGGACATGGAATGGTGGAGCGGTAAGACCTGGCAGGGGTGCCGCCCCGGATGCCATAAAAATTGGCGATCGTTACCTGGTAGTCTATGGTACAACCGGAGGCGGCCTGGGAGGCGGACACAATGGTCAGATTAATACCATGTGGAACAAAACACTGGATCCGAATTCACCTGATTTTAAATTTTCCGATCCCATAGTAGTAGCCAAATCCGAGAATATGGAGGATTGTGATGCCATTGATCCCGGGCTTCTGTTGGACCCAACCGACGGCCGTTTGTGGTGTTCCTATGGTACCTATTTTGGGTTCATCCGGCTTGTAGAGCTTGATCCCCAAACAGGTAAGCGTGTTGAAGGTAATGAAGCTGTTGATATTGCCATTGACTGTGAAGCAACAGACCTGGAGTATCGCAATGGCTGGTATTACCTGCTGGGTACGCACGGAACCTGTTGTGATGGCGCAAACTCTACATATAACATAGTTGTTGGCCGTTCGAGGAAAGTAACGGGTCCTTATCTCGACAATATGGGAAGAGATATGCTGAAAGGCGGAGGCAAGATGGTTGTTGCAGCCGGAGGAAGAGTAGTTGGACCGGGACATTTCGGACGCGTGATGCTGGAAGACGGAGTGGAAAAAATGTCGTGTCATTATGAAGCCGACCTGGACCAGGGAGGACGCAGCGTACTGGCCATCCGTCCGTTACTTTGGAAAAACGATTGGCCGGTTGCCGGAGAGAATCTCAAAGAAGGCACCTATGAAATTGAATCTGAGAGAAGGGGTTATGCCCTGGAGCTGGTAGTTGATTTTGTGCGGATGCCAAGAACAGTAAGGGGATTCAGACCTGATCCAAATGAACCGATTGTTCCGGTTCCCTCCCAGGAATTGTCAGATGTGATTCATACCTGGCCCACCGGTAACATTGGTGTAAGAATAGGAGATTACATGTTCCGCCCGCATCAGAAATGGACCATTACGGCAGCCCCCGATTCGAGCGGATATTTAGGCGGGCCCTATTATAAAATAGTAATCGCAGGAACCGACCGGGCATTAGCCGCAACAGCCGATGCTGAAGTAATAACCGTTCCGGTATTTACGGGTGCTCCGGAGCAATTGTGGCGGATTGATCAGTTAACGGATGGAACATACCGCATTATGCCCAAGGTAGTTCCCAACTCAGATAAGAAACTGGCGCTGATATCCATCGGGGACAGCACACCCACACTGGCAGCATTTGATATGAGCAGTGACAATTCCAAATGGAATTTTAAAGCGCACTAATAATATTCCGGTTTAAAATATGAAAGCGGCTGTCTAAAAAGTCAATTTGTTAGGCGTAGTTGCAAACTACGCCTAGCGCACTGTGCAGAATGTCAGCTCTGTATGCTGAGCGTAGTCTCCAGACTACGCTCTTTTTATGACTTTTTAAACAGCCTCTTTCTTTTTCCAGGAGGATAGTGCAACCAGAAAACTTTATTGCAATTGTATTCTGTTCTCAGGTCGGATTACTAATTCCGCCAAAGATTGGGCAGAAAACGGTAATACAGCAGGTGGCGCCAGGTAGCCCAGTCGTGACCGCCCTTTCCGCTAACATAGTACTCGTGTTTGATATTATATTGGTTCAATGCTTCATGCAAAGCAATGCACCGTTTACCCAAAAAACCGTTGGCTTCTGCGGTACCCTGGCCTACAAACAGGTAGGCTACTTTTTGATTCACATCAGGATCCTTCAGAAAACCGGTTAGGGACGTTTCGGGGTTCATGTCTCCGGCGCTCAGTATGCCAAAAGAGGCAAACAGGTCGAGCGACCGGAAGCCGACAAACATAGCATGGCGTCCGCCCATGGATAGGCCCGAAATGGCCCTTCCGCGCGAATTCTGTTGAACGCTGTAAGCTTTTTCAACCTCGGGGATTACATGATTTCGCAATTCCTTTTCAAATATATCGAAGGTAAGTTCAGTATGCCTGGGATGATTGCGGTGAATCACCTGGTTGTTGGGAATGGCAATCAGCATGGGAACGGCCTTACCTTCGGCCAGCAGGTTGTCCAAAATCAGGTTTACCCGTCCGTCATATACCCAGTTGGATGGCAGTTCACCACTGCCCCCCAGCAGATAAAGTACAGGGTACTTTTTCGAGGGATCATAACCCGGCGGGGTGTACACATATAATTCCCGTTCGCCACCGGTTACATCGGAATGATAAATATGCCTTGTGACATTTCCATGTGGCACATTACGGGCATCGTAATAAGCCGGACCATCGCCGTGCACTATCAGCTGACTATAAGGTGGCATGGCTGTAAAAGCTGCACAGGTATTGGCAGGATCAGCAACCTGCACACCGTCAATAACCAGGTGATAGGCATACATGTCGGGTTCAAGCGGGCCTACTGTCAATGTCCATATACCATCTGTGCCTTTCGTAAAGGGCACCGGTTCATTTCCTTTTCCCAACGCAGTGAGTAAGGCAACCCCTGTTAGTTTTACTTCCTGCGCCATCGGAGCCTTAACCCGGAATATGACGGTACGGTCATCTTTCACTTCAGGTGAATTAATGGGGGCGCTAAAGGGGATCAATCCTTCCGTATCTTTCTGGGGATTGTAATCGAGGTTCACGTTGGCCTGTTGTGCTGTGCACCAGGTTGATACACACAGCATGGCCAGGGCGCTTGTGATGAAAAGGTTGTTGATTTTCATGTGGTTCGTTTTATTCCTTAAAAAGAAGCGGGGCCAGTTGATACAAACTACGGCGCCAGGTAAGGAATTCGTGAGCTGTATTTTCGGATATGTAAGAAACCGCATTAAAGCCGGCATCCTTCAGGGCAGTTACCGATTTTTTGATACCATCAGGGAATTCTTTGCTTCCGCAACTCAGAAAAATTAGCTTCACTTCCGGTTTGTTCTTTATGTCTTCGGGTGCATAAACACCGCCGCTCAGCAATGCAAAATGCGAAAAGACCTCGGGTCTGTTCAGCGTGATCATTTTGGTTTCCATGCCACCCATCGACAGCCCGGCCATGGCCCGGTGAGCCTGATCGGCTATGGTATTGAATTGGGCATCGATATATGGAATTAATTCATCCACCAGCACGGTCTGAAACGGCTTGATGTCAAAATTTCTGAGGCCGCTGCCGAATTTGATCTCGTTGGTCATTCCGTAAGTCATGACAATGATGAAAGGCTTGATTTTACCTTCGGCGATCAGGTTGTCCATGATCAGGTTGGCGCGTCCCTGGTTGCTCCAGGCGGTTTCGTCTTCGCCCCATCCGTGTTGCAGGTAAAGTACGGGGTAACGTTTGTTTGCGTCCTTTCCATAATCAGGAGGCGTATAAACAAAAGCCCTGCGCGAGGTATTGGTGCTGGGTGAAGGGAAAAGCACCTGCTGTACAAAGCCGTGCGGTACGTTTTTCAGTGCATAAAAGTCCTGGTCGTGAGCGGGTATTTCAATACCACTTTCCCAACGTGTAGAACCGTAGAAATTCAGTGTACCGGGATCATTAAATACACCGCCGTCGATGGTCAGGTGATAGTAATGAAACCCTTCATCCATGGGCCCTTCAGTTGTTCCCATCCAGGTACTGTCGGCCATCTTAATGAGTTTAGTTCCTCCTCTGCCGCCCAGTCCCAAGCTTACAGTAATGCTTTGGGCTTCGGGAGCTTCGATACGGAAACGGGCATACCCCTGGGAGTTAACCTGCGGGTACTCCTGTCCGGGCTGATTCAGCACCGAAGGTTTGAAATCTTCTGTCACATTGGGTTGTGTTTGCGCTACGCATGGCGCCACGGCCATGGACAATGCCAGCGAAATAATCAGTAAGGGATGTTTCATAATAATATTGATTTAGTTAATGAATGGTTCTCCTTCAATCTGTTTAGCCCTCATGTATAGGGGCTGTTGTCTAAGCAAAATGCCTGACAGGTGCAAACGGGAATAATAAAAGTAAAATGTACTTTTATATGTAAAGGTATAAGAAAGTATAATTGAGTGCAACTAATTGATTGAATAGTATCATCATGTTTCGCATGGTTTTTTCGGGAGATCTGGTCAGATGCATATAGCTGATCTGGCTGTTATTGCTGAAAGAAAGGGCGTAAAGAAAAACAGAAACCGGTTTGGGGATAATCGACGATGGGCAAAATTTTATAGACGAAAGGGTGGTTTATGTCGCAAAGCGGGTGAGGGCTTTAGGTCCTGCCTGCGCTGCAGCTTCGGCAGGCAGGTATAGGCTTTAGACTGTAGGTGGGGCTGAAATAGCTACGAGCTTTGAGCTATGAGCTACGAGCTATGAGTAGTTGTTTGCTCTGACTGCTACTGCCACTGCCGCTGCTGCTGCTACTGCCGCTGCTTGTCCCTGAACAGATACAGTCCCGCAAACACCAGTAGTCCGTTAATAATCAATAGTTCGAAGCCAATTTTATAGCCCCAGAACCACTGCTGGGAGTATTTGTTGAGAATAAACGTGATGACAGGCGCAGCTATTGAAATAAACGGTACTGCTTTATCACGTATCTTATACCGCGTGAGAATGCCAAAGGCAAACATACCCAGCAACGGGCCATAGGTATACCCTGCAATTTTATACAGGGCATTGATAACACTTTCGTCATTCAGCACTTTAAACAGCAGAATGGCCAGTACGAACAATACCGCGAAGCCTATGTGAACCCTGTTTCGCACGCCCATACGCTGGTTGTCTTCCCTGAAGTCGAGAAAATCGATGCAGAACGAAGTGGTAAGCGCCGTCAGTGCAGAATCGGAACTGGCATAGGCAGCTGCCAGCAAGCCAAGGATGAAAACAAAGCCCACCACCGGCGGCAGGTAGTTGAACACCAGAAAGGGAAAAAGTTCATCGGTTTTGGCGCATTGCATGCCTTCCACCCCCGGATGTTGCAGGCTTATGGGGCAGTTTTGCGCCAGCTCGGGGTTGGCAAAGTTCTCGGTGATAATGCCCTTTGAATTGGCATAGATGTAGAGCAGTGCTCCAAGCGAAAGGAACAGGATATTGACCAGTACCAGCAGTGTACTCATCCAATACATGTTTTTTTGCGCTTCACGGATGTTTCTGCAACTCAGGTTCTTCTGCATCATGTCCTGGTCGAGCCCGGTCATTACAATGCATACAAACATACCACTCAGGAAGTGCTTGAAAAAGTTATTTCCGGGTTTCCAGTCCCACACGAACATGTCGGCATAGCGGCTCGAACCAATGCTGTTGATAAGCCCCGGGAGGTCGAGGTTAAGTTCCCTGGCAATGAGCACAATTGATAACACAACACCCAGGATGAGAAAGGTGGTTTGAAAGGTGTCGGTGTAAACAATGGTGCGGATTCCACCTTTGAAGGAATACACGTATATTAAGGCAATGGTGATGACCACGGTAACCCAAAAGGGGACGCCCAGCTTCGACAGGATAAAGGCATCGATAACCAGCGCTACCAAATATAGCCGGAAGGATGAGCCGATGACGCGCGACAGCAGGAAAAAAGCGGCTCCTGTTTTATAGCTGTAAAATCCAAACCGGTGCTGGAGATAAACATAAATCGACGACAGATTCATGCGGTAATACAGGGGCAGCAGCACCCGCGCAATAACCTGGTATCCGGCAAAGAAACCCAACACCATCTGCATGTAGGAGAAGGCGCTGGCCCCGACTTCACCGGGCACTGAAATAAAAGTTACCCCCGATATGGAAGCGCCTATCATGCCAAAGGCCACCAGGAACCAGGGTGATTTGCGATTCCCGACAAAAAAAGTCGCGTTGTCAGCTCCACGACTGGTAATCAGTGAAACAACGATCAGTACACTGAAATAGGCAATGACAATGGTAAGCAGTATCCAGGGATTCATGACAGGGTTTCCTTTTGACTGCAAGAATAGCAAAAACAATCTACCTGCAAAACACATACCGGAATAAAAGCTTAATTTTGCAGGCTGCATGGCATGCACGGCCATTAAACAAATTGCTATGAACCTGAATTATCCGTCGCGGCTGCTCGAAGAAGCAGTGAATGAATTTGCCTCATTACCCGGAATTGGTCATAAAACTGCGTTACGACTGGTATTGCATCTACTCAGGCAGGACCGGAATACCATCGAAAAATTCGGCAGCACCGTATCGCGACTGGGCAGTGAATTACGGTTCTGCAAGATATGCGGAAATATTTGCGATGGTGAATACTGTCCCGTTTGCGCCGATGAGCGGCGCGACCATTCCATCATTTGCGTGGTAGAAAGTATCAAGGATGTAATGATTATTGAAAACACCCAACAATACAGGGGCGTATACCATGTGTTGGGAGGTATTATATCGCCCATGGACGGATTGGGGCCTTCCGATCTGAACATCGAAGCGCTGGAAGAACGACTGAAAAAGGGCGGTGTAAAGGAAATTATTCTGGCACTGAGCGCCACCATGGAAGGCGATACCACCAATTACTACCTATACCGCAGGCTAAGTGAATACAATCCTGTGTTTTCAACCCTGGCACGCGGTGTATCCATAGGTGACGAACTCGAATATACCGACGAGATCACGCTGGGCCGGTCGCTTGTCAACCGTATCCCTTTTACTTTTTCTTCTTGAGGTTTACCTTGGCAGCCATGGCTGCACCAATGATACCGGCATCGTTCAGAAAATGTGCCGGTACAATCTTGGCTTTCAGGTCGAGCTGATCTTTGAACAGGTCGAGTTTTTTGCTGGCGCCTCCACCCAGAATGATCATTTCCGGCCAGGTAAGGAATTCGATATGCTGCAGGTATTCGTTCAGCCGTTTTCCCCATGAAGTCCAGTCGAGGTTTTCTTTCTTCCGGGTGGCATCCGAAGTATACAATTCAGCATCCATACCCTTGAATTCAACATGACCGAATTCGGTATTGGGGTAGAGCCTGCCCTTGATAAAGAGCGAGGTGCCAATGCCGGTACCGATAGTCAGCACAACAACGGCACCTTTAAAGCCGGCGCCTGCTCCAAGTTTTACTTCAGCAAGACCTGCAGCATCGGCATCGTTGGTAACCCAAACAGGCAGGTCGATAGCTTCTTTGAATAATTTGCGGGCATCTGTGTTTATCCAGGTTTTGTGAATGTTAGCGGCAGTGCGCACCACGCCATTCTGAACTACAGCAGGAAAGCCGCATCCGACAGGGCCTTTCCACTTGAAATGCTGGACGAGTTCCTGGATGGTTTTGGCAACTTTTTTTGGGGTTGATGGGTCGGGGGTTGGAATCCGGTGCCGCTCACCGAGCAGTTTGCCTGTTTTAATATCTACCGGAGCTCCTTTTATGCCTGAGCCGCCAATGTCAATACCAAGAATCTGTTTAGCATTCATAAATCTGCATTTAATGATGAAAAAATCAGGTCAGATAAAGGTAAAACGGTCTCATTACAAATGCAGAACGTATAGGTCTGGCAGATGGTATGCAGAGGCGTTTCATTTCTTACTGCAAGATAGGACAAAAAAACAAAAATTGCATAATGCCGGTTCTATTTTCTAATGCCCCTGTTTACAACTTTTCCGCCAATGCTTGTTTAATTTGCTATAAATTGTCTATTTTGGTAAAGATATGACGCGATGATTTTTTCACTTTATTTTCCAGTTGCCTTACTTTTTTATGCTGACCATGGACAAGAAGATTGCCAGCCTTCTCAACGCTAACCTCAGGGTGATCATACCTGAATTCGGAGCTTTTATCATTACCCAGCAACAACCCCGGGTGGTTGTTTTTAACGATTCGCTGAAGAACAACGATGGATTGTTAATTGATTATATTGTTAAAACCGAGGGTATCGAAAGGGACCTTGCGCTGCAATTGCTATCTGATTATACCAGTCAGGCCGGTAAGCAACTCGAAACCGGAGGGACCGTCGTCTTTGAGGGAATTGGTAAGCTGCATCGCGAAAGGGGGAGGATAGTTTTTATACCTGAGGAGGGCACTTTAACGGAACCCCCTTCGGATTTGCATGTGCCGTCGGCACGGTTGCCACAGGAAAACGTGGCAGAACCGACCCTTTCACAGCCAGTTATTTCACATCCTGTTGTGTCGCAACCTGTTGTGTCGCAGGCACCGGCAAGGTTTAATGTCAATACAGTGCTGAAGTGGGTGGCTGTATTTCTGGTGGCCAATTTACTTGTGCTGGCATTTTTCATGCTGAAAGACAATAACCGGCAGGAGAAAGAGCAGTTGCCCGAAACCCTTGGGATTTCCGATCCTGTTATCCAACAATTGGCCGATTCCATGATGGCTGCCGTTGCGGATACATCCGTTATATACAGAGATGAAGCTGCTGTGTCAGCGGAATCAGTTTCAGCTGACAGCAAAGTCAGATATTATATTATTGCCGGTTGTTTCAGGGATGAGGCTAACGCCGATCAACTGGTACGTGAATTAAAAATCAGGGGGCTCGATGCTGAAAAATTCGGCAAAATAGGCGACCTGTTCGCGGTTTCCTATGCGTCATTCAACGAAAGGCAACTGGCTGAGCAGGAATTGGCAAAGGTTCGTGAAGAATCGTTCCCCGATGCCTGGATAACCCAGTTTTAATTTGTTTTTATCCCGAATCACTAATTAAATTCAATAATATGCGAAGTAAGTTTTATACTGTATTAGGGGTTGTGGCTTTCATACTTTCAGGTTCACTGACAGCCCAGCCGGTAAAGGTAGTTTTAAATGCCGATCAGCCCGGTGATACCATAAGCCGGCATATATACGGCCATTTCTCGGAACACCTGGGGCATTGTATCTACGGTGGCATATGGGTTGGTGAAGATTCTCCCATACCCAATACCCGTGGCATTCGAAACGATGTGGTGGCTGCACTGAAACGGCTGAGCATTCCCAATCTACGCTGGCCCGGAGGTTGTTTTGCCGATGAATACCATTGGATGGATGGCATTGGTCCGCGCGACAAGCGTCCCAAAATGATCAATACCCACTGGGGTGGAGTGGTGGAAGACAACAGTTTTGGCACACACGAATTCCTTGACCTGTGCGAACAGATTGGCACTGAGCCATATATTTGCGGAAACGTCGGTAGCGGTTCGGTAGAAGAAATGTCGAAATGGGTGGAATACATCACCTTCGACGGGAAGAGTCCCATGGCTGACCTGCGCCGTCAGAACGGCAGGGAGCAACCCTGGAAAGTTAAATTCTGGGGCGTGGGTAACGAAAACTGGGGTTGTGGCGGAAACATGACAGCTGAGTTCTATGCCGACCAGTACAGGCGCTATGCCACATATGCCCGAAATTATGGCAGCAACCGGTTGTACAAAATTGCCGGTGGTCCCAGTTCAAACGATTACCACTGGACGCAGACGCTGATGAAAAATATTCCCCATAACCTGATGAGCGGTATTTCGCTGCATCATTATACCATTACTCACAACTGGTCGCATAAAGGCTCGGCCACCAAATTCACGGAGGATGAATACTTTACCACCATTCAGCGGACGCTGGAGATGGATGAACTGGTAACACGTCATTCTGCTATTATGGACCAGTATGATCCCCGGAAAAGGATCAGCCTTGCGGTTGACGAGTGGGGCGTATGGTACGATGTGGAGCCCGGCACCAATCCCGGATTCCTCTTCCAGCAGAACACCCTGCGTGATGCCCTGGTAGCCGGTATTAACCTGAATATTTTCAACAACCATGCCGACCGCGTAAAGATCACCAACATTGCCCAGATGGTGAATGTATTGCAGGCTATTATTTTTACCGAGGGCGAAAAGATGTTGCTGACGCCTACTTACTACATTTTTGAAATGTACAAGGTACACCACGATGCGGCCCTGTTACCATTGGCATTTGAGTCGCCTTTGTACACGCTGAACGGCAAGAGCATTCCTGCTGTATCAGCTTCAGCCTCGCGCGATAAAGCAGGAAAGGTTCATGTGACCTTTACCAATGCGGACCCACACAACGAAATTGAGCTCAGTATTGATGTAAGAGGAATGGAGCCGGGCAAGGTCACCGGTACCATGCTTACGGCAAAGGAATTGACGGCGCACAATACCTTCGATAGCCCGATGACGGTGCAACCGGCAGCATTCAATGGTGCTAAACTTAGCAAAGATAAGCTGACAGTGAAATTGCCGGCATCATCGGTTGTGATGCTTGAATTATAGGAAACCCCTGGTAGAGCTGACCTATGAACAACAGCCGGCGGGATTTTATAAAAAAGACGGTTATTTCAGGCGTGGGTGTTGTAGGAGCCGGAATAGCCGGAAATGCCATGGATATTGACCGTACTCCCGAGTCTGTGCCCGGGAGCACGGTCAAGCCTGAAATAACGACTGTAAAGGCCGGTTTCATTGGCGTGGGTAGTCGCGGTCGCAGTCACCTTAACGATACCATGGCCCTCCATGGAATTGAAATTGCCGCCATATGCGATATCAGCGAACAATCGCTGCAGGCAGCGCTGAAGATGATAAGCGACAGGGGACGAAATAATCCTGTTGTTTATACCGGAAGTGAGGTGGCTTTTAAAGACATGCTGGCGAAGGAGAAGCTCGATGCAGTGATCATTGCCACACCCTGGGAATGGCATGTGCCTATGTCGGTAGCTTCTATGAAAGCCGGTATACCTTATACCGCAGTGGAAGTATCAGCAGCCAACACGCTCGAGGAATGCTGGGACCTGGTAAATGCCCACGAGGAAACCGGGCGGCAACTGATGATCCTCGAAAATGTATGCTACAGGCGCGATGTTATGGCAGTTCTTAACATGGTGCGAACCGGGCTTTTTGGCGAGCTGATCCACTGCCGGTGTGGTTACGAGCACGATTTGCGGGCTGTGAAATTTAATAACGGAGAGAAGTACAGCTACGAAGCCGGTGATACCCTTAAAATGGGGAAAGAGGCACATGCCGAAGCGCAATGGCGCGGACTGCATTCGATAAGGCGCAACGGCGATCTTTATCCTACGCATGGTATTGGTCCGGTGGCTAATTATCTTGACATCAACCGGGGTAACCGCTTTTTGACATTATCGGCCATGGCCTCCAAGTCGAGGGGACTGAAAGCATTCATTCGGGAAAATGGCGGGAAGGATCACCCCTATGATGACATTAATTTCAACCTGGGTGATATTGTCACTTCCATGATTAAGTGTGCGAACGGTGAAACCATTATTGTAACCCACGATACCAATTTGCCCCGGCCCTATTCGTTGGGATTCAGGGTTGAAGGAACCCGCGGTTTGTGGTACAACGACGGCAATACCATTTATGTAGAGGGAAAGTCGAAGAATCCCCATCAGTGGGACGATTCAGCCGAATGGATTAAACAATACGATCATAAACTGTGGCGTGAGCATGGCCAGGCAGCAGAAGGGGGTGGCCATGGTGGAATGGATTACATTATGCTTCACGATTTTTTTGATGCTGTGAAAAATCACACGGAAGTACCGTTGGATGCCTATGATGCTGCCGCATGGAGCGCCATTTCGGCATTAAGCGAGATGTCGGTGGCTAGGGGCGGGGCATTGGTTGACTTTCCCGATTTTTCCAGGGGAAGGTGGATCCTGCGCAAGCCTTTTTTTGCGCACGACGGGCAATTTCCCATAGCCCCCGAACGCAATATGATCAATGAGTTGTTTTAGCAACCGGCCAGTTTGATGAGTTCTTCCGGTGAAGCTTTAAACTGCTCCCCGGTAATCATGTTTTTGATGGTGAGATTTCCCTCATTCATCTCATTCTCTCCAACCAGTACCATGTAATGAATATGTCTGGCATTGGCGTATGCCATTTGCTTTTTCAGTTTCGCTGCATCGGGGTATATTTCTGCTGCAATACCTGCCTTATATAATAATGGTAATAAAGTAAGACAGTATAGCGCTTCTTTTTCGCCGAAATTGGCAAAGAGCACACGCGACGATTCCATGGCACCTGAGGGAAAGCGATTGAGTTGTTCCAGCACGTCGAATATCCGGTCGGCGCCAAACGAAATGCCAACGCCTGATATGTTTTTCAGGCCAAAGATTCCGGTGAGGTCGTCATAACGGCCACCTCCGCATATGCTTCCTATTTCGGCGTCCATGGCTTTAACCTCAATAATGGTACCGGTATAGTAATTAAGTCCCCTGGCGAGTGAGATATCAAGTTCAACTTCCGATTTAAGTTTGAGTGTGTCGATTATACCCAAAAGTTGTGCTGCTTCGTCAATGCCTTTAATACCTGTTGCATCCGACTGCAGAATTTTCTGCAGACTTTCGAGCCTGTCTGTATTTTTTCCGGACAGGGCCAGCAGCGGTTCGAGTTTGTATATGCCCTGAACACTGATGCCTTTAAGCTGTAATTCCTGGAAAACCGCTTCGGTCCCTATTTTGTCGAGTTTGTCGATGGCCACCGTTATAGCGGTGATCTTATCGGGTTGTCCTATGTACCCGGCAATGCCGGCCAGTATTTTACGGTTGTTGATTTTGATCTTTACACGGATGTCGAGTTGCTGAAATACTTCATCCACAATAGCAATCAGGTCAGCTTCGTTAAACAGCGAATCACTGCCAATGATATCTGCATCGCACTGGTAGAATTCGCGGTAACGTCCTTTCTGAGGCCGGTCGGCCCGCCATACAGGCTGAATCTGGTATCGTTTGAAAGGAAATTCAATTTCGTGCTGGTGTTGCACCACAAAACGGGCAAAGGGTACGGTAAGATCGTACCGGAGCCCTTTTTCGCATATCTTCAGAGAGGCGGCGTTTGAACCTGTCTGACGGAGTTCAACGGGGTCAACGCCATCAAGAAAGTCGCCTGAATTCAGTATTTTAAACAGCAGCTTGTCCCCTTCATCGCCGTATTTACCCAACAAGGTGTCGAGATTTTCCATGGCAGGGGTTTCAATCTGACTGTAACCATGCTGTTGAAATACCTTTTTAATGATGTTGAAAATGTAATTACGTTTCGACATCTCAACAGGTCCGAAATCGCGTGTGCCTTTGGGTATTGAAGGTTTCTGAAGCGCCATTTATCTATGTTTAATTATAGCATTTGAGGATGTTCCTATAGCAACCACAAAGTAAACAACAATTTTTGCAATAGACAAAAGATAATCCCTGACAGGGTTTCAAACCCTGTCAGGGATTAGTTTCAAACCCTGTCAGGGATTAGTTTCAAACCCTGTCAGGGATTAGTTTCAAAC
>CAZUBW010000016.1:0-227 GCA_964618645.1 uncultured Bacteroidales bacterium | reverse complement strand
CCTGTCATGGATTACTAGTATACGTAACAAACGCACTTCAGCGTGCGGAAAATCAATGCAAACCAATTCTTCACATAGACTTAGGATATTTGAAGTAGAAGTGGCAGTGGCAGTAGCATGCTTCGACTTCGCTCAGCATACAGCTGCATTCAACTCACAACTCACAACTCATAGCTCATAGCTCACAGCTCATAGCTCACAGCTCATAGCTCATAGCTCACAGCTCA
>CAZUBW010000015.1:0-55634 GCA_964618645.1 uncultured Bacteroidales bacterium | reverse complement strand
GTCTGCTGCCAGGCAGGCGGAGTCGAAGCATGCCACTGCCACTGCTACTGCCACTGCCACTTTCTTGGCTCTTGGCTCTTGGCTCTTGGCTCTTTTTTTTTCATCGCAGAAAACATTACTTTTAGCTGCTTAAAATTTAAACCTGCTTATGAAAACAATCATTATTGGAACCGGATATGTCGGACTGGTTACCGGTACCTGTCTGGCCGAAACAGGCATTGATGTGGTATGTGTCGACATTAACAAGGAAAAAATCGAGAAGCTGAACCAGGGCATTATCCCCATTTTTGAACCGGGATTGGAACCCATGGTCAAAAGAAATATCGAAAAAGGCCGCCTGGCTTTTTCAACCAGCATAAAAGACAATATCAGCGAAATAGAAACCGTATTTATTGCCGTTGGCACACCGCCGGGCGAAGACGGCAGTGCCGACCTCAGCTATGTTTTAAATGCAGCCAGGGAAATTGGCCGGTGCATGGAAAACTACCTGGTAGTGATAACCAAGAGCACAGTACCTATTGGCACATCTAAGAAAGTCAAAGAAGCCATTCAGGACGAACTCACCAAACGCAAAGCGAAAATAGGGTTCGACGTTGCCTCTAATCCCGAATTTCTGAAAGAAGGTGCTGCAGTAGAGGATTTTCTGAAACCCGATCGCATTATCCTGGGAACGGAATCGGAAAACGCACGAAAAATCCTGAACCGCTTGTATCGACCCTTTTTGCTGAACGGTCACCCCATTGTTTACATGGATATCCCATCGGCCGAGATGACCAAGTATGCAGCCAACTGTATGCTGGCTACCAAAATCAGCTTTATGAACGACCTGGCAAATTTGTGTGAACTTGTCGGTGCCGATATCAGTTCGGTCAGAAAAGGCATCGGAAGCGATCCGCGAATTGGCAACAAGTTTATTTATGCCGGAATTGGCTATGGTGGCTCCTGTTTTCCGAAAGATGTGAAAGCCCTTATCAGAACTGCCGACGAAATAGGTTATTCGCTCGAACTGGTTAAGGCGGTTGACAAAGTCAACGCCAAACAAAAGCAGGTGTTATTTCAAAAAATTGTCAGCCATTTTAAAGGCAACCTCCGCGATAAAGTTTTTGCCATGTGGGGTTTATCGTTTAAACCCAATACCGACGATCTGCGCGAATCGCCGGCACTGACCATTATCTCTCAATTATTGGAAGCCGGTGCCAAAGTAAAAGCGTACGATCCGGTTGCCATGACTGAGGCAAAAAAGGTAGTGGGCGATACTATTGAATATGGTAAAGATATGTATGATGTAGCTATTGATGCGGATGGTGTTATTCTTGCCACCGAATGGGCCGAGTTCAGAATGCCCAATTTCAAACTGCTTACCCGCATTATGAAGGAAAAGGTGATTTTTGACGGCCGCAACATTTACGATATAGCAGAAGTTGAAGAGTATGGATTTAAATATTACGGCATTGGCCGGCAAATGAACCAATAAAAGTGAAACGCATTCTCATAACCGGAGGTGCGGGCTTTATAGGCTCGCACTTATGTGAAAGCCTGCTGGCTCAAAACAACGAGGTAATCTGCCTGGATAATTTCTTTACCGGTCATAAGCGCAATATTGTCAAACTCTTCGGCAATCCCTTTTTTGAACTTGTAAGGCACGATATCATTTCTCCCTATTATTGCGAGGTTGATGAGATTTACAACCTCGCCTGTCCGGCATCGCCCGTTCATTACCAGTATAATCCCATAAAAACCATTAAGACTTCGGTGATGGGGGCTATAAACATGCTGGGACTGGCGAAAAGGGTTAAAGCCAAAATTCTGCAGGCATCCACCAGCGAAGTATACGGAGATCCGCTTATACACCCCCAACCTGAAAGTTATTGGGGAAACGTGAATCCCATCGGCGGCAGGGCAAGTTACGACGAAGGTAAACGCTGTGCCGAAACCCTGTTTATGAATTACCACAGTCAGAATAAGGTAACCATAAAAATTGCCCGCATATTCAATACTTATGGCCCTAACATGAGCCCCGGCGATGGCAGGGTCATTTCAAACTTTATTGTGCAGGCGCTGACCGGCCGTGACATAACCATATACGGCGACGGAAGCCAGTCAAGAAGTTTCCAGTACATAACCGACCTGGTTGATGGTCTTCAGCGCCTCATGAACAGCAGTGATGATTTTACCGGACCTGTTAACCTGGGCAATCCAGAGGAAATCTGTATGTTATCCCTGGCTGAGAAAATTCTTCAGCTGACCCACTCTAAGTCATCCATTACTTTTCTGCCAAAACCAGCAGATGACCCGGTACTCAGAAAACCAGACATATCCATGGCCAGGGAAAACCTTAACAAATGGCATCCAAAGGTTTCGCTCGATGATGGCCTTTTAATGACCATTGATTATTTCAAAATACTGCTTAAATTGTAACTTTGACCCAAACTTATAAATATTAGACATGAAAGGCATTATTCTGGCAGGTGGTTCAGGCACCAGGTTATATCCAATCACCAAAAGCATATCCAAACAAATCATTCCCATTTATGATAAACCCATGATCTACTATCCGCTTGCCGTGCTTATGCTGGCCGGCATACGGGATATTCTCATTATTTCCACCCCCAAGGACATTCATCTTTATGAGGACTTACTGGGCAACGGCCACCAACTTGGCATAAACCTGTCCTATGCCATACAGCCGTCCCCCGATGGGCTGGCACAGGCATTTATTATCGGTGAACAATTCATCGGAACCAGTCCGGTTTGTATGATACTGGGCGATAACATTTTCTACGGCCATGGCTTTGGCCGGGTACTCACCAAAACGGCAAGCCTTCAAAGTGGCGCTGTGGTTTTCGGATACTATGTTAATGATCCCGAAAGGTACGGTGTTGTGGAATTTAACAATGAAGGCAAAGCCATCAGCCTTGAAGAAAAACCCCTCAAACCCAAATCAAATTACGCGGTAACAGGTTTATATTTTTATGGTAACGACGTGGTGGAAAAGGCCAAGTCGCTTAAACCCTCGCCAAGAGGTGAACTGGAAATCACCGATCTGAACCGGCTTTATCTTAACGAAAACAGGCTCAGTGTCCGGATCATGGGCCGTGGCATGGCCTGGCTTGATACAGGCACCCACGAATCGCTGTTGCAGGCATCGGTTTACATACAAACCATCGAAGAAAGACAAGGCCTAAAGGTATGCTGCATCGAAGAAATAGCCTTCAAAAAAGGCTTCATCAATCGTGAACAGTTGCTTGCACTTGCATCGCCCTTGAGCAAAAACCAATATGGCCGCTACCTGTTAAAGATAGCGGATGAAACCAATTATCAATTTGAAACAGAAGATAACGAATGGAATTAATACAAACAGGCTTTCCTGATCTGGTGGTTCTAAAACCCGGCATATTCAAAGATGATCGTGGCTATTTCTACGAAAGCTATAACAGGCAAACACTTAAACGATCGGGCATCGACATTGCCTTTGTGCAGGATAACCAATCACTTTCATCAAAAGGGGTGATCAGAGGCCTTCACTACCAGCTCAACCCGTATGCACAAACAAAGCTTGTCCGGGTCATTGCCGGTACCATTTTCGACGTGGCCCTCGACCTCAGGCGAGGTTCTCCTACCTTTGGAAAATACTTCGGCATTGAACTTTCTGATGAAAACAAATTGCAGCTCTTCATACCCCAGGGATTTGCCCACGGTTTTTCGGTGCTCTCGGAAGAGGCTGTTGTAATGTACAAAACCGACGATTACTATAAAAAGGAAGCTGAGAGAGGCATTGTCTTCAACGACCCCGACCTGCAAATCGACTGGAAAATTGATCCGGCTGTGGCCTGCGTTTCGGAGCGCGACCGGCAAATGCCTTTGTTGAAAAATGCTGAACATAACTTCATGCTGTAAGCCCTATGAGTTCAATACTGGTTACGGGTGCAAACGGACAACTCGGATCGTCCATACGGCATAAAGCCTCCCATTATAAACAGCATACATTTCAATTTGTGGACATTGGTGAACTTGACCTTACCAATGAGCAGGCCGTACGCGATTTTCTTTTATCGCGTCCGACACACTACATTATTAACTGCGCAGCCTATACGGCAGTTGATAAAGCCGAATCACAACCCGATCAGGCCTTTGCTGTTAATGCGGGTATTCCTGCCCTGCTAGGCTCATTATGTACAAATCAGGAATGTCATATCATTCATATTTCCACCGACTATGTATACAACGGCGATAGCTTTGCCCCGCATACCGAAGATGAAAAAACACTGCCCATGTCGGTTTATGCACAGAGTAAACTCGACGGTGAAAAAGCCCTGTGGGATAATCCCCGGGCAATAATTCTCCGCACCTCCTGGCTATACAGTGAATTCGGCAATAATTTTATGAAAACCATGCTGAGGTTATCAGCCGAAAAGGAAGAACTGGGCGTGGTTTACGACCAGATTGGAACCCCTACCTATGCAGGAGATTTGGCCGATTGTATTTTGCAGATCATTGCGTTTTCCGAACAGCAATCATTCATACCGGGTGTTTTCAATTTTTCGGATGAGGGCGTATGCAGCTGGTACGATTTTGCCGTTGAAATTATGCAACTTGCCGGCAGTGCATGTCGCATCAAACCCATCAGAACCGAGGAATATCCGTTGCCTGCCAAAAGACCGGCTTACAGTGTATTGGATAAACAAAAAATTAAGAATAATTTTGGTATCAGTATCCCTTATTGGAAGGACAGCCTTAACTGCGCCTATAATAACTTTTTGAAGGGATCATCTGCTGAAATAACTAAAAAAGGATAACGCCATGGAAACCAACGAAATGTTAAATAACATAAAAGTGCGTGCCCAAAAATGGTTGAGCAATGAGTACGATGCCGAAACCAGAAAGCAGGTACAATACCTGCTCTCGGAAAATGAAAGTGAACTTATTGAATCGTTTTACCGCGATCTCGAATTTGGCACAGGAGGATTGCGCGGCATCATGGGCGTTGGCACCAACCGCATGAATATTTACACGGTAGCCATGGCCACCCAGGGCCTGAGCAATTACCTGAAAAAGGAATTTCGCAATATTCCCCAGATAAAAGTGGCCATTGCTCACGATTCGCGCAATAACAGCAGACTTTTTGCCGAGACCACCGCCAATATATTTTCCGCCAACGGGTTCAAGGTATACCTGTTTGACGCCCTCAGGCCCACACCTGAACTTTCATTCGCCATCAGATACTTCCAATGCCAGAGCGGTGTTGTTATTACTGCATCGCACAACCCAAAAGAATACAACGGCTATAAAGCCTACTGGGACGATGGAGGACAAATCATTTCTCCGCACGACAAACTGATCATACAGGAGGTGCAATCGATCAAATCGATTGAAGAGGTAAATTTCAAGGCCAGGCCGGAAAACATAGAACCCATCGGCAGCGAAATTGATGATATCTACACCAATCAAATTACAGGCCTCTCGCTGTCGCACGATGTGATCAAACGGCAACACGATCTGAAAATTGTTTACACACCGCTGCATGGTGCCGGAATTGACCTTGTTCCCATGGTGCTTAAGAAATTCGGCTTCTCCAGTGTCATTTTAGTACCGGAACAGCACATTGCCGATGGTAACTTCCCCACCGTACATTCACCAAACCCCGAGGAGAGCTCAGCACTCGAACTGGGCATGAAAAAAGCAGCCGACACCAATGCCGATATTGTGCTGGCAACAGATCCGGATGCTGACCGCGTTGGCCTTGTGGTAAAAAACAGCCAGGGTAAGTTTGTAATCCTCAACGGTAATCAATCGGCAGCCCTGCTGATCCATTACCTGCTTACCAAATGGGCTGCCAACGGTAAGCTAAAGGGAAAGGAATATATTGTAAAAACCATTGTAACTACCGAATTACTTGCCGATATGGCTAAAAAGTACAAAGTCGAATGCTACGATGTACTTACCGGTTTCAAATACATTGCCGATGTCATCAAACAATTCGAAGGGCAAAAAACATTCATTGGTGGCGGTGAAGAGAGTTACGGGTATCTCGCCGGAGAGTTTGTCAGGGATAAAGACGCCATCATGTCTTGCGCCCTGCTGGCAGAAGCTGCCGCCTATGCCAAAGATCAGGGACTGACCATGTACGATCAGTTGCTGGAAATATACCGGCAATACGGATTGTATAAGGAGAAACTGATGTCGGTTGTAAAGAAAGGAAAATCGGGCGCTGAGGAAATTCAGCAAATGATGAATAATTTCAGGAAAAATCCGCCTGAAACAATCAACGGATCCCAGGTAACCGAGGTCATGGACTACCTCGATCCGTCGTGCCTCGTAAAGGCCAACCGAAAAAACGGTGGAATTACCATTCCTAAGTCTGATGTACTGCAATTCTTTACTGCCGATAACAGCAAAATTTCCATCAGACCATCCGGTACCGAACCTAAAATTAAGTTTTACTTTGGCGTAAAGGGCAACCTTAAAAATATCAACGACTTCGACAAGGTAAATGAAGCCCTGGATGCCCGCATCGAAAACATTATCAACGATCTTAAACTTCGCTAAACCGGCACTTCTATGAAATCATATCGCAAGGAATTGTGGTTTAAAACCGATACACGGCGGCAGTTGATCAATATTACACCACAGGTGCAGCAATGCCTTAACGAAAGCGGCATTAAGGAAGGTATCCTGCTTTGCAATGCCATGCACATTACCAGCAGCGTATTCATAAACGATGATGAATCGGGGTTACATCACGATTTTGAGGTATGGCTCGAAAAACTGGCGCCTGAAAAACCTTATTCGCAATACCGGCACAATGGATTCGAAGACAATGCCGATGCCCATCTTAAGCGCACGGTAATGGGACGCGAAGTGGTTGCCGCGGTAACCAACGGGCAACTCGACTTTGGGCCGTGGGAGCAAATCTTCTACGGCGAATTCGACGGCAAAAGAAACAAAAGGGTGCTGGTGAAGATTATTGGCGAGTAATATGTTACTGTTGACTATAGGTTATTGACTCACAGCTCACAGCTCGCGGCTCACAGCTCGCGGCTCATAGCTCGCGGCTACTCCAAATAAGTATACCCGTAAAGCCCCGACCGATAAGTCGACAGAAATTCTTTTCCCTCCTCGGCAGTGATGATTTCGGATTTTACTGCTGAGGTAACCCATGTTTCAACCGTGCGCACCAGCTTTTTGGCATTATACTGCACATAATCGAGTACCTCTGCAACAGTTTCGCCATCGATGATCTGATCAATTTCATAGCCGTCATCATTTACCGAAACATGCACGGCGTTGGTATCGCCGAATAAATTGTGCAGGTCGCCCAGTATTTCCTGGTAAGCGCCGACCAGGAATACGCCCAGGTAATACGACTCTTTTGGCTTGATGGTATGCACCGGGAGGTAGTACGAAAAATTGCGGGTGGAGATAAAATTGTCAATCTTACCATCGGAATCGCAGGTAATATCCTGCAATGTTGCTGCCCTTACCGGCTTTTCGTCGAGACGTTGCAGCGGAACAATGGGAAATATCTGATCAATGGCCCACGAATCAGGCATTGACTGGAAAAGTGAAAAATTGCAGAAATATTTATCCGAAAGAATTTTGGGTAAATGACGCAGTTCTTCAGGCACATGCTTGGTTTCGTTGGTCATCTGGTATAATTCACGGGCAACTGACCAGAAAAGCCTTTCAATTTGTGCACGGGTCTTCAGGTCGAGCAAACCAAGGCTGAACCTGTCGAGCGCCTCTTCACGGATTTGCTGTGCATCGTGCCAGGTTTCAAGCATGGCCGACTGGTTAAGCCTGTCCCATAGCGAGTACAATTCCTTTACCAATTCGTGATCGTTTTCGGTTGGTTCGTCATCTTCTTCGCGCCATTCAGGCAAAGTGGTAGTTTCAAGCACCTCAAAAACAAGCACTGAGTGATGCGCGGTAAGCGAACGCCCCGATTCGGTAATAATATTTGGATGGGGAATGTTGTTCCGGTCGCTGGCATCAACCATGGTGGCAATGGAATCGTTTACATATTCCTGAAGGCTGTAATTAACACTGCTCTCGCTATTCGGCGAACGGGTTCCGTCGTAGTCGACTCCCAAACCACCGCCAATATCAACATATTCAATATTAAAACCACTCTTGTGCAACTGAACATAAAACTCAGATGCTTCGCGTAAGGCAATCTTTATACGCCGGATTTTGGTAACCTGACTGCCAATGTGAAAATGCACAAGCTGCAGGCACTCCTTCATGCGGTTCCGCTCGAGGAAGTCCATGGCCTCCAGCACCTCGCTTGAGGTAAGGCCGAATTTGCTCACATCGCCGCCCGAATCTTCCCACTTACCACTTCCGGTGCTGGCTAGCTTAATACGAATTCCGATATTGGGTTTAATTTTTAACCTGCGCGAAACACTGGCAATAAGTTTCAGTTCATTCAGCTTCTCTACCACCAGGTATATCCGTTTACCCATTTTCTGGGCCAGCAATGCCAGTTCAACATAATCCTCGTCTTTATATCCATTGCAGATGATCAGCGAGTCGCTGTCGGCGTTTATGGCAATAACCGCATGCAGTTCAGGTTTCGAACCAGCTTCCAGTCCTATGTTGAATTTTTTGCCATGGCTGACAATTTCCTCCACCACAGGTCGCATTTGGTTAACCTTTATGGGATAAATGATAAAATTCTGTGCTTTGTAACCATATTCTTTGGCAGCCACTTCGAAACACCTTGCCATTTTCTCAATCCGGTTATCGAGGATATCCGGAAAACGTATGAGCATGGGAGCTGATACGTCCCTTAAAGTAAGTTCATCGATCAACTCCCTCAGATCGATCTTAACAGCATCTTTCTTAGGTGAAACAACAATATGTCCCTTTTCGTTGATCGAAAAATAATTGACTCCCCAACCCTGTATGTTATATAACTCGGCTGAGTCCTCGATGCGCCATTTTCTCATTGCGGTTTTGTGTTTAGCTATTTTTTGCGCAAAAATGCAAATAAATTAATAGCAAAAAAAATAAAATATAATCAACCGGTAATCCTTGCCGGCAAACCCTTTTTCAGTACCTTTCTGTCACCTGCAGGCCGGGGAATAAACATATCCGCTGCGGTAATTCCGGCTTCTCTGATTATCCAGAGGCTGTAATCGAGTCGTCCCAGATCGGTATTATCTGCATTGTTGGTACCCAGGGTAAATTTAACACCTGCAGCCTTAGCCTTTTTTACAAATGCCAGACCGGGAATGCTGAACCGTGAATTAATTTCAAGGGCCACATCGTTCTCAACCAATACTTTAATGACCCTGTCCATCCTTTCATTTGTCCAAAGCTCATTGTACTTGTGAGCAATTACTTCCGGAAGGTACGTTGGATTAACATACAGGTCAACTGGTTCGGCTGACAGCACAGCCTCAATTTTGCGCACCAGCATGTCCATAAACTGCTGTTCGTTTTCCACATATGTTTCTTCGGGAATCCATAAACGCATTCTTCTTCCCCGGTGATCCGTCCAGGTCATTGCATCGGTGAAAATGTAATCGTACTGAGCAATTGCTTGCGGTGAAAAAAGCGTTACCCATTCCCTGCCTTCACACTGCATGGCCTTAAAGACAGGTTCATCTTTCATTTCGTTGTACCATGCCAGTAATGACGAATCGTTTGTTACCGGAAAGTTCAGTCCGCAATTGGGTGCAAGTCCGTAATTATAACCATTGATTCTTCCGTGTGCTGTAACCTGGTCAACTGTTAAGCCTCCTTTCAGGTGTGCATGGAAATCTATTAACGGAAAGCCTTGCTGATTAAGCAATGTAAGCATTCTATCCGTGGAATCGTTCAGAAAAGAAGTATCTGGCTGCGGAGGCATATCCGGTGCAAGGGCTTCAAGTGTCATCTCACCAATTATAATAGCCCCCTCGCTACTGGTTTTCCTGAGTACCAACGAACCTTCGGACAGCAATTGATTCTTAATGCCTGCCTGGTTTCCGGGGTGGGCGGGTTGGATATACTCGCTGATCAGGCGGTCGTTTACCCTAACACTTATATGGTTTGCCTGCACCTTAATGGTAAGCGTAAACCATTCGCCATCTGCAGCAGTTCTTACAAAATTATTCCTGATCAATGCCAGGCTCCCGGTTTTTTGAGGGTTTCCGCTACGATAATCTGAATTGTTGATGACCACTTTATACCCTTGGGTGGTGTCCGGCTGGCCGGTATTGGGGTAGAAGCAGATCAGTCCTTCGGCCCCCTTAACGGTATATAAATTTGCTGTAAATATGAAGTTTTTCAGTTCTAAACGCGAAACAAGGCTGGCATTTCGCACTTTAAGAGATAGTGAATCACCGTGGGATTCGGCTCCCTCAATGTTGAAATAATTCCCGGCCTTACCAGGCGCAATGGTTATCTTTTCGCCGGTGCGTAACGATGGTCTGCAGGCAGCCAGGGTCAGCAAAATGAATAATGCCAGGAGGGACATTGCAGAAATACTTACTTTTTTCATCTTGATATCAATTATTTTAAGCCGAAAATACTATTTAATTACCAGATGCCGGCATATATTGCCCTTAACTTTGGCAAACAGGCTTTGACCAGCAACTTTTAGCTGAATTGTGCAAATCTTTGTTGTTGAAATTTTTGATAAATGTACTATCTTAGTTCAAAATTTTAGCTTAATGAAACAATCCCGGATATTGGTAATTGATGATTCCACCACTAATATCGTTCTGCTCGAAGCCATTCTTACTGAAAAGGGATATCTGATTGAAACAGCCCTTAATGCCAAAGATGCATTCATGCGTATCGAGAAACAGGTGCCCGATCTTATATTACTTGATCTGCTCATGCCTAAAGTGAGCGGTTTTGAGTTTCTTGATCAGCTCCGGAAAGATGAAAAAACCAAAAACACGCCTGTGATTGTAATCTCAGCCATCAATACCGATGATGAAAACAGGCAGAAGATTGAAAAACTTGAAGCGGTGGCGTTTCTTCGTAAACCTATTGATATACAATACCTTGTAAGCAAAGTTGATGAAGTATTAAACGAGGAATAAGCTATTTCCGACGCTTAAGAATCCACATATACCCATTTTTATCAACTGATCACATTTTTTGGCAGTTTAATCAACAAACTAAAGCTGTTGCTTAACTATTGCAAACCTATTGCATAAACTGTCCGTTAGTATGTTAAACCGGAGAAGCCCGCGGTAAAACACCGCTTTTATTTTCGGTAAATGATTATCCTATGAAAAGAGTTCTGGTTGTTGACGATAATGTTTTAATGCGAAAGCTGATCATTAACTTGTTCAATCGCAAAGAGGTGGCCTTTGAAGAAGCCGGTGACGGTAAAGAAGGCCTTCAGAAACTGGCTGAGCATCCCTATGACCTGGTTATCACCGACATATTGATGCCGGAAATGGAAGGCATTGAAATGATCATGCATGTTAAACGCCGTTTTCCCAATCAAAAGATCATTGCCATTAGCGGGGGTGAACCTTTCTATTTATACATGGCCAAAAAACTTGGTATACAGGGCATTTTTACCAAGCCCATAGATTCCAATATGTTCTGCACGGCAGTACAAAATAATCTTTAAGGATTTTTCCGGGATAAAACATTTTTTATTGTATCAGGTAAGCCAATTGTTTTAACCCTTCCACTAACTTCACCAGGTCGTTTTCATTGTTATAAATACTGACAGAAATACGTAAGCCCTCGCCCCGGGCCGAAACCAGAATGTTTTTCTTCGCCAGCTCCTCAACCAGCAATTTAGCCAGGTTGCACCTGACCATAATAATTCCCGATCTGTTTTCGGTTTCAAAGGAATGTAATACAGGCAGACCCTGTTCGCGAAGCATGGACTCGAGCCGTAAGGAAAGTTCAAGTACGCGTCGCGTACAATTTTGAGGTCCGATGTTATTGATAAGGTCAATGGCTCCACCCAATGCAAATATGGTGGGGAACGAAGGACATCCGGCCTCAAGATCGGCAACGGCACCACTCAACCGCAGATTTTGGTTATCCATGGCTTCGGGGTCGTCAACACTGCGCCATCCGGCCATTGGAACGGAGTCATTCCCAAGCAGGCCCTTGCGTATGTACATACCGGCAGCGCCATAACCGGCACAGGTCCATTTTAATCCCGAGAAAACAAGGAAATCGATGTGGTCACTGACAACGTCAATGGGAAACATGCCCATAGCCTGTGTAGCATTCACGGCAAACAGGATATTGTTGGCCTTACAGAAAGTGCCGATAATCTTGAGCTGTTGTCTGAAGCCTGTTCGGTATTGGACATAACTTGTAAGCAAGACCTTGTGATGGGGTCGAAGGACTTTTTCAATGGCCTCAACCGGGTAGCCACCATTCACAGGTTCAACAAAATCGATTTTCAAACCGGCATTGATCATTGGAAAGGTGGATGAGGGAAACTCATCTGCCATGGTAAGCACATGGTCGCCTTTCTGAAACAGGCGCGCCACATACCCCATGGCTGTTGAGGTATTAGAAGCAAAACCTGTTTCGTCGGGCCATGCGCCAATAAAACGGGCAAGGTTGTACCTTACCCGTTTTGTTCGTTCGAGCCATTCATCCCAGCAGACATCGCCATACAACAGCATCTCGTCGAAATACCGCTTGCCCTCAATGGCAGCATCGGCACACATGGGCGAACCGCCGGCCGCATTCAGGTAAGTGACATTGCTGCAAGCCGGAAACCTTGCACGAACAGCCTCCCAGTTAACAGTTGACATGATGCCTGGCTTATGAAATACTATAACGAATCACCAAAGTCCTCCTTGTACTTTTGGATCAGTTTTGACGGCCAGTCATTAACCGGTTCGAGCCTGCCCAGGAAGAATCTCAGCACGGGAGGCTCCTCGACAAACCGTAATCCGCCAATCAACTGGCGATTCTGATAGAGCCAGTTAACCCTGTCGATCAGGAACATGGTTTGCGACAGCGTAAATACCCTCCGCGGGAAGGCAAGGCGCAGCAGTTCAACATCTGCAAGAACATCGTTGCCGTTCTCATCCCTTACGCTGGAAATGGTTCCGCGCTCCATGCCACGACAACCTGAAGCAATAAACAAGGCAGCCGCCAAAGCGCCAGCCGGGTATTCCGATTGCGGGACATGCTCCAGAAAGCTTTTAGCATCGATGTGACAGCCCAATGCCCCGGCCGGTGTAACAACCGGAATACCCAGCTTATCGAGCTCCTCAACAGCAAAGGCAATAAACGAAGGTGACTGACTGATCACCGTATCGTCGGTAGTTTCATAAAGTCCAACGGCCATGGCCTCAATTTCACGGACCGACAT
Source organism: uncultured Bacteroidales bacterium (assembly GCA_964618645.1). GTDB lineage: Bacteria > Bacteroidota > Bacteroidia > Bacteroidales > UBA10428 > UBA5072. The sequence continues at coordinate 42,334 of CAZUBW010000015.1, read as the reverse complement.
ACCGCCATAGGTAAGAAAGCCTTCGTATAAGGGAACCAGATCCCTCATTTTCATGTAAAGATCCTTGTTATCGGTGCAAATACCGCCACCCCGTGTTGAACTCACTTTGCGGCTTGAGAAATACACAATATCCGACAGGCTGCACATTTCGCGCAGAATGTCTTTAACCGGCATGTTGCTGTAACCAGGCTCCCGCATTTTGATAAAGTAGGCATTCTCGCCGATCAGGCTTGCATCAAGGATAAGTATAATACCGTGTTTCTCGGCAATGGCCTTTACATCGCGCATGTTCTGCATAGAAAAAGGCTGACCGCCAATGAGGTTGGTGGAGGCTTCCATTCGTACGAACGGAATGCGCTCAGGTCCATATTGTGCAATAAGATCATTCAGTTTAGCAAGGTCGATATTCCCTTTAAAAGGATTTGAGCTTTTTATTTTCAGCGCTTCGTCGGTATATATCTCATAAATGGTACCGCCGTTGAGTTCCATATGCGCCTTGGTGGTAGTGAAGTGATAATTCATGGGAATGGCATCGCCTTCTTTAATGAAAGCCTGCGAAATAATATTCTCAGCTGCCCGACCCTGGTGAGCAGGTAATACATAGTGCTTGCCAAAAACATCACGCAAGGCACTCTCCATTTTATAAAAGCTCTGCGATCCGGCATAAGCATCATCGGCCTGCATCATCGAAGCCAACTGGTTATCACTCATTGCATTGGTACCGGAATCAGTCAGCATATCCAGGAAAATATCACTGGTGTTGAGCAGAAAAGTGTTGTATCCGGCTTCGTTAATAGCATTGTATCGCTCTTCGATATTTTTTAGATATAACTTCTGAACAATTCTCACTTTGTGTAATTCAATGGGTATTTTTTTCCCGCTGAAAAATTTCACCACAGGCATTCCATTTTTTTCCATCGTGTAATAAATTAGTTTTAAATTTTCTTTCAAAAATAACAGGTTACGGCAAAAAAGCAATTATTTATGAAAAATAGTTTTATTTTTTTGCAAATAAAAAACCTTAATTGATCTAATTTTGCCTGTTCAATTATGCGATTTATCATTTTATTTCTGAATAATAATTCAAATATTGCGCAAGTAAATTCATAACTATACTAAAGTAAAAACCAAAGCACATGACAACTTTAATAAGCCAGGACTACATTAACCTGGAACACGAATTCGGGGCACATAACTACCATCCGCTGCCGGTAGTGCTGAAGAAAGGTAAAGGCGTTTTCGTCTGGGATGTGGAAGGTAAAAAGTATTACGACTTCCTTTCGGCATATTCAGCTGTCAATCAAGGACATTGCCATCCCAAGATAGTGAAGGCCCTTCGCAAACAAGCTAAAAAGCTTACCCTGACTTCGAGGGCTTTCTATAACGATTGTCTGGGTAAATATGAAAAATTTACCACTCAGCTCCTTGGTTACGATAAACTTTTGCCCATGAATTCGGGCGCCGAAGGTGTTGAAAGTGCGCTAAAACTTTGCAGAAGATGGGCCTATGAGAAAAAAGGCATCCCTGAAAATGAAGCAAAGATCATTGTATGCGATGGCAACTTTCATGGCAGAACCATCACCATCATATCTATGTCCACCGATCCTTCCTCATACAAAGGCTTTGGCCCCTTCACACCCGGTTTTATTGTAATTCCTTACAACGACCTGAATGCGCTGAAAAAGGCACTTGAAGAACCTAATGTTGCTGGTTTTCTGGTGGAGCCCATTCAGGGCGAGGCAGGTGTTTTTGTTCCGGATGCCGGGTATGTTAAAGGGGCATACGATCTGTGTAAGAAAAAAGACATTTTATTTATTGCCGATGAGGTTCAAACCGGTCTGGCACGAACCGGTAAAATGCTGGCCTGCGACCACGAAGGGGTCCATCCCGACATGCTCATTTTGGGTAAGGCTTTATCCGGAGGCGTGCTTCCTGTTTCTGCCGTACTGGCAAACAACGACATCATGCTTTGCATTAAACCAGGCGAGCACGGATCAACCTTTGGTGGTAACCCGCTAGCCTGCAAGGTGGCCATTGCCTCCCTTAAGGTGCTGGTAGAAGAAAAACTTGCCGACAATGCTGAAAAACTGGGAGCCCTGTTCCGTGAAGAACTGAAAGCCTATGAAAAGCATCACGACATGGTAGAATTGGTAAGAGGAAAAGGTCTGCTCAATGCCATTGTCATTAAACCGAAAAATGGAAAAACGGCATGGGATGTTTGTGTTGCCCTGAAAAACAACGGGCTGCTGGCAAAACCCACTCACGATCATATTATCCGTTTTGCTCCTCCCCTGGTCATTACCGAAGATCAGATTATGGAAGCCATTGACATTATTAAGGAAACGCTCGACTCTTTTAATTAATAACGTTACATGAAATAATCCTAACCTCAAGACGAGGCTGTCAAAAAAGTCAAAAAAAGAGCGTAGTCTGGAGACTACGCTTAGCATCCAAAGCTGACATTCAGCACAATGCGCTAGGCGTAGTTTGCAACTACGCCTATTAAACTGACTTTTTTACACAGCCTCTTTTTTATCTTCCATCTTGCTGTTTCAGCTATAACCTTAACGGCAGTATTATCGTTTAACAACTATATAGGCAAGGTTGATAAGTTTTTATTTGCCCTGCTGAATATTTCACCAACTTTGGATATGCTCCGACTGTTTAACAAAGGATGTTATCCTGCCTATGGCTTACAAATTACTGGTAGTTGACGATAGTCAATTCAGCAAAGAACTGATTAATAGCTTGCCCGATGCGGTAAACAACATTGGCGTAATTGATTTCCCTTTTGAACCCAAATCGGTTGATGAAATCCACAACCGTCTGAAAAAAATCATGGAGATTCTCGAAGATGGTAAAGACATTGAAAACCGCATTCAAAAAATAAAAAAGGATCACGAAATCCTGGTTAAACTGCTGGCATCGTCGTTTAGCGTACCCTTCGCCTTTATTGTCATCAAACCTTCCGGAGAACTCGAATGGGTAAATGACGGCTTTGAAAAACTCCATGGCTACCAGCTGTCGGAATACCGCGAATTATACGGGAACACCATTTATTCGCTTGACCCTGCCTCGGAAATCGCCACACTTTTTAATAAATGCATTAAAGAAAACAAGGCTTTTGAAAACCTTTGTAAGGTAAAATCAAAGAAAGGTGAAATTCGCTGGCTTCAGGTTTTTATTGCTCCCCAGCTCAATATCGAAGGTAAAATTGAGGAGATAATTGCGGTAGAAATCGATATCACCTCCTTTAAGAAAAAAGAAGAAGAGCTATACGCCCAAAATCTCAAGATTAAAGAAATTGCCAGGATGCTCGAAAAGAGCAATGCCTTGCTTGAATCGCAAAAGGAGGAAATCAACCAGCAAAAACAAACCATTGAGCAGGAACAGGAAAAGTCGGAAAAGCTGTTGCTGAACATCCTGCCCTTTGAGGTTGCCAAACAGCTTAAATCGAAAGGACGTGCAGGTACCCGCTCCTATAAACTGGTCAGTGTGTTGTTTGCTGATTTTAAAAACTTTTCTAAAATAAGTAAAACACTCGATCCGAAAGACCTGGTGAATATCCTTGACTCGTACTTTGCCACCTTTGATGAAATTATCGGAAAGCATTATATCGAGAAAATCAAAACCATTGGCGATGCATACATGTGCGCGGGAGGATTACCGCTGAGTAACAAAAGTAACCCTGTAGATGCCGTACTGGCGGGTCTTGAAATCCAGAATTACCTGAATACCCTGAATGATACCAAAGTACTGAACAACCTGCAGGTGTGGGAACTGCGTATCGGTATTCACACTGGTCCTGTGGTTGCTGGCGTTGTCGGGAAGAAGCGTTTTGCATACGACATATGGGGTGATGCGGTAAATGTTGCCAGCCGTATGGAGCAGAGCAGTCATGTGGGAATGGTCAACATTTCGGGGATTACCTACGGTTATATTAAGGACTTCTTCGACTGCAACTACCGTGGTAAAATCGAAACAAAAAACCTGGGTAAAATTGACATGTACTTTGTAAACCGCATAAAACCAGAGTTTTCTGGTGACGCAATGGGACTTATCCCAAACGATGTAATGCTAAACCTGGTGAATAAGCTTTAGCCTTTTCGTATTCACTTTTTCCCCGTTCGAATATCATTTTGGTGCATTCATAAAAAACAATTAACCGGCTGCGTTCATTTCCGTATTAACCAAAACCTGACAAAGCCCTAATTGTAAAATGTCGTCCATAAACGCCGACAGACCAAAATTTGAGATGGAATTAACACACCTGAATCAAATAAACTTTGCAGAACTTCGTTTTGAGAAGTTCGATTGCTTTATTGCAGCCACCGGTGATCAGGCGCGATGCTATCATCTGGCAGATATAATCGATTCGGCAATCCCCCTTAAATACGTACTTTCGCCCTGCGAACCAGAACACGGTGCCGCATGCCAATACCTCAGTCACTTCCTCGACAATGGTTTTCGACATTACAGTACGGCCAAAAACAATTTTGAAGTGCTGGATATGCTCCTCCGCGAAATTTGCAATATAAAAGCCCACCACCTGAATATCCTCATCGATTATTCATGTATGCCTAAGAAATGGTATGCACTGCTGATCGACAGCATGACCCGTAACAAGTTCGCCACGCCTAACATTAATTTATACTTGTCATACACCCCAAAGGTTTTCAACAGACACGAGAAACAGGCTTCAGTGGACTACATAGGGCCTGTGCTTTACAACCGCGATGCGCTGCTCGACCGCAAACCCGTATCGATGATTGCCTCGCTCGATAACAACCGCCACCCTATTAATGAAGCCATCAGCAAAATAAAGCCTCAACGCGTGCTGGCCTTTATACCCCGTTGCACACACGATCCCGCGTATACCCAGCTGGTAATTGAAAACAACAAAACTTTACTCGACAGGCTCGACAACAATAGTATAATTACCTACGAAGTAGAGCGGCCCGAAGAGATCAACTCACTTTTAACGTCTTACTGTCTCGAAGAACGGCTGGCTTCGGAGGTGATGATCCTGCCCCAGGGTCCCAAAACTTTTGCCCTGATGTCAATGCTCCTGTCTACAAGATACCCTGATGTAAAAGTCTGGGAAGTAGTATCAAAAGACGACCAAAAGACCATGCCTCCACACGGAGAGCCGGCCGCTATTCCGGTTGTGGTTAAGGCTTCGTTTATCGACGACGACGACGACCCGGATGAATAAGGCTGCTTCGTAAGCCTGTAAAGACTTCATTTCAGCCCATAGCTATCAAGCTAAGAAATTATTCTATAGAACAAGGCACTCATATAACTAATTGGAGCTGAGTTTTGAAAATGCGCTATCCCCCTCTGGAGCATAGCCGTCAATCTAAGACGGTTTAAATAATTATATAATAATTAGTTATAATACTATTTTTTCTTTATTTCTTTGACATTTATTATCTACCGTACACACCTACACGGCAGATTTTATAAACACGAAGCGCTCAAAGTGAAATCGTCACTATGAACACAAGAACTAAGCACACGAAGGAAAGTCCCGCCATCGGCGGGACCTCTTAGTGTTCTTAAACTTAGTGGTCTTAGTGAAGCTTTCTCTTTGTGTACTTCGTGTTAAAAAAAAGACTGCCAAGCACAGCGCAGGCAGCGTATGGAAGAATCATACTAACCATTGAATATCTATACTTTATAATTATTAGCTTGACGGCTATGCCTCTAAAGGGGGATAGCACATTTTCAAAACTCAGCTCAAATTAATAAAGTGAGAGATTTGTTCAATAAAACAATTTCTGAAGCAGACGGTTAAAGTTTAGTTTCGCTGAACTCCAAACTAACGATTGCAAATAGATCGAATAAATTGACCTTTTTTCACAGCCTTATTTTGTACCCGGAGCGGGAATTGAACCCGCACAGCCATTACTGGCCACAGGATTTTAAGTCCTGCGTGTCTACCAATTCCACCATCCGGGCGGAAAAATTTGTTGATTGGTTGATCTGTTAATTTATTGATTTATTGAATCAAGTTTTGTTTGGTTGACTTTTTCGAAGCAGCAAAAATATATAATAGTTCCTCAGCTTCTTTCATCAACAAATTTGTTTTTTCGTTCTTTTTAAGAGATCAGTGGCGTTCATATATAAAAGTTTTAGAATTAATCCTAACGAATCAGCACTGAAAATTATCCATGATTTCAAATCGACCAATCAACCAATCAACCAATCAACCAATAATTTGAGCGGAAAACGAGACTCGAACTCGCGACCCCGACCTTGGCAAGGTCGTGCTCTACCAACTGAGCTATTTCCGCAATAATTCTTTATCCAAGAACTATATCCACTTTGTGTTTGGCACCTCAAATGGTGCTGCAAAATTAAACTACTTTTTTATTTGTGCAAATAATTAGTGGCTAATTTGGGCAAAAAAAAGCCCGGCCATAATTACCGGCCGGGTCTTTCCATGTTTTAATAAACAAACAGGTTATTAATCAAACATATGAATATACCAGTTGTTTTCGTCGAGTAACAGGTTATAAATATGTTCCTGTTTATCTGCAGGATATTTTGCAGCCACCCTCGATGCCAGGTATGACGGGTCATTTCTTCTCCTGGCCACGCGCATCAGGTCATAAAATCGTTCCCCCTCGTACATACATTCCCGGGCTCGTTCGTTCATCAGGTTATCTTCAAATCTTTGTTGTTTTCTTAAGGTATTTGAGCCCAGGTTAACGTAACCAATCACCTGGTTGGTCACCGGATCGAAATTGTATTGGATATTGCTGTAACTAAACGCCTCATTTGTTCCGCTATATCCAACGCGACCTCTAACGCCTCTTTGATCACGTGATAAAAGTGTAGTATAATATTCGCCGTAATTCACCAGACCCATGGCTTTACTCAGCTCAGTCCTCAGCGTAGGATCCCCTCCGGTTGTTGATGGAACCCAATGCACCCAGTAGTTATAAATTTCCGATAGATAAAGATGGATAGAGCCTGCGCGATAAAGCGGGAAGCACATATCATCATCCCATCTGTTCTGACCCACGGCATATTTAATCACCATTGTGTCTTTGTTAGCCATAAGTACGTTTACATCCCTGGTGTTCCCCGTAGCCTTATCAAATATCATCTCAACATATTCGTTGCCTTGCAAGATCATTTGGGTGCCTTTGTCGAAATAGGCAAAAGTAGCTCCATAACCACGAGGATCATCAGGAAACCCGATAGCATCAGGGTGAACCCTTGTCAAGGCCGGATTGGTGTTATTGACAATCAGTGCAAATCCCCTCCATGACGATTCGTACATGTTTACAGCAGCCTTAGTAGGCTTCAGCATGTATTGATAGGGCGCCATGGGAATGAAAAGGTTCATTAAACTATGCTGTTGCTGCATATCTTTATCAAAATAAATCGAGTAGATATGTTCCCTGTTATCCAACTGTTCGAAAATGGTAAGCCACCGGCTGCCTGCAAAATCATCGGTTAACTGATAGCGGAGGTCCTCGTCGTTGGGATTATTAATGATTTCCTCAAAGTGTTCTGCCGATCTATCCAGATCACCTTGGGTAAGATACATTACACCCAACAGGGCGTCCAAGGCATAGTTATTCCAGGTGGTAATCTGCCAGGTTCTTTCGCTCGGGTTATTAGCGGTATAATCAACTTCCAATGCCTTTACCTTAGTTTCCAGCTCATTGGTAAAGTGTTCCAGCACCATAGGAAGATCATAGAGCTGCCTTTCGAGTTCTATCACCGAATCGGCGTAAATGGTATCGTTGTGAAACCCATTCAGATCATATACAATGGTAACGCTATCGACATAAGTTCCTGAGGAGTTTACATAACCGGTAATTTCCTCCATAGTGGCGAGCGAAGATGGAATAAAAGGTACTTTCCCATAAATTCTGACAGCATTAAAATAGGCCCATGCCCGCATACAAAGCATTTCCCCATATAACCTGTCGTAATTGGTAACTTCGGTATTCTGATCCAGCACCTCAGGGTGTTTTTCTTCCACAACCCGTAAAAAATTATTACAGGCATTGATCAGCTTAAAAAAGTTCTCAGGAGAAGCATATTTGTTCTTTTCAGAAACATTGAAATTATAAACTTCAACCAGGTCTGGCTCTGCATTTTCGGTAATGGTTAACAAATCCCCGCGCAGTTCTCCAAGCACTACCAGTTGTTCAACCAGATTTTGCTGCAGGCCATAGATACCCATGGCCACTGACCGGTATTCGTACCAATCTTTATACAACTGCTCTTCAGTTATGTCAATCTCCTGTTCCGGATTATAAAAATCTTTGCACGATGTAACAAACAGCAACAGGAGGAACAGCATAATATAAAGGCTGCCTGAATATTTCATAATCTTCTTCATAGTTATATCCTTGTAAAAAAAACTATAATCCTACTTTAATACCAACCAAAAACTGGCGTGTATGAGGTGTCAAGCCATAGTCAATACCCTGATGCATATGCATATAGGAATAGCTAAACTCCGGATCATATCCAAGATAATTGGTAAGTGTCAAAACATTATTGGCACTAATATAAAATTCGGCATTTTTAAAGACCAGAAACTCTTCGGGAATTCGGTAACTTAAGGAAATATTCCTTAGTTTGATATATGATCCGTCTTCGATCCATCTTGTGGAAAAAGCGGAATTACCCATAGGGTCCTCCCACAAAGCCCGGGGGACATCTGTTGTCTGTCCCTCATATTGCCAGCGGTTCAATACATTGGCGCTCTGGTTCTCGAGCCCGGTCATACGTTCATTTCTATATCGTACATAATTGAAAACATCGTTGCCTGAAACAAACTGCAACGCAATATTCAGTGAAAACCGTTTATAATAAAAAGTATTAAAAAGGGCTCCGGTAAAATTGGGCAATGACGATCCTATGGTTGTTTTGTCATGCTCATTAATAACGCCATCGGGCAAGCCATCAGGGCCTGACAGGTCAGCAAATATGGCATCGCCGGCGCCAAAGGTAAATCCCCTGTTATTTATGAGGTTAGCAGTGGCAGCTTCTTCGTCATTGGCAAAAACACCTTTAAAAACATAACCATAAAAGCTATTTGCAGGTTGTCCTTCCATATTTACGATCTCGGCGCCCTCGAGCTCAGTGACAATTTTCGAGCCCATGATATCAACAACTTCATTGGTTACCGTGCTGAAATTTGCCCTGATGTCCCACTTAAAGTCTCCGGATTCTTTCAGGCGTGAAAAAATGGTAAATTCAAGTCCGGAGTTTTTCATTTTCCCACTGTTTTCAAAACGGTATTCATATCCCAGATACAAATCCACCGGGCTGTATATAAGCATGTTTTTGGTTTGCGATTGGTAGACATCGATGCTGGCAGCAACTCTTCCACCCCACAGGGCAATATCCAAACCGGTGTTAACCTGCGTAACACTTTCATAAGTCAGCTTTTCATTGGTAACTGCAGCAGGATACAAACCATCAGTTTCCCTGAAACGAATGGCTTTATAATAATTTGATGCGCTGGATTCTCCAATGTCATCATTACCGGTTTTGCCATAGGAAAGACGCCATTTCAGATCTTCAAGCCATGCCTTATTTTTGAGGAATGACTCACTGGAAAGCCTCCAGGCAATTCCGGCTGAATAGAATAAACCGAAGGGTTGTCCGCCAATTTTGATGGTATTAGCAGCTTCATCTCCAATTCGCGATGATCCGTCGAAAGAAACACTGGCTGTTACCATGTATTTATCTTTATAAGTATAGAAAAGGTTTTCATACATCGAGAACCAGTTCCAAGCCCTGTTTTGTCCGCCAATTTCCCTGAGATTATCCTGTCCGTACTGCAGGGTTTTGTATTCATCGCTCGAATGCGAGTTCTTGGTCAGTCCCCAGTCATATTCAAACGTATTGGTTTGCAATTGAAAACCAGTCATGGATGACAGGACATGATCCTGACCCAGCGAAAGATTGTAGTTCAGGTAGGTGTTGTTATAAAAACCGGTAAGTTTATCTGTGGCTGCTTTGGATACATTATAAGCTTCATTGTTATAGTAATGTTCCATGCCATGGTTGGGCAAAAACAAATGCTCTTTCATGGTATTATAGGTAAAGTTGAATCTACTGACCACCGAGGTTTTGCTGTTAATTTCAGCGTTCAGGCCCATGGAATAAATGAAACTGGCATTGGTATTTTTGGCTTCAAAGCGGTTAATGACTGCCACAGGATTGCTAACACCGATATTGTCGACCTCTGCAACAGCAGATATTTCCTGCCCGTCATCGTCGTACTGAAAAGGATTAAGCAAGGGCGATTTACCCAGCGCTGTTAAAATGGGACTGGTTTGTTCTGAAGTTGCAGCATCTTTAAGGCGCGAATTATTATAGTTGAGCGAAACGTTCGCGTTCATTTTAAGCCACCTGAAAACATTGAGCCGACTGACAAATCGCAGGTTGTATGAATTGTACCCGGTCTCTTTTATTATGCCATCCTGGTTGATAAGACCTACGGATAATCCATAGGTAGCAATTTCATCGCCCCCTTTTACATTTACATTGACATTGGTTGAAATGGCATTGGTGAAAATTTCGTCCTGCCAAACTGTGTTGTGCTGATAATCAATGTATCCCGGGTCTTCAAGGTCGTAATATAAACTGGGATACCATTCAATAATATCTTCTTCGAGCATCCCTGACGAATAAAGTACTTCATTCATCAATGCCTTATGTTGCAATGCGTCAAGCTGTTTGATTTTGTTATCAGGTGCCAGCGAAATTCCTGTTCTCAGGTCAAATTCAATAACGGTGGCTGTAACACTGGGATCCAGCGTTTCTATAAGGATCAACCCATTTGAACCTTTTGAACCATAAGAAGCAGTTACTGCCGGATCTTTTAATATCGTAACACTTGACACGTCTAACGGATTGAGTTCCATTAGCGGATTAAATGAGTATCCATGTACATTGGAACTAAAGACCCCTGTCGCCAATACAGGTACGCCGTCAATCAGGTAGAGTGGCTGATTGGAGGTGTTAAGGGAATTGATACCACGGATATTAATAAATGAACCACTGGCAGGTTGTCCTGAGTTATTCACCACCGTAACACCAGCAGCCTGCCCCTGAAGATAATGATCAATAGTTACAGGAGCAACATAGGTCAATTCCTTAACATTCACCGAAGAAAAAGCTGCTGCTATATTCCTTTTAAGCAAAGGCCTGGACATAATAGCAACCTGATCATCACCAGAGGGGATATCAACCGGGGTAAGGTATACATCCAATTGTTGACGGCCATTCAAATAAACCCGTTTCATTTTATAATCTCCGGTTGATGAAAAGATCAACCAGTCATTTTCGGCAGTTGATAATACAGTAAATTCACCTGTCTCGCCTGTCACCACTGGCAATTCAAATGATCCTGCAACACTGACAGAAATACCGGCCAGGGGTTCATTGAGGTTTGAAAAAACCCTGCCTTTTACCTGAATGGTATCCTGTGACCAACCCATATAGGATATCATCGCCAACAAAACGATCAGTGACAAGTTCCTTAAAAGGCCTGCTTTGTTTTTACCCAACATCATATTCGCTTTTAAAAAATAGTTGTTCATAATAAGTTGAGGGTTAATTAATAACCGTATACATCGGACCGTACAAATTTTATGTAATCAAGTGCAAACCCATTGGAAAGCGCAGTTCCTGGTCCTTTGTATACTATTTGTATTTCTGCCTCCCCATAATCACTGAGCACATCAATCCAGAAATCGAAACAAGTCCAGCCATTTTTTGGAAAGTACTTTTTATTGGGCACCACGCTGTTCACAACATAATAGGTTGAGATTTCCTCTCCGTAGTCAAATGTTCTTACCAGGTTTCCGTTTACAAATATATCGTAGATACCTCCGATGGTTGGCATAATGCAGAAAACAGCCAGGTATTTCCGCGGGAAAAGATTATCAACATTAAACCTGAGACTGAATGTACCTGAATAATCATTCGGAAAATTGACCGCTATAACCGTATCATTTGAACTTTTCGCAATTCTGTTTTTTTCAGCACGAAACTGTGTACTGCTTATACACTCAACAAACGGATACCAGGAAAAAGTCTGTCCTTCGGTCTTTAACAGCCATTCAGCCTCGAACAGCACCGGAGATTTATACAATGTGTCTGGCACATTAAAATCGGCATAGTTATATGCATATCCATTGCTGCAAATGGTTTTCTCTCCGGGTTCATAATCAATTACCACACTGTCACCCAGGATATTTTTAAGTTTAACCGTATCTTTTACTGTTTTCCGCAAGAATTCTTCCCGTTCGAGCATGTTTTCAAAAACGCCATGTTCCAGCAGGTAAGGAATGAGGATTTCATTTTGCCACTCTATGGGAATATCATTATAATCAGTATAACCGGCATCAAGATCCACTGCCATATTGGTAAGTGCAGCTTCGTAGTTTTCCTTCTTCGGAAATACAACAGTAGCCGTCTGATTTCTGAATTCTTCCGAAATCGGGAAAAACTCTATTTCAAACATATTGATGATCTCCACCACTGAGTCATAAACAGTATTGCCCTCTTCATCAAAGCCAATAGGTTTGCTAAGTGTTTTGTCAAGAACAATGGAATCCTCACTATCAATATAGGCTTTAAGTACCAGGTTGGTTAACGCAATATATTCATAGAGATTAGGCTTTGGCTTGGCTACCTGCTCTATGGTGTAAAACTTCCCATTTCGATAAAGCGAACTCTCAAATTTCAGCGGGATATCATCAATAAAAGCACCTTCGAACTGATTATTGAAGAGTACAAATTTCTCATCAAAGGTTTGGATCTTCCGGGCACCTTCGATGGCAGTTGTTTGTATGAAATACTTTGAAACATGATAGGCCAGCAAACTTTGGGTAACACTGTCGCCCCCTGCCAGAAAGCTTTCGAAAGCGCTATTGGTGGGTGCAAAAATGGTATACGTGTTGTTGGTAAGAAAAAGCGTATCGTACTGATATTGCTTCAGGTAATTAACAAACGAGGACAACTCAGGATTCTGCTGCAAAGCATCCCAAACATTTTCACTGCTGGTTGCCACAGGAGAATTATAGTGTTCATCCCATTCATTCTTGCATCCGAAAGCGATCAGAATGAGGACGAAAAACAGTATATAGTTTTTGAGATTCATGATTGCTATGTATTAAAGTGGTTCAAAATGAAAATAATCCCAATTGAAATTACCAGGTATCAGTGTCCTTATGGTAATGGTATGATTGCTGTATTTCATAAAACTAACTGTTCCCAATTCTTTTTCACCAAAAGGAGCATCTGCGGACGCATCAACATCCGGATCATTGGCTAAGTCAACTGTTCCGCCAATAGGTTTACCATCAATGAACACTTCAATAACGGCATTCTCCTCATTATAGAAATCAGCCTGCAGATAAACATTGTAGGCTCCCTGAACAATTTTGGTTGTGGTAAAGTTTATGGTAAAATCGCCATCAATCTTAACATAATCGTCGCTCCAAAGCGAAGCAGGGGCTTCGGCTTCATCCATACGAACATACATCAGATCCGCACCTGAATAACTGATTACATTCAGCGATGCAGAATCTTCAATCAGAAAAGTTCCCACTTCATCATTGAATTCATCAAACAAGGGCCGATCAAAAATCTCAATATAGAGTTCAGCTTTTGAAGGTTGTTGTTGCTCCAACACCCTGTCGATAATATGAATTACTCCACTTTGCGTAACAATGTTACTGGCATCGTAATTAAACCCGACATAGTCAATAAAGGTTGTATCGCCTACACTGTGAACAATGGTATCATAAATTTCCTTCCCCTTGTTTATTTTTATATCGGTACCTCTGCCATCAACATGCAAAGGAATGTCGGAGTATGTGGGATAATTGGTACTCAGCCGGTCACCGTTGGAATTCTGCATAAAGTTTTCGAGGAAATAACTTTCAGCTACAACATGATAGGCAACAAAATTGTATAACGGATTCATAGGATCGGTATAATCCGCCCTTTCGGGACTAATACGTTCCGCAAGGTCGCCAAAGTCAAATATCATTGCCTTGTTAAAAGTGGTATCATGTTCCAAAAAAACAGTAAAAGGAAGCACATCCTCATTAACTTTAGGATTGATATTAAAAAGCGATTGCAGTCCGGTGGCATCAATGGCCTCACGAAATATGGTATAACCTGAATGACTTGAAATCCATCCATAGGCCGTTGAGAATACCGGCTCCAGGGCAACCTTAATCAAATGTATAAAACCATTTGACATTTCAATATTAGTATGCGTTACTGCAGCCTGATTATTGATTTTATAATACGAGGTGTCGGTTTCATTAACAAAACCAACCGCCAGATAATCATCAGTAAGCGTCAGATCAGAAAAGGCGCCGAACGGAAAATCGTTGGCATCAATTTTCTCACTGATTACATGATACCGTGCAAAATACCAAACAAATGCCTCATCGCTAAGCATTTCATCGAGTGATGAATAATTACTCTTCAGGATAAATGAGTCAATGGCAGCATTATCCGGAAGAAATAAGGTATATCCTTCCCCATCCGGGTTATAGGCACTAATGGTTTTATCAAGATCGCCAACCTCAAGAATACGCAAAAAACTCGAAAAATCCTCCTCATGTTGCTTGATATAATCAAAAATACTATACTTCTCAACATCCTTAAAGCTGATCTCAATGTCCTCGTGTTCGCACCCAATAAATGAAATGGCAAATGCACACAGGCTTATAATAATCGCTATCTTTTTCATGTCTTAAAAATTGTAATACGGGTTCTGAACCAGGTTTTTATTACGCTCCAATTCTGTTTCCCAAATTGGCAAATACCAACTCAATGGATTGGTAAGTTTGGTCTGCAGAATTCTCTTCTGGGTAGAAGGCGCATTTCTTACCATAATGTTAATGAGTTCCGTTTTCCTGGCATAGTCATTCCTTCGTCCCATTCTCATCAGGTCGAACCATCGCTTACCCTCAAAAGCAAGCTCCCTGGCTCTTTCTTCCATAATGATATCTTCGAACCGGCTGGGGGTATTGATAATGTTCCTGGGAAAGCTAAGCGATCTCTCATCCCTGACGGTCATAATGGCCGCTAATGCTTCATCGTAACGACCCAGTTGTGATAATGCTTCTGCCTTCATTAAAAATACATCGGAATAACGGTAAACAATCCAGTTTGCACTGTTTTGTTCTGCCAAAGTGCGGGCCGTTTTATTATCCCCAAACATGCCAACATATTTCCAAATGATATAGTTACCTTCAGTTTGTTCCTTGATTGACTTGCCCAACCCTCTTATCATATCGTAATCGGCTTCATTATCAGCGTCGAATAAGTCAATGGCATATTCACTCGGATCGTAGTTATAACTGTTGAAATTGGTGAGGCCATAGGTGCCATTATCCTGGTTGAGGTTATCATCGAGTTGAAATTCAAAAATACCTTCGAGTGAATTCCCCGGGTAAAACATGGTAAACCATTCCTGGCCAGGTACGATTTCGTATTTATCAAACCTTTCAATGTTTTCGCAATGCGTAATACACGTCTCATAATCGAACCGCCATAAGGCAATATCAGCCAGCAAGGCATCAAAAGCAGGCTTGGTTGCCCTGCCTTTATTGTCAATGATTGTTGCATATCCATCAACTGTAGCCCAGTTATAGGCCTGCGTAAGATCAGTTACAATATGATCCAGAATGACCTCTCCGTCGGTTTTTCCTTTATACAAATCGCTGGCATCAGAAACAGAAGGTTCCAGCACAAGGGGCACATCCTTAAAAATCCGTACCAGGTAAAAATAGGCAAGACTCCGCAGATAATAAGCCTCTGAAAGGTAGCTGTACAACAGGTAATCGGTAAAAGTATTGTCTCTATCCTGAACACCGGGGGCAAAATAAATCACCTCATTACAATAGTTGATCACTTTGTAAAACTCAGCCCAATTACACATTCCATTTTCAGGATAAATGGTCCCTTCCATAATTTTACGCTCGTCGCTCGACTGGTTAACATCCCCTGCAACCAAATCTCCCCGGATTTCACCATACTTGAAAAGGTTTGCATTCATGGCGGCAAAGGTATGATAAGCGCCCATTACCGCTGATTCAACATCTTCCTTGGTCTGCCAGAATTCTTCTCTTACAAGTCCGTCAGGAGGCTCAAGTTCGAGCCAATCGTTACATGAAAAGTGAAGAAAAAGTGCAGGAACGATAAATGCTATCTTCAAAAATATTTTCATCTTCATTTGATTTACACTATTTAGAATCCGACACTCAATGAAACAGTATACATGCGCGGAGGAGGGGTATTGGACTTATCTTCTCCAATCCAGTAAGGATCTGAAGCATCCTGTCCAATTTCCGGATCTTCGCCGGTATACTCCGTGAAGGTGAATAATTTACGCGCACTAAACGAAAGGTCCAGCGATCGCAAGTGCAGTCGCTGACAAAATTCATTGTTAAACTGATAAGTTACCATCAGGTTAAGCAATCTCAGGTAATCCCCTTTTTCCACATAGCGGTCTGATCCCAGGTTATTGGCCTCATGATCCATATAAGCGCGTGGCAACATGTCTTTGTAATTT
Organism: uncultured Bacteroidales bacterium; assembly: GCA_964618645.1. GTDB lineage: Bacteria > Bacteroidota > Bacteroidia > Bacteroidales > UBA10428 > UBA5072. Next base: position 25,749 of record CAZUBW010000015.1, on the reverse strand, counting down.
TGTCCTTCAACACGCCACCTGTTCAACACACGTTTACTCTGGTTGTTTTTATCATTCATCCCCTGGGTATTGATAGCATTACGATTCACAATGTCAAAACCTACCCTGTAATGAAATCCGCATAAAACACTAACATTCTTGTATTTCACATTTGCGCCAAAACCTCCGATGAAGTCGGGATTGGAATCGCCAATGTATTCAACATCATTCAGGTCAATTTGCCCGTCATGATTCAGATCGGCATATTTTGCATCACCGCCTTTAAAAGCATAATCTTTATACATCACGGGCATGGGATTCCCTTCGTAATCGAGGATCATGTTACCGTTGGCATCCCTTGCAAAAGCATCTTCATCTGTTGGATACACACCCAAATACCTGAACCCGAAAAATGAACCCACAGGCTGACCTTCTTCAACACGCATCGGATATTTGCCGTTGCCAATGGTAACATCCTTCTCTTTGTTGAAATTATCAGGGAACATCCTGAAAGCATTTTCGTTATGAGAACTGTTAAAGTTCAAAGAAACCTTCAGGTCCTTTTTCCGGATAACATGATAAACCATCATCAATTCCCATCCTTTATTCTCGAGTTCTCCGCCATTATAATAAGGTACATTCTCGAAACCCGAAGAAGAAGAGACATAATAAGGAGCAAAAATCATATCCTCGGTAATTTTCCGGTATAAGTCTCCTTCGATATAAAACCTGTCGTTAAAAAGATTCATTTCAATCCCGATGTCTGTTTGGGTAACCGACTGCCATTTAAGGTTATCCAGTGCAATCTGGGTATTTACCACTCCGGTGTGGGTATAATAATTATAGCTGCCCGACTGGTAAGTAGCAAAACGGGCATAGGTAACATCTGGCAGCCCCTGAACAGACTGCGGGGGTTTGCCTGACACACCCCAGCTTAACCGGATCATACTTTCGCCCAGGAAATTTACATTTTGCATAAAAGGTTCATCAGAGAATCGCCATCCTAAAGAGGCCCCCTTGAATAACCCCCAACGGTTGTTTTCACCAAATAACGAATAGGCATCGGCCCTTACAATACCTTGTAGCAGATAACGGTCTTTATATTTGTAATTCAAATTTAGCAGTGCACCGACGTTCCTCGACTGCCCCGATCCGTCCCCTATCCAGTTAATACGTCCACCTGCGGCCGGATCCTGTATTGATACTGACGGCAAATTCCGGCTTTGCAGGTTCATCCATTCATATTGCGACGAGTTGGTAATCCAGGCCAATGCACCTGATATACTGTGATGACTCGAGTCGAAAGGTGAATTAAAAGCAAGCTGCGTTTCGGTATTGATCGAAGTATTGATGTTGTTACTCTCTTCCGCTTTGTTAACGGTCCATTCGAGCCAATCGGTACCCAGCGCATTGTATGGCAGGTAAGTATAACTTTTACTGCCGCTGAACTGCAACGATAACGTTTCCCTGAAATTAATCCAGCGATTGATATTGTACTTCAGCGTGAAGTTATTCTGTAACCTGTTGGCCTTGCGGTCGTCCTTACTCAGTTTAGTGATGGCAACCGGGTTAAAGTAAATATCGCCGCTTCCCTGGTAGCTGTTGATAGGGTTAAAGAACTCATTGGTTGGGTTACCATAGGCATCATATTTATAAATGCTCATATTGGGAGCTTTCATATAAGCCATTTCCCTAACATTTCGTGTGCCACCATCTCCGTTACTGATACGAACGTTGTTACCAACCCGTTCGTTGGTATAGCTGAACTGAACAGAAAACAGGGTTTTTTTGGACAGAAAATAGTCAAGGTTAATCCTGGTGATAAACGTTTTTGCATCCGTGTTCAGTGTTGTGCCTTTTTCGTCAATGTAACTGAACGAGGTGAAATATCTTGTCTTTTCACCCCCGCCGGACAGGTTGAAGTAGTGATCATGGGTAATGCCGGTACGGGTTATTGCCTCAAGCCAATCGGTATTTTGCGAATAGTTGTAAAAATCAAAATAGTCTCTGTCATAGGCAATCTCCGGAGGCACGTCAAAAACCCCTTCTTTATTATGCCATTCTTCGAGCTGTAGCATAACATATTCATCGCCGCTTAGCATGGGTATAGCCTTTGGCTGGAACTGCAAACTACCTTTATAGGAATAATCGAACTGTACCTTACCCAATCGTCCTTTATAAGTTTCAATCAGCAACACCCCATCGGCACCTTCGGCGCCGTATACTGCAGTGGAAGCAGCATCTTTCAGGACGGTAATGGATTTGATATCCTGCAGGGCAATATTCAGCAGGTTACTGATATCTTCCTGATCGGCAGACGAAAGATCAAAATCAGAACCACCGCTATACTCATTGATGGGTTGTTGACGGATACCATCAATAACAACCAGCGGTTGGTTATTACCCATGCCACTTATTCCCCTGATTACCAGTTGCGATCCTGAGCCCGGATCGCCAGATGCCGCAATAATATCGAGACCAGCCACTTTACCCTGCAAAGCATCTGCAGCACTAAGGGCACCGGATTCGCGCATTTCCTCCATATCTATTTTTACGCGTGCAGAAGCCACATCGCGTTCTTCGATATTGGTAAGGCTTAGCTCGTCGCGCTTCCGGGCAGTTACCACCACCTCTCCAACCTGCCTGGTTTGCGGGACCAGGTAAATGGTAAGATTACTGGCAGCAGTGGTTGGGATGGTTTTGGTATCGTATCCGATCATAACCACCTTGATAACGTTGGCCGTATTTTTTACCGTCAGCACAAAATCGCCGTTAACATCACAAACTGTTCCATTCACTACACGGTTTTCTTTGTCGTATTCCACCACATTGGCACCAATTACCGATACACCTTCGTTTTTATCGAGAACACGACCTCTTATCACTATTCCTTCCTGAGCCATGGAAACTGTGAAGTTCAGCAGCGCCAGGAACAGCAACAATACTTTTCTGATTTCTTTCATATCGGGCAAAAGCTTAATTCGTAATATTATCATGCATTTATTCAGTATCCATTTCCCCGAAATCAAAAACCTTGTCAATTTCGTGGATCACTCCGTTGGTAAGCTTGGTTGGATAACTGAGCGCCGTACCGTCGATTTCGTCCACCAGTATCCTGGTGGTCATTGTGTTGGCGACATCAACGGCCTCAATTACTGTTAGATATTCACTGCCATTTTTATAGCGGAATTCTATGGCATCAACTATGGGATTGATAAACAATTTAGTAAAAACAGTAGTGTATGCAGTTGATTTTTCATCGATCCGGCAGGTTTCATAAAACCCTGGCGCTTTGTAACCATCGGTAAAAATAAGCGCCCCCTGTATAAAATGCATCCTGAGAAAGTTTTTAAGCTCATCGGGCGTGAGCGATCCTAAAGGATAAGCATTTAAAGCGGCATCAGTAGGTGCAAATACCGTATAATACTCGTTGTCAGACAAGAAGATATATCTGTAATTTTTGGTATCGGCAAGCCCGGCAGATACCAACAAGTTATGAAAACCAGGATAGTTGGCTGAAATTGTACTGTACAGATCAGCTGATGAATAGTTAAACCAATTGGATACATCGTACGTTTCACCGTTTTCGGCGGTGTAAATCGAGGTCGGAATAACTGTAACTGTCTGCGAATTCTGATAACCAAATGTTGTAGGAGCGCTTCCCCTGACCTCACCGGTAATATTATTCACAATCATGTAATTACCCCCTAACGTTTCAATAAACTCCTTACGCGGTATTCCTGTTGATTTTCTTAAGCCAACCTGGTTCATGATCAGGTTTCGCAAATCGGTAATACGGGAACTCACTCGGGTGGCCCCTCCCCTGTATGTCTGGTAAATAGCAAAAGTCTCGTTGGTAACATTATACATGAGCGAAGAATCGAGCTTCAGGTTTGCATCCTTTTCAACAAACAACATATACTCCTTATCAGCCCTTTTCAGTGCCGACAAAAGTCCCGAAGCCTCAATGGCATACATGGCTGTGGAATAGCCTTTTTCGAGGTACACTGGACCGGTTACCGAAGTAAATGCCTTTGGCACAATTACCTGGTTAACGCCAATAAAAGAGCAGTTGCTGCCGAACTGCTTTTGCACAATGGTGGAAGGATCAATGGTAATTATGTCATCCTCACCGTTATGATATCCTTTTGTGTAAAAAGAAGGGTAAATGGCAGCGCTTGCCATATGAGAATTCACAATCATACGGCGAACATGTTTGGGTGCTTTTTGCAGACTTCCCCAACGGGTAGCGCCGGTGAAATATTCACTTTCAAACTGTGTCATCGCTATGTTGGTTGGTGCAACAAGGCCATGCTGATACCGAATGGTAACATTAGCAGGTAAACCTGATGCTCCTGAAGGCGCAATAGTTTTTTCATTCAGAATGTCAAAAGTAAGATCCGGGTAAACGATATCGAACAGGGAATCTACCTCATAGCCCAAATCAGCCCCCGGCTGATCCATGGTTTTCTCTTCGTTAAAATAAAACTCCGGGAAAGTGTTGACCAGATCAAGAAAATCAGTGTAGGAATTTCCTTCGACTGTCTCGCTTAAGATCTGATAAGCACTTTTCAACGGCTCAACAACCTGATCAACAATATGGACAAAACCATTTTCAGCAAAAATGTCAAATGTCGTAATCTGTGCATTTACAAAATAAATGTTTGAAGATTCAAAAGGCCTCCCGAAATAAAAGGCATAATCATCCGGATTTAAACGGTAAATGTCAAAATACTCCTGGTAAAACAAAGGCACAAATTTCCGTGAATCAACCGCCTGCTTCCGAAGCCAGTTGGATGCCAGTGTGTCAACAATGATGAGTTTACGTGTTTCATCCGGACGAATGCGATCAGGACTGGTTTTTACACCATAAAACCTGTTTTCGTCCCTCAGCAGCGTTTCCCTTTTAAAACCGCGTGGTTCATCGTTTTCCAGGTCAGTTGAATCAATCCAGCCATATACATCAAGTTGCCTGAGTTGCTCAGCGCTCCAGGGATTCTGAACAATGTGATACTTCACGATCCGTGATAATTCTTTCAGGGGTATATCAGCAGGAGTATTATACCCGGGATGTTCATCAAAATACTGATCCCAGGCATCGTTATCCGGTGCAAAAACAGTATAGCTGCCCGATTTATTGATTACGCTATCATAACCCACCAAACGAATACATTCAGCAAATACAGAAAGTTCCGGGCGATCCTCAATCTGTGAATATATCTTCCCGGCCAGCCACGACGGTCTTTCATAAACATCATCAGGTCTGCAGTTATAAAACACTGTAACCCATAATGCCAACATCGAAAAATAAATATATTTTCTCATAATTTATATTTAGTAGGGGGGTGTAAAATTATATTTTTTTTTTAATTCTGATACCTGAATATCCAAAATTTAACATCCCAATAATGGTTATTTATCTGATTATTTAATGGTTTCATCATATTCAAGTACATGGCGTAATTATTACGGTATCCTTCCTTTTTTAGTGTCAGGGGTATATCCGATCACCAACTACTGAATACAGCCTCACCTGTTAGTGGTATAGTGCTGTTTTTTAAGCTTTCTATTGAATCACAGGACAAAGCGTATCCAATACGTTAACTTTCCGATTTGGCCGTTAAAAAAACCTTATTTTGGTTTTTTTTTACAATTTTTTACTAATTTTATATACTTTTTAAACCTTATGATCTTTCCATTATTAATATATAGGTATAAAAACCATAACCTGTTTTCTCCCAACAGAAAGGCAGGTGGTTTACCTGTTAAAAATCTTTAAAACTTTCTTTAACAAGCTTTTTATTTTTTAACCTTAATTATTTTCTAACTAAAAAACCTAGCTTTATGAGGACTAAATCTTTACTTTTTCTTCTTTTGCTAACGTGGGGTGCGGTGTTTGCTCAAGACGACACCATCCGTACGTTGGTTATCTCAGAAGCGAGGTTTGATGACATGCGACGTGCCTACGTCGAAATTTCCAATGTAGGTGCAGAAGCCATCAACCTTGCCGAATTTGAGATTGGAAAAATCGAACCCTGGTCAACTCCGTTGGATGATGACTATACTCCTGCGGATAATTACTGGATAATGCTTCCCGAAAAGCAACTTGGCCCTGGGGAAAGCTTCCTGTTGGCCATGGTGTACGACTGGGGTCCGGAAATGTGGTTACTGGCACCCGAAGATTACGATCCCTTTCTCACCAAAAGAGAAATGTGGACGTTGGCCGATATCAAAATGCACGCTCCCGAATCATCGACTAGTGCAGGTAATGATTCCATCACGCCCGAATACCATTTGCTCGAGTTCTGGGGAGGTCGTGAATGTATTTATTTAAGACAACATTTTTATGCCGACACCGGCGTAATTGATGGTGTTGTTGTTCATGTTGACTCCTTACTGATTGACCAGGTTAACGGTATCTGGAGAGGTACCGATGGTACACGCTGGGGGGGACAGGACTATTCACCTGTTGATGTAGCCGGATTCCCCAATGGATCCAGAGATGCTACGCTCATCCGTAAATTCAGTGTTAAACAGGGAAATATGGATTTCGAAACCGGAAGAGGTGAAGATGCCGAAGAATCAGAATGGATTACCATTCCGCATCAGGCTGGTGGTACCTGGGCTGACAATGTTCGCAGACTTTTCTGGACAGCCAAAAACCATGGCGACTACAACCTGGACGCTGAATCACTGGTTCCTGCACAGGACGATGTCATTGTTGATTTTGTCAACGAAACGATTACCGTTCCCTTTGGCATAAGAAGAGATGACTCTGTTATGTTCAGAATGGAATATCATCCCGGTTTGGCATGGCATTACGATTATAATGATTCTTATGCCGACTCGGCTTCGACTGCTGCCAAAACTGGTGACACACTTACAGTATACGCTGCCGGAAACGATGTGGATATGGTCCGCTTCAGAATTGTTGTTGCAGATCCCACTGAAGACGCAGCCATTGCAGTTCCCAAAAAAGCGCCTAACAACGAAGGTTTTTATGCCGGTGTAAACGATCCGCTTTATACCATCACCGACAACCTCGAAATGGACACCATTGGAACAGCACGTTTCGGAGGCATACCTTTCGGTACCCGCGCCGATACGTTGGCCAAATATGTCGAAATTCCTTCCAATGCCAGCTGGTCAATTGTCTGGAAAGACGGTGTTGAAAAGGCAGATCTGTCAGAAGGTGATATTTTCAAGGTAACTGCCCAGAACGGTGCAACAAAAGACTATTACATTAAAGTTGACGCATACAGGAAGAGCCATAATGCTTACCTGAATGCTATCAACTGGCCCGATATGCCCACGCAATTCTATAATACTTATGGGTTCCTTGGCGATACCATTCCTAATTTCAATACCACCAAGTATAACTATATTGTCACCCTTCCGTCGGTTGTCACCGAGGTTCCTTCACTGCTTGCCCACAGGCAGGATTTCAATTCAAAAGTTGAAGTCACAAGAGCCGAAGGACTTCAGGCAGGCGTCACCGGCAGAACAGTTTCTTTCAAGGTAACTGCTGAAGACGACACTACCATCAGAACCTACACTGTACAACTCGACCTGGAAGTTGAAGATGACAACAAAGAGGTTTACAACGGCATTCCTTTCATTTCGCAGTTTATTTTCCGCGACCAGTGGGCCAACAACTTCATTGAAGTGGTTAACCCCGGAAATACAACCCTTGACCTGAGCAAATACATGTTTGTTTGGGGTTCATTCAACTCACCTGCTGACGCTATTACCAGCAATGGCGATGTTGATGGCTTCGCAAACCGCTACCTGAAATATATCCCCGGCTACAAGTGGGTAGATGAAGCAACCTGGGCTATTACTCCTGCCAGGGCTGTTCCCGATGTAAATACAGCAAATGCACGCTTTGTACTTCCCGGTGATGTATTCGTAGCTGCTGACGTTCGTTCAGTTGGCCAGGTAACTGAATCCGGACAAACCTATGAAACCTGGTGGGCTGCAAGGCAATCAGATATTGACCTCGGTCCCAATTATACACCCTTTGATGGAGGTATACCCGGAGATCAGGCCTTGTGGGCAAATTCCAACTGGTTCCTTTTCAGAATTGACAATGACTCCATTACCGACGGACTTAAAGCCGCTACCGACCCCGATGATTTTACCCTCATTGATGTATTCGGATCAGGCGATGGCACAGATTACATTGTAGGCGGCGATACCCCCGCAGATCCTCAAGTATACAGCTACATCAGGAAACCCGAGATATCAAAGGGTAATCCCGAATTCCAGGGTTCCTTTGGCACTACCTGGGAAAACAGTGAATGGAGCTATACCAACAGGGCCTATTACACTGCCCGCGGTATTGGCTGGCCTAATGACCTGCTGGCTGTAACTGAAAACCTGGGTAGTCATTACATGTTAGCTCCCACCGACTATAAATCAACGGTTACCTCACTGTACTATCCTGTAAGTCCCGGCTTCGGCACTGATGCCCCTATCGACAGTATTGCAGGCATTGTTACCGGAACAACGGTTGAAGAAGTTCTCAGCAACCTTATACCGGCAGATCCGGGCCAGGCATTCGTGATCGCGAGCAATGGCGACACACTCCTTATGGCTGATGAAGTTACCAATGGCGATACGCTGCGGGTAACATCCGCTAATTTGGTAAATCAAACCTTCTACAAGCTGATGGTTGGTGACGGCCTGAGCCGCGAAGTCAACCTAACCTCCGATGTATACACCATCCAGGAAGTTGGCACTGCCGGTACGATTTCCAATATTGATGCAGGTACAACCCTTGCTGCAGTTCTTGAAGGAGTTGTTAAACCCCAGGGCGCTTATCTTACCGTGTTGGATGGTGAAGGCGCTTATGTTCCCACCAAGGTTATGGGATACGACTCGGTATATACTTCCGTACTGGCCGACAACAACATGTATTTCGAAGTAATATCCGAAAGCAGGCTCGATACCATTTTGTACAAACTCAAACTTAATTCCGATGCTTCTTCTGCATTTGTTATTTCCAGTGTATACGAAGTAAGCGAGGGACTGATCAGCAAGATTCCCGAAGGTACAACAGCTGCCGGTTTACTGGCTAACCTGATACCCTGCGAAGGTGCGACTATGAGGGTGGTAAATAAACTCGGCTTCGACCGCACATGGGGTGATGTTGCCAGCGACGACATTGTAATTGTAACTTCCGAAGATCAGTCCGTTGAAAACAGCTACTACCTCGAAATGCTGGGAACACAGGCTTCGGTGGTATTTGTTGTGTCTGAAATTTACACTGTTGACCAGATTGACAATGTAATATCGGGCGTTGACGTTAACGATCAGACTACCGTAGCTGCTTTCATTGCTAATCTTACCGCTTCAACCGGTGCTTCCATGGAAGTTACCGATGCCTCCGGAGCACCCAAAACATCCGGAACATTGGTTACCGGCGATAAAGTTGTAGTAATTGGCCTTGGCGGAACGGAAAGAACCTATACAATTGATGTTATGGTTTCGATCAATAACCGTCTCGAAAACAATATTAACGTATTCCCGAATCCAAGTGATGGAAACTATACCATTTCCGGTATTCAAGCCGGCAACAGGATTCAGGTAACCAATATTGTTGGCGCCCTGGTACTCGACAAGTTTGCTGCCGGTGACAACGAACCGTTGAGCATCCAGAAACAACGTAGCGGTGTTTATTTCATAACTGTTTCTGATAACGCCAACATTGTTGGCCGTTACAAAGTGGTTAAGGAATAATTTACCCTTTATGATGTTAAAAAAGAGCCCCGCCTTTGGCGGGGTTTTTTTTTCTGTTATTTTTATTGCTGAAGAACCCACCAGTATCATTACATATTATTGATTTAGTGCGTTTTAACATATTCGTGTGATTATTATGAAAACTTCTCTGATCACCTGCCTGCTGACAACCTTCATTGCCGGCTTCGGCATTTATTCCCAGGCTCAGCTGACACCTCACCAGGCTGTCGCCCTAATGCAAAAAGGCATTAACCTGGGCAATACCCTCGAACCTCCCCTCGAAGGCGGATGGAATAACCCCCCTGCACAGGAGTATTATTTCGACCTCTATCAACAAGCAGGTTTCAACACGGTCAGAATTCCGGTACGATGGGACCAGCATACCCAAACTGTCTCTCCTTATACCATAACCGAAAGCTGGCTGCAGCGCGTTGAGGAAGTACTCGACTGGGGCCTGGAACGTGGCCTTTTTGTTGTGGTTAATGCCCATCACGACGACTGGATCAAACAAAACTACGCCGACCCCAATATGCAGGCACGCTTCGACAGCATCTGGTCGCAAATTGCCGTTCGGTTTAAGGACAAACCCGACCGGCTACTATTTGAAATCCTTAACGAGCCACACGGACTTACAAAAGAACAAAACGATGAAATGCACCAGCGTGTGCTTTCAATCATTCGCAAAACCAACCCTACCCGCATCGTTATTTTTCAGGGACATAACTGGGGTGGATCGGATGAACTCATCACTGCAGCCATCCCCGATGACGACTATCTAATGGGATCATTTCATTCTTACGACCCATACCTGTTTGGCCTGGAAGGTGAGGGTACCTGGGGGACTGCCGCTGACTACTCTATACTGCGACAAAAATTCATCGACGTTAAAACCTGGTCGGACAACAACAATATTCCCGTTTTCCTGGGCGAATTTGGCTCGCTTCGTAGCTGCGACTACAATTCACGCATGAAACATTACCGGGCTTATGTTGAATTTGCGCAGCAATACGGCTTTATTGCCTGCGCCTGGGACGACGGCGGTGATTTCCGGATCATGGAACGAGCTGCCCAAAAATGGGATGAAGTCAAAGATATTTTACTGCATACCACTAATCAAGCTCCAACCAATATTCTGCTGCAACCACAAGATACCCTTATTAAGGTTACCTGGGCCAATGTACTCGCCGATGCGGATAGTGTTTCTGTCGAATACCGCACCATTACGGGAAACTGGGGAAAACTCGCCTCTCTTCCGGGAGATGCTGCAAACTATACACATCTGTTCCCTGGCTATGACACCTATCATTACTATCGGGTTATTTCACATCACACTACCCAGGGAAACTTATATTCCCAACCAGCCCGGGTTTTTCTCGATACCTATATACCAGTCTCCAGGGCCCCATTCACTGGTGAACCACTTGCCATACCGGGGCTGATTGAAGCAGAAGATTTTGACCTGGGAGGCGAAAGCCTGGCTTATCATGACAATACCGCCCTCAATATCGGTGGAGCCTACCGGATAACTGACGCTGTTGACATTTTTCTGCATAACGGTAAATACTTCATTGGAAACATATCCCCCGGCGAATGGTATGGCTATACCGTTGAGGTAGCAGAAACAGGATTTTATCAATTGGAGACAAATATTACGGCTTATTACAAAGGAGGTTCATTTGCTTTTGAAATAGGAAATGTTCAAACAGAAACATTTTCAGTGCCCTTTATTGGTAATTGGGATAAAATTATCACATTAACCGACACCGTATTTCTTAATGCCGGGGAACAAACACTAAAGATATCCATTATAGACGATCCGGAATTTTACATCGACAATGTGACTTTTTCCCGTCTTGCCGAACCGTCGACTGTTAACACAAGTGAACCACAAACGTCCCAAACAAATATATACCTGAATAATAATAACGACATTGTCGTGAAAACAACCTCCACCGAAACGCCACAACGATTCGAACTTTATGATTTATCCGGCCGGCTTATCCAATGCATTTACCAACCTGGCAGGTATTTCAGCGTACCTTTAATGCATTTGTCTTCTGGCATGTACATCACGCGGATTGGGTACAAAAACCATGTTCATTCAACCAAAATAATGCTCCGGTAATGACCTTTCCACCTAAATGATTTTATAAATTTATCAAACCATCAGAGACCTTTATGATATGCATATGATCAATAATACCCTGACCTTTTTTCATAATGGTTTCATAAGACCATTCATGCTGAGAAAAGTAATACTCACGGCCACCTTGCTCCTGGCCGGCCTGTTGATTATTGTTGCCCAACCGGTAAAACAACATGGTAACCTTGCTGTTAAGGGCATTAACCTGGTAAATGTAAATGGTGAAACCATTATGCTGCAGGGCGTTAGTTACGGCTGGCACAACTGGTGGCCACGCTTCTACAATAAAGGTACCGTTGAATGGCTGGCCAACGACTGGAATTGCAGTATCGTAAGGGCTGCCATGGGAGTAGGTCCAAAACAATCTTACCTCGACAAACCGGAATGGTCCAAAAAACTGATAGAAACGATTGTTCAGGCTGCCATTGACAACAATATCTATGTTATCATCGACTGGCACAGTCACGAACTTCACCTCGACGCAGCCAAAATTTTTTTCAGGGAAATGGCTTCAAAATACGGCAAATACCCACATGTCATCTATGAGATCTTCAATGAGCCCGTGAATGACCCATGGACTGTAATTAAAGACTATTCTGTTGAGGTTATAAAAACCATCCGGGAAGTGGACCCCGATAATATTATCCTCATCGGGAGCCCGCATTGGGATCAGGACCTGCACCTGGTAGCTGATGATCCTATTACCGGTTTCAGCAACATAATGTATACCCTGCACTTCTATGCCGACACCCATAAGCAGGAACTGCGCGACAGGGGCGACTATGCCATGCAAAAAGGAATTCCACTTTTTGTTTCAGAATCGGCTGGTATGGCAGCCAACGGCAATGGTCCGCTGAATTGCGAAGAATGGCATCGCTGGATCGACTGGATGAAAAAGAACAACATCAGCTGGATTACCTGGTCGATTGCCGACAAAAACGAGACTTGTTCCATGCTTTATCCTGCCGCTTCATCAACAGGAAACTGGAAGGAAACCGACTTAAAAGAATCAGGTATAAAAACACGTGCATTATTACGAAATCAGCCGTGAGCAAGTATAGTCTTTCCGGTCAGGGAAAGAACGTTGCCCTGAAAAATACGTATATTAAAGGTTATGTCGCGTGCCAAAACATGTTTACCATGAAAAAAATCCAACTGATACTGCTCGTTATGCTACTTGCTTCCGGCAGCGCCCTGCCGGCACAGCAGGTGTCCGTCGATAACAAATACGGCGAAATGATTATTTCGGCAGAAGCGGAAAACGGCACCCTTACCGGTGTTATCACATCAACAACTGTCCCGGGATACTCGGGTACCGGCTATGTTAACGGTTTTGATGCTGCCGGTGACAAGGTTACACTAAGCGTTAATATCCCTGCAAAAGATGTTTACCGCCTTGTTATCCGTTACACCACCACAGTCGCCGATACCTTTAACCTGCTGGTAAATAACCATTACCCGTCTGCTATCGGCCTTAAAACAGCATCGGGATTTTCCCAGGCAGACGCAGGTGGTTTTTTGCTGAATACCGGCGTTAACAACATTGCATTACTTAACCAATCCGGAACCGCAGGTATTGACCGGGTAGAAATTTGCCGGATGGAAAAGAACATCTTTCAGATTGACACAGCATTAATTGACACGTTAGCCACAGCCGAAACCAAAGCATTGTATGCATTTCTGCAATACCAGTTCGGGCACCGGGTCATTTCGGGTCAAACGAATGATTACTTCAGTCAGCTGAAAACCCTTGCCGGGAAAACGCCTTTGCTGCGGGCACACGATTTCCAGCATTATACCCAGGGCTATCCTTATTTCTGGAAAGATGGCGGCCATACTTTCGGGTACGATGTTAACGACCATTCCGTGGATGATCTGATCAGCTGGTATAACAGCACCGGCGGAAAGGGTATTGTTGCCATGCACTGGCACTGGCACGACCCGAGTGGCGATCTGAACAGCGATGCCGGAACCAACACGTTTTATACCGAAGAAACCACCTTTGACATCACCAAAGGCGTAACCCCCGGCACGCCCGAGTACGATTTTATCATACGCGATATCGACAGCATTGCCTCGCAGTTGAAGAAATTCCAGCAGGCAGGTATACCGGTACTATGGAGACCTCTGCACGAAGCCGGCGGTGGATGGTTCTGGTGGGGTGCCAAAGGTGCCGAACCCTGCCTGGCCTTGTGGGATATCCTGATCGAACGCCTTAAAAACCATCACCAACTGCATAATCTCATTTGGGTATGGTCGACACCGGAACCGGACTGGTATCCCGGGAATGACAAAGTCGACATGATTGGTTATGATTCCTACCCGGGCAATTACAATTACACCAACCAAAAAGAGATGTTTGACAACCTGTACACCATTACCCGGGGAGAAAAGCTGATTGGCATGACCGAAAACGGGCCCATTCCCGATATTGACGCCTGTTTAAACGGAGATGCTCCCTGGTTGCTCTTCATGTCGTGGAATGATCTTGTGGCCAGCCAGAACAGTGCAACACATATTGTTGAAGTATTTAACCACCCCGACGTGATTACCCTGGAATCAGACAATGCGCTGACTGGTTTCGCATGGCGCAGTAAGCTATATCCCGAAAACTGGTACCCAGGATACAGCGACAATAAAGGAAGGTTCCTGCACGATTTTTCCTATGCCGGCTACCAGAGTGGGTTGGCCGCGATTCCAACCATTACAGACCCGGTTGTTGATGTAACACAGGCCCCCTATAACGCCGACAATACAGGAACAAACGATGTTACTGCCATTCTTCAGCAAGCCATCAACAATGTCGGCCATTCGGGGGGCGGAGTGGTATATTTACCGGCAGGCACTTACAGGGTTTCAGCCGCTGAGGCCCAGGATTTTGCGCTTCGCATAGCCTTCGACAGCACAATCCTTCGCGGAGCCGGCATGGGGGCTACATTCCTGCTTAATACTTCAACCAATATGCGCAACAAAGACATCATCAGGGTGACAGGTGATTACGCAGGCTGGTTCAATCCTCTAAATACGCCTGTTGAAATAACCTTCGATCTCCTGTACTCCACCAAGGTGATTCCGGTAACTTCGGCTTCATCCTTCCAAAAGGGTGATCTGATTGTGGTTACCTCAACACCCACCGATGCTTTTATAGCAGAACATAAGATGACCGGACATTGGACAGCCGAGGCCATTAAAGGAGTCGCCTTCCTCCGCAGGATTGACACCATTGACACGGAAAACAACCTGATTATACTGGACGCTCCTACCCGTTACCCGCTTAAAACCAGAGACCAGGCAAGGGTTTATAAGGTTGCCAAGCACCTCAGCGAATGTGGCATTGAACACCTGTCCATCGGTAATTTCGAAAACCCAAAAACCGGATGGGATGAAGAATCATATACCATTGCCGGCACCGGTGCTTATGAAACGCACCAGTCACATGCCATTCAGCTCAGATATGCCGAAAATTGCTGGGTTCGCCATGTTGGCACATTTAAACCAACTACCAATAGCGGGGATTATCATCTCCTGTCGAATGGAGTGAAACTTAACCAGTGCCGCTTTGTTACGCTTGATTCATGTAACTTCGGGAAACCGCAATACGAAGGCGGCGGCGGCAACGGGTACCTGTATACACTCGAATCGAACGACTGCCTGGTCAGCAATTGCAGCGCCAATGATGGCCGTCATAATTACGATTTCAAGTATCCTTACAGCAACGGTAATGTGGTTTTGCATTGCCGTGGCGAGCATTCAAAATACGCAAGCGATTTTCACATGTACCTGAGCATGGCCAATCTTTTTGATGCCTGCACCTTCAACGGCGACTTTCTGGAGTCAGTATTCCGTCCGTATGGCGGAGAAACCAGTATGCACGGGTACACTTCGTCGCAATCGGTTTTTTACAATACCACCGGTGAAGCCTACCACCCTTCGCGTAATATTCTTATCGACTCGCGCCAGTTCGGATGGGGTTACATTATCGGCACATCGGGATTGGCCTTTGATGTAAATGTCGATCCTGCCGAAGGGACTGCAAACGGAATTCTTTATAATACAACACCTGTCGATTTTGTTGAAGGAACAGGGAAAGGGCAGTACCTGGTCCCTTCTTCGCTTTACCTCGACCAGCTTATGCGCAGAAAAGACAATCCGTCACCGGCAACCCGCAAATTCCGCGTTGGATTTATCGTAAAGGATGCCGTTAGCAATACGCCCCTGCCTGACTGCCATGTTCAGCTTTACAATAACACCCTGACAACAGATGCCGGCGGAAGCGTTGTGTTCGAAGATGTTTTTGAATTTCTCACGGTTAATGTAACCGGCGACTTCTGCAACCCTTTATTAAACAAACAATATCTTATTCACAGTGACACAACGCTGACCCTCTATCTCGAAAGAGAAACCTATCAGGTTACAGTAAAACTGGTCAGGGCCGGTACAACAGAACCCATGGTCTATAATTCGGTAACGTTGGGCGAATATACGCAGGTGACCAATACGGCCGGTGAAGTTTATTTTACTGTTTCCGGAGGCGTCCATGCTTATAATGTATCCAAAACCTCCTATCAGTCGGCAACCGGATCGTTCGCGATAAGTTCAGATACCTCATTTACCTTGAATCTGCTGCAGATTGCTGCGAACCTTCGGATAAGGCTCAGAGAGGGCACCACTCCCGTAAACAATGCCAATATCACCGTCAATGCCAATACATTGGTCTCCAATTCACTGGGAGATGCACTTTTTAGTGAGCTTCCTGTTCCGGCCTCTTACACTTTTGAAGTGGATAAACCAGGATATGAGCATAAATCCAGTAATGTATACCTTACACGCGATACCATAGTATTAATTGAAATGGTGCCTGAACAAACCGGCCTCGATCCGCAAAAATCAGGAGCATTGGTAATTTGCTGGCCAAACCCGGCTGATAAACTGATGAACATAAGACTTCCTGACATTCCCGCAGAAAAAACAATTCTGATCATTGATGTGGCAGGTGTTAAACATTATCATATACAAACTACCAATAACCATTATGCTGCTGATGTTTCGGGGCTGTTATCCGGCACCTACCTGTTGAAGGTGCGATGCAACAACGATGAATATGTCAGGTACTTTGTAAAGAAATGAGCTAATTATCGGTTAAAGAGGACTCCTTTAGCGTCCGGCTCAGGAAAATCAGCCCAATAGTTCCCGAAACAAGGGAGGCTGTGAGTATTGCTATTTTCGAGATATTGATCAGGCTGGCATCGTCAAATGCCAGCAAGGTAATGAATATCGACATGGTAAAACCAATGCCCCCCAGCATACCCACACCCACAATGTGCTTCCACCTGATTTCTGCAGGCTTAAAACTGAGTCCAAGTCTGACACTGACATATGAAAAAAACCAGATGCCCAGCGGTTTTCCAACCAGTAAACCTGCCATTATACCCAGGCTGCTCCCCAATACCAATCCCGAAGCCCAATCTCCACCCAAAGTTATACTGGTATTGGCAAGGGCAAATAAAGGAAGAATAAAAAAGGCAACCGGCTTATGTAACCAATGCTGAAGGATGTACGAAGGCGACTTCTCTCCCCCGTTTCCAAAAGGCACTACAAAGGCCAGCAATACGCCGGCCAGGGTGGCATGTATACCCGATTTCGACATAAAATACCACATAGCAATGCCACCAGCCAGGTAAGGTATCAGATTCCGTACCTTTAATCTGTTCAGTAACAGCAACAAGGCAAAAATACCCAGGGTAATAAACAGTTTTGCCGGTACTACGTTGCCTGAATAAACAAAGGCAATAATCAGTATCGATCCGAGGTCGTCTATCACGGCCAATGCAGTAAGGAATACTTTTAGGGAAACGGGGACCCGTTTGCCCAGCAAAGACAGCAGTCCGATGGCAAAAGCTATATCTGTTCCCATAGGAATGCCAGCACCGGAAAGTAGATCTGTTCCAACGTTGAAAGAAACATATAGTAAAGCCGGAACCAGCATACCTCCGATGGCGCCAAAAATTGGTAAAGAAGCATTCTTCAGATCATTTAATTCTCCGATATATATTTCCCTTTCCAGTTCCAATCCGATTAAAAGGAAGAAAAAAACCATCAGTCCTTCGTTTATCCAGTGTACAATACTGTGTCCGGCCAGATCATAATCCCAAAAGACAACATACGGTCCCTGCCATGCCGAATTGGCCAGCAACAGCGATACAACAGTCATGGCAATCAATATCAGACCACCAGCCTTTTCACTATTAAAGAATTCATTGAACAACCGGGTTAAAACCATAGCAACAGCATTTCAGGATAAAAAGAATATTTCCACAAAACTACAAATTGCAAGTAATAATTCGAAAGCTTAGTATACCCGTTACCATAAAAAAATTAAGGGCTCCTTCTGCTTCAAGGAGCCCGTTAATCTGTAAAAAGGATTCACATCAAAAGAATAAATAGACTAAACCAATCATTCGTTGCTTCATACAGGAAATCCTGATGATGCTTTTCTGTTTGTTGCTGTACGAAATTAGGCTTAATCGGGCAAACTTGTAAATAAAACAGATTAAAAAGCGATTAAAAATGGATACAGCTATTAGCTGTTGGCTATTGGCTATCGGTTAATGGCCCGGGCGATTGATACACCGGAAGATGAATGGTAAAAGTAGAACCCATGTTCACCACTGAATTTACCGTAACATATCCCTGGTGCAGGGTAACAATATTGTCAACCAATGACAGACCAATACCATGTCCCTTGCGGTGAACCACGTGCCTGGCCCTGTAAAAGGGGTTAAAAACCAGGTTTATCTCATCGCTGGCAATGCCATATCCTTCATCGGTAAACCCAATGCTTAACTGATCGCTTTGTTGGTCAACCAGAATGCTTACCTTTTTCTTATCGGAATATTTATAGGCATTTTCCAACAGGTTGATGAAAACAATTCGCATCAATTGTTCGTTCCCCATGATCATGAGATTTTCCTCGTCATCAATGTTTGTACTGAAATTTATATTAACCTGGTAATCGGGGTGCTTCACTTTCATTTCGTTGACCGTATGCCAGAGTATATCATCAATTCTTATACGGACAAAATTATGGGATGCGCTGTCGAGACTGGTTTGTGCAAGCAACAAAAGGTTATTGGCCATCTGGTTAATACTGACAATATCCTCATGAACCGATTTCAATGTATTACGATATTCTTCTGCTGATCTTGACGTCATCAACATCACTTCGAGCTGACCCGTTATGGCTGTGAGCGGGTTTCTGAGCTCATGAGAGGCATTGGCAATAAAGGTTTTTTGTATTCTGAAGGATGAATCGAGACGCTGGAGCATATTGTTGAAAGTGATGGCCAGCTTGGCAATCTCGTCCTTACCATTACCCTCTTCCACGCGGGCATCAAGGTTTGATATGCCAATTTCATCTACCCGGGCAATAATACCTTCAATGGGGTTCAGGGCCTGATTGGCAAAAAACCGCCCTGCAATAAAAACAAATGCCATGCTTACTACAAATACCAGTAGCAGAATATTGCCCAGCATGGTGAGCTTTTTCCGGCCAAAAATATCAGTAGCTGCCACAAATACGAAAATTCTACCCCTTGGTCCTGAATACTGCAACCCGTATATTTCATAGGGATGCTGTACATATCGCCACTCTCCCCTGCTCCTTACCTGGTTCATAAAATAAGTTGTAACTGAAATGCTGGTATCGGCAAAATTCACAAACAACTGCCGGTTCCAGTCGTCATAGATGATAACCTTTTCATTGGACAAATTCAGCGGATTGTTCTGTTCAATTTTTCTGAGTAGCTCAACATCAATTTCCTCAATATCAATAAGCATCTGGCCTACCAGTTTGGCTTTGCTTTTAAGCCGGTCGATAAACTCCGCCTTCCGTGACTCCGAAAAGGAAAAGTAAATGGCCATAAACGAAAGAAACAACAGCACAGCCACAGTTGCACTGAATTGATAGGTCAGTTTCCTGCGGATTTCCATTATTCCTCGTCAAAAATATAACCCAGGCCCACCCGGGTATGTATTAACTTCCTGTCGAAATTCCGGTCGATTTTTTTACGGAGGATATTGATGTATACATCCACCACGTTGGTTCCGGTATCGAAATTGATATCCCATACCTTGCCGGCAAGTTCGGCACGCGAAAGCACCCTGCCCTTATTGAGCATAAGGTATTCGAGCAATGAAAACTCTTTACCTGTAAGGGTTATGATATTGCCTCCCCGTTTGGCCGTTTTCCGCTGCAAATCGAGTTCAATATCAAATACCCTGAGTACGGAAAGCTTTGGCTGAGCCCCTGAAGACCTTTTAACAAGTGCCCTGATCCGTACAAGTAATTCTTTAAACTCAAAGGGCTTGGTAAGGTAATCATCGGCGCCTGCCTCAAACCCAATAACCTTATCTTCGGTAGATCCAAGGGCAGTTAGCATGAGTATGGGCACTTGCTGATCCTTTTCCCTTATCATCCGGCACAATTCGAGCCCGTTGATATGCGGCAATACCAGGTCAAGTAAAATAATATCATACGTATTATGGCTGACTAGCTCAGCGCCTTCCTTACCGTCGTATGCCACATCAACACTATAGCCGTTCTCTTCGAGTCCTTTTTTCAGAAAGGCCACTACCTTGGCTTCGTCTTCGATGATCAGCAATCGCATACCCTCAGGTATTGGTTAATACTTCTAGAAAATCATTTGTTGCAAAATAAAAGCGCCCAATCCGGCAAAAAAGCCCAGCAATGCCAACAGGCTAATGTTTTTCAGATACCAGAAAAAATCAATTTTTTCGATGCCCATAACCGCAACACCCGCAGCCGAGCCTATAATAATGGCACTGCCTCCTGTTCCGGCTGACAAAGCCAGAAATTCCCAGAAAGGATGATCCATCGGGTAAACGCTCATATCGAACATGCCCTGGGCAGCTGCCACAAGAGGGACATTGTCGATTATTGCACTAAATACGCCAAGAATGGCGCCAATCACATATTCGTTTTGAACATAAGCCACCACATGACCTGCCAGTACATGCAATATACCATTGGCTTCGAGTGCCGAAACTGCCAGTAAAATGCCCAGGAAAAACAGGATGCTGGAAGTATCAATTCTGCGCAGCGCATTGGTAACCGAGTATTTGATACGTACATCGGGATTTTTCTTAACATGGATAAGACTGCCGATCACCCATAAGACACCAAGCGCGAACAACATGCCAGCAAAAGGTGGCATATGTGTCAGTGTTTTAAAAACAGGAACAAATATCAGCAAGCCCACGCCGGAAAAAAGAATAATGTTACTCTCCCTGAAATGCTCACTTTTTTTGGCCTTGGGAACCTGTGGAATCAGCTGTCCCCTGAATTTGAACATCAGCAGTGTCAATGGTACGAGCAGTACTACCAGGCTGGGGAAAAAAGTAGTGGCGATAATTTTTCCGACAGAAATCTGGCCACCTATCCACAACATGGTAGTTGTTACATCGCCAATGGGCGACCAGGCGCCACCGGCATTGGCAGCTATTATTACGGTTGAGGCAAACCATAAACGGTCTTTTTTCTCACTCAGCAGCTTGCCGCAAAGCGACGTCATAACAATGGAGGTAGTAAGATTATCTAATATGGCCGAAAGAAAGAAGGTAATAAAACCCACGAGTACCAGAATCTTTGTTTTCGAGCGTGTGCGAATCATCCCGGTGATAATACTGAAACCGTCGTGTGCATCAATTACCTCCACGATGGTCATGGCGCCCATCAAAAAGAACAGGATGGCCGATATATCGCCCAGGTGATGCAATAAGGCTATCTCTGCTGCTGCATGGGTATGCTGTGAGATATAATATATTAACCAGCACAATATACCTGTTAAAAGTGCAGAGGCAGCTTTGTCAATCTTAATCCTGTGCTCTACAGCAATAAAAATATAACCAACCACAAATACCACAGTCATCAGAATAGTCATCGTAATCCTCCAGTTTTATATTTGTTATCCATTCAAAACCCTTTAAGCTGATAAAAATAACCATTTCTCATGAAATGAGTACAGCATCTGTCAATTAGCAGACCTATTTTCTTGGGTTTTCACAAATAATAGGCACTGGTGAGTGTTTTATACTCCGTTGAATAATCAGCTCCCACCCCTTTTCTAATGGCCATTTCATTTACATCCAGCTGCTGTACAGGCATTTTCGAGAATTCAACCAGGCAACGCGATGGTTGCTTGCCAGGATATGAGCGCACTATCGTTTGTTTACGCAGGTAGAGTTCATTATACAGGGCCAGCCGGTTAATGTTTTCAGTTTCACCAAAAGGAATGATTAAGCAAAACCTGCCGGAAGCCGTAAGTAGCGAAGCGGCATAAAAGAAAAGGCTTTCATGACTGAGCTTTTCTTCGTGCCGGGCAAGTTGGCGGTCTGACGCTGGCGGTTTTAACGAATTCCTGAAAAAGGGTGGATTGGAAACGATCAGGTCATAGCGGTGTATCGTACTATGGGCAAAGTGCTGAAAGGAATCGTTGAAGAAGCTTAACCGGCTGTTCCAGGGGCATAAACCGGCATTTTCGCCGGCCTGTCGGAAAGCGTTTTCCTCAATTTCCACACCATGAATGAATGCACTGGAACGCTGTGCCAGCATAATGGCAATCAAACCCGTTCCTGTACCAACATCGAGTATATTGCCGGCAACATCAGGATCGGTCCATGCCCCAAGTAATACACCGTCAGTGCCCACTTTCATGGCGCACTTATCGTGATAAATCTTAAACTGTTTAAAGGCAAAGTATGTATTCGACATAGGGTTCAGCGATCATGGTCGCATTTCCGGAAACCTGCCAGTCCGGCTACGCGACGATTGTTCAAATATGCTGATGCCAAATAAAGCAAAATCGTATTTCACAGGATCGGCGGCATCCCACCTACGGAGTTGCGCTGTTAGTTCCATCACGGCTTTCCAGTCGTTCTGGTTCCGCCTGAGCAAACCCAGCCTCCTGGCGGTGTTACCCACATGCAGATCAAGCGGAATGCATAATTGCGAAGGGCTGATATCATCCCACAAACCGAAGTCGACCCCGCGGTTGTCCTTGCGCACCATCCATCGCAGGAACATATTCAGGCGTTTGGCAGAAGAGCCTTTTAACACATCCGGTACATGTTTACGGGTTCTTGCAGGATGTTCATCCGCAAAAAACACCTGCCTGAAATGGGCAATGGCATTACCGGCATCGGTACCGGCAGCAAAACCTTTTTGAAAAACACCGTGCAATCCACCCTGAAACAAATACATGCGCTTCAGTGTGTGCAGGAAATACAAGGCATCGGTTGCGTTGAAAGTACGGTGGCAGAATGTTTCAAATACGGAAAAGTCCTTTCCCCTGGCATGGATAAGAAAGTCGTAGGGACTATTGCCCATGAGGGCCAGTAACTGTTTAGCCTTTCCAATGATGGTGCAACGCTGCCCCCATGCCAATGTAGCCGTCAGAAAAGCGGCAATTTCGATATCCTCGGTGGTAATAAATTGTTTCGGAACCTGTATGGGATCGGTGTCGATGAACGCAGGCCGGTTATAAAAATCTGCCCTGGCATCGAGATAAGCTTTTAATGATTCCTCGTCGGTTGCCGAATGCGTAAAACCCTGATGATTGTGATTATTCAAATGCAGCATTTTCAAAAAGGCACATCAGCCCGCCAGTAAACCGTCGTGCATGGTTATGGTCCGGTCGCTCATCTGCGCCAGTTCAGTGTCGTGTGTAACAATTACAAAAGTCTGTCCCAGTTTATTCCGTAAAGTGAAAAACAGCTCATGTAATTCCCTTTTGTTTTGCGAATCGAGGTTCCCCGAAGGTTCGTCTGCCAGCACAACATCGGGGTCGTTAATAAGGGCGCGCGCCACGGCTACACGCTGCTGTTCACCGCCTGACAATTCAGCAGGCTTATGGTTTAGCCTGTGTTCAAGACCGAGCATTGTCATGATTTCGCCCGCTTTCTTCATAGCATCGGCCTTAGGTATCCCGGCAATAAAGGCAGGTATACAGGCATTTTCAATAGCTGTAAATTCGGGTAACAGGTGGTGAAACTGAAAAACAAAACCGATATGTTGATTCCGGAAACGGGCCAGATCTTTTTCGCGTAAGCCGGCAATTGACACACCTTTAAGGGTAACTGTACCTCCGGTGGGCTTCATCAATGTACCCATTATCTGCAGTAAGGTGGTTTTTCCGGCGCCACTGGCGCCGACTATGGTGACAATTTCACTGTTTGAAACCGCTACATTGACTCCTTTCAGCACCTGCAGGGCACCGAACGACTTGGTAATATTGGAAGCTTCAATAATAACCATGGTAAGCGGCCGGCAAGGGGTAACTTCACCCTTCCTTTGCGGTGTTGTTAAGGTTTTGGTTAATCTCTTCGGTGGTTTTATTGATATCGCTGGTGATATCGCTGGTGATATCGGTTAAATTTTTGCGAATACCGCCAACGCTTTCGTTAATGTCCTTGGTAATACCTTCGGTGCTTTGGTGAATCTCGCGTTTGATGTCATCGGTTGCTTTCCTGAACTCGTGCAAACCCTTACCCAAACCCTTGGCCAGTTCGGGTATTTTGCTGGAACCAAAAAGCAACAAAAAAACCAGAAAAACCAGGATCAGTTCCCCTCCGCTCAAAAATGCAATATAATGATACATATGGTGCAATTAAGGATACAAATATAGCAAAAGATGAAAGAAAAAGAGGCTGTGTAATAAGTCTTTCCCACGTCATTGCGAGGGAGGTACGACCGAAGCAATCTATCTGTATATTAGCAGATTGCTTCACTTCGTTCGCAATGACGGCTTCGATTATCGGACTTTTTACACAGCCTCCTAAAACATCTTCAGGATAATGAATTATTTTTTTTGTCCAACCTTTTTACGCGTATCGTAAACCAATGCCGAGGCAATGAATACCGTTGAGTAAACTCCGGAGAATAATCCCAGTAGCAAAGCAAAGGCAAATCCGCGAACACTTTGACCGGTGTAAACAAAAATGATAGCCACTGTAATCAACACGGTAAGTGATGTGATGATGGTCCGGCTAAAGGTATCGTTAACAGCTTTGTTAATAAGCGAAGCCAGGTCCATTTTGGGATGGAGGGCCCTGTATTCACGTACACGGTCGAAAATAACCACGGTATCGTTCACCGAATAACCGATAATGGTTAGTATGGCCGCTATAAAGGTCTGGTCCATTTCCATCGAAAAGGGCATTATGCCATACAGCAACGAAAACATGGCTATTACAAAGAAAGCATCATGGGCCAGCGAAGCCAGCGCACCAATACCAAAATTCCAGTTCCGGAACCTGAATCCGATATAGAGGAACATAAAGAACAGGGCGATGATTAGGGCCACAACTGAATCACGCTTGATATCGGCTGCAATGGTAGGCCCTACTTTCTGCAGACCCTGCACATTGACCTCCTTGAATTGTGCCAGGCTAACCGTATCGTTTAACAAGGGTTTCACACCCTTATAAATCATTTCCTCGATTTTGCTGTCCATTTCAGGATCTTCCGAATCAATGCCGTACTTGGTGGTTATACGCACCTTATCGTCCGAGCCAAAGGTTATTACAGTCGGCGGGATGCCTAATTCGTTTTCCACCAACTCAGCCACCTCAACATTGCTGACCGGCTGATCAAACTGTACAATGTAGTTTCGTCCGCCGGCAAAATCCACACCCTCATCGAGACCACGGGTGAAGAGCGAAACAAGGCCAATGACAATGATGGCGCCCGAAATTAAGTAAAAGGTTTTCCGGTTTTTAATATAGTCGAGGTTAATATTTTTGAATGCTCCGGTAGAAAGCTTGGTGGCAAAAGTAACATTCGTTCCCCGGTCGAGCATCAGCTCAAATAC